>NZ_JAFLPK010000001.1:0-7500 GCF_036851315.1 Bacillus cereus group sp. Sample62
TTGGAAAACATCTCTGATTTATGGAACAGCGCCTTAAAAGAACTAGAAAAAAAGGTCAGTAAACCTAGTTATGAAACTTGGTTAAAATCAACAACCGCACATAATTTAAAAAAAGACGTATTAACAATTACGGCTCCAAATGAATTCGCTCGTGATTGGTTAGAATCTCATTATTCAGAGCTAATTTCGGAAACACTTTATGATTTAACGGGGGCAAAATTAGCTATTCGCTTTATTATTCCCCAAAGTCAAGCTGAAGAGGAGATTGATCTTCCTCCTTCTAAACCAAATTCAGCACAAGATGATTCTAATCATTTACCACAGAGTATGCTAAATCCAAAATATACGTTTGATACATTTGTTATTGGCTCTGGTAACCGTTTTGCCCACGCTGCTTCATTAGCCGTAGCCGAAGCGCCAGCTAAAGCATATAATCCCCTCTTTATTTACGGGGGAGTTGGACTTGGAAAGACCCATTTAATGCATGCAATTGGTCATTATGTAATTGAACATAACCCAAACGCAAAGGTTGTATATTTATCATCAGAAAAATTTACAAATGAATTCATTAATTCTATTCGTGATAATAAAGCGGTCGATTTTCGTAATAAATACCGTAATGTAGATGTTTTATTGATAGATGATATTCAATTTCTAGCAGGAAAAGAACAAACTCAAGAAGAGTTTTTCCATACATTCAATGCATTACACGAAGAAAGTAAACAAATTGTAATTTCAAGTGATCGGCCACCAAAAGAAATTCCAACTTTAGAAGATCGTCTTCGTTCTCGCTTTGAATGGGGACTCATTACAGATATTACGCCACCAGATTTAGAAACACGAATTGCAATTTTACGTAAAAAAGCAAAGGCTGAAGGACTCGATATACCAAATGAGGTTATGCTTTATATTGCAAATCAAATTGATTCAAACATTCGTGAACTAGAAGGTGCACTTATCCGAGTTGTAGCTTATTCATCTTTAATTAACAAAGATATTAATGCTGATTTAGCAGCTGAAGCACTTAAAAATATTATTCCAAATTCTAAACCAAAAATTATCTCCATTTATGATATTCAAAAGGCTGTCGGGGATGTTTATCAAATAAAACTGGAAGATTTCAAGGCGAAAAAGCGAACAAAATCAGTTGCCTTCCCTCGCCAAATTGCAATGTATTTATCACGGGAACTTACAGATTACTCCTTACCTAAAATCGGTGAAGAATTTGGTGGACGCGATCATACAACAGTTATCCATGCTCATGAAAAAATTTCTAAGCTACTTAAAACGGATACGCAATTACAAAAGCAAGTTGAAGAGATTAACGATATTTTAAAGTAGTAGCTGAATAGTGTGAATAACTTACCTTGTTTTACGCACAGTCTATCCACATGTAGATAGACTGTTTTTACATCCTTCAATGGGGTTATCCACATATCCACAGGACCTATTACTATTACTACTATCTTTTATCTTTATTAATTAAATAAAATATTATACTTACCGGAGGTTTTTCTTTATGCGTTTTACAATACAAAAAGACTATCTTGTAAGAAGTGTACAAGATGTAATGAAGGCTGTTTCTTCTCGTACAACAATTCCAATCCTTACAGGAATTAAAGTTGTTGCTACGGAAGAAGGAGTTACGTTAACAGGAAGCGATGCTGATATTTCTATTGAATCTTTTATCCCAGTTGAAGATGCTGGAAAAGAAATCGTAGAAGTAGCACAATCAGGAAGTATTATTTTACAAGCAAAATATTTTAGTGAGATTGTAAAAAAATTACCTAAAGAGACTGTCGAAATTTCTGTGGAAAATCATTTTATGACAAAAATAATTTCTGGAAAATCAGAGTTTAATTTAAATGGTTTAGATTCTGCTGAATATCCATTGTTACCACAAATTGAAGAACATCATGTTTTTAAGATTCCAACAGATTTACTGAAACATATGATCAGACAAACTGTATTTGCAGTTTCCACTTCTGAAACAAGACCGATCTTGACAGGTGTAAACTGGAAAGTATATAACAGCGAATTAACTTGCATTGCTACAGATAGTCACAGGTTGGCTCTTCGAAAAGCAAAAATCGAAGGAATCGCAGATGAATTTCAAGCGAATGTTGTTATTCCAGGTAAAAGCTTAAATGAATTAAGCAAAATTCTAGATGAGTCTGAAGAAATGGTAGATATCGTTATTACGGAGTATCAAGTATTATTCCGTACAAAGCATTTATTATTCTTCTCAAGATTGTTAGAAGGGAATTATCCGGATACAACTCGTTTAATTCCAGCCGAAAGTAAAACAGATATTTTTGTAAATACAAAAGAATTTTTACAAGCAATTGATCGTGCATCTCTATTAGCAAGGGATGGTCGTAATAATGTTGTGAAATTATCAACTTTAGAACAGGAAATGCTAGAAATTTCTTCAAATTCACCAGAAATTGGGAAAGTGGTAGAAGAAGTTCAATGTGAAAAAGTAGATGGGGAAGAGTTAAAAATATCTTTTAGTGCAAAATATATGATGGATGCGCTAAAAGCTTTAGATAGTACTGAAATTAAAATTAGTTTTACTGGTGCGATGAGACCATTCTTAATTCGTACAGTAAATGATGAGTCCATTATTCAATTAATTTTACCGGTTCGTACTTACTAAGTAAGAAGTAAGGGTTGCTAGTTTTCAGATACTAGTAGCCCTTATTTGATTTTTGGGTATTACTTTCCTAATGTTAGTTTATTTAGTACAATGAAAGAATGAACACTTTCAGAAAGTGAGCGATTTTATGAAACGTATTAAAATTTCAACAGAGTATATTACACTAGGACAATTTTTGAAGTTAGCCGATGTAATTGATACAGGTGGCGCTGTAAAATGGTTTTTACAAGAATATGAAGTGTACGTGAATCAAGAACTTGAAAATAGAAGAGGTCGCAAATTATATGCGAACGATATAATTGAAATTCCAGGAAGCGGAAGTTTCCAAGTTCAGGCATAAAGGGGGAGCCCTTTGTTTATTTCAGAAATACAATTAAAAAACTATCGCAATTATGAAAAGTTAGAGCTTTCCTTTGAAGATAAAGTGAATGTGATTATCGGTGAAAACGCACAAGGGAAAACGAATTTGATGGAAGCTATTTATGTTTTAGCGATGGCGAAATCTCATAGAACCTCTAATGATCGCGAACTTATCCGTTGGGATGAAGACTTCGGTCAAATTAAAGGGAAATTACAAAAGAGAAATAGTTCTTTGTCTTTGGAATTAAATATTTCGAAAAAAGGTAAAAAGGCAAAATTAAATCAACTTGAACAACAAAAATTGAGTCAGTATATTGGCATGATGAATGTTGTCATGTTTGCCCCAGAAGATTTAAATCTTGTAAAAGGAAGCCCTCAAGTAAGAAGACGCTTTTTAGATATGGAATTAGGCCAAATAGCTCCAGTCTATTTGTATGAATTGAGTCAATATCAAAAGGTGCTCACGCAACGAAATCACTTGCTGAAAAAGATGCAAGGGAATAGTAAGAATGAGGAAACGATGTTGGATGTATTTACACTTCAACTTATTGAGCATGGTGCAAAAATATTGCAAAAACGGTTTGAGTTTTTGCATTTACTACAAGAATGGGCAGCTCCAATTCATCGCGGTATAAGCCGTGGATTAGAAGAATTAGAAATTGTCTATAAACCAAGTGTAGATGTATCAGAATCAATGGATTTGTCGAAAATAAAAGAAGTATACTATGAAAATTTTCAATCTGTGAAACAGCGTGAGATTTTCCGTGGTACGACTTTAATTGGTCCTCATCGTGATGATTTACAATTCTTCGTTAATAGTAAAAATGTTCAAGTCTTTGGTTCGCAAGGACAACAACGAACGACCGCACTGTCCCTAAAATTAGCTGAAATTGAATTGATTTACTCAGAAGTTAAGGAATATCCGATTCTTTTATTGGATGATGTATTATCAGAATTAGATGATTATCGTCAATCACATCTGTTAAATACAATTCAAGGAAAAGTGCAAACATTTGTGACAACGACGAGTGTCGACGGAATTGAACACGAAACATTAAAAGAAGCGAAAACAATTCATGTAACGAACGGCACGGTAGATTGTGAAATAGATAGGGCGTAATCCCTATTTAAATGGAAAAGTAGGTGATCTTTGTGTCAATGGAACAAAAGCAAATGGAAGAAAACTCATATGATGAAAGTCAGATACAGGTACTTGAAGGATTAGAAGCGGTTCGAAAACGCCCTGGGATGTATATTGGATCTACAAGTGGAAAAGGACTTCACCATCTTGTGTGGGAAATCGTCGATAATAGTATTGATGAAGCACTTGCAGGGTATTGTGATGAAATTAACGTTAGTATCGAAGAAGATAATAGTATTCTTGTAACGGATAATGGACGTGGTATTCCAGTTGGTATACAAGAAAAAATGGGACGTCCTGCTGTAGAAGTTATAATGACCGTTCTTCATGCTGGTGGTAAGTTTGGCGGTGGCGGTTATAAAGTTTCTGGTGGTTTGCATGGTGTTGGGGCATCTGTAGTAAATGCTCTATCAACAGAACTAGAGGTATTTGTACATCGTGAAGGCAAAATCCATTATCAAAAATACGAAAGAGGTATTCCGGTTGCGGATTTAAAAGTCATTGGTGACACAGATCAAACAGGAACGATAACTCGATTTAAACCAGATCCAGAAATTTTTCAGGAAACAATAGTATACGAATTTGATACGTTAGCAACTCGTATGCGCGAATTAGCATTTTTAAATCGTAATATTAAATTAACAATTGAAGATAAACGTGAACATAAACAGAAGAAAGAATTCCATTATGAAGGTGGAATTAAATCATATGTTGAACATTTAAATCGTTCAAAACAGCCAATTCATGAAGAACCTGTATATGTAGAAGGTTCAAAAGATGGTATTCAGGTTGAAGTTGCGCTTCAATATAACGAAGGATACACAAATCATATTTACTCATTTACAAATAATATTCATACGTATGAAGGTGGTACACATGAGGTAGGATTTAAAACAGCCTTAACTCGTGTGATCAACGATTATGGTCGTAAAAATAATATTTTAAAAGATGCGGATAGTAATTTAACTGGTGAAGATGTTCGTGAAGGTTTAACAGCGATTGTGTCAATTAAACATCCAAATCCACAATTCGAGGGACAAACGAAGACGAAACTTGGAAATAGTGAAGCAAGAACAATTACAGAGTCAGTATTCTCAGAGGCATTTGAAAAGTTCTTACTGGAAAATCCGAATGTTGCACGTAAAATTATAGATAAAGGGACGATGGCAGCGCGTGCGCGTGTAGCAGCTAAAAAGGCTCGTGAGTTAACTCGCCGAAAGAGTGCTTTAGAAGTTTCAAGTTTACCAGGGAAATTGGCAGACTGTTCTTCTAAAGATCCAGCAATTAGTGAAATTTATATCGTAGAGGGTGACTCTGCGGGTGGGTCTGCAAAACAAGGGCGCGATCGTCATTTCCAAGCAATTTTACCGCTGAAGGGTAAAATTATTAATGTTGAAAAGGCACGCTTAGATAAGATTTTATCAAATGATGAAGTTCGTACAATTATTACGGCGATTGGTACAAATATCGGCGGAGACTTCGCTATTGAAAAAGCACGCTATCATAAAGTTATTATTATGACGGATGCCGATGTTGATGGTGCGCATATTCGTACCCTATTATTAACGTTCTTCTATCGCTATATGCGTCAAATAATTGAGTGCGGTTATATATATATCGCACAGCCACCTTTGTTTAAAGTACAACAAGGTAAGAAAATTCAGTATGCTTACAACGATAAGGAACTTGAAAAAATCTTAGCTGAATTACCAGCCCAACCTAAGCCGGGGATTCAGCGTTATAAAGGTCTAGGGGAAATGAATCCAACTCAGTTATGGGAGACGACAATGGACCCAGAAGTACGTTCATTACTTCAAGTTTCACTTCAAGATGCAATTGAAGCTGATGAAACATTTGAAATTTTAATGGGAGATAAAGTAGAGCCACGTCGTAATTTTATCCAAGAAAATGCAAAATACGTGAAAAACCTTGATATTTAAATGGGTAATGACAGGAATCTAAGTATTCCTGTCTTCTACATATAAATCAATGTATGTGTAACGGAAATGTAAGAGGAGGTGCTCGTTGATGTCAGACAATCAACAACAAGCACGAATTCGAGAAATTAATATTAGTCATGAAATGCGTACCTCGTTTTTAGATTACGCAATGAGTGTTATCGTATCTCGTGCATTACCAGATGTTCGTGATGGATTAAAACCTGTGCATCGTAGGGTTCTATATGCGATGAATGATTTAGGAATTACAGCTGATAAAGCGTATAAGAAATCAGCGCGTATTGTCGGTGAAGTAATCGGTAAGTATCACCCTCACGGTGATTCAGCTGTTTACGAGACGATGGTACGTATGGCTCAAGATTTTAGTCAACGTTATATGCTTGTTGATGGACATGGTAACTTTGGTTCTGTTGATGGTGATTCAGCAGCAGCAATGCGTTATACAGAAGCAAGAATGTCTAAGATTTCTATGGAATTAATACGTGATATTTCAAAAAATACGATTGATTATCAAGATAACTATGATGGTTCTGAAAGAGAGCCAATTGTATTGCCAGCGCGTTTCCCTAATTTATTAGTGAATGGTACGACTGGTATTGCAGTTGGTATGGCAACAAACATTCCGCCGCATCAACTTGGTGAAGTAATTGATGGTGTATTGGCACTAAGCCATAATCCTGACATTACGATTGCGGAATTAATGGAGTTTATTCCAGGACCAGATTTTCCAACAGCAGGTTTAATTTTGGGACGAAGTGGGATTCGAAGAGCATATGAAACAGGTAGAGGCTCTATTATGCTTCGAGCTAAAGTTGAAATTGAAGAGAAGTCAAATGGTAAACAATCTATTCTCGTAACTGAACTACCTTATCAAGTTAATAAGGCGCGATTAATTGAAAAAATTGCAGAATTAGTTCGTGATAAGAAAATTGAAGGTATTACGGATTTACGTGATGAGTCAGATCGAAACGGTATGCGTATTGTTATGGAAGTACGCCGTGATGCTAATGCCAATGTACTATTAAATAATCTATATAAACATACAGCACTTCAAACAAGTTTCGGTATTAATATGTTGTCTCTTGTAAATGGAGAGCCACAAGTACTAAATTTAAAACAAAATTTATATCATTACTTGGAGCATCAGAAGGTAGTAATTCGTCGACGTACTGCTTATGAATTAGAAAAAGCAGAGGCGCGTGCTCATATTTTAGAAGGATTACGAATTGCTCTAGATCATCTTGATGAAGTTATTACGTTAATTCGTAGTTCGAAAACAGCAGATATTGCAAAGCAAGGCTTAATGGAACGTTTCGGTTTAAGTGAGAAACAAGCACAAGCGATTTTAGATATGCGTCTGCAACGTTTAACAGGATTAGAAC
>NZ_JAFLPK010000001.1:12500-27500 GCF_036851315.1 Bacillus cereus group sp. Sample62
GGCGAGGAGAGAATCCTAAGGTGTGCGAGAGAACTCTGGTTAAGGAACTCGGCAAAATGACCCCGTAACTTCGGGAGAAGGGGTGCTTTCTTAACGGAAAGCCGCAGTGAATAGGCCCAAGCGACTGTTTAGCAAAAACACAGGTCTCTGCGAAGCCGTAAGGCGAAGTATAGGGGCTGACACCTGCCCGGTGCTGGAAGGTTAAGGAGAGGGGTTAGCGTAAGCGAAGCTCTGAACTGAAGCCCCAGTAAACGGCGGCCGTAACTATAACGGTCCTAAGGTAGCGAAATTCCTTGTCGGGTAAGTTCCGACCCGCACGAAAGGTGTAACGATTTGGGCACTGTCTCAACCAGAGACTCGGTGAAATTATAGTACCTGTGAAGATGCAGGTTACCCGCGACAGGACGGAAAGACCCCGTGGAGCTTTACTGTAGCCTGATATTGAATTTTGGTACATTTTGTACAGGATAGGCGGGAGCCATTGAAACCGGAGCGCTAGCTTCGGTGGAGGCGCTGGTGGGATACCGCCCTGAATGTATTGAAATTCTAACCTACGGGTCTTATCGACCCGGGAGACAGTGTCAGGTGGGCAGTTTGACTGGGGCGGTCGCCTCCTAAAGTGTAACGGAGGCGCCCAAAGGTTCCCTCAGAATGGTTGGAAATCATTCGTAGAGTGCAAAGGCATAAGGGAGCTTGACTGCGAGACCTACAAGTCGAGCAGGGACGAAAGTCGGGCTTAGTGATCCGGTGGTTCCGCATGGAAGGGCCATCGCTCAACGGATAAAAGCTACCCCGGGGATAACAGGCTTATCTCCCCCAAGAGTCCACATCGACGGGGAGGTTTGGCACCTCGATGTCGGCTCATCGCATCCTGGGGCTGTAGTCGGTCCCAAGGGTTGGGCTGTTCGCCCATTAAAGCGGTACGCGAGCTGGGTTCAGAACGTCGTGAGACAGTTCGGTCCCTATCCGTCGTGGGCGTAGGAAATTTGAGAGGAGCTGTCCTTAGTACGAGAGGACCGGGATGGACGCACCGCTGGTGTACCAGTTGTTCTGCCAAGGGCATAGCTGGGTAGCTATGTGCGGAAGGGATAAGTGCTGAAAGCATCTAAGCATGAAGCCCCCCTCAAGATGAGATTTCCCATAGCGTAAGCTAGTAAGATCCCTGAAAGATGATCAGGTTGATAGGTTCGAGGTGGAAGCACGGTGACATGTGGAGCTGACGAATACTAATAGATCGAGGACTTAACCATATAATATGTAGCAATGTTATCTAGTTTTGAAGGAATATGCCTTCATAGTTTGGTGATGATGGCAGAGAGGTCACACCCGTTCCCATACCGAACACGGAAGTTAAGCTCTCTAGCGCCGATGGTAGTTGGGACCTTGTCCCTGTGAGAGTAGGACGTCGCCAAGCAATTAAAAACACAAGTCTTTTGACTTGTGTTTTTTTATTTCCCATGAAATAGGATCGGTTCTGCTAGTAAAAAAGACGAAATATAATAAGGGATTTTTTGAGCAGAAATAGTAAGAAATTGATAAATAAATGGGTAATCTTCAGAGCCATAACTCCCAAGTAAATCATACCACCAATCTGTTTCGTATCTAGAAATCATACTTAAATTGTAGAGCAATAAATAATGAACAAGAAGTTCAGGTAATACTGGTTTAGGATTTCTCGGGTCAGTTGTAATTGGTAAGTAATAAGTATCAGCAAGATATTCGTAGTATAAGGGCGTACTATATATAGGATTCCACGATTGGATAGGGGCTGTAAAAAGCAAATTCGATCCGCTCGTTTTCCCGGGAACATGTTGTATGGATAAATGCTTACACGTTGATTCAATGTAACGTGAAAATCTTTCTGTAGTCATATGGAGTCGATCTAGTATGTTGACCGAAAAGGAAAGTTCATTTGTATTTGTTGAATCGATTTTATATAAAGTGGTCCCTCTTTGACTATAGCGAAATAAATTTTGTAATTCAGGAATATTTCCCATTAGATCTAGCATGTTAAACTTCTCTGCTTCTAAGTGTTTCATGTGAAACAGCTGTTCTGCAATATGAGTAAATAATCCATTTTTTTGCACCTTCACCTCATCTTCTAAAAATTGATACCCCTGTTTTTTTCGTTTACGAGTCGTAACACCATGAGCTAAAACAGTAGTGGATTCTGGATAGTTAGGATCAATAGTTAGTAAGCAGGCTTTAAAAAGTTGGCTTATTCCATAAAACAATAACATTGGCTGAATCGAAAAGGGGGCTACCTTATATAATTCATAATAGTTTTTCCCGTGTTCTAAGTAATAAATAAAGGGATAACAATTTTCGAAACTTTTTTTTTCGGCATCTTGTATGGAGGATTTTTCATAGCAACGGGCAAGATAACGTTGTACATTTTGAGATGAAAAGAAGAAACTTAATTGCTGCCAAGTACAATGTGTTTGATGCATATATTACGCTCCTTTTATTGTCTAAAAATTCTAACATATATATACGTCCTTGACAGTATTTTAACCAATTGATAAGCTACTAATAATAATTTCTGGTATCATGGGGGGAACAATTATGTGGGAATCTAAATTTGTTAAAGAAGGTTTGACTTTTGATGACGTATTACTTGTACCAGCAAAGTCAGATGTACTACCAAGAGAAGTAAGTGTTAAAACAGTTTTATCTGAAAGCTTACAGTTAAATATCCCGTTAATTAGTGCAGGAATGGATACAGTAACAGAAGCTGATATGGCTATTGCAATGGCTCGTCAAGGCGGTTTAGGAATTATTCATAAAAACATGTCTATTGAACAACAAGCGGAGCAAGTTGATAAAGTAAAACGTTCTGAAAGTGGCGTTATTTCAGATCCTTTCTTTTTAACTCCAGAACATCAAGTATATGATGCAGAGCATCTTATGGGAAAATACCGTATCTCAGGTGTACCGGTTGTAAATAATTTAGACGAGCGAAAATTAGTTGGTATTATTACAAACCGTGATATGCGTTTTATCCAAGACTACTCAATCAAAATTTCCGACGTAATGACAAAAGAAAAGCTAATTACAGCTCCAGTTGGTACAACGCTGGAAGAAGCTGAAAAGATCCTACAAAAGTACAAGATTGAAAAACTCCCTCTCGTTGATAACAACGGTGTATTACAAGGGCTTATTACAATAAAAGATATCGAAAAAGTAATTGAATTCCCAAATTCTGCGAAGGATAAGCAAGGACGCTTATTAGTTGGAGCAGCGGTTGGTGTAACGGCTGATGCTATGCTTCGTATCGACGCATTAGTAAAAGCTAGCGTAGATGCAATCGTACTTGATACAGCTCATGGACATTCTCAAGGTGTTATTGATAAAGTAAAAGAAGTTCGTGCGAAATATCCAGCACTAAATATTATCGCTGGAAATGTTGCTACTGCTGAAGCAACGAAAGCATTAATTGAAGCAGGTGCAAACGTAGTTAAAGTTGGTATTGGACCAGGCTCTATTTGTACGACACGCGTTGTAGCTGGCGTGGGTGTACCACAATTAACAGCAGTTTATGATTGTGCAACAGAAGCTCGTAAACACGGTATTCCAGTTATTGCTGATGGTGGCGTTAAGTACTCTGGTGACATGGTAAAAGCTTTAGCAGCAGGAGCACACGTTGTTATGCTAGGTAGTATGTTTGCTGGTGTTGCTGAAAGCCCTGGAGAAACTGAAATTTACCAAGGTCGTCAATTTAAAGTATATCGTGGTATGGGTTCTGTCGGAGCGATGGAAAAAGGAAGTAAAGACCGTTACTTCCAAGAAGGAAATAAAAAACTTGTTCCAGAAGGTATTGAAGGTCGAGTACCATATAAAGGACCTTTAGCAGATACAGTTCATCAATTAGTTGGTGGATTACGTGCCGGTATGGGATATTGCGGAGCGCAGAATTTAGAGTTCTTACGTGAGAATGCACAATTCATTCGTATGTCAGGTGCTGGTTTACGTGAAAGCCACCCTCATCACGTACAAATTACAAAAGAGGCTCCAAACTACTCATTATAATGTCTTATATACAAATAGACGGAGATTTGATATCTCTGTCTATTTTTTTTTGATTATGTTAGAATAACGGTTATGTGAGTACATAGATATTGGGGGTAGCAAAAGTGAAAGGTATGTTTTGCAAAAGATTCGTTGCTTTAGTAACAATGCTTACACTAGCTTGTAGTATGTTGTTACCATATAGCAATGCATCAGCAGAAACAGGAGCTGCTTTAAACATTGAAGCAGGTGCAGCAATTTTAGTTGAAGCGAATTCTGGGAAAATTTTATATCAAAAGAATGCAGATGAATTATTATCAATTGCTAGTATGACAAAGATGATGAGTGAGTATTTAGTTCATGAAGCAGTGGATAAAGGAAAACTTAAGTGGGATCAAAAAGTTAAGGTTTCTGAATATGCGTATAAAGTTTCACAAGATGCTTCTTTATCAAATGTTGCATTAGAAAATGGTGGCACTTATACAGTAAAAGAGTTATATGAAGCAATGGCAATCTTTTCTGCAAATGGTGCAACAATTGCATTAGCAGAAGCAATTGCAGGTAAAGAAGTAGACTTCGTAAAAATGATGAATGATAAATCAAAAGAATTAGGGTTGAAAAATTATAAATTTGTCAATTCTACAGGTTTAACGAATAAAGATTTAAAGGGAATGCATCCTGAAGGAACAACAGCGGATGAAGAAAATAAAATGTCTGCAAAGGATGTTGCAACTTTAGCACAACATTTAATTAAAGATTATCCAAAAGTGTTAGATACAGCAAAAATCCCGAAAAAAGAATTCCGTCCAGAAAAAGAGAAATTTGCAATGTCAAACTGGAACTGGATGTTAAAGGGCTTAGTGAAACAATATGATGGCGTAGATGGCCTGAAAACAGGCTCGACTCCAGAAGCAGGGGATTGCTTCACTGGTACGGTTGAAAGAAACGGTATGCGTTTTATTTCTGTAGTTATTAAAACGAGTTCTCATACAGCACGTTTTGATGAAACAAAGAAGCTATATGATTATGGATTTGCTAACTTTGAAATGAAGCAAATGTATAAAAAAGATTCTTCAGTAAAAGGACAAGAAACAGTACGAGTAGAAAATGCTAAAGATAAAGATGTAGCAGTTCAAACAAAACAAGCTGTTTCACTTCCAGTGCCAAAAGGAAGTAAAGATGTTTATAAAACAGAATTAAAAGAAGCAAACAAGGGACAAGAAGCACCTATTAAAAAGGGAGCTGCACTTGGCCAAATGGTAATCACACCAAAAGATGCGAATGACCCTGGATTTTTATCTGGTAAGTCATTACAAATAGATCTTGTAACAACGTCTGCAGTAGAGGAAGCAAATTGGTTTACTCGCTCTATGCGCGGAATAGGTTCTTTCTTTGGTAGTATATGGAATAGTGCTGTTGATACAGTAAAAGGTTGGTTTTAAAAGCTCCTCATTGTAGGGGCTTTTTCTTATTCCTATTTTTCATACCGACTTTATGAAAAAGTAGTAGACAAGCATCTGATAGTTAGTGGTAGAATGTAAGAGTATTCTTAATTTTCGCCTTTAACGGGGAAAAGCAATTCACCTAGGGGGGTTTTTGTAACATGACAAATGTAACAGGGACAGAACGTGTAAAACGTGGAATGGCAGAAATGCAAAAAGGCGGCGTTATTATGGACGTAATTAACGCTGAACAAGCAAAAATTGCAGAAGAGGCAGGCGCAGTTGCTGTTATGGCACTAGAGCGTGTACCAGCAGATATTCGTGCAGCAGGTGGCGTTTCTCGTATGGCAGACCCAACAATCGTTGAAGAAGTTATGGGTGCTGTTTCAATTCCGGTTATGGCAAAATGCCGTATCGGTCATCTTGTAGAAGCACGTGTATTAGAATCATTAGGGGTAGACTATATCGATGAGAGTGAAGTATTAACTCCTGCTGATGAAGTATACCATTTAAATAAACGTGATTACACAGTTCCATTTGTATGTGGTTGCCGTGATATCGGAGAAGCTGCGCGTCGTATTGCAGAAGGTGCATCTATGCTTCGTACAAAAGGTGAACCAGGAACAGGAAACATTGTAGAGGCAGTGCGTCATATGCGCCAAGTCAATGCAGAAATCCGTCAAGTTGCAAGTCTACGTGAAGATGAGTTAATGACATATGCAAAAAATACTGGTGCTCCTTATGAAGTACTACTTGAAATTAAACGCCTTGGTCGTTTGCCAGTTGTAAACTTCGCAGCAGGTGGTGTAGCAACACCAGCAGATGCAGCGTTAATGATGCAACTTGGTGCGGATGGTGTATTCGTAGGATCTGGTATCTTCAAATCAGAAAATCCAGAGAAATTTGCACGCGCAATCGTTGAAGCGACGACTCATTATGAGGATTACGAACTAATTGCAAGCCTTTCTAAAGGATTAGGTAATGCAATGAAAGGTATCGAAATTTCAACGTTATTACCAGAACAACGCATGCAAGAGCGTGGATGGTAATTGAAGGAGAACTTTAAAATGGTGAAAATCGGTGTGCTAGGTCTTCAAGGTGCAGTTCGTGAGCATATAAAATCAGTTGAAGCAAGTGGTGCAGAAGCTGTTGTTGTAAAGCGTATAGAGCAACTTGAAGAGATTGATGGTCTTATTTTACCAGGCGGTGAAAGTACAACAATGCGCCGTCTTATTGATAAGTATGCTTTCATGGAACCACTTCGTACATTCGCGAAGTCTGGTAAACCAATGTTTGGTACATGTGCAGGTATGATTCTTCTTGCAAAAACACTTATTGGCTATGAAGAAGCACATATTGGTGCTATGGATATTACAGTAGAACGCAATGCGTTCGGACGCCAAAAAGATAGCTTTGAAGTCGCACTTTCAATTAAAGGTGTAGGAGAAGAATTTATTGGTGTATTTATCCGTGCTCCGTATGTTGTAAATGTAGCTGATGATGTTGAAGTACTTTCTACACATGGTGACCGAATGGTAGCAGTAAAACAAAATCAGTTTTTAGCTGCTTCATTCCATCCGGAATTAACGGATGATCATCGTGTCACAGCATACTTTGTAGAAATGGTAAAAGAAGCGAAAATGAAAAAAGTTGTCTAAGTAACTTGCAACTTGTATAAGATTATAGTAAATTGATGGTAACAATTTTATAAAATAAGCGTGTTGATAGGAAGTAGTAACAAATGCCGTTTCTTATAGAGAGTCGATGGTTGGTGGAAATCGATAGAAACAGTTTGTGAATCCATCCTGGAATGGAATGTGGAATATCTTTATGATTAGTAAACATTCCCGGTGAAGAGCCGTTATTTCTACTTGAGAGGAAAGCGGTAATGCTTTCAACTAGGGTGGCAACGCGGGTTAACTCCCGTCCCTTTATATAGGGACGGGAGTTTTTTGTGTTTTATAAAATAAAAGGAGGAGTATATAATGCTTGATATTAAATTTTTACGTACAAATTTTGAAGAAGTAAAAGCAAAGTTACAGCATAGAGGCGAAGATTTAACTGATTTTGGTCGCTTTGAAGAGCTGGATACGAGAAGAAGAGAATTACTTGTTCAAACAGAGGAACTAAAAAGTAAACGTAATGAAGTATCTCAACAAATCTCTGTATTGAAGCGTGAAAAGAAAGATGCAGAAGCTCTAATTCTAGAAATGCGTGAAGTTGGAGAAAAAGTAAAAGATCTTGATAATGAACTTCGTACAGTTGAAGAAGATTTAGAAAGATTAATGTTATCTATTCCAAATATTCCTCATGAATCTGCTCCAGTTGGTGAAACAGAAGATGATAATGTAGTAGCACGTACTTGGGGAGAAGTGAAAGAATTTGCTTATGAACCAAAACCACATTGGGATCTTGCTACAGATTTAGGAATTTTAGATTTTGAGCGTGCTGGGAAAGTAACGGGAAGCCGCTTCGTATTTTATAAAGGTGCTGGCGCGAGATTAGAGCGTGCTTTAATTAGCTTTATGCTTGATCTTCATACTGACGAGCATGGATACGAAGAAGTATTACCTCCGTATATGGTAAACCGTGCAAGTATGACAGGAACAGGACAACTTCCGAAATTTGAAGAAGATGCATTCCGTATTGAAAGTGAAGATTACTTCTTAATTCCAACAGCTGAAGTACCTGTAACGAACATGCATCGTGATGAAATCTTAAATAAAGATCAACTGCCTATACGATATGCTGCATTCAGCTCTTGTTTCCGTTCTGAAGCAGGTTCAGCTGGTCGTGATACACGTGGCTTAATTCGTCAGCATCAGTTCAATAAAGTAGAGCTTGTAAAGTTCGTAAAACCAGAAGATTCTTATGAAGAGTTAGAAAAACTAACAAATGATGCAGAACGCGTGTTACAATTATTAGAGTTGCCATATCGCGTTATGAGCATGTGCACAGGCGATTTAGGGTTTACAGCAGCGAAGAAATACGATATCGAAGTATGGATTCCAAGCTATGGCACATATCGTGAAATTTCTTCTTGTAGTAATTTTGAGGCTTTCCAAGCGAGACGTGCAAATATCCGTTTCCGTCGTGAGCCAAACGGAAAACCAGAACATGTTCATACATTAAATGGATCTGGTCTTGCAATTGGTCGTACGGTTGCAGCTATTTTAGAGAACTACCAACAAGAAGATGGTACAATTATAATTCCAGAAGTTCTTCGCCCTTATATGGGAGGAAAAGCAGTTATTAAGTAAATTTAAACATTCATCGGTATGAGTGATTGGTAATTATGAGCATTGTCAGTACTGAAATGTAGGAGGGGAAAGGTAAATTTCCCCTTTCCTCATAATTTATTTTAGTAGGGTTGACTAACTGTTTTTCTTTTGATATTATATTTGATGTCAATATGGAGGTATACCCAAGTCTGGCTGAAGGGATCGGTCTTGAAAACCGACAGGCGGCGAGAGTCGCGCGGGGGTTCGAATCCCTCTACCTCCTCCAGATATAATTGACAACAGCGCATATAAGTGGAGATTGGAGAACTCGTTACCAACACGTAACGAGTTTTTATTTTAAAACCAATCATAAAGTATGGTGTAGGGCGATTTTCTCCTTATTACACACTCATATTCCGATGAGTATCTTCATAGATATGAAAGGAGTCAACATGGATCTTATTATACAAACGTTTCCTTTAGATGGAAAAACTTTATATTATGTACAATGTCCTGTCTGTAAGAACAATAGAATTTTAAACAGTGGTGCAAATGTGTCACGCATTATAAGCGATGATACATTCCGTAAACTTTGTGGTTGCACTTGTGATGTAAAGCAAACTGCGACAAAAGTAGAGGCGCCAAAAAAAGTTGAAAAAGAAGCTGTAAAGAAAGAAGCAGCTCCAAAACGTACAGGTAAAGTATTAACAGCAGTGATTAACGGGAAAGAAATGACTGTTAAAGAGATTGCTGAAACATACGATATTAGTACAAGTACTGTTCGTCAGCGTATTAACGCTGGAAAACCTGAGAGTGAAATTATTGCTCCGACAAAAAAGAAGTAATTTAATAGAAAAACCCGTGCGTATGCACGGGTTTTTTATTTTACAAGTTTACGTGTTTGTTTTAAAAAATGGCCAATTTTTTTAATGATTGGTTCAATTGAATCACCGTCTTTTAAAATATCGTATTCATTAATGTTTAATCGTAAAACAGGGCATGCATTAAAGTTATTAATCCAGTTTTCGTAACGGCCATGCATCTCTTTCCAATACTCAATTGGTGTTTGTTGTTCCATCGGACGTCCGCGTTCTTGGATACGATCAACAATATCATCGAAAGAACCTTCTAAGTAAATTAATAAATCAGGATGAGGGAAGTAAGGAGTCATGACCATAGCGTCAAATAAACCTTTGTATGTTTCATAATCAGTTTCCGTCATTGTACCTTTTTCATGATGCATCTTTGCAAAAATTCCAGTGTCTTCATAGATAGAGCGATCTTGAACGAAACCGCCACCGTATTCAAAAATTCTTTTTTGTTCTTTAAATCGTTCTGCTAAAAAGTACACTTGCAAGTGGAAGCTCCAGCGTGTGAAATCAGCATAGAACTTGTCCAAATACGGGTTCGAATCTACCTTTTCAAATGATGTGCGATAACCTAAAGCGTTAGCTAATGCAGTTGTCATAGTTGATTTTCCGACACCTACTGTTCCAGCAATAGTGATTACTGCGTCATTTGGTATATCATATTTTTGTCTTAAATTCATTGTTATTTCGACTCCTTTAAGAGCGTATTTTGAAGGGCGGATATGATGACGTTTAAATCATCAGGATTTTTTACAAAATCCATATCGTCTCCGTTAAATTTCAATACTGGGATATCTGGATGATCCTTTTTAAAAGTATCCATTGCTGTTTCGTAATCTTTTGTGAGCTGTAGTAAGTAATTTGGATCCATATTTTTTTCGAATTCTCTTCCGCGCATCGCAATTCGTGTTTGTAATGTTTCCAAGCTAGCTGTTAAATAAACGATAACGTTTGGTACAGGCATATCTTGTGTAAGGATACGATAGATTTGCATGTACTTGTCGTATTGAGAATTCTTTAATGTACGGGATGCGAAAATTAAATTTTTAAATATATGATAATCCGCTACTACTGGCTTCCTTTGATTCAAATACTTTATGTTAATATCTTCTAATTGTTTGTATCTATTACAAAGAAAGAACATCTCTGTTTGAAAACTCCATTCGTCGATGTCTTCATAGAATTTTCCTAAAAAAGGATTTTCATCAACAATCTCTTTTAGTAAGTGGAGTTGCATGTGAGTTGAAATTGCCTTCGCAAGTGAGGTTTTTCCAACACCAATTGGTCCTTCAACCGTGATAAAAGGTACTCCGGTCACGCTGTTTCCTCCTTTCAATCAGTGATTTACCGTGACTACTAAAAACACAAAACAGAATTATTGTAGCACAAGAGGGAAGCGAGCGGGTTAATTTGATATAAAAAGTTAGAAAATAGATATATGTATTAAGTAATTTTTATTTGAGATGACGGTACTATATTTGCTTTTAATGTGGATTCCATTATTTTTAAAGCATGCAGATTATCCTGATCATGATTAGAGGCAATACAGTCCTGTGGTACATACAGTGTATAATTTCTCATATGAGCGTCGTTAGCTGTAAAGAGGATACATATATTCCCGGCGACTCCTGTTAATATTAGATTTTCTATTTTTAAATAGCCTAATAAAGAATTTAAAGGTGTTTCATAAAAAGCAGAGTAATGTGGTTTAATAAAAATGTAATCATCAGAATTTGGAGCAATCTTATGAATGATATTTTCACTATATTCATTTGTACAATGAGTAATTAGTTGGTCAATATCAGATCTCCAAAGTTGATAATGGTCATTAACATAAATTATGGGGTAGCCAAAGGATTTCATTGTGTTCTTTAATTGTAAAATGGGGTTTGTTATAATTTCGCATTTTTTGGCTAAGATGGGCCCGTGTGAAAATTGAAAATCATTAATCATATCGATAATGAGTAAGGCAGTATTCTTCATATGTAATCCCCTCTCTTTTTTATTAGGGTGGATTGAATTTGTAAAAGTTATCCCATGTGCAGTAAATGGAAATAGGTGTATTTTATTTGTGATGAAAGGACTATGGTATGGAACACGATCAAGATATTTATTTTATGCAGTTAGCAATAGAAGAGGCTAAAAAAGCAGAGGCAATACAAGAAGTACCGATTGGTGCAGTTATAGTGTTAGATGGTGAAGTAATTAGTGTTGCTCATAATTTAAGAGAAACTGAACAAAGATCAATAGCTCACGCTGAGTTATTAGCTATTGATGAGGCGTGCAAAAAATTAGGGACATGGCGTTTAGAAGATGCGACGTTATATGTAACATTAGAGCCTTGTCCGATGTGTGCAGGTGGAATTGTTTTATCACGAGTGAAGCGAGTTGTATATGGTGCAAGTGATCCGAAAGGTGGATGTGCAGGGACGTTGATGAATCTTTTAACGGATGAACGTTTTAATCATCAATGCGAGGTAGTTGCTGGTGTGTTAGAAGAAGAATGCGGTACTTTGTTAACAAACTTTTTTAGAGAGCTTCGTAAAAAAAGAAAAGCAATAAAAAAATTAGAGAAAAGTAACGAGAATTAACGTATTTGCATTTTATAAAAAAACAAGTTATACTGATAATGCCTTTTAATGAAGGCAACCGAATATTGGTTTTAACTTTGCCGTGCTAAGCGGGGAGGTAGCGGTGCCCTATACTCGCAATCCGCTCTAGCGAGGCCGAATCCCTTCTCGAGGTTATGCTGCTGTAAGGTCTGCCTTAAGTAAGTGGTGTTGACGTTTGGGTCCTGCGCAACGGGACCCCGTGAACCTTGTCAGGTCCGGAAGGAAGCAGCAATAAGCGGGTCTTCTCGTGTGCCGCAGGAGTGCCTGAACCGAGCTAACTGCTTGAGTAACGCTTATGGTACGTAATCGACAGAAGGTGCACGGCAGTTATATATGTATACAAAACTCACCTTAATACTAAGGTGGGTTTTTTGTATAGAAAATAACTTTTGGAATCTATAAACAGAATGGGTTATAATAAATGAGATAATAACCTTTGAGGGAGGCCGTATTTTCGTGTCATACCAAGCGTTATACCGAACATGGAGACCGCAAAAATTTGAAGATGTAGTTGGTCAAAAGCACGTGACAAAAACGTTGCAAAATGCCCTTCTTCAAGAGAAAGTTTCACATGCTTATTTATTTTCTGGGCCGAGGGGAACAGGAAAAACGACAATTGCAAAAGTATTTGCAAAAGCAATCAACTGTGAACATGCTCCGGTAGCTGAACCTTGTAATGAATGTCCTTCTTGTTTGGGGATTACACAAGGATCTATTTCAGATGTATTAGAAATTGATGCGGCTTCAAATAACGGTGTAGATGAAATTCGAGATATTAGAGATAAAGTAAAATATGCTCCAAGTGCTGTAGAATATAAAGTATACATTATTGATGAAGTCCATATGCTTTCTATGGGTGCCTTCAATGCGCTTTTAAAAACGTTAGAAGAGCCGCCAGGACACGTCATCTTTATTTTGGCGACAACAGAACCGCATAAGATTCCGCCTACAATCATTTCACGTTGCCAGCGTTTTGAATTTCGAAAAATATCAGTAAATGATATTGTTGAGAGATTATCGACGGTTGTGACGAATGAAGGTACGCAAGTAGAAGATGAGGCGTTACAAATTGTTGCACGTGCCGCTGAAGGTGGTATGCGTGATGCGCTTAGTCTTATTGATCAGGCAATATCTTATAGTGATGAGACAGTTACGACAGAAGATGTATTAGCTGTGACAGGTTCTGTTTCCCAGCAATACTTAGGTAACTTAGTAGAATGTATACGTGAAAATGATGTATCAAGAGCATTACGTATCATAGATGAGATGATGGGTAAGGGGAAAGATCCAGTTCGTTTTATGGAGGATTTCATTTACTATTATCGCGATATGCTTTTATATCAAACTTCACCACAACTGGAACATATGTTGGAACGAGTAATGGTAGATGAGCAATTCCGGATGTTAAGTGAAGAAATGCAACCGGAAGTAATCTATGAAATCATTCATACTCTTAGTAAGGGACAACAGGAAATGAAGTGGACAAATCATCCGCGAATTTTCTTAGAAGTTGTTATGGTACAACTGTGTCAACAGTTTATGATGCAAGCTAACGGTGCAGATCGTTTACAAGCAATTATGAACAGGATGCAGCAATTGGAGAAAGAGTTAGAACAAGTCAAAAAGAATGGTGTGCCGGCTGGTGTGCAGCAGGAAGTCAGAGAGACACGTGCAACACCAAAGCCAGTGCGGACAGGGAGTATGAAAATTCCTGTTGGACGCGTAAATGAAGTGTTAAAGCAAGCAAAGCGTCAGGATTTAGAACAATTAAAAGCTGTGTGGGGTGAGTTGTTAGGGAGACTCAAAGCATACAACAAAGTAGCGTTTGCTGTTTTATTAGAAAATAGCGAACCGGTAGCAGCTTCGGATGATACTTACGTTTTAGCTTTTCAATATGAGATTCACTGTAAAATGGCAAGCGAAAACCGAGAGGCTATGGATACAGTGGAACAAGCCTTATTTGAACTGTTAAGTAAAAGATTAAATATGATTGCCATTCCAAAAAGCGAATGGGGTAAAATCCGTGAAGATTTTTTACAGCGTGAAGGCGAGAATTCTGAAGAAAGCCCAAAGAAAAAAGAAGATCCTCTTATAGAAGAGGCAGTAAAATTAGTAGGACAAGAACTTATTGAAATAAAAGAGTAATAATAATTAGGAGGAATTAATTATGATGCGTGGCGGAATGGGAAATATGAATAATATGATGAAACAAATGCAAAAGATGCAAAAAGATATGGCAAAAGCGCAAGAAGAACTTGGCGAGAAAACAGTTGAAGGTACAGCTGGCGGCGGTATGGTCACAGTTATTGCAAATGGTCATAAGCAAATTCTTGAAGTGAAAGTTAAAGAAGAAGTTGTAGATCCAGAAGATATCGAAATGTTACAAGACTTAGTGTTAGCTGCAACGAATGATGCACTTAAAAAAGCTGATGAACTTTCAAACTCTACAATGGGTAAATTTACAAAAGGCTTGAACTTACCAGGTGGAATGTTCTAGGAGGATACTGATATATGCATTATCCAGAACCGATATCGAAATTAATTGATAGTTTTATGAAGTTGCCAGGGATCGGACCGAAAACAGCGGTTCGCTTGGCATTTTTCGTATTAGATATGAAAGAAGATGATGTGTTAGGTTTTGCAAAAGCACTTGTGAATGCGAAGCGAGATTTAGCGTATTGTTCTGTATGCGGACATATTACTGACCGCGATCCTTGTTATATTTGTAATGATTCGCATCGAGATCAGTCGGTTATTTGTGTTGTGCAGGAACCGAAAGATGTAATCGCAATGGAAAAGATGAAAGAGTATCAAGGTGTATATCACGTGTTACGTGGCGCGATTTCTC
>NZ_JAFLPK010000001.1:32500-82500 GCF_036851315.1 Bacillus cereus group sp. Sample62
AAGGAGAGGGGTTAGCGTAAGCGAAGCTCTGAACTGAAGCCCCAGTAAACGGCGGCCGTAACTATAACGGTCCTAAGGTAGCGAAATTCCTTGTCGGGTAAGTTCCGACCCGCACGAAAGGTGTAACGATTTGGGCACTGTCTCAACCAGAGACTCGGTGAAATTATAGTACCTGTGAAGATGCAGGTTACCCGCGACAGGACGGAAAGACCCCGTGGAGCTTTACTGTAGCCTGATATTGAATTTTGGTACATTTTGTACAGGATAGGCGGGAGCCATTGAAACCGGAGCGCTAGCTTCGGTGGAGGCGCTGGTGGGATACCGCCCTGAATGTATTGAAATTCTAACCTACGGGTCTTATCGACCCGGGAGACAGTGTCAGGTGGGCAGTTTGACTGGGGCGGTCGCCTCCTAAAGTGTAACGGAGGCGCCCAAAGGTTCCCTCAGAATGGTTGGAAATCATTCGTAGAGTGCAAAGGCATAAGGGAGCTTGACTGCGAGACCTACAAGTCGAGCAGGGACGAAAGTCGGGCTTAGTGATCCGGTGGTTCCGCATGGAAGGGCCATCGCTCAACGGATAAAAGCTACCCCGGGGATAACAGGCTTATCTCCCCCAAGAGTCCACATCGACGGGGAGGTTTGGCACCTCGATGTCGGCTCATCGCATCCTGGGGCTGTAGTCGGTCCCAAGGGTTGGGCTGTTCGCCCATTAAAGCGGTACGCGAGCTGGGTTCAGAACGTCGTGAGACAGTTCGGTCCCTATCCGTCGTGGGCGTAGGAAATTTGAGAGGAGCTGTCCTTAGTACGAGAGGACCGGGATGGACGCACCGCTGGTGTACCAGTTGTTCTGCCAAGGGCATAGCTGGGTAGCTATGTGCGGAAGGGATAAGTGCTGAAAGCATCTAAGCATGAAGCCCCCCTCAAGATGAGATTTCCCATAGCGTAAGCTAGTAAGATCCCTGAAAGATGATCAGGTTGATAGGTTCGAGGTGGAAGCATGGTGACATGTGGAGCTGACGAATACTAATAGATCGAGGACTTAACCATATAATATGTAGCAATGTTATCTAGTTTTGAAGGAATATGCCTTCATAGTTTGGTGATGATGGCAGAGAGGTCACACCCGTTCCCATACCGAACACGGAAGTTAAGCTCTCTAGCGCCGATGGTAGTTGGGACCTTGTCCCTGTGAGAGTAGGACGTCGCCAAGCAATTAAAAACACAAGTCTTTTGACTTGTGTTTTTTTGTGTTTTCAAACAGTACGAAAAAAGAAGTAATGGTAATACAAACACGTTGCCCAAGGGTTAATCATATTATATAAGAGATGGATGTATATTTTTCTGTAAATTGTTAAGGAATAGAAGTATAAAATATGTCCATTTAAATAGGGAGGGAAGGTTATGAAAGTACAAAATGAAGTTTGTATTGTTTGTGAGACAGAAAGAAAAGAAGGGATATATGTTTATAATAATTTAATATGTTATGAATGTGAAAAGGATATGGTGAATACGGAGACAAATGATCCGAAGTATATATATTATTTAAAACAGCTTCGGAAATTAGAAGTATTATATTTTTAAATAGGCATATGCCTATTATTTTTTTTGTTCTGTATAATAGAGGAAGAATGAAATAATAAGGAAGAGATATAGATGAATCAAAATCGCATACCTTTATATGAGGCATTAACAGAGTTTAAAGAAAGAGGGCCGTTATCCTTTCATGTTCCAGGTCATAAAAATGGTTTAAACTTCCCTCAGGAAGCTGTAGGGGAGTTTAAAGATATACTATCTATCGATGTAACTGAGTTGTCAGGGTTAGATGATTTACATAGTCCGTTTGAATGTATAGATGAGGCACAACAGTTATTAGCTGATGTATATGAAGTGAAAAAAAGTTATTTTTTAATTAATGGTTCAACAGTAGGGAACCTAGCAATGATTTTGTCTTGTTGTAGGGAACATGATATTGTTCTTGTACAAAGAAATTGTCATAAATCAATTATTAATGGTTTAAAATTAGCGGGCGCAAATCCAATTTTTTTAGATCCATGGATTGATGAAGCTTATAATGTACCGGTGGGAATTCATGTTGAAATTATTAAGGAAGCAATTGAAAAATATCCAAATGCTAAAGCACTCATTTTAACGCATCCTAATTATTATGGTATGGGGATGGATCTAGAGGCAAGCATTGCTTATGCACATGCACATAAAATCCCCGTTTTAGTAGATGAAGCACATGGAGCCCATTTTTGTTTAGGAGGGGCATTTCCAAAGTCAGCATTAGCATATGGTGCAGATATTGTAGTTCATTCTGCACATAAAACATTACCCGCGATGACAATGGGGTCCTATTTACATATAAATAGTTGCTTAGTGAAAGAAGAGAAAGTTTCTACCTATTTAAGTATGCTACAATCTAGTAGTCCATCGTATCCAATTATGACTTCTCTTGATATTGCACGCTTTACAATAGCACGTATAAAAGAAAATGGACATGATGAAATTGTCGAGTTTTTACGGGGATTTAAAGATGAATTGTGTTCTATTCCGCAAATAGCTATTTTACAGTATCCATTACAAGATGAGTTAAAGGTTACTGTACAGACACGTTGTCAGTTATCAGGATACGAATTACAGTCTGTATTTGAAAAGGTCGGTATATATACAGAAATGGCGGATCCATATAATGTCCTATTTATTTTGCCCTTGCAAGTAAATAAGGAGTATATGAAGGCTATAGAGATGATCCGAGGGGCATTGCAATATTATGAGGTGAAAGACAAGAAGGAATCTATTCGTTATACTTATAAGGGAGAATTCTCTCCTTTACCGTATACATATAAACAACTGGAAGGGTATGAAACAAAAGTAGTATCTGCAGAAGAAGCAGTTGGGATGATAGCGGCAGAAATGGTAATTCCGTACCCACCTGGAATTCCATTGATTATGTATGGGGAAAGAATTACTTCTGAACATAAAGAGCAAATTATGTATTTAGAGCAATCAGGCGCTCGTTTTCAAGGTAGCACGAAATATATGCAAGTGTATGATATAGAAAGTAGGTTTTAGAATGAAGGGATTATTTGTAACAATTGAAGGTCCAGAGGGTTCGGGTAAAACAACGTTAATTAAAAGTTTATTGCCGTACTTTGAACAAAAAGAACAAAAGGTAATGGCGACGAGAGAACCAGGTGGTATTGCAATTTCAGAGGATATTAGAACAATTTTACATAAACAAGAATATACGATGATGGAAGCACGTACAGAGGCGCTTCTGTATGCAGCTGCACGTAGACAACATTTGGTGGAAAAGGTTATGCCGGCACTTAACGAGGACTACCTTGTATTATGTGATCGTTTTATAGATAGCTCTTTAGCGTATCAAGGATATGCAAGAGGGTTAGGTATGGATAAAGTATTTGAAATAAATCGTTTCGCAACAGAGGACTGTATGCCTAGTTTAACGATTTACCTAGACATTGAACCAGAGATTGGTTTAGCTCGCATTGAAAAAGATGCAGGACGTGAAGTGAATCGATTAGATATGGAAGATATCTCTTTCCATAAACGTGTCCGTGAAGGATATTTACAAGTTGTAGAACGTTTCTCAGATCGTATTGTATTGGTAAATGCTGATCAACCAATGGAAAAACTTATAGAAGAAGTTGTTCAGATTATAGAAGATAAATTGTTATAATAGAAGGAAAGAATGAAATAAGTGAGGTATGCATTATGACGAAGACGTGGGAGCAGCTTTCTGCTATACAACCCATCGGTGTAAAAATGTTGATGAATAGCATTGCAAAAGAGCGTATATCCCACGCTTACTTGTTAGAGGGAGGGAAAGGGACTGGAAAGTTTGCAACGGCAATTCAAATGGCAAAGAGTTTCCTCTGTTTTGGGCGGAATGGGGTAGAGCCTTGTCATGTATGTACAAATTGTAAGCGAATTGATTCAGGTAACCACCCTAACTTACATATTGTAAAACCAGACGGATTATCTATTAAGAAGCAGCAAATTCATGATTTACAAGAAGAGTTTTCAAAAACAGGATTAGAAGCAAATAAAAAAGTATATATTATTGAGCACGCAGATCGTATGACAGCAAATGCAGCGAATACACTTTTAAAATTTTTAGAAGAACCAAGTAGTGATACAACAGCTATTCTACTTACTGAACAAAGTCATCAAATTTTAAATACGATTTTATCTCGCTGTCAAGTTGTTACATTTAGACCGTTACCTACGGAATCTTTAATTAGAAGATTACAGGATGAAGGTATTACGGCATCTTTATCGACACTTGCTGCGCAACTCACGAATAGTTTTGATGAAGCTTTAGCTTTATGTAGTGATGAATGGTTTGCACAAGCACGAGCTTTAGTGATAAAATTATGTGAAGCGCTCGAAAAGGATAAATCCTCTATTTTTTTTGTACAAGAAAAATGGGGAAAACACTTTGGAGAGAAAGAACAATTACAGCAAGGTTTAGATATGTTGCTCCTTATTTATAAGGATTTATTATATGTTCAACTTGGAGAAGAAGATCGTCTTGTTTTTCATGAGCAGAAAGAGATGTTTGAATCTTTCTCCTATGCTCAGAAGCGCATTGTATCAGCTCTCTTTAATATATTAGAGGCAAAAAATAGAATCAACGCTAATGTAAATGCGCAGCTTGTGTTCGAACAGTTAGTGTTGCGGTTGCAGGAGGGATGACCGTTTTGTATGATGTAGTAGGTGTTCGCTTTAAGAAGGCCGGAAAGGTGTATTACTTCGATCCGAATCAGTTCGATATCTCTGAAAATGAGTTTGTAATTGTAGAAACAGTAAGAGGTATTGAGTACGGAAAAGTAGTTATTACCAAAAAGCAAGTTGATGAAAACGACGTTGTATTACCGCTAAAAAAGGTTATTCGTATTGCAAATGAAAATGATCGTACCATTGTTGAAGAGAACAAATATGCTGCGAAAGAAGCATATCAAGTTTGTCAGCAAAAGGTAGTAGAGCATAATCTTGATATGAAACTTGTAGATGTAGAGTATACGTTCGATCGCAATAAGATTATTTTCTACTTTACTGCGGATGGTCGGATTGATTTCCGCGAACTAGTGAAGGACTTAGCGGCAATTTTTAGGACAAGAATTGAACTAAGACAAATTGGTGTTCGTGATGAAGCGAAGATGCTTGGTGGTATTGGTCCGTGTGGTCGTATGCTTTGTTGTTCTACTTTTTTAGGAGATTTTGAACCTGTATCCATTAAGATGGCAAAGGATCAAAATTTATCATTAAATCCTGCAAAAATCTCTGGTTTATGTGGTCGCTTAATGTGTTGCTTAAAATATGAGAATGATGAATATGAGGCAGCAAAGGAACAACTTCCTGATTTAGATCAACGTATACAAACCCCGAATGGTACTGGCCGTGTTATCGGATTAAATATTTTAGAAAGATTAATTCAAGTGGAACTAGTAGACAAGGAACGGATAGTAGAATATACGTTAGATGAGTTAGTGAATAAAGGGGTCGTTTCGAGTCAAACCACAGATTAATGAGGTGGGTGCTTGTGGAGAAAAAAGATATTTTTGCATCGGTTTCTAGTATGGAAGAGCAAATTGGACATTTATACAAACAGTTGGGAGAATTAAAACAACATCTTGCAGAGTTGTTGGAAGAGAACCAACATATAAAAATGGAAAATGAAAATTTGCGACACCGCTTTGAAGAAGTGCAGATTAAGGAAAAACAAAAAACTCAAAAACGTAAAGAAGTGAAGCCGAAGACAACTGATATTGGCGAAGGCTATGATAATTTAGCAAGGCTATATCAAGAAGGTTTTCATATTTGTAATCTGCATTATGGAAGTGTACGTAAAGAGGGAGATTGTTTATTCTGCCTGTCATTTTTAAATAAAAAGTGAAATTACCTTTCCAATGATAATTGGAAAGGTAATTTTTTATACATGAGAGTAGAATGAAATATGTTTTTTTATTAGTAGAAGATGAAATAGGGTAGGTTAAGTGTAAGAAAAGGAGTAACATATGAATTTATATGAAGATGAACGTTTAGATTACTTATTAGCGCAAGATATGAAGATTGTACAAAGCCCATCAGTATTCAATTTCTCGTTAGATGCTGTTTTACTTGCAGACTTTGCTTGGGTGCCAATTCAAAAAGGTAATGTACTTGATCTGTGTACAGGTAACGCAGTTGTCCCCCTTTTATTAAGTACAAGAACAAAGGGAAATATTACAGGTGTAGAAATTCAAGAACGTTTATATGATATGGGAATCAGAAGCGTTCAATACAATAAGTTAGAAGAAAGAATTCACTTAATACATGGGGATTTGAAAGATATGCCGGAGAAACTTGGACGTCATCAATATGATGTTGTCACATGTAATCCCCCTTATTTTCAAACACCTGCAACTTCTGAGAAAAATATGAATGAACATTTAGCGATAGCTCGTCATGAAATTATGTGTACATTAGAGGATGTTGTATCTGCAAGTAGTCAGTTAGTAAAGCAAGGTGGGAAAGTAGCATTTGTACATCGTCCAGGTCGTTTACTAGATATTGTTACATTAATGCGTAAATACAAGATTGAACCAAAGCGTGTACGATTTGTTTATCCTAAGGCAGGGAAAGAAGCGAATACATTGTTAATTGAAGGTATTAAGGATGGAAACGCAGATTTGAAAATATTGCCCCCTCTTTTTGTATATGAAGAAAATAATGAATATACAAAGGAGATTCGTTCAATTTTATATGGAGAAGAATAAGCATTGTTTTTATGTAGTAGAGTGCTCTGACGGAAGTTATTATGCTGGATATACAAATCATATAGAGAAGCGGATTCAGACCCATAATAGTGGAAAAGGGGCTAGGTATACGCGTGCTAGACTTCCTGTTGTTTTAAAATACATAGAATTTCATGAAGATAAGCGTACAGCTATGCAAGCAGAGTATTATTTTAAGCAGTTAAATAGAAAACAAAAAGAAGAATACATGCAAAAAGGAGAACGCTATGTGGCAACAAAAAAGCTTTCAACAAAATGAAAAGGGAGTTTTATATTTAGTACCAACTCCTATTGGGAATTTAGAAGATATGACATTTCGTGCAATCCGAATTTTAAAAGAAGCTGATTTAATTGCTGCTGAAGATACGAGACAAACGAAAAAACTTTGTAATTACTTCGAAATTGAAACACCTGTTATGAGTTACCATGAGCATAATAAGGAAGTAAGCGGGAAGAAAATATTAGGGAAGTTAGACGAAGGAAAGACAGTAGCACTTGTTAGTGATGCTGGTATGCCGTGTATTTCCGATCCAGGTTACGATATTGTTGTAGAGGCTGTAGCGGAACAGTATCATGTTATCCCGCTTCCTGGGGCAAATGCGGCCCTTACAGCATTAATTGCATCAGGCCTTGAAACAAAACAGTTTTATTTCTACGGATTTTTACAAAGAAATAAAAAAGAAAGAAAAATGGAGTTAGAGAAGCTTCGTTATGTACAAACTACAATGATGTTTTATGAAGCGCCTCATCGTTTAGATGATACTTTAATCTCAATGCAAGAAGTGTTGGGAAATAGAGAAATTGTATTATGTCGAGAGTTAACGAAAAAATTCGAGGAATTTATTCGAGGAACAATCGAAGAAGCAATTGAGTGGACGAAACAAAATGAAGTTCGTGGCGAGTTTTGTATTTTAGTAGCTGGTTCAACGGAAGAACCTGCCCCAGAAGAACAATGGTGGGAATCTATTTCAGTATATAATCATATTGAACATTATATAAACGAAAAAGGTATGAATTCAAAAGAAGCTATAAAAACAGTCGCTAAAGATCGAGATTTGTCGAAACGCGATGTATATCAAATCTATCATGTCGATAAAAAATAAGCTTCTCATAATTGAGAAGCTTATTTTGCTGTTTCGATATAATTTTGAAGTTCGTTTAAGACTTGCTCAGCGCCTTCTTTACTTAAGATAATTTTACCTTCAGCTAAAGATAGGTTACCATCAGATACTTCACCAGTTACTTGACAAGTCATGTTTGGCTTATATTTTTTTAAGATGATTTTCTCGTCATCAACGTAGATTTCAAGAGCATCCTTTTCTGCAATACCTAAAGTACGGCGTAATTCGATTGGAATTACTACACGACCTAATTCATCAACTTTACGAACGATACCAGTAGATTTCATAATTCTTTTCCTCCTAAAGAAATAGTTTATAAGTTTCGAGTCTATTTTCTAGATTCGTCATTTTTCGACAAAATACCCTATGGACATATGATACCAATCATTTACATTTCCGTCAATTCTTTAATTCTATATTTTTTAAAAAGATTTATAGATTTCTTACTTCTTATATATAATAGAATGAGAGTAATTTCTACTATTATTTCACTTTATTTTCAGAAAAATTTATATATTGTAAGTAAGGATTGTATATTTTCTTGAAATATGAGTAATAGATGATAAAGATACCAGGCATTAATTCGTTTTTTATCCTGCGTTAACAAGCAGTAAGATTCCCACTTCAAAATTTGGCTGGAGCAAAGAAGTTAAGTGGGCGTTGGGCTACTCGTAAAAGCCCGATTGGTGCGGGCTAATAATCCGCGGGAGTGAACAAAACCCTCACAGATTAAAGTTTCACTTTATATATAAGTTTTTGATATACTGTTTATAAATACATATGAGGTTATCCGGGAGGTCCAAAACAATGACAAAGGAAAATAAGTCCTTTTATATTACTACCCCAATTTATTATCCAAGTGGAAAATTACACATTGGACATGCTTATACAACCGTAGCAGGAGATGCGATGGCACGATATAAGCGTATGCAAGGATACAATGTTCATTATTTAACAGGAACTGATGAGCATGGACAGAAGATCCAAAAGAAAGCAGAAGAATTAAATGTTACACCACAAGCATATGTGGATAACATTGTTGCAGGAATTAAAGAGCTTTGGGAGAAGATGGATATCTCTTATGATGATTTTATTCGTACAACTGAAGATCGTCATAAAGATGTCGTTGAAAAAATCTTCAAGCAACTAGTAGATCAAGGTGATATTTATCTTGATGAATATGAAGGTTGGTATTCTGTACAAGATGAGACATTCTATACAGAGCATCAATTAGTAGATCCAATTATGGAAGGCGACAAAGTAGTTGGAGGAAAAAGCCCAGATAGTGGTCATGATGTAGAACTTGTTCGTGAAGAATCGTATTTCTTTAGAATGGGTAAATATGTCGACAGACTATTAAAATTCTATGAAGATAATCCACATTTCATTCAACCAGAGTCTCGTAAGAATGAGATGATTAATAACTTCATTAAACCAGGCTTAGAAGATTTAGCTGTTTCTCGTACTTCATTTGACTGGGGAGTTCGTGTTCCAGGTAACCCGAAACACGTTATTTACGTATGGGTTGACGCATTATCTAACTACATTACAGCATTAGGTTATGGAACAGAAAATGAAGAGATGTATAAAAAATTCTGGCCAGCTGATGTGCATTTAGTTGGAAAAGAAATCGTTCGTTTCCATACAATTTATTGGCCAATCATTTTAATGGCATTAGATTTACCTCTTCCGAAAAAAATCTTTGCTCATGGTTGGATTTTAATGAAGGATGGAAAGATGAGTAAGTCAAAAGGAAACGTAGTAGATCCAGTTACATTAATCGATCGTTACGGATTAGATGCATTACGTTATTACCTACTTCGTGAAGTTCCATTCGGATCTGATGGCGTATTCACACCAGAAGGATTTGTGGAGCGCATTAATTTTGATTTAGCAAATGACTTAGGTAACTTGTTAAATCGTACAGTAGCTATGATTGATAAGTACTTTAACGGAGAAATCCCTGCATTTAAAGCGAATGTAACGGAATTTGATGAAACGTTAGTAACGTTTGCAAAAGATACATTGAAAAAAGTAGAAGAAGCAATGGAGAATATGGAATTCTCTGTAGCGCTAAGCTCAATTTGGCAATTGGTTAGCCGTGCAAATAAATATATTGATGAAACACAACCGTGGGTATTAGCGAAAGATGAGAATGATCGTGAAAAATTAGCTTCTGTAATGGCGCACTTAGCAGAAGTACTTCGTCAAACAGGTATTATGCTTATGCCGTTCCTAACAGTAGCACCAAATAAGATGTTTGCTCAGCTTGGACTTACTGAAGAGGCACATAAATCTTGGGAAAGCCTATCTACAATTGGCTGTATTCCAGCTGGAACAAAAGTAGAAAAAGGAAACCCGATTTTCCCTCGTTTAGAGATGGAAGTAGAAGTAGGGTACATTAAAGAACAAATGAAAAGTTCTGCTCCTAAAGTAGAAGAGAAAAAAGAAGAAGAGCCGAAAGCAGAAGAAATTACAATTGATGATTTCTTTAAAGTAGAATTACGCGTAGCTGAAGTACTATCAGCTGAACCTGTGAAAAAAGCAGATAAGTTGTTAAAAATTCAGCTGGATTTAGGTACAGAAAAGCGTCAAGTTGTTTCAGGAATTGCAAAATTCTATTCGCCGGAAGACCTAAAAGGTAAAAAGGTTATTTGCGTAACAAACTTAAAACCTGTAAAATTACGCGGTGAATTATCACAAGGTATGATTTTAGCGGGTGAAGAGAACGGCGTGTTGTCATTAGCATCAATCGACCAAAATCTACCAAACGGTACGAAAATCAAGTAATTAAGACAAGAAAAGAGATGTTTCACGTGTAACATGTGTGAAGTGTCTTTTTTCTTTTTACATTCTCTATTTTTGCATTAAAATTATAGTATTGTTATCGTTAAGTTATTAAAGAGCTTATTTTTTAGAATAAACTTGATTTCAATATAAAAGGAGTTATGTATTATGTTGTTTGATACACATTCACATTTGAATGCAGAGCAATTTGAAGAAGATTTGCAAGAGGTTATTGCACGAATGAAAGAAGCGGGAGTTACCTATACAGTTGTTGTTGGTTTTGATGAAGTAACGATAAAAAAGGCGATTGAATTAGCTGAAACTTATGATTTTATTTACGCTGCGGTTGGATGGCATCCAGTTGATGCAATCGACATGACAGAAGAACATTTAGCTTGGTTAGAAGAACTTGCTTCTCATCCTAAAGTCGTTGCACTTGGAGAGATGGGATTAGATTATCATTGGGATAAGTCTCCAAAAGAAATACAGAAGGAAGTATTCCGTAAACAAATTGCATTAGCCAAAAAGGTGAAATTGCCGATTATTATACATAACCGCGATGCAACTCAAGATATTGTTGATATTCTAGAAGAAGAGAATGCAGCTGAAGTGGGAGGCATTATGCATTGTTTTAGTGGCAGCGTAGAAGTAGCAGAGCGATGTGTTGATATGAACTTTTTAATTTCGTTAGGCGGCCCAGTTACATTTAAAAATGCTAAGAAACCGAAAGAAGTTGCCACGGAGATTCCATTAGAGAAATTGTTAATAGAGACGGATTGTCCATATTTAACACCACATCCATTTCGAGGAAAACGAAATGAACCGAGTTATGTAAAACTTGTAGCAGAAGAAATTGCGAATTTAAAAGGAATTTCTTATGAGGAAGTAGCAGAAATAACAACAAAAAATGCAAAAGCTTTATTTGGTGTTGAATAAAAAGGAGTGGGAGAACCCATTCTTTTTTATTTTTGTGAAAAAATAAGGGCGAATGAGGAAGTGTTACAATAAGAAGAGAGAACAAAGTTTTGGCCATTCTATTTTTTAAAATGTAAGAATGGGGAAAATAATAATGGAAAAGTCGTCATTTTTTTGTTTTACTAAGTAGAGACGAAACGAGTGTGGAGGCAAGCATGAAAATTAAAGAGATTATCGTTGTAGAAGGTAAAGATGATACAGTTGCGATTAAGCGTGCTGTTGATGCGGATACAATTGAAACGAACGGTTCAGCAATCGGTGATCATGTTATTGAGCAAGTTAAATTAGCGCTGCAAAAACGGGGCGTTATTATTTTCACAGATCCGGATTATCCTGGAGAGCGTATTCGAAAAATTATTTCTGATAAGGTGCCTGGATGTAAGCATGCCTTTTTACCGAAGGAAGAAGCACTTGCCAAAAGGAAAAAGGGTGTCGGAATTGAACATGCTTCTAATGAATCAATTCGCCGTGCTTTAGAGAATATACATGAAGAAATGGAAGCTTACACAAGTGAAATTAGTTGGAGCGATCTAGTCGATGCAGGTTTAGTGGGCGGAGAAATGGCAAAGAGTCGCAGAGAAAGAATGGGTAAGCTATTAAAGATTGGTTATACAAACGCAAAACAGTTACATAAACGATTACAAATGTTTCAAGTTTCAAAAGAAGCATTTGCAGAAGCTTATAAGCAAGTCGTACAGGAGGAAAGAAAATGAAGGATATCGCAACGCCAAATCGTACGAAAGACATTGTTGAAAAGTACGGATTTTCATTCAAAAAAAGTTTAGGACAAAATTTTTTAATTGATACGAACGTATTAAATCGTATTGTTGATCACGCTGAAATTGGTTCAGAAAGTGGTGCAATTGAAATTGGGCCAGGTATCGGTGCGTTAACAGAACAATTAGCGAAGCGTGCTAAAAAAGTAGTAGCTTTTGAAATTGATCAGAGGTTATTACCGATTTTAGATGAGACGCTAGCTCCATATAGCAACGTTACAGTTATAAATAAAGACGTACTAAAGGCAGATGTACATGAGGTGTTTAGTGAGCAATTTGAGGAAGGGCAAGATGTAATGGTAGTAGCGAACTTACCGTACTATATTACAACGCCAATTTTATTTAAATTGTTGGAAGAGAAATTACCGGTTCGTGGATTTGTTGTTATGATGCAAAAAGAAGTTGGAGATCGTTTAGCTGCTAAACCTGGAACGAAAGAGTATGGTTCTTTATCCATTGCTATTCAGTATTATACAGAGGTAGAAACAGTTATGACTGTACCGCGTACAGTGTTTGTGCCACAACCAAATGTTGATTCTGCGATTATTCGTCTCCTAAAGCGCCCGAAACCAGTTGTAGAAGTAACAGATGAGACATTCTTCTTTGAAGTAGTACGAGCAAGTTTTGCACAGCGTCGTAAAACTTTAATGAATAATTTATCAAATAATTTAAATGGTTTCCCGAAAGATAAAGAGCTGTTGGATCGAATTTTAACAGAAGTAGGAATTGATCCAAAACGAAGAGGCGAAACGCTATCTATCGAGGAGTTTGCAACATTAAGTAATGCATTAGTTCTTCATAAATTGTCATAAGAATAGAAAAGGGACAGTTCAACTTGAACTGTCCCTTTTGTCACCTTTCCTCTCTTACATTCATACTTTAAAAACAGGTAAGATGGCCTAACGAGTTTGGAGGTAGGAGAATGGCTTTACATGTTGGAGAATTAGTGGAACGATATTCTCATAATAGGGATATCCTTTTTCGTATTATAGAAATAAAAGGCGAGATAGCTATATTATTTGGAGAGGAAATTAGACTGGTGGCCGATGCGCCACTTGAAGATTTAGTTAGTATAGACCAACGAGAACATAAAAAAAGAGCGAAGCGTGAGAAAGAAACGATGGAGCGTACGTATCGTTTGTTTCAACAAGATTATGTATTAATGAAACAAAGGCATGAACACACTTCAACAGGTGGATATACAAGTGAGGTGAATTATTTTCAAATGCCAGGACGTGTATTGCATATAGATGGAGACCCGTTATATTTGCGCAAGTGCTTAGACTTATATAATAAAATTGGTGTTCCTGTACAAGGTATTCATTGTAAAGAAACAGAGATGCATGAAAAGGTAGTAGATTTAATAGATCATTTTCGTCCGGATATTTTAGTTATTACGGGTCACGATGCATATACCAAATCAAAAGGGGTAAAGGGAGATTTAGCAGCATATAGGCATTCAAGGCATTTTGTACAGGCTGTTAGAGAAGTGAGAAAAAAATATCCATCATTGGATCAACTCGTTATTTTTGCCGGGGCATGCCAATCACACTTTGAAGCATTAATTCGAGCAGGTGCTAATTTTGCTAGTTCACCATCTAGAATTAATATTCACGCACTAGATCCTGTATATGTGGTTGGAAAAATTAGTTTTACGTCATTTATGGAAAGAGTAAATGTATGGGATGTTGTACGTAATACGATTACCGGCGAAAAGGGACTTGGCGGGATTGAGACGAGGGGGATTTTACGAACTGGATTACCCTTTCAACATTATGAAGAATAAGCAAGGTACATATGTATCTTGCTTTTTTGTATGGAAAGGATTTAAATCAGCTTGGATAAAAAGAGACAAGAACGCGCAGACTACATAATGATACTTTTACAATATAGTATTTCTTCTATCTATTTGAACGCATGATGCTTTTATAATGATATTGTCTGTGAGTTGCGGTTAATAATTGGGATAGATATATCGTGTTTTAAGTGTTCAATCTAAATTACAGCGAGGTGTAGCGAAGTATATGTCAAAACGTTTAGATGAAATTAAAAGCGAATTAGATCACCATCTTGGACAGAGACTGATGTTAAAGGCAAATAGTGGGAGAAGAAAAACAGTAGAACAATCAGGTGTACTTGCAGAAACGTACCGTTCTGTTTTTGTTGTACAATTGGATCAGCAAGAAGATGCGTTGCAACGTGTATCGTATAGCTATGCGGATGTTTTAACAGAGACAGTAGAGTTAACATTTTATGGTGAACCTCATAATGAAGTGATTTTATAATTCATGTATCGTTACATATATTCCCACAAATGAAAAGCTATATTATTTTGCATACTAATTATACCGTAGCAAAATAAGGAGGGACTCTGCATTGAGTAGACGAAGAGGTGTCATGTCAAATCAATTTAAAGAAGAGCTTGCAAAAGAGCTAGGCTTTTATGATGTTGTTCAAAAAGAAGGCTGGGGCGGAATTCGTGCGAAAGATGCTGGTAACATGGTGAAACGTGCTATAGAAATTGCAGAACAGCAATTAATGAAACAAAACCAGTAGTTGTAAGATACTTTCTATGCTACGGTAGCCGAGGAGTGATTCCTCGGCTTTTTGTACTCGAAAAGGTGCCATCATTTTACATAAGTAGTTTCATTCTGAATGCTTTTCGTTATAATTAGGGAAGTGTCATCGTCTTACTATAAATTTATGGTAAAATAAACGATAAAAGATTGAGTACATAGAGTGGGTGAATAGATTGAAGCTACTAGTGAAAGCACCAGCAAAGATTAATCTGTCGTTAGATGTACTGGGAAAAAGACAAGACGGATATCATGAAGTGAAAATGATTATGACAACAATTGATTTAGCGGATCGTTTAGAACTAATGGAATTAGCAGAAGACCGTATTGAAATTTTATCCCATAATCGGTATGTCCCAGACGACCAAAGAAATTTAGCTTATCAAGCAGCGAAATTATTAAAAGAGAAGTTTAATGTGAAAAAAGGCGTATCTATTACTATTGAAAAAACGATTCCAGTAGCAGCTGGATTAGCAGGTGGAAGTAGTGATGCAGCAGCGACATTACGTGGCCTTAATAAATTATGGAATTTAGGGCTTACAATTGATCAGTTAGCAGAGCTTGGCGCAAAAATCGGATCAGATGTATCATTTTGTGTATATGGTGGGACAGCAATTGCCACAGGAAGAGGAGAGCAAATTGAGCACATAAAAACTCCGCCTTCTTGTTGGGTTATTTTAGCAAAACCCCATATTGGTGTATCTACTGCTGATGTGTATGGAAATTTAAAGTTAAATCGAGTTACACATCCAAATGTAGATAAAATGGTTAACGTCATAAATGCTGGGGACTACAAAGGGATTTGTGATACTGTTGGTAATGTTTTAGAAGATGTAACGTTTGCGATGCATCCTGAAGTTGCACGTATTAAGGCACAGATGAAGCGATTTGGGGCGGATGCTGTATTAATGAGTGGAAGTGGCCCAACCGTATTTGGTCTTGTGCACCATGATTCGCGAATGCATCGTATATATAACGGATTAAAAGGATTTTGTGAACAAGTATACGCAGTACGTTTATTAGGAGAGCGAGAAACGCTTGAATAAAGACGTATAATACGTTATGATTTGTTTAGAATATTCGTGATTTGAGGTGAGAGTATGAAAATTAGACGAAGTACAAGATTAGTCGATATGACGTATTACTTGTTACAAAACCCTCGTCAGCTAGTTTCTCTCACTTTTTTTGCTGAAAGGTATCAATCAGCTAAGTCTTCCATTAGTGAAGATTTAGTTATTATTAAGCAAACGTTTGAACAACAAGGGGTCGGCACATTGCAAACGGTACCAGGAGCAGCAGGAGGAGTGAAATATATACCATATATAAGTGAGGAAGAGGCAGATCTAATTATTGGTGAGCTTTGTAGCTTATTTGAAAATCCAGGTCGTATTTTGCCTGGTGGTTACTTATATATGACAGATCTTTTAAGTAATCCTCGCCATATTAATGGCGCAGGTCGTTTGTTTGCTTCTGTTTTTGCTAGGCAACCAATTGATGCGGTTATGACGGTGGCAACAAAGGGGATTCCACTTGCTTATGCGGTGGCAAATTACTTAGATGTACCGGTAGTAATTGCAAGGAAAGATAATAAGGTAACAGAAGGCCCAACTGTTAGTATTAACTATGTATCAGGTTCTTCTAAGCGAATTCAAACAATGACGTTAGCAAAGCGTAGCCTTCCAGAGGGATCAAATGTTTTAATTATTGATGACTTCATGAAAGCTGGCGGGACAATTCAAGGTATGATGAGTATGTTAGAAGAGTTTAAGGCTAATGTTGTTGGTATTGGTGTATTAGTAGAATCCACGGATATTGAAGAAAGACTAATTAATAATTTTGTATCATTAATTCGTCTTTCAGAAGTTGATGTGAAAGAAAAAGCGATTCAAGTGGAAAAGGGAAATTATTCACTGGCACCATTTGATGAAGGGCTTGTAGAGGCTGAGTAAAAAGGTAAAGCAGATCGCTTTATCTTTTTTTTTATTGTATTTATAAATTATAAAATAGATGGACAAACTGCTTTTCGTGCACTATTTTTAAAGAGTAAAAATAAATAATAAAAGGGTGAAAAAATATGAAAGTTGTTCAAACAAGCAATGCACCACAAGCAATTGGACCATATTCACAAGGGATTATTGTAAATAATATGTTTTACAGTTCAGGACAAATTCCGTTAACTGCAAGTGGAGAGCTTGTAGCAGGAGACGTGACAGTACAAACAGAGCAAGTATTTCAAAATTTACAAGCAGTATTAGAAGAAGCAGGTGCTTCATTTGATACAGTAGTAAAAACAACAGTATTCTTAAAAGATATGGATGATTTTAATGCTGTTAATGAAGTATACAGCTCTTATTTCTCTACTCATAAGCCAGCTCGTTCTTGTGTACAAGTAGCAAAATTACCGAAAGATGTTTCAGTTGAAATCGAAGTAATTGCCCTAGTTAAGTAATTCTTTGTAAGCGATAACCTCCACTAATCTCTATATTCAATTACATTAAAAATTTTTATCTTAAAAATTTTTAAAAAATTAAAGGGAAAATAGAAATTTTGTGGAATTTATACAAATATATCGCTTATTTAGAAAAGGGTGGTGAACACAAGATGGAAGTGACTGACGTAAGATTACGCCGCGTAAACACAGAAGGCCGCATGAGAGCAATTGCCTCTATTACTCTAGACCATGAATTTGTTGTTCATGATATTCGTGTAATTGATGGTAATAATGGATTATTTGTAGCAATGCCAAGTAAACGTACTCCAGATGGAGAATTCCGTGACATTGCACATCCAATTAATTCTAATACACGCTCTAAAATTCAAGATGCGGTTTTAACAGAGTATCATCGTTTAGGCGAGTTAGAAGAGGTTGAGTTTGAAGAAGCGGGTGCTTCGTAAAATTCGAATGAAAAGGGCTTTTTAAAGAAATCCCTATAATTTTGCAACAAACTCCTGTAAGCATTTACAGGAGTTTGTTTTTTTTGTGGTTTTATCTATTTTTGTACGGAAAATTCTGAATTCATTAAAGTGAAGAGGAAAACTTCTAATTTTTTCAAAATCATTTTAAATAGTATAGCTTATTTCTTAAAAAAGATACTAAAGAGTAAAACATCGTATAAGAATTATGGTAAAATTTAATAGTTAAAATGTGTTTCTTGAAATATATGATGATTTAGGATAATATCGTTAATGGATAAATAGGTTGCGATGGAGGGTCTATATGTCAAACAGATTTGCAGTGATTCTAGCTGCAGGCAAAGGCACACGTATGAAGTCTAAGCTATACAAAGTGCTTCATCCTGTATGTGGAAAACCTATGGTACAACATGTTGTCGATCAAGTAACGCAATTAGGATTGCAGAAACTTGTAACAGTCGTAGGACATGGTGCTGAAATGGTACAAGAACAGCTAGGAAACGTAAGTGAGTTTGCATTACAAGCAGAACAACTTGGTACAGCACATGCTGTAGATCAAGCTGCAAGTGTACTTGCAAACGAAGAAGGAACAACTTTAGTTATTTGTGGTGATACGCCGCTAATAACTGCTGAAACGATGGAAGCGTTGCTTCAGCAACATAAAGAGGCAGGGGCAATGGCAACGGTGCTAACAGCTTACATAGAAGAACCTGCTGGATATGGTCGTATCGTTCGTAATGAGAATGGTCATGTTGAAAAGATTGTTGAGCATAAGGATGCAAATGAGAAAGAATTAGCTATTAAAGAAATCAATACAGGTACGTATTGTTTTGATAATAAAGCTTTATTCGCCTCACTTTCTAAAGTTTCAAATGATAACGTACAAGGTGAATATTACCTGCCAGATGTTATTGAGATTTTAAAAAATGAAGGTCATATCGTATCAGCTTATCAAACAGAGCACTTCGATGAGACGTTAGGTGTTAACGACAGAGTCGCTCTATCGCAAGCGGAAATTATTATGAAAAACCGTATCAACCGAAAGAACATGGTAAATGGTGTTACAATTATTGATCCAAGTAACACGTATATTTCTGCTGATGCAATTATCGGTAGTGATACAGTTCTTCATCCAGGAACAATTATTGAGGGGAATACTGTAATTGGTTCTGATTGTGAAATCGGACCGCATACAGTAATTCGCGATAGTGAAATTGGAGATCGTACGACAATTCGTCAATCTACTGTACATGATAGTAAACTTGGTACAGAAGTATCGGTTGGTCCATTTGCACATATTCGCCCAGATTCAGTTATTGGAGATGAAGTACGCGTTGGAAACTTCGTGGAAATCAAAAAAACTGTTTTCGGTAATAGAAGTAAAGCTTCACACTTAAGTTATATCGGGGATGCACAAGTTGGAGAAGACGTGAATCTTGGTTGTGGTTCAATTACGGTGAACTATGACGGTAAGAATAAATTTAAAACTGTGATTGGTAACGGGGTATTTATTGGATGTAATTCAAACCTTGTTGCTCCTGTAACAGTTGAAGATGGTGCTTATGTGGCAGCAGGCTCTACAATTACAGAGAATGTTCCATCAAAAGCATTATCTGTAGCACGTGCACGTCAAGTTAACAAAGAAGACTATGTTGATCAATTGCTGAATAAGAAAAAATCATAATGTGGAGGGTTAATCTAGATGTCGACTCAATATCTAAATTCTAATTTGAAAGTATTCTCTTTAAACTCTAATAAGGAACTTGCTGAGCAAATTGCAAAGCACATTGGAGTAGGACTAGGAAAATGTTCTGTTGATCGTTTTAGTGATGGAGAAGTTCAAATTAACATTGAAGAAAGTATCCGTGGTTGCGATGTATTCATTATTCAATCTACAAGCTTCCCAGTAAACGAACATATCATGGAATTACTTATTATGATCGATGCATTAAAGCGTGCATCTGCAAAAACAATTAATATTGTTATTCCTTACTATGGTTATGCGCGTCAAGACCGTAAAGCGCGTTCTCGTGAACCAATTACATCGAAACTTGTAGCAAACTTGCTTGAAACAGCAGGTGCAACTCGTGTAATCACTCTAGATTTACATGCTCCACAAATTCAAGGGTTCTTTGATATCCCAATCGACCACCTAATGGGTGTACCGATTCTTTCAGATTACTTTGAAACAAAAGGTCTTAAAGATATCGTAATCGTGTCACCTGACCACGGTGGGGTAACTCGTGCTAGAAAAATGGCAGATCGTCTAAAAGCACCAATCGCTATTATTGATAAGCGTCGCCCTCGTCCGAACGTATCAGAGGTAATGAACATTATCGGTAATATTGAAGGTAAAACAGCAATTTTAATTGATGACATCATTGATACAGCTGGTACAATTACATTAGCAGCAAACGCTCTTGTTGAGAACGGTGCTTCTGAAGTATATGCTTGCTGTACACACCCAGTATTATCTGGTCCAGCAATTGAGCGTATCCAAAACTCAAATATTAAAGAGTTAGTTGTAACAAACTCTATCGTATTACCAGAAGAGAAGAAAATCGACAAAGTACATGAACTTTCAGTTGCTCCACTAATCGGAGAAGCAATCATTCGTGTATACGAAGAAGAATCTGTAAGTGTATTATTCAATTAATTGGATAGAATGAGACGTAACCAAGATTGGTTACGTCTTTTCGTATCGAAAAAAGAAAGTAGTGGTACAAGAATGAAATTGATAGTAGGACTTGGGAACCCGGGTAGAGAATATGAATTAACAAGGCATAATATTGGATTTATGGCGATTGATGAACTTGCAAAGCGTTGGAATATTTCTTTGAATGAACAAAAATTTAAAGGAGTATTTGGTGCAGGATTTGTTAATGGAGAAAAAGTAATCTTATTAAAGCCACTTACATATATGAATTTATCTGGGGAAAGTATTCGACCACTCATGGATTACTATAAAATTGATGTTGAGGACTTCGTTGTTCTGTACGATGATTTAGACATCCCTGTAGGTAAATTACGCCTTCGTATGAAAGGTAGTGCTGGCGGACATAATGGTGTGAAATCAACAATTTCACATTTAGGAACACAAGAGTTTCAACGTATCCGCATGGGAATTGATCGTCCGAAAAATGGCATGAAGGTAGTAGATTACGTATTAGGACGTTTTACATCGGAAGAAATTCCTGATGTGAGTCATTCTATTGAAAAAGCAGCGGATGCATGTGAAGAATGGTTAAATAAACCCTTTCTTCAAATCATGAATACCTTCAATAGTTAAGAGTATGATTGGGAATATTTTGTCTTGTTTTTACCCATACTAGTAGTAATTGGATTTTTAGGAGGCTAGTATGGAAGGGTATTATTATTGCAGACATTGCGGGAGTAATGTAGGCTCCGTTACTGCAGAAAAAGTGTATAGCGACGTTTTATTTCAACTAACAGAGCAAGAAGTAGTAGAGATGATTCATTTTCATGAGAATGGAAATATATATATAAAAACGATTTGTGAATCGTGTCAAGAAACGCTCGCATCTTATCCTGAGTATTATGAATATGAAAAATTTCTGCAATAAAATGTTGTCGCTTTGGCATGTCCAAAGCATTTTTCTGTTTTCTTTTTCCAAAATATTTGCATAAAATATAGTGGCTTGCTCTTTATGTTGAGAGGGGTTTTGAAAATGATAGGTTTATTAGAGCAATTTTATAAAAATGAAGAGATCCAATCGGTTATTAATGGACTAGAAGATGGTTTAAAAGAACAACTTGTATCAGGTATGGCAACCTCTTCTCGTTCGTTATTAATGGCGGCCTTATATAAAAAAACAAAAAAATCACAACTTATTGTGACGCATAATTTATATCAAGCACAAAAAGTGCATGAAGATTTAGTGGCGTTACTTGGTGAAAAAGATGTGTGGTTATACCCAGTAAATGAATTGATAGCATCAGAAATTGGTGTTGCAAGCCCAGAATTGAAGGCGCAACGTATTGAAGTATTGAATCGTTTAGCTGCAGGAGAGAATGGAGTTATTGTAGCACCAGTTGCAGGATTACGCAGATTTTTACCAATGAAAGAATTGTGGAAGAAAAGGCAAATCGAAATCAGTCTAGGGCAAGAGATTGATTTAGATACATTCTTGCATACTTTACATCATATTGGTTATGAGCGTAAGTCAATGGTAGAAGCTCCTGGGGAATTCAGTTTGCGCGGGGGAATATTAGATATTTATCCATTAACTGAAGAGTTACCATTTCGTATTGAATTTTTCGACACAGAAGTTGATTCTATTCGATTATTTGATGTGGATGAACAGCGCTCTCAAGATAAAAAAGAAAGTGTTAGATTTGGTCCAGCAACAGAGTTTTTATTTTCACAGGAAGAATTGAAGTCGGGAATTAAGCATCTTGAGGAAGGCTTGACTAAGACGATGCAAAAACTTTCTGATGATAAATTGAAGACTACAGTGCTTGAGACGGTAAGTCATGAAATTGAGATGTTAAAAAACGGGCAAAGTATAGAACAGATGTTTAAATATTTATCTATTTTCTATAACGAACCTGCTAGTCTGATAGATTATTTACCAGAAGATGGTATTGTTGTTTTAGATGAGATTTCCCGTATTCAAGAAACAGCATCACATCTTGAAACGGAAGAGGCGGAATGGTATATATCACTTCTTGGTGAGGGAACAATTATTCAAGATTTATCTTTCTCACACTCGTTTGAGGAATTTCTTCACCATAAAAAAAGAAGTTTTGTATATTTAACGTTATTCTTACGTCATATAGCACATACACATCCGCAAAACATTGTGAATGTGACATGTAAAACAATGCAAGATTTCCATGGGCAGATGCAGTTGTTGAAAACTGAAATTGATAGATGGAATGAAGGGCATTTTACGACTGTTGTGCTCGGAACTGATGATGAACGTGTAAAAAAACTACAACATATTTTAAGTGATTATGATATTGAGGCTGATATCGTAGAAGGCACAGATATATTATTGCCTGGAAGGTTACAAATTGCTGTAGGTGATTTACATGCAGGGTTTGAAATGCCGATGCAAAAACTTGTTGTCATTACTGAAAAAGAGCTTTTTCATAAGAAAGTTAAAAAATCACAACGTAAGCAAAAGTTATCTAATGCGGAACGTATTAAAAGTTATTCGGAATTAAAAGTTGGAGATTATGTAGTTCATGTAAATCATGGTATAGGTAAATTCTTAGGTATCGAGACATTAGAGATTAATGGTGTTCATAAAGATTACTTGAATATTAAATATCAAGGTAATGATAAGTTATACGTTCCAATTGAACAAATTGATCAAGTGCAAAAATATGTAGGATCTGAAGGTAAGGATCCAAAAGTGTATAAATTGGGCGGGAATGATTGGAAAAAGGTCAAAACGAAAGTTGAAAAATCTGTACAAGACATTGCGGATGACCTAATTAAACTATATGCTGAGCGCGAAGCTTCAAAGGGTTATGCATATACACCAGATACGGCAGAACAACAAGAATTTGAATCTTCTTTCCCATATCAAGAGACAGATGATCAATTACGTTCTATTGAAGAGATTAAGAAAGATATGGAACGTGGACGTCCGATGGATAGGCTTCTTTGTGGTGATGTAGGATATGGAAAGACGGAAGTAGCTATCCGTGCGGCATTTAAGGCAATTATGGATGAAAAACAAGTTGCAATTTTAGTGCCGACAACGATCCTTGCACAACAACACTATGAAACAATTCGAGAGCGTTTTCAAGATTATCCAATCAATATAGGATTATTAAGTAGATTCCGTACGAGAAAACAGCAAAATGAAACAATTAAAGGCTTAAAAGATGGTACGGTAGATATCGTAATCGGAACGCATCGTATTTTATCTAAAGATGTTACTTATAAAGATTTAGGTCTTCTTATTATTGATGAAGAACAAAGGTTTGGTGTAACGCATAAAGAAAAAATTAAACAATTAAAAGCAAATGTTGACGTATTAACATTAACGGCAACTCCGATTCCGCGTACACTGCATATGTCTATGCTTGGTGTGCGTGACTTATCTGTTATTGAGACACCACCAGAAAATCGTTTCCCAGTCCAAACGTATGTAGTAGAGTATAATCCCGCATTAATGCGAGAAGCGATAGAGCGAGAGCTTGCAAGGGGAGGTCAAATTTACTTCTTATATAACCGTGTGGAGGATATTGAAAGAAAAGCAGATGAAATTTCGATGTTAGTTCCAGACGCTCGTGTAACATACGCACACGGGAAAATGAATGAAGGTGAATTAGAGTCTGTTATGCTATCGTTTTTAGAGGGGCAGCATGATGTTCTTGTAAGTACAACAATTATTGAGACGGGTGTAGATATTCCGAATGTAAATACATTAATTGTATTTGATGCAGATCGTATGGGATTATCACAGTTGTATCAGCTTCGTGGTCGTGTTGGACGTTCTAATCGCGTCGCGTATGCATACTTTGCATACAAACGCGATAAAGTGTTATCGGAAGTTGCAGAGAGGCGTCTGCAGGCAATTAAAGAGTTTACAGAGCTTGGATCTGGTTTCAAAATTGCGATGAGAGACTTATCCATTCGTGGTGCAGGTAACTTGTTAGGAGCCGAACAGCATGGATTTATTGATTCTGTCGGATTTGATCTATATTCTCAAATGTTAAAAGATGCAATTGAACAGCGTAGAGGAACAGATGGGGTTGAAAATACAGTTAATGTTGAAATTGATTTAGAAGTAGATGCATATTTACCAGATGCTTATATTTCAGATAGTAAACAAAAAATTATGATGTATAAACAGTTTAGAGGTATTTCTGCAATTGAGGATATTGAAGAGTTGCAGGAAGAGATGATAGATAGATTTGGTGATTACCCGCAAGAAGTTGGTTACTTATTGCAAATTGCAAATATTAAAGTATTGGCAATGAAAGAACAAATTGAGTTAATTAAGCAAAATAAATTTGAAGTAACAATTCTGTTCTCAGAACAAGCAAGTCAAAATATTGATGGCGGAAAATTATTCATGCTTGGAAATAGTTTTGGACGTATGATCGGTCTAGGGATGGAAGGGTCACAATTGAAAATCGTTATGAAAACAAATGGCTTAGAGACATCGAAGTGGTTAACAATTGCTGAAAATTTATTAAAAGGCCTACCAGATGTGAAAAAAGAAGTCATAAATGCCTAATATAAGATAAAAAATACAATTCGGCGTGCATAGAAGAACTAATGTGTAAAATACTATGTCTAACAGTTGGTGATTTTTACATGAACAGGTAAATTCACCACTTTGATCATCAGTAGAAAGTGAGGCAGCATTAGAATGAAAGCAACTGGAATCGTACGTCGAATTGATGATTTAGGTAGGGTAGTAATCCCGAAGGAAATTCGTAGAACTTTACGTATTCGAGAAGGAGACCCACTAGAAATATTTGTTGATCGCGATGGAGAAGTGATTTTGAAAAAATATTCTCCAATTAGTGAACTAGGTAATTTTGCAAAGGAATATACGGAAGCTTTATACGATAGCTTAGGACATAATGTGCTTGTATGCGATCGTGATTCTATTATCGCAGTAGCGGGCGTATCTAAAAAAGAATACTTAAATAAAAGTGTTGGCGATTTAATTGAGAAGACAATGGAAGAGCGTAAGTCTGTAATTATGACAGATGAAAGCGAAATTTCAATTATTGATGGAGTAACAGAAAAAGTGAATTCCTATACAATTGGCCCGATTGTTGCGAATGGGGATCCAATTGGAGCTGTTGTTATCTTCTCTAAAGAGGCTATTATAAGTGAAGTAGAGCATAAGTCAGTAAATACAGCTGCAAGCTTTTTAGCGAAACAAATGGAGCAGTAAGGCTATATCGAATTTTAGAAGTAGCAATCTTTCCTAATTATGATATTTCTTCTTGAGAAATCAATTATTTGGAGATATATGTATATCGAAAAAAGGTAGCGCTTTGCTACCTTTTTTCGTTGAATATTTCTATCATTGCACGAGCGTATTATTACTCGTGTAGGTAAGGAAGCTTGTCCTTTTCTTTATGATATAATACGAGGGGTGAGAATAGAAAAAGGAGTTTTCTTGTATGGAATCGAAGAAGTATCAAGCCTTTTGGCGTGGGGCTATTATATTAACAATCGCAAGTTTTGTTACAAAGGTACTAAGCGCTTTTTACCGTATTCCATATCAAAATATAGCGGGTGATATTGGTTTTTATATTTACCAACAAATTTATCCGTTTTATGGATTTTGTTTAATTTTAGCTACTTATGGGTTCCCCATTATAATTTCAAAAATGGTTGCGGAACGATTAGAGCGAGGGAAACAACAAGAAGCAGAAGAAATTATTTGTGTATCTTTTTGGTTTTTGTTAGTAATTGGTTTCATAGGCTTTTTTACATTGTTTTTTGGTGCCGAAGCAATTGCAACAGCCATGGGCGATATACACTTAGATAAGTTATTACGTGTTATTTCATTTTCATTCATATTGATGCCGTTTTTATCTGTAGCAAGAGGGTATTTTCAGGGGTTCAATAATATGATGCCAACAGCTGTTTCTCAAGTGATAGAACAAACGATTCGTGTTTCTATTATTGTATTTTTATCTCTATTCCTAATTGCTCGCGGATTTGATTTATATACGGTCGGTGCAGGTGCTATGTTAGGTTCAATCGCAGGCGGACTGATTGGGATTATTGTACTTGTAATTTATATGCGTCATGACTTTCGTTCTATATTTTTCAAGAATGTAAAGAGAATTAAGGGGAAAAAGAGAATCATTAAAATTCTGTTTTGGCAGGGATTGGCGATTTGTATTAGTAACTTAGTGCTTATTTTTATACAAATGGCTGATTCTGTTTCCTTCTATTCCTTACTTATTAGGGCAGGAGAGCAAGCTGAAAGTGCAAAGGTATTAAAAGGTGTTTACGACAGAAGTATCCCGCTTATGCAATTAGGTACTGTCGTGACAACTTCTTTCTCGTTGTCACTTATTCCAATTATTACAGCGGCGAAGGAAAGAGGAGATCTTTCCTTTATTCGAGAAAAGGTAAAGTTAGCAATGAAAATAACATTTGTTATTGGATTTGCAGCTGCCATTGGATTAACTTGTATTATTCAGCCTACGAATATTATGTTGTTTGAAAATAGTGATGGATCAGATGTTTTATCCATTTTATCTTTATCTATTTTATTTAGTTCATTGTCGATTACAACTGCTTCTATTTTGCAAGGGTTAGGACAAACATTAAAACCAGCAATATTCGTTATATTTGGGGGTTGTTTAAAGTTAGCTTTAAATTATATGTTAATGCCATATTTTGGTGTGAAGGGAGCTGCAATTGCAACGCTAGTTGCGTTAATTGTAATTTCTGTGCTAAATAGTGCATTACTTATGCAAGCTGTATCCGAAGCTCTTATCGATAAGCGTAATATGCTAGGTGTAGTTATTAGTGGTATCGGTATGGGGTTTGTATTAATAATGTTTATACGTGTGATGCAAATGTCTGGATTAGTAATTGATACAAGGCATAGAGGAATTGCAACAATTGAGGCATTGTTAGGTGTAGTTATCGGTGGATTAACATATGTGTTTTTAATTTTAAAATTACGTGTATTTACAAAAGCGGAAATAGGAACCGTTATGAAAAAAGAGAAAAAAGAAGGTTCATTGAAGAAGAGTGGATAGAGGTGGCAGGTTGTGAGTGGAATCATTACTATTTTAGGATTAGGTGCTGGTGAGTTAGATCAGTTAACGATGGGTGTATATCGAAAAATAAAAGAAGCAGATCACATGTTTGTTAGAACGAAGGAACATCCCGTTATAGAAGAGTTGGAGAAAGAAGGTATACAATATACAGCCTTTGACAGTGTATATGAAGCACATGATACATTTGAAATTGTATATGAAACAATCGCGAATACATTGCTAGAACAAGCTGAAGGCACAGAAATCATCTATGCCGTGCCAGGGCATCCGCTTGTAGCGGAAAGAACGGTTCAGCTACTGTTGGAAAAAGGCGAAGTAGCGAATGTTGAAGTGCGCATTGAAGGTGGACAAAGTTTCCTTGATCCTATGTTTGCGAGTCTAAAGATTGATCCGATTGAAGGATTCCAATTAATTGACGCCACATCATTTGAAAGAGGACAATTAGAATTACGTCAACATTTAATCTTTTGCCAAGTATATGATGCATTCGTTGCGTCTGATGTGAAATTAACATTAATGGAGATGCTATCAGATGATTATGAAGTGTATATCGTAACAGCTGCAGGGACTTCATTTGAACAAGTTAAAAAGGTACCGTTGTACATGTTAGATCATGAAACAGAGTTGAATAATTTAACGAGTGTATATGTACCACCAGTTAAAGAACGTGCGTCCTTGTATCAACAGTTTGATGTGCTTAGAGAAATTATTGCAGACCTTCGTGGACCGAATGGTTGTCCGTGGGATAAAAAGCAAACACATCAATCTTTAAAGAAGTATTTAATTGAGGAAGCTTATGAAGTGTTGGAAGCAATTGATGAAGAGGATGATGATCACTTAGTAGAAGAACTGGGTGATATATTATTACAAGTTATGTTGCATGCTCAAATCGGGGAGGATGAAGGTTGGTTCTCTATAGATGATATTATTCGAACTTTATCTGAGAAAATGGTTCGCCGCCACCCGCATGTATTTGGGAATACGGATGTAAATAATGCCGATGAAGTAATTGCCAATTGGGAAGAAATTAAAAAACAAGAAAAAGGATTCGTGAAAGAATCTGTTTTAAATGGGGTTCCAAAAAGTTTGCCCCAGTTACTACGGGCCTATGAAATCCAGAAAAAAGCTGGCAAAGTTGGTTTCGATTGGGTTGAAGTACAACCGATGATAGAGAAAGCCTTAGAAGAATGGCAAGAGTTCCAACAAGAAGTTACAAATATGGATGAGGCGAAAATGTTAGGTGAATTTGGCGATTTACTATTTGCGTTTGTGAATATAGCTCGTCATTATAAAATAGATCCCGAAGAGGCGTTACGTTCAACGAATGAGAAATTCGTCGGTCGTTTTTTATACATGGAAGCAAAGGTAGCTGAAATGAATAAAGAGATGCAAGATTTATCATTAGAGCAGTTAGATGTTTTATGGGAAGAGGCAAAACAAACAGAGCGTTAATAGGGGGATTTGATATGCGTCTAGATAAGTTTTTAAAAGTATCACGTTTAATTAAAAGAAGAACATTAGCGAAAGAAGTAGCTGATCAAGGAAGAATATCAATTAATGGTCAAGTGGCAAAAGCGAGTTCAGATGTGAAAGTAGCTGATGAATTAACAATTCGTTTTGGTCAAAAAATAGTAACTGTAAAAATAAACGAATTGAAAGAAACGACTAAAAAAGAAGATGCAGCAAATATGTATAGTTTAGTTCGCGAAGAAAAAGTAAAGGCTGAAGAAGGCTTGTTCTAAAATCAATTATCCCTTCATACATTACTATTAGCTAGTATAAATCTATGGGGGGATTTACGTGAATAATGGTTACTCACCTATGTCTTCTAATCAACAAAATATTTCGGTAGAGCATGATATTATTATGCGTGGCAGGCGTGTAATTGATATTACCGGTGTAAAGCAGGTAGAGAGTTTTGATAGCGAGGAGTTTTTACTTGAGACCGTAATGGGTTTTTTAACAATTCGTGGTCAAAATTTGCAAATGAAAAATTTAGATGTAGAAAAAGGTGTTGTATCGATTAAAGGGGAAGTTCATGAGATGCTGTATATTGATGAGAATCAAGGGGAGAAAACTAAAGGATTCTTTAGTAAGTTGTTTAAATGAGTCTAACAATTCAGTTGTATACGATGCTCTCAATGATCGGAATGGGTGCTTGGATTGGAGCGTCTTTAGATACATACCAACGATTTTTAAAGCGGCAAGAACGTAAACGTTGGCTTGTATTTATACATGATATACTATTTTGGATTGTCCAAGCATTATTCGTTTTTTATGTATTGCTTCTTGTAAATGAAGCTGAACTACGTATATATGTATTTTTGGCATTATTATGTGGTTTTGCGGCATATCAAAGCTTATTGAAAGCACTATACATGAAACTGTTAAATTTTCTCATCTATATTTTTATGCAAACAACACATTTTTTTGTTCAAATTATAAAGCTACTCATGATAAAACCTGTTATTATTATAGCGCAGCTATTTATTGCATTTATATTATTCTTATTTCGTATACTGCTTTCAATTGGACATGTGTTATGGAAAATGGTGATTTGGATATTACTTTTCATATGGAAAGTTTTTTTCTGGCCTGTTCGATTTATTGCTTCGCTCATATGGAAACTTCTCCCTAATCGTGTTAAACTTTTTATAATGAAACATGTAGGGTTCCTGCAATATATAGCAAAATTGAAGGGACACATCTTCCAATTATGGGAGCGTATAAAAAAGAAGTTAGGGGGACCTCGGAAATGAGGGAACTGAGACAAAGAACAATCGAAAAACAGAGTCCAAATCCTGTTAAAGAGCATATAATACAAACGGATGAGAACAGGAAGCGACTTTATCGCCGTTTAGCGGTTTTTCTTGTCTTTGCTTTTACAATTATTGCGAGTATTAGTGTAACGTTTTATCAACAAAACAGTTCCATTAGAGCAAAAGAAGCAAAAGTTAAGGACATGAAAAAAGAACTGGATTCATTAACGAATAAAGAAAAAAGTCTAAAAGACGAAGTTCAAAAGTTAAATGATGAAGAGTACGTATTAAAGATTGCTAGAAGGGATTATTTCTTCTCTGGAAAAGGGGAGATAATTTTTCCTGTTTCTAAGTAGAGTATGTCTTATTGACACTATATTTTAGGATTATATATAATAAAGTAAAATTTGACTTTTTAACCACTAAGGAGGAGCATTTTTTTTATGTCAATCGAGGTAGGCAGCAAGTTACAGGGTAAAGTAACAGGTATTACAAATTTTGGGGCTTTTGTGGAGCTGCCAGAAGGCTTAACGGGTCTTGTTCATATTAGTGAAGTTGCTGATAATTATGTGAAAGATATTAACGATCACTTAAAAGTGGGCGACCAAGTAGAAGTAAAAGTTATTAACGTTGAAAAAGATGGTAAGATCGGTCTATCTATTAAAAAAGCGAAAGAGCGTGAAAAAACAGAAGGAGATCGTCCACGTGGTGAATACCAACGCAGTGGCGGTGGCGATCAACAACGTTCTGGACGTCCACAACGTAATCGTTCTTTCAACAGAGATAACCGTGGCGGCGGTAACGAACGAGCTCCAAAAGAAACATTCGAGCAAAAGATGGCACGTTTCTTAAAGGATAGTGAAGATCGTTTAACTTCTTTAAAGCGTAACACAGAATCTAAACGTGGTGGCCGTGGCGCACGTCGCGGATAATAAGAACGTTTAATTCTTAGCATATAGAGAGGTACCCAGGGCGATTGCTCGGGGTGCTTTTTTATATGTGAAAATATATTTTGAAAAAAGTTTTCAAGATGTGTTGACTTTAAAATATATATGAGGTAAGATACTAATTGTCCGTTAAATAAGACGACATGGCGGTGTAGCTCAGCTGGCTAGAGCGTACGGTTCATACCCGTGAGGTCGGGGGTTCGATCCCCTCCGCCGCTATATTTAATTTAACGGCCCGTTGGTCAAGTGGTTAAGACACCGCCCTTTCACGGCGGTAACACGGGTTCGAATCCCGTACGGGTCATCCTAAAAAGATCATGCAAATTTGCATGATCTTTTTTTGTTAAATAAATTAAGACATACAAAACTTCTACAAAATCACCCTATATTTTCTGAATCTTCAATTAAAATAGTTAGAATAAATTACATACCGTGTATATATGTAGAGTTATTTCGAATAAAAAGTCGAAAGATTATAAAAGTGAAAACTGTTGTTTTGACAAAAATCCCAATAATCATCTTTTATAATGACAGTAATTAAACTATGCAGGTGGTGTTAAAAATATGCCTAAAGCAGGAAGGAATACTATGAATACAAGTGCATTGGCAATGAATGAGAGTCAGCTTGGAGCAGTAAAGTGGACGAGTAAGTTGCGAATGAAGTTTGAACAGGTTTTCTTTAGATGGGGATTTATTATTGTTGTTATTGGTTTTCTTTTGGGACGAGCATATATATTAACAAACATTTTACCGTTTGCACTGCCGTTTTTTGCTGCTGTTTATGTTATGAAGCGGGATAAAATGCCGCTCGCGTTCTTGGCTCTTATGGGGGGCGCACTTTCAGTTTCGATAGATAATTTATTCTTTACCTTTGCATCTATTTTTACTTTCTTCATTTATAATATCTTCTTTAGTCGATTTACACGTAAAACTGTTGGACTTGTTCCATTTCAAGTATTTATCTCCGCATTAACCGCACATTTAGTTGTCGTATATTTCGCGCAACAAACTGTCACCATGTACGATTTACTCGTTAGTACGATTGAGGCAGGGCTTAGCTTCGTATTAACTATGATATTTTTACAAAGTGTTCCGCTTTTAGTAGAACGAAAAGGTAAACAACAAGCGCTAGAGACAGAAGAAATTGTTTGTTTAATTATATTACTAGCATCTGTTTTAACAGGTACAACAGATTGGTTTGTATATGATGCTTCTATTCAACATATTTTTACTAGGTATTTAGTGCTCGTGTTTGCATTTATTGCGGGGGCTGCTACAGGATCTACAGTGGGGGTCGTCACTGGATTAATATTAAGTTTAGCCAATGTCTCCAGTTTGTCTCAACTTAGTCTACTTGCTTTTTCTGGGTTGCTTGGTGGTTTGTTAAAAGAAGGGAAGCGTTTAGGTGTTAGTTTAGGTTTATTAATTGGGACGAGCTTGATTACGCTATATGTAGATAAGCAAACAAACATTGTAACAACTTTAATTGAATCTGGTGTGGCGATTGTGTTCTTCTTATTAACACCGAAACTTGTTATGGATCGTATTGCTAAATTCATGCCAGGTACACAGGAACATTCGCAAGATCAACAACAGTATTTAAGAAGGATGCGTGATGTTACAGCGAATAAAATTAATCAATTTGCCAATGTATTTGCTGCTTTATCTAATAGCTTTTCTGTATATGGATATGTGGAGGAGGAAGATAAAGAGACAGAAGCGGATTTGTTCTTAAGTACAATTACTGCAAAAACATGTCAAACATGCTTTAAAAAGGACCAATGCTGGGTAGTTAATTTCGACAAAACGTACGATTATATGAAACAAATAATGAGTGAAACGGAAGAGGGGACGTTGCAGCATAATCGGAAGTTAGTTCGTGAATGGGACAAGCATTGTGTGAGAGGGAAGAAAGTGACGGATTTAGTAGCGGGTGAATTAGATCACTTCTATGAAGGACAAAAATTACGAAAACAAATGAAAGAAAACCGTAGAATAGTAGCGGAGCAACTATTAGGTGTATCAAAAGTTATGGAGGATTTTGCTAAGGAGATCCAAAGAGAACGAGAAAATCATCAAGTGCAGGAAGAACAGATTATGCAAGCATTTCGTGATTTTGGCGTAGAAGTAGAGCATGTTGATATATATTGTTTAGATAGAGGAAGTATTGATATTGAAATGTTGATTCCAGTTGCATCTAATGAACATGGAGAATGTGAAAAGTTAGTTGCGCCGATGCTTTCTGATATTCTAAAGGAAAATATTGTTGTTAAACATGAAGAAAAATCTTCTTATCCGAACGGCCACAGCTTAATATCATTTGGTTCGGCAAAAACGTACTCTCTTGATACTGGGTTGGCCACAGCTGCAAAAGGCGGTGGGTTTGTTTCTGGTGACTCTTATGCGATGATGGATTTAAGTGTTGGTAAATATGCGCTTGCAATTAGTGATGGTATGGGAAATGGGCAAAGAGCTCATATGGAGAGTAAAGAAACGGTAAAATTATTACAAAAAATACTTCAATCAGGCATTGATGAGGAAATAGCGATTAAATCTATCAATTCTATTCTTTCTTTAAGAACAACAGAAGAGATGTTTACGACGTTAGATTTAGCTATGGTGGATTTGCGGGATGCGAGTGCGAAATTTTTAAAGATTGGATCGACACCGAGTTTTGTTAAACGTGCAAATAATATTTTGAAAATTGAGGCAAGTAATTTGCCGATGGGGATTATTGAGGATGTTGAAGTTGATGTAGTAGGTGAACAATTAAAAACGGGCGATATCCTTATTATGATGAGCGATGGGATTTTCGAGGGAGCGCAACATGTAGAAAATCATGAACTATGGATGAAACGAAAAATTAAAGAATTACAAACCGAAGATCCGCAAGAAATTGCTGATATCATTATGGAAGAGGTCATTCGCTCTTGTGATGGTTATATAAATGACGATATGACTATCGTTGTGGCGAAAGTGAAGAAAAATATGCCGAAGTGGGCTACAATTCCAATTGTAGGAATGCAGGCACAATAAATTTTAAGTGTGATGTTTCTTTATCACTGTTTCTTTCTAAAAACCTAGGTGGATGCCTAGGTTTTTTTACTTTAAAAGATAATGTTATTATTTTTGTGAATATGTACGGATGATGTAAGATAAAAATTTAATTTTTGTATATCTTTTTTTTGCACAATGTTTGTAAAAGTTGTACCATTATAAACAAGGTAACTAACGTTGCTGTTCTTGTTTAATGAAAGGTGATTACGAAGTTGAAAGATACATTTGTTGAAAAGGTAGATGACTTTGTAAAGCAGCATGATGTATTAAAGGAACGTTCAACAATTGTTGTAGGGGTTTCTGGTGGTCCTGACTCTTTGGCTCTTCTATATTATTTGTTAGAAAAAAGAGCAGCAAAACAGTTCGAAATTGTAGTGGCACATGTGGACCATATGTTTAGAGGTGATGAATCTCATGAGGACCTACAGTTTGTGCAGGACCTTTGTAAAGGGCTGGGAGTTATTTGCGAAACGATAAGGATTAATGTGTCGCAATATCAACAGCAACACGGAATGAATGCACAGGTTGCTGCTAGAGAATGCAGATATGCATTTTTGGAAAGAATAATGAAGAAATATGATGCGAGATATGTAGCTCTTGGACATCATGGTGATGATCAAGTAGAGACGATTTTAATGCGCCTTGTACGAGGGAGTACTCCGAAAGGATATGCAGGAATTGCAGTGAAGCGTCCTTTTCATAATGGATATTTAATTAGGCCGTTACTTGGAGTAACGAAGGAAGAGATTGTTGATTACTGTAATAAGCTAAAAATAATTCCCCGTATAGATCCAAGTAATAAAAAGGAAGTATATACAAGGAATCGATTACGTAAATATGTTCTTCCTCATTTGAAAGAAGAAAATTCACAAGTGCATGAGAAATTCCAAAAATTTAGCATGCAGATGCAAGAGGATGAGGCGTATTTGCAGGAATTAGCTTTTGAGAAAATGAATAAAGTAATTACAAAAAAAAGTGATAAACAAATTAGCTTATCAATTCCTGCCTTTGAATCCATCTCTATGCCTTTACAAAGAAGAGGGATTCAACTAATATTAAACTATCTTTATGAATATAAGATTCCATCTTCTCTTTCCTCTATACATATTGACAAAGTGATCGAGTTTTTTAAGCGGACACAACCTTCGGGTTCACTTGATTTCCCAGGTGATTTAAAAATTGTTCGTGCATACGAGGAGTGCAGCTTTGGATTTAAACAAGAAATTGTTTCTCCTTTTTTACAAGATTTATCAGTGCCCGGGACAATTACGCTATCGAACGGGGATAAGCTTGTAACAGAGGTGAGCGAAGATATACCAAGTAACATGAATGAAACAGTATTTGTTGCTAAGTATAATGATATATCATATCCACTTCGTATTCGTTCTAGAGAAAATGGAGATCGCATGTCAATACAAGGTATGAATGGCACAAAAAAGATAAAAACTATTTTTATCGAAGCAAAAGTACCAAGAGAAAAAAGAGAAGAATGGCCGGTCGTTTGTGATGCAAGTGGGAATATTATTTGGATACCCTTGTTGAAGCGATCTGCATTTGCTATCTCGAAAGAGACGGCAAAGAAGGATAAATATATGATTATTCACTACAAAAGCAAGGAGTCTTCCGGGAGGATAATGAAATGATGAATCAAGATATCGAAAAAGTATTAATTTCTGAAGAACAGATACAAGAAAAGGTGCGCGAATTAGGTGCGGTTATTGCAGAGGATTATAAAAACACAATACCTCTTGCGATTGGTGTATTAAAGGGCGCAATGCCATTCATGGCAGATTTATTAAAGAGAACAGATACATATCTTGAAATGGATTTTATGGCTGTATCTAGTTACGGTCACTCTACTGTTTCAACAGGCGAAGTGAAAATTTTAAAAGACCTTGATACTTCTGTAGAGGGTCGCGATATTTTAATCGTTGAAGATATTATTGATAGCGGTCTTACGCTAAGTTACTTAGTAGACCTATTCAAATATCGTAAAGCGAAGTCTGTAAAAATTGTTACGTTATTAGATAAGCCGACAGGCCGTAAGGTAGATTTGAAAGCGGATTATGTTGGGTTTACTGTTCCACATGAATTTGTTGTAGGGTATGGATTAGATTATAAAGAGCAGTACCGTAATCTTCCTTATGTAGGAGTATTAAAACCAAGTGTTTACTCAAATTAATTAAATACAGGCGTCACAATTGTATAGGAAAGTTTTTCTATGTTACGATTTACTATAGTGTTTATGCCGTGAGAGGAGGTTAGGAATGAATCGTATCTTCCGTAATACCATCTTTTATTTACTGATATTCCTAGTAGTAATTGGAATCGTGAGCTATTTTAATGGTTCGACACAAAAAACGACATCAGTTAGCTACGATAAATTCATTACTAAACTAGAAAAAGGTGAAGTGCGTAATGTGCAACTTCAACCGAAAAATGGTGTATTTGAGGTAAAAGGACAATTTAACAACTCTAGCCAAGGAGAACAATTTGTTACTTATGCACCAAATACTGAGGAATTACAAAAGAAAATTAATGACAAAGCGCAAGGTGCTGAAGTTAAGTATCAACCAGCAGAAGAAACAAGTGCTTGGGTAACGTTCTTTACTTCTATCATTCCGTTTGTCATTATCTTCATTTTATTCTTCTTCTTATTAAACCAGGCTCAGGGCGGCGGTAGCCGTGTTATGAACTTCGGGAAAAGTAAGGCGAAGTTATATAATGACGAAAAGAAAAAAGTTCGTTTCAGAGATGTTGCTGGAGCGGATGAAGAGAAACAAGAGCTTGTTGAGGTAGTTGAATTCTTGAAAGATCCTCGTAAGTTCGCTGAAGTTGGTGCCCGTATTCCGAAGGGTGTTCTATTAGTAGGACCTCCAGGTACAGGTAAAACTTTACTAGCACGTGCCGTTGCAGGTGAGGCAGGCGTTCCGTTCTTCTCTATCAGTGGTTCTGATTTCGTAGAGATGTTCGTCGGTGTCGGTGCATCACGTGTACGTGATTTATTCGAAAATGCAAAGAAAAATGCTCCTTGTATCATTTTCATTGATGAAATTGATGCAGTAGGACGTCAACGTGGCGCGGGTCTTGGTGGTGGCCATGATGAGCGTGAGCAAACGTTGAACCAATTACTTGTTGAAATGGATGGATTCGGTGCGAACGAAGGTATTATTATCATCGCTGCAACAAACCGTCCTGATATTCTTGATCCAGCGTTATTACGTCCAGGTCGTTTTGACCGTCAAATTACAGTAGATCGTCCAGATGTAAATGGCCGTGAAGCTGTGCTGAAAGTACATGCTCGTAATAAACCGCTTGATGATCATATCAACTTAAGAGCAATTGCAACTCGTACACCAGGATTCTCTGGTGCTGATCTTGAAAACTTATTAAACGAAGCTGCTTTAGTAGCTGCGCGTCAAGATAAGAAGAAAATTGATATGAGTGACATTGATGAAGCAACGGATCGTGTTATTGCAGGTCCGGCTAAGAAAAGTCGTGTTATCTCTGAAAAAGAACGTAATATCGTTGCATTCCATGAAGCTGGCCATACTGTAATTGGTGTTGTCCTTGATGAAGCAGATATCGTTCATAAAGTAACAATTGTCCCTCGTGGTCAAGCTGGTGGATATGCAGTAATGCTTCCGAAAGAAGATCGTTACTTCATGACAAAACCAGAGTTACTTGATAAAATCACTGGTTTACTTGGTGGTCGAGTAGCTGAAGAGATTGTGTTTGGTGAAGCAAGCACAGGTGCTCACAACGACTTCCAACGTGCGACTGGTATTGCAAGACGTATGGTTACGGAATTCGGTATGAGTGATAAGCTTGGACCGATGCAATTCGGTAGCTCACAAGGTGGTCAAGTGTTCTTAGGAAGAGACTTCCATTCAGAACAAAACTATAGTGATGCAATTGCACATGAAATCGATGTGGAAATGCAAACTATTATAAAAGAATGTTATGCTCGCGCGAAACAAATTCTTACTGAAAAACGTGATAAGCTAGATATTATTGCGAAAACGTTACTTGAAGTAGAAACGTTAGATGCAGAGCAAATCAATCATTTATATGATTACGGCAGATTGCCAGAGCGTCCAACATCTTCAGATGATGTGAAAGTAAACATCAATATGAAGAAGGACGATGAAGAATCAGAAGATAAGTAAGAGATGAAGGAGTGACGATGGTCACTCCTTTTTTTATTTGTGGAACGAAATGAAGTAGAAAAAAATTTAAGTAAATCTGGTATTAAAAATTGAAATAGAGCGTAATCTTTTTGTAAAATGATGAGGATAGAAAAGCTGATTATATAAGTATGTGTGATATGATGTTTTTATAAGTTTTATACATACTGCACAAATATAGATTAAATAAGATAAGTGGTGAGAATATGATTTTTGTATTGGATGTAGGGAACACAAATGCTGTGCTAGGCGTGTTTGAAGAGGGGGAACTTCGTCAACATTGGCGCATGGAAACAGATCGTCATAAGACAGAAGATGAATATGGAATGCTTGTAAAGCAATTGCTTGAGCATGAAGGTCTTTCGTTTGAAGATGTGAAAGGTATTATCGTGTCTTCAGTCGTACCACCAATTATGTTTGCTTTAGAGCGCATGTGTGAAAAGTATTTTAAAATTAAACCGCTTGTAGTAGGTCCTGGAATAAAAACGGGGCTAAATATTAAATATGAAAATCCACGTGAAGTAGGCGCGGACCGAATTGTAAATGCAGTAGCAGGAATCCACTTGTATGGAAGTCCGCTTATTATTGTTGATTTCGGTACGGCTACTACATATTGTTATATTAACGAAGAAAAGCATTATATGGGTGGAGTTATTACGCCGGGAATTATGATTTCAGCAGAGGCTTTATATAGTAGAGCGGCAAAACTTCCTCGTATTGAAATTACAAAACCAAGCAGTGTTGTTGGAAAGAATACGGTAAGTGCAATGCAATCTGGTATTCTTTATGGTTATGTTGGACAAGTGGAAGGTATTGTTAAGCGTATGAAAGAGGAAGCTAAACAAGAACCGAAAGTTATTGCAACAGGTGGATTGGCGAAATTAATTTCAGAAGAATCGAATGTAATTGACGTTGTAGATCCATTTTTAACATTAAAGGGTTTGTATATGTTATATGAGCGTAATGCAAATTTACAGCATGAGAAAGGTGAATAAATGAGTATGAAAGATTATTTAGTAAAAGCGTTAGCGTTTGATGGGGAAGTGCGTGCATATAGTGTACGTACTACAAACACAGTAAGTGAGGCGCAAAGACGTCATGATACATGGAGAACAGCTTCAGCGGCACTTGGTCGTTCTTTAACTGCAGGTACAATGATGGGCGCGATGTTAAAAGGTGACCAAAAGTTAACGATTAAGGTAGAAGGTAATGGTCCGATTGGTCCCATCTTAGTAGATGCTCATGCGAATGGGGATGTACGTGGTTATGTAACGAATCCACATGTTGATTTTGAAGGAACGGAACAAGGGAAATTACGTGTATATCAAGCGGTAGGTACTGAAGGATTTGTAACAGTAATTAAAGATATTGGTATGCGTGAGCCGTTTATTGGTCAATCTCCAATTGTTTCAGGAGAATTAGGTGAAGACTTCACGTATTATTTTGCAGTTTCTGAGCAAACACCATCTTCTGTAGGAGTCGGCGTTCTTGTAAATGGAGATGACAGCGTATTAGCAGCAGGTGGATTTATCCTTCAAATTATGCCAGGTGCACAGGAAGAAACAATTTCATTCATTGAAGATCGTTTGCAGAAGATTCCTCCTGTATCAACGTTAATCGAACAAGGGCTTTCTCCAGAAGAGTTACTGTATGCAGTTCTTGGAGAAGATAAAGTAAAAGTATTAGAAGTGATGGATGTTCAATTTAATTGCACATGCTCACGCGAACGTATTGAGAGTGTGTTAATTAGTTTGGGTAAAACAGAGTTAGAGCAAATTCGTGAAGAAGAAGAAGAGACAGAAGTTCATTGTCATTTCTGTAATGAGCGACACAAGTTCTCTAAAGAAGATATTACAAATTTAATTGAGAGTTTGTAATAAGGGAAGTGAGGGAATCCATCCTCTAAATAAATTGACAAACAGGGAATTTTCTGACAAAATCTAAATATAGATAAAACCAATAAAAATACTCGGTGTTAGGAGTGACAGGAATGCGAGTGGCACAATCAGTTTCAGAATTAATCGGGAAAACGCCGATCGTTAAGTTGAACCGCATCGTAGAATCAAACAGCGCAGATATATACTTAAAATTAGAATTTATGAATCCAGGGAGCAGTGTTAAAGATCGTATTGCATTAGCTATGATTGAAGATGCTGAAAAAAAAGGATTATTAAAAGAAGGCGATACAATCATTGAGCCAACAAGTGGTAACACAGGAATTGGTTTAGCGATGGTAGCGGCCGCTAAAGGATATAAGGCAATTTTAGTAATGCCAGAAACAATGAGTATTGAGCGTCGTAATTTATTACGTGCTTACGGTGCAGAATTAGTATTGACTCCAGGGCCTGAAGGAATGGGTGGAGCGATTCGTCAAGCGACTGAATTAGCAAAAGAGCATGGCTACTTTATACCACAACAGTTCAAAAATCAATCGAATCCAGAAATTCATCGTTTAACAACAGGGCCAGAAATTGTTGAACAAATGGGTGAACAATTAGATGCGTTTATTGCAGGTATTGGTACAGGTGGAACGATTACTGGTGCTGGTGAAGTACTGAAGGAAGCGTATAAAGATATTAAAATTTATGCAGTAGAACCTGCGGATTCACCAGTACTATCTGGTGGGAAACCGGGTCCACATAAAATCCAAGGAATTGGGGCGGGATTCATCCCAGAGACATTGGATGTAGAGGTATATGATGAAATTGTTCAAGTAAAAGCAGAGCAAGCATTTGAATATGCAAGAAGAGTGGCTAAAGAGGAAGGTATTTTAGTGGGTATCTCTTCTGGAGCAGTTATTTATGCAGCAACAGAAATTGCGAAAAAGTTAGGTAAAGGGAAAAAGGTACTTGTTATTATCCCAAGTAACGGTGAACGTTATTTAAGTACACCGCTTTATCAATTTGAGTCTTAATTATATGTGATTGAAAAAGCATCCTTGAAAAGGATGCTTTTTCTTTTTGGATTGGAAATAGGAAAAGAGTGAATGACTAGAAAACTTCATGTAAAATAAGAGGTAGTATAATTAATTTATTTTCACTAGCCTTCGAGTATAACCACTTTATATACATAACGAATGTAGTTTGAGGTGGTTAATCTAAGAGGGTGGGATAAAAGAAGACGGGGTGTTGATATGCAACGAAGAAAATCTTTAGCGCTTTCTATTCCATATCAGTTAGATTTCTTTAAGCAGTATAAATTTCTTTCTAAGGATAAACCGCAACATATTTTGTTAGAGAGTGGACGTGGCGGTCGTTATAACATTGTGGGGTTGAACCCAGTGGCGGTAATCCGAGGGAAGGGTGAAACGTTACATATAAGCGAAAGTGGTAAGGAAACAATAAAGCAAGGAAACCCATTAGATTTAATGCAGGAATATATGGAGCGATGGAAAACGGACTATAATCCGGAATATCCTCCATTTCAAGGTGGTGCAATTGGTTACTTTAGTTATGATTGCATCCGTTATATTGAAAAACTCCCTTCCCTTGCGGAGGATGATATTAATATACCTGATATATTCTTTTTATTATTTGATGATGTGTTTGTTTATGATCAAAAAGAAAAAGTATTATGGATTATTACACATTATGTAGATAAGCATGAAGAGGCAAAAGAGCGATTAAATGAATGGAAGATTCTTTGGGCGACAGAAGCGCCAGAAGTGAATATACCTTTTGCGTGCCCTGAAGAGAAAAGTGAAACAGTTGCTTTTACAGAAGAAAGCTTTATGAAGGCGGTTGAATGTATTCAAGAATATATTGGGGCTGGTGATGTGTTCCAAGTAAACTTGTCGACAAGGCAAGAAAGAACGTTACAAACACACCCACTAGAAATCTATACAAGTCTTCGTGAAATTAATCCATCTCCATATATGGGTTACTTGGAGCTCGGGGATTTTCAAATTGTTAGTGGATCGCCAGAGTTGCTAATTAAGAAAGAGGGAACTGAAGTAAGTACAAGACCGATTGCTGGAACGAGATCTAGAGGGGCGAATGAGCAAGAGGATGAAGAATTAGCAAAAGAATTAATTGAGAACGAAAAAGAAAGAGCAGAGCACGTCATGCTTGTGGATTTAGAACGAAATGATTTAGGGCGTGTTTGTAAATATGGCACTGTAGAAGTAGATGAATTTATGGTAATTGAGAAATACTCACATGTTATGCATATTGTTTCTAATGTGCGTGGTGAGGTGGAAGAAGATAAAGATGCTTTTGATTTAGTGAAGGCTGTATTCCCTGGGGGAACAATTACTGGTGCCCCGAAAATACGTACGATGGAAATTATTGAAGAATTAGAACCTGTTCGCCGAGGGATTTATACAGGTTCAATCGGGTGGATCGGTTATTCTGGAGATACAGAATTGAATATTGTAATTAGAACACTGCTTGCTAAAGATGGAAAAGCACATGTACAAGCAGGAGCGGGAATTGTAATTGATTCGAATCCGGAAAATGAATATAAAGAGTCGTTAAAAAAGGCGATTGCTTTATGGCGTGCAAAAGAACGTAGCGAAGAAACGGTTAGGTGAGAGAAATGATATTAATGATTGATAATTATGATTCTTTTACATTTAATTTGGTACAGTTTCTTGGAGAACTTGGACAAGAGCTTGTTGTTAAACGTAACGATGAAGTGACTATTTTAGATATTGAGAATATGAAACCAGACTTTTTAATGATTTCGCCAGGTCCGTGTAGTCCTAATGAAGCAGGTATTAGTATGGAGGTTATTCAATACTTTGCTGGAAAGATTCCGATTTTTGGGGTTTGTCTCGGACATCAATCCATTGCACAAGTGTTTGGTGGAGAGGTTATACGTGCGGAGCGCTTAATGCATGGGAAAACGTCGCTTATGCATCATGACGGAAAGACGATTTTTTCGGACATCCCTAATCCGTTTACTGCGACACGTTATCATTCCCTTATCGTTAGGAAAGAGACGTTACCTGATTGCTTAGAGGTAACATCTTGGACAGAAGAAGGGGAAATTATGGCGCTCCGTCATACAACATTACCGATTGAAGGTGTGCAGTTCCATCCGGAATCAATTATGACTTCCCACGGGAAAGAGTTGTTGCAGAATTTCATTCGTAAATACAGTCCAAGTGTGACATCATGTTAATTTACGTAAATGGTGAGTATGTAGAAACAAGTGAAGCGAGAATTTCTCCTTATGACCATGGTTATTTATATGGTCTTGGAGTTTTTGAGACGTTTCGTATTTATAATGGTCATCCTTTCTTATTGGATGATCATTATGATCGTTTAATAGATGCACTGCATACATTGCACATTAAATGGACAATGACGAAAGATGAAGTACTCCTTATTTTGAAGAATTTACTCGTTAAGAATGAATTAGAGCATGCATATGTACGTTTTAATGTATCAGCGGGTATAGATGAAATTGGATTGCAAACGGAAATGTATGAAGAGCCGTCTGTTATTGTTTTTATAAAACCTTTAGCAGCCCCCGGAGATGTAGTGGAAAAAGAAGGGGTTGTTTTAAAGCAAGTGCGAAATACACCAGAGGGTGCGTCTCGCTTAAAGTCTCATCATTATTTAAATAACATTTTAGGAAAACGTGAAATTGGAAATGTTGTGAATAAGGAAGGTATTTTCCTTACTGAAACAGGTTATGTTGCAGAGGGGATTGTTTCGAATCTCTTTTTCGTGAAGGGTGATATTTTGTATACACCTTCGTTAAAAACAGGGATTTTAAATGGTATCACTCGTGCGTTTATTATAAAGGTTGCTGAAGAGCTGGGCATCGAAGTAAAGGAAGGTTTCTTTACAAAAGATGAATTACTTTCAGCTGATGAAGTTTTCGTAACAAACTCGATTCAAGAAATTGTTCCACTTTATCATATAGAGGGACGGGATTTCCCGGGTAAAGTAGGTATGGTTACAAAAAGGTTTATGAATCTTTACGAAATGCAGAGAGAGAAATTGTGGAGCAGAAATGAATTGTGAAGAGGAGATGTGTAGTTTGAAGTGGGATTATGATTTGCGCTGCGGCGAATATACATTGAACTTAAATGAAAAAACTTTAATTATGGGGATTTTAAATGTAACACCAGATTCGTTTTCCGATGGTGGGAGTTACAACGAGGCAGAGGCTGCGGTGCGCCATGCGAGAGAAATGCGAGATGAAGGTGCCCATATTATTGATATCGGCGGTGAATCTACTCGCCCGGGTTTTGCTAAAGTATCAGTGGAAGAAGAAATCAAGCGAGTTGTTCCGATGATTCAGGCGGTTGCAAAAGAAGTGAAATTGCCTATTTCTATCGACACGTATAAAGCTGAAGTTGCAAAACAAGCAATCGAAGCTGGCGCTCATATTATTAATGACGTTTGGGGAGCGAAGGCGGAACCGAAAATCGCTGAAGTTGCAGCTCATTACGATGTACCTATTATCTTGATGCATAATCGCGATAACATGAATTACCGCAATTTAATGGCTGATATGATTGCTGATTTATATGACAGTATTAAAATTGCTAAAGGTGCTGGTGTGCGAGATGAGAATATCATTTTAGACCCAGGCATCGGTTTTGCTAAAACACCTGAACAAAATTTAGAAGCGATGCGTAATTTAGAACAGTTAAACGTACTGGGTTATCCAGTTCTCTTAGGTACTTCAAGAAAGTCCTTTATTGGACATGTGTTAGATTTACCGGTAGAGGAACGTCTTGAGGGAACAGGAGCTACTGTTTGTCTCGGCATTGAAAAGGGCTGTGAGTTTGTTCGTGTTCATGATGTGAAGGAAATGGCACGTATGGCTAAGATGATGGATGCGATGATTGGTAAGGGGGTAAAGTAATTGGATAAAATTTATGTTCATGATATGGAGTTTTACGGTTATCATGGTGTATTCCCAGAGGAAAATAAATTGGGTCAGAGATTTAAAGTGGACTTAACGGTGGAGTTGGATTTGAAACAGGCAGGAGAAAGTGATGACTTAGAGCATTCTGTCAATTATGGGGAGCTTTTCGAGTTATGTAGAAAAGTTGTTGAAGATAGAACGTATAAGCTTGTAGAGAGTATCGCTGAAAATATTGCTGCAGATATATTGAAACAATATGAGAGTATTTTCCGTTGTACAATTAAAGTAATTAAACCAGATCCGCCGATACCTGGGCATTATCGTGCTGTAGCAGTGGAAATTACGAGAGAACGTCCATGAATAATATAGCTTACATTGCATTAGGTTCAAATATCGGAGAACGTTATACGTATTTAACTGAAGCGATTCAGTTTTTAAACAAAAACCCGTATATCCAAGTTAACGATATTTCATCTGTATATGAAACAGAGCCAGTTGGCTATACTGACCAAAGTTGCTTTTTAAATTTAGTTATAAAAATTTCTACCAATTTATCACCGCAAGAATTATTGAAAATTACACAAAGAGTAGAGAATGATTTAGGAAGAAAAAGGGAAATTAGATGGGGTCCGAGGACCATCGACCTTGACATTTTACTATATAATCAAGAAAATATTGAAGCAGAGAATCTTATTGTTCCGCATCCGCGGATGTTCGAAAGAGCTTTTGTTATCGTTCCGTTGTTAGAGATTAATCAAGATATAAAACAAAACATTTCACGTTCACAAGTAGAAGAAATGAAAAGGCGAGAGGGAGTAACGGTATGGAAGCAGAAAAATGGGGAAGACGCATTCGTGCTTTTCGAAAGCTAAAAGGTTATACACAAGAAGGTTTTGCGAAAGAGTTAGGGGTATCTGTATCTGTTTTAGGTGAAGTTGAGAGAGGGAATCGATCGCCTTCCCAAGATTTTGTAGTGGAAGTTGCTAAGGCATTAAAGGTTTCAGTGGAGGAATTAATGCCGAAGTGACTATGAAGGAAGGAGTAAGTCGAGTGTTAAAGATTGCAAATATTGAGATGAAAAACCCGGTTGTATTAGCACCGATGGCGGGAGTGTGTAACTCTGCATTCCGTTTGACAGTAAAAGAATTTGGTGCAGGTTTAGTTTGTGCTGAAATGGTAAGTGATAAAGCGATATTACTTAATAACAAAAGAACATTAGATATGTTATATATTGATGAAAGAGAAAAGCCATTAAGTTTACAAATTTTTGGTGGAGAGAAAGAAACTCTTGTAGATGCTGCGAAATATGTAGATAAATATACGACAGCAGACATTATTGATATTAATATGGGTTGCCCAGTACCGAAAATCATTAAGTGTGACGCGGGAGCAAAGTGGCTTTTAGACCCAAATAAAATATATGAAATGGTAGCGGCAGTTGTAGATGCTGTTGAAAAGCCGGTTACAGTTAAGATGCGTATCGGTTGGGATGCAGATCATATTTTTGCAATTGAGAATGCAAAAGCTGTTGAGCGTGCTGGCGGACAAGCAGTAGCAGTTCATGGACGTACACGAGTGCAAATGTATGAAGGGAAAGCGGATTGGGATATTATTAAACAAGTAAAGCAAGCTGTAAATATCCCGGTTATCGGAAATGGTGATGTCGAAACGCCGCAAGATGCAAAGCGTATGCTTGATGAAATTGGTGTAGACGGTGTTATGATTGGTCGCGCTGCCCTTGGGGACCCGTGGATGATTTATCGTACGGTAAAGTATTTGGAAACAGGTGAATTAATGCCGGAACCGACAGTGCGTGAGAAAATTGACGTATGTATGTTGCATCTAGATCGTCTTATCGATTTAAAGAATGAAAATGTCGCTGTAAGAGAGATGAGAAAGCATGCAGCTTGGTATTTAAAGGGTGTTCGTGGTAATGCAACTGTACGTAATGGTATCAATGCTTGTAATACGCGTGAGGACCTTGCGAATGTATTAGGTGCATTTGTAGAAGAAGTAGAAGCGAAACAACAAACAATTCACGTTGGTTAATAATAGATAGGGAAGATTGACATTCCTCTATACACTTCCTATAATTACGTGAAAGAAAGAAGAACTGCCAGCTAGTTGCTGGCAGTTTTTCTAGTTGAGTAGAAAATGCTATACTGTATATATTGTAAAAATTAATAGAGCTGGAGTGATATCAATACCATGGATAACATGAACCACGAAGAATTAAACGACCAATTGCTTGTTCGTCGTGAAAAGTTACATAACTTACGTGAACAAGGAATCGATCCGTTCGGTAAACGATTTGAACGTACAAATGCAACAAATGACTTATTAAGCTTATATGGAGAGTTCTCTAAAGAAGAATTAGAAGAGAAAGAAATCTCTGTTTCTATCGCTGGTCGTATTATGACAAAACGCGGTAAAGGAAAAGCTGGATTTGCACATATTCAAGATTTACATGGACAAGTTCAAATTTATGTTCGTAAAGATGCTGTTGGAGATGAAGAGTACGAATTATTTAAAACAGCAGATTTAGGTGATTTAGTAGGTATTGAAGGTAAAGTGTTCAAAACGAACGTTGGAGAACTTTCGGTGAAAGCAACGGGCTTTACACTATTAACGAAATCTCTTCGTCCATTACCGGATAAATATCATGGATTAAAAGATGTTGAACAACGCTACCGTCAACGTTACTTAGACTTAATCACAAGTATGGAAAGTCGTGAAACATTCGTTACTCGCAGTAAAATCATTCGTGAAATGAGAAGATACTTAGATGACAATGGTTATCTTGAAGTGGAAACACCTATGATGCATGCAATTGCAGGTGGAGCTTCTGCACGTCCTTTCATTACGCACCATAATGCGTTAGATATGGAATTATACATGCGTATCGCAATTGAACTACATTTAAAACGCCTTATTGTGGGTGGGTTAGAAAAAGTTTATGAAATCGGTCGTGTATTCCGTAATGAGGGTGTATCAACTCGTCATAATCCAGAGTTTACAATGATTGAATTATATGAAGCGTATGCTGATTATAAAGATATTATGAAACTAACAGAAAATATGGTTGCTCATATTGCGAAGCAAGTACTAGGTACAACAACAATCCAATATGGTGATTATGAAATTAATCTAGAACCAGAATGGACACGTCTTCATATGGTAGATGCAATCAAGGAACATTCAGGAGCAGATTTCTGGAATCCAATGAGTGTAGAAGAAGCGCGTGAACTTGCAAAAGAACATAATGTAGGTATTAAGGATACGATGGAAGTTGGTCATATTATAAACGAATTCTTCGAACAAAAAGTAGAAGATAAATTAATCCAACCAACATTTATTTACGGTCATCCGGTAGAAATTTCGCCACTTGCGAAAAAGAATGACGAAGATCCACGATTCACAGATCGTTTCGAATTATTTATCGTTGCGCGTGAACATGCAAATGCATTCACTGAGCTAAATGATCCGATTGATCAAAAAGAACGTTTTGAGGCGCAATTAAAAGAGCGCGAACAAGGTAATGATGAAGCTCACATGATGGATGATGATTATATTGAAGCTCTTGAGTACGGTATGCCTCCTACAGGTGGACTAGGAATTGGTATTGATCGTCTTGTTATGTTGTTAACGAATGCACCATCTATTCGTGATGTATTATTATTCCCTGCTATGCGTCATAAACAAGACTAAGCTTTGGAGATTTCTCCAAAGCTTTTTTTATTTGAGTATGAGCTACGTGGGGATAGTAGCCCTTGATGGTGCGAGAAATTATATTTATATAGAAGAAATGTGCTGTTTTTATACTTTTTAACTAAGTTAAAAATTTTATTAGAAAAACTATTGCATTTTAATAATCAAACTGGTATATTTATATTCGTTGCCACGAAAGGTAACAAGCAAAACAAACGAAAAACAACTTATTAAAAAAAGTTGTTGACGAAAACATAACGAAATGTTATATTGATAAAGTCGCTTCTGAGCGGCAGACGAGTTCTTTGAAAACTGAACGAAACAAACAACGTGAAACGTCAATTTTTATTTTTAGATGCTAGACAAACTAACTTTATTGGAGAGTTTGATCCTGGCTCAGGATGAACGCTGGCGGCGTGCCTAATACATGCAAGTCGAGCGAATGGATTGAGAGCTTGCTCTCAAGAAGTTAGCGGCGGACGGGTGAGTAACACGTGGGTAACCTGCCCATAAGACTGGGATAACTCCGGGAAACCGGGGCTAATACCGGATAATATTTTGAACTGCATGGTTCGAAATTGAAAGGCGGCTTCGGCTGTCACTTATGGATGGACCCGCGTCGCATTAGCTAGTTGGTGAGGTAACGGCTCACCAAGGCAACGATGCGTAGCCGACCTGAGAGGGTGATCGGCCACACTGGGACTGAGACACGGCCCAGACTCCTACGGGAGGCAGCAGTAGGGAATCTTCCGCAATGGACGAAAGTCTGACGGAGCAACGCCGCGTGAGTGATGAAGGCTTTCGGGTCGTAAAACT
>NZ_JAFLPK010000001.1:85000-87500 GCF_036851315.1 Bacillus cereus group sp. Sample62
TAAGTGCAGTGAAGTCAGACCGGAAGGACTGGTGGAGCGCTTAGAAGTGAGAATGCCGGTATGAGTAGCGAAAGACGGGTGAGAATCCCGTCCACCGAATGCCTAAGGTTTCCTGAGGAAGGCTCGTCCGCTCAGGGTTAGTCAGGACCTAAGCCGAGGCCGACAGGCGTAGGCGATGGACAACAGGTTGATATTCCTGTACCACCTCTTTATCGTTTGAGCAATGGAGGGACGCAGAAGGATAGAAGAAGCGTGCGATTGGTTGTGCACGTCCAAGCAGTTAGGCTGATAAGTAGGCAAATCCGCTTATCGTGAAGGCTGAGCTGTGATGGGGAAGCTCCTTATGGAGCGAAGTCTTTGATTCCCCGCTGCCAAGAAAAGCTTCTAGCGAGATAAAAGGTGCCTGTACCGCAAACCGACACAGGTAGGCGAGGAGAGAATCCTAAGGTGTGCGAGAGAACTCTGGTTAAGGAACTCGGCAAAATGACCCCGTAACTTCGGGAGAAGGGGTGCTTTCTTAACGGAAAGCCGCAGTGAATAGGCCCAAGCGACTGTTTAGCAAAAACACAGGTCTCTGCGAAGCCGTAAGGCGAAGTATAGGGGCTGACACCTGCCCGGTGCTGGAAGGTTAAGGAGAGGGGTTAGCGTAAGCGAAGCTCTGAACTGAAGCCCCAGTAAACGGCGGCCGTAACTATAACGGTCCTAAGGTAGCGAAATTCCTTGTCGGGTAAGTTCCGACCCGCACGAAAGGTGTAACGATTTGGGCACTGTCTCAACCAGAGACTCGGTGAAATTATAGTACCTGTGAAGATGCAGGTTACCCGCGACAGGACGGAAAGACCCCGTGGAGCTTTACTGTAGCCTGATATTGAATTTTGGTACATTTTGTACAGGATAGGCGGGAGCCATTGAAACCGGAGCGCTAGCTTCGGTGGAGGCGCTGGTGGGATACCGCCCTGAATGTATTGAAATTCTAACCTACGGGTCTTATCGACCCGGGAGACAGTGTCAGGTGGGCAGTTTGACTGGGGCGGTCGCCTCCTAAAGTGTAACGGAGGCGCCCAAAGGTTCCCTCAGAATGGTTGGAAATCATTCGTAGAGTGCAAAGGCATAAGGGAGCTTGACTGCGAGACCTACAAGTCGAGCAGGGACGAAAGTCGGGCTTAGTGATCCGGTGGTTCCGCATGGAAGGGCCATCGCTCAACGGATAAAAGCTACCCCGGGGATAACAGGCTTATCTCCCCCAAGAGTCCACATCGACGGGGAGGTTTGGCACCTCGATGTCGGCTCATCGCATCCTGGGGCTGTAGTCGGTCCCAAGGGTTGGGCTGTTCGCCCATTAAAGCGGTACGCGAGCTGGGTTCAGAACGTCGTGAGACAGTTCGGTCCCTATCCGTCGTGGGCGTAGGAAATTTGAGAGGAGCTGTCCTTAGTACGAGAGGACCGGGATGGACGCACCGCTGGTGTACCAGTTGTTCTGCCAAGGGCATAGCTGGGTAGCTATGTGCGGAAGGGATAAGTGCTGAAAGCATCTAAGCATGAAGCCCCCCTCAAGATGAGATTTCCCATAGCGTAAGCTAGTAAGATCCCTGAAAGATGATCAGGTTGATAGGTTCGAGGTGGAAGCATGGTGACATGTGGAGCTGACGAATACTAATAGATCGAGGACTTAACCATATAATATGAAGCAAATGTTATCTAGTTTTGAAAGAATATAAAAAACTTGTTGACTTTAAAAGTTAAATAAGTTATAATAATTCTTGTCTTAAATGAATATAGTCTGGTAATGATGGCAGAGAGGCCACACCCGTTCCCGTACCGAACACGGAAGTTAAGCTCTCTAGCGCCGATGGTAGTTGGGACCTTGTCCCTGTGAGAGTAGGACGTTGCCAGGCAATTCGGAGGATTAGCTCAGCTGGGAGAGCACCTGCCTTACAAGCAGGGGGTCGGCGGTTCGATCCCGTCATCCTCCACCATTTAGCCGACTTAGCTCAATTGGTAGAGCAACTGACTTGTAATCAGTAGGTTGGGGGTTCAAGTCCTCTAGTCGGCACCAGTTTTTATTGCAAGAGCCATTAGCTCAGTTGGTAGAGCATCTGACTTTTAATCAGAGGGTCGAAGGTTCGAATCCTTCATGGCTCACCATTTTAATGAAATATGCGGGTGTGGCGGAATTGGCAGACGCACTAGACTTAGGATCTAGCGCCTTTGGCGTGGGGGTTCGACTCCCTTCACCCGCACTTTTAATGAAATAACTCAAACATGTCTTGCGGAAGTAGTTCAGTGGTAGAATACAACCTTGCCAAGGTTGGGGTCGCGGGTTCGAATCCCGTCTTCCGCTCCAATTTCCAATATGACATGCCGGGGTGGCGGAACAGGCAGACGCACAGGACTTAAAATCCTGCGGTGGGTGACCACCGTGCGGGTTCGACCCCCGCCCTCGGCACCATATGCGCCCGTAGCTCAATTGGATAGAGCGTTTGACTACGGATCAAGAGGT
>NZ_JAFLPK010000001.1:90000-150000 GCF_036851315.1 Bacillus cereus group sp. Sample62
CCGGAAGGGGAGTGAAAGAGATCCTGAAACCGTGTGCCTACAAATAGTCAGAGCCCGTTAATGGGTGATGGCGTGCCTTTTGTAGAATGAACCGGCGAGTTACGATCCCGTGCGAGGTTAAGCTGAAGAGGCGGAGCCGCAGCGAAAGCGAGTCTGAATAGGGCGTTTAGTACGTGGTCGTAGACCCGAAACCAGGTGATCTACCCATGTCCAGGGTGAAGTTCAGGTAACACTGAATGGAGGCCCGAACCCACGCACGTTGAAAAGTGCGGGGATGAGGTGTGGGTAGCGGAGAAATTCCAATCGAACCTGGAGATAGCTGGTTCTCCCCGAAATAGCTTTAGGGCTAGCCTTAAGTGTAAGAGTCTTGGAGGTAGAGCACTGATTGAACTAGGGGTCCTCATCGGATTACCGAATTCAGTCAAACTCCGAATGCCAATGACTTATCCTTAGGAGTCAGACTGCGAGTGATAAGATCCGTAGTCAAGAGGGAAACAGCCCAGATCGCCAGCTAAGGTCCCAAAGTGTGTATTAAGTGGAAAAGGATGTGGAGTTGCTTAGACAACTAGGATGTTGGCTTAGAAGCAGCCACCATTTAAAGAGTGCGTAATAGCTCACTAGTCGAGTGACTCTGCGCCGAAAATGTACCGGGGCTAAATACACCACCGAAGCTGCGAATTGATACCAATGGTATCAGTGGTAGGGGAGCGTTCTAAGTGCAGTGAAGTCAGACCGGAAGGACTGGTGGAGCGCTTAGAAGTGAGAATGCCGGTATGAGTAGCGAAAGACGGGTGAGAATCCCGTCCACCGAATGCCTAAGGTTTCCTGAGGAAGGCTCGTCCGCTCAGGGTTAGTCAGGACCTAAGCCGAGGCCGACAGGCGTAGGCGATGGACAACAGGTTGATATTCCTGTACCACCTCTTTATCGTTTGAGCAATGGAGGGACGCAGAAGGATAGAAGAAGCGTGCGATTGGTTGTGCACGTCCAAGCAGTTAGGCTGATAAGTAGGCAAATCCGCTTATCGTGAAGGCTGAGCTGTGATGGGGAAGCTCCTTATGGAGCGAAGTCTTTGATTCCCCGCTGCCAAGAAAAGCTTCTAGCGAGATAAAAGGTGCCTGTACCGCAAACCGACACAGGTAGGCGAGGAGAGAATCCTAAGGTGTGCGAGAGAACTCTGGTTAAGGAACTCGGCAAAATGACCCCGTAACTTCGGGAGAAGGGGTGCTTTCTTAACGGAAAGCCGCAGTGAATAGGCCCAAGCGACTGTTTAGCAAAAACACAGGTCTCTGCGAAGCCGTAAGGCGAAGTATAGGGGCTGACACCTGCCCGGTGCTGGAAGGTTAAGGAGAGGGGTTAGCGTAAGCGAAGCTCTGAACTGAAGCCCCAGTAAACGGCGGCCGTAACTATAACGGTCCTAAGGTAGCGAAATTCCTTGTCGGGTAAGTTCCGACCCGCACGAAAGGTGTAACGATTTGGGCACTGTCTCAACCAGAGACTCGGTGAAATTATAGTACCTGTGAAGATGCAGGTTACCCGCGACAGGACGGAAAGACCCCGTGGAGCTTTACTGTAGCCTGATATTGAATTTTGGTACATTTTGTACAGGATAGGCGGGAGCCATTGAAACCGGAGCGCTAGCTTCGGTGGAGGCGCTGGTGGGATACCGCCCTGAATGTATTGAAATTCTAACCTACGGGTCTTATCGACCCGGGAGACAGTGTCAGGTGGGCAGTTTGACTGGGGCGGTCGCCTCCTAAAGTGTAACGGAGGCGCCCAAAGGTTCCCTCAGAATGGTTGGAAATCATTCGTAGAGTGCAAAGGCATAAGGGAGCTTGACTGCGAGACCTACAAGTCGAGCAGGGACGAAAGTCGGGCTTAGTGATCCGGTGGTTCCGCATGGAAGGGCCATCGCTCAACGGATAAAAGCTACCCCGGGGATAACAGGCTTATCTCCCCCAAGAGTCCACATCGACGGGGAGGTTTGGCACCTCGATGTCGGCTCATCGCATCCTGGGGCTGTAGTCGGTCCCAAGGGTTGGGCTGTTCGCCCATTAAAGCGGTACGCGAGCTGGGTTCAGAACGTCGTGAGACAGTTCGGTCCCTATCCGTCGTGGGCGTAGGAAATTTGAGAGGAGCTGTCCTTAGTACGAGAGGACCGGGATGGACGCACCGCTGGTGTACCAGTTGTTCTGCCAAGGGCATAGCTGGGTAGCTATGTGCGGAAGGGATAAGTGCTGAAAGCATCTAAGCATGAAGCCCCCCTCAAGATGAGATTTCCCATAGCGTAAGCTAGTAAGATCCCTGAAAGATGATCAGGTTGATAGGTTCGAGGTGGAAGCATGGTGACATGTGGAGCTGACGAATACTAATAGATCGAGGACTTAACCATATAATATGTAGCAATGTTATCTAGTTTTGAAGGAATATGCCTTCATAGTTTGGTGATGATGGCAGAGAGGTCACACCCGTTCCCATACCGAACACGGAAGTTAAGCTCTCTAGCGCCGATGGTAGTTGGGACCTTGTCCCTGTGAGAGTAGGACGTCGCCAAGCAACTAAACACGAGTCATTTGACTCGTGTTTTTTCGTGTTTTCTTTTATAATCCATAGTAATTAAAAAATGTGTTTAAATAATTATTATTTTGATTAAATACAGAGGAATGTGGCTAGGATAGTCAATAAGCAAAAGAGTTGCAAATTTTATTAATACGTATATAATTAAAGTCAAAGATAGTCAAAGTCAATAAAGGTGGCGGATAAATGAGAAATATATCTAATATCATTGAGCAATATCTAAAGCAAGTTATTGACTTAAGTAATAATAATGTGATTGAAATCAAAAGAAATGAGATTGCGGATCGATTCGAGTGCGTACCATCTCAAATCAATTATGTAATCAATACCCGTTTTACGTTAGAAAGAGGATTTGTAGTAGAAAGTAAACGTGGTGGAGGAGGTTACATTCGCATTATAAAAGTCAAACTGCATGACGATATAGACATGATCGATCAAATGCTTCATATGATTGATCATAGCGTTGCGCAAGGGAATGCAGAGAGTATGATTATACGTTTAATGGAAGAGGGAATCATAACAAATCGTGAAGCGAAACTTATGTTAAGTGTACTAGATCGTTCTGTATTATCAATGGATGTTCCTTCTCGAGATGAACTTAGGGCTCGAATATTATGCGCAATGTTAAGAACACTGAAATATAAATAAATATAGCTTTTGTAAAAGAATAATAACTAAGAGATAAGGCAGTTAAATATTGTAGAGGTTTTGAAAAAAGAACACGCACTTTTATTTAAACAAGTAAAGGAAAGTGAACAATCTAGTAATGTATGAAAAGTACTATCAGATAGATCGTTCCTATTGTAAAGGTGGGGATAGTGATGACTTGTCAAAACTGTAATATAAGACCAGCAACTTTACATTATACAAAAGTAATCAACGAAAAGAAGACGGAAGTTCATCTTTGTGAGCAATGTGCAGAACAAAGTGGCTATACGTCTTTCTTTCAATCACCGCAGTCTAACTTTTCATTCCATGATTTATTTGCTGGGTTATTACACGATGAATCAACAATGTTTGAAGAAGGACAAAACGGGCTTTCGAATACAAGTATATTAAGGTGTCCAGATTGTAAGATGACATATGAGCAATTTACAAAGGTGGGACGGTTTGGATGTGCTTCTTGTTACGATACATTTAAGGAACATTTAAAGCCATTATTAAAACGTCTGCACGGCGGACATACAGATCATTGTGGAAAAATTCCGGAACGTATAGAAGGAAATCTTCACTTAAAGAAAGAATTAGATGAACTAAAACTCATTCTGAAACAATACGTACAGAAAGAGGAGTTTGAGAAGGCTGCTGAAGTAAGGGATAATATTCGGGGTCTTGAAAATCAGCTTAGTGAGCATAGAGAGGGGGAATAGTTCTATGTCACTGGACAAAATTATGAATGAAGCGATTAGTCCATGGATGAAGGGGGATGGCCCTGATTCTGATATTGTTTTAAGTAGTCGAATTCGTTTGGCTCGTAATTTTAAAAAATATCAATTCTCTACTATGCAAAACGAAGAAGAAGCTAGACAGATTCATGAATTATTTAAAAAGGAATTTATAAATAAAACGGTAGAACCTTTTGGAGAGTTTGAGCTATTAAAAATGAATGAATTAACGCCTCTTCAAAGGAGAGTATTAGTTGAAAAGCATTTAATTAGTCCTAACCTTGCAGGAACAGAATATGGAGCATGTCTATTATCAGAAAGCGAACATATTAGTGTTATGCTTAATGAAGAAGACCACATTAGGATACAGTGCTTATTTTCAGGGTTGCAATTATCAGAGGCTCTTCAAAGTGCCAATCAAATAGATAATTGGATAGAGGAAGAGGTTGAATATGCTTTTGATGAATCACTTGGATATATAACGAGCTGCCCTACTAACGTTGGTACAGGATTGAGGGCTTCCGTAATGATTCACTTACCGGGACTCGTTTTAACGAAAAGAATTAGCCGCATTATACAAGTAATTCAAAAATTAGGGTTAGTAGTAAGAGGAATATACGGTGAAGGTAGCGAAGCGTTAGGTAATATATTTCAAGTGTCAAATCAAATGACGCTAGGAAAATCTGAAGAAGATATTATTGCAGATTTAAAGAGTGTCATTCAACAAATCATACAGCAAGAAAAAATGGCTAGAGAATTAATTGTACAAAATTCAAGTATTGAGCTTGAAGATAAGGTTTATCGCTCTTATGGCATACTAGCAAACAGTCGGTTAATTCAATCTGCAGAAGCGGCCACTTGCTTATCAGATGTACGACTTGGTATTGATTTAGGATATATAAAAGGTGTATCGAGAAATATTTTGACTGAGCTAATGGTTCTTACACAACCAGGCATTTTGCAACAATATGCAGGTGGACCTTTAGGACCAGAAGAAAGAGATTATCGAAGAGCAACCTTAATCCGTGAGCGATTACGTATTGAAAAAAACTAAGCGCAAGTAGGAGGCGATTTCTATGATGTTTGGAAGATTTACAGAAAGAGCACAGAAAGTATTAGCTTTATCTCAAGAGGAAGCAATTCGTATTGGGCATAATAATATTGGAACAGAACACATTTTACTTGGGCTTGTACGCGAAGGGGAAGGAATTGCAGCAAAAGCGTTAATTGCTCTTGGATTAAGTCCAGAGAAGGTTCAAAAAGAGGTAGAAGCGTTAATTGGACGCGGAACAGAAGCTTCTCAAACTGTACATTATACACCGCGTGCTAAAAAAGTTATTGAGTTGTCTATGGATGAAGCTCGTAAATTAGGTCATTCTTATGTTGGAACAGAACATATCTTACTTGGCTTAATTCGTGAAGGTGAAGGTGTAGCAGCACGTGTTTTAAATAACTTAGGTGTCAGCCTAAATAAGGCAAGACAACAAGTATTGCAGCTTCTTGGAAGTAATGAAGCAAGTTCAGGTCACCAAGGTGGTTCTTCAACGAATGCAAATACACCGACACTGGATAGCTTAGCGCGTGATTTAACAGTTGTTGCACGTGAAAATCGTCTAGATCCTGTTATCGGTCGTGGTAAAGAAATTCAACGTGTAATTGAAGTTTTAAGCCGTAGAACAAAAAACAATCCTGTATTAATTGGAGAACCTGGTGTAGGTAAAACGGCAATTGCAGAAGGATTAGCACAACAAATTGTAAATAATGAAGTTCCTGAAACATTAAGAGATAAGCGTGTTATGACACTAGATATGGGTACAGTTGTAGCTGGAACGAAATATCGTGGTGAATTTGAAGATCGTTTAAAGAAAGTTATGGATGAAATCCGTCAAGCTGGAAACATTATTCTATTTATTGATGAACTTCATACATTAATTGGTGCAGGTGGAGCAGAAGGTGCAATTGATGCATCAAATATTTTAAAACCATCTTTAGCACGCGGAGAGTTACAATGTATCGGGGCGACAACTTTAGATGAATATCGTAAATATATTGAAAAAGACGCGGCTTTAGAAAGACGTTTCCAACCAATTCACGTTGATGAGCCAAGTTTAGACGAATCAACTCAAATTTTGAAAGGTTTACGTGATCGTTACGAAGCACATCACCGTGTATCTATTACAGATGATGCAATTGATGCAGCTGTAAAGCTTTCGGACCGCTATATTACAGATCGTTTCTTACCAGATAAAGCAATTGATTTAATTGATGAAGCTGCTTCAAAGGTTCGCTTACGCTCTTATACAACACCACCAAATCTAAAAGAGCTTGAAGTAAAGCTTGAGGAAATTAGAAAAGAAAAAGATGCAGCTGTGCAAAGTCAAGAATTTGAAAAAGCTGCTTCCTTACGTGATATGGAACAACGCTTACGTGAGAAGTTAGAAGATACGAAGCGTCAATGGAAAGAGCAACAAGGAAAAGAAAACTCAGAAGTGACAGTAGAAGATATTGCAAATGTCGTTTCTACGTGGACTCGTATACCGGTTTCTAAACTTGCACAAACAGAGACTGATAAATTATTAAACTTAGAATCCATTCTTCACAACCGTGTTATTGGTCAAGATGAAGCGGTAGTAGCTGTAGCAAAAGCTGTTCGTCGTGCTAGAGCAGGATTGAAAGATCCGAAACGTCCAATTGGTTCATTTATTTTCTTAGGACCAACAGGTGTAGGTAAAACGGAACTAGCAAGAGCGTTAGCAGAATCTATGTTCGGTGATGAGGATGCAATGATTCGCATCGATATGTCTGAGTACATGGAGAAGCATTCGACTTCTCGTTTAGTTGGATCTCCTCCAGGATATGTTGGATATGAAGAAGGTGGACAATTAACAGAAAAGGTTCGCCGTAAGCCATATTCAGTTGTTCTATTAGATGAAGTAGAGAAAGCTCATCCTGATGTGTTTAACATTTTACTACAAGTATTAGAAGATGGTCGCTTAACGGATTCTAAAGGGCGTACAGTTGATTTCCGTAACACAATTGTTATTATGACATCTAACGTTGGTGCAGATGCGTTAAAACGTAATAAACATCTTGGATTTAACGTACAAGATGAGAGCCGCGATTATTCAGATATGAAAGGTAAAGTAATGGATGAACTGAAAAAGGCATTTCGTCCAGAATTCTTAAACCGTATTGATGAAATTATCGTGTTCCATATGCTTGAGAAAAAACATATTCAAGAGATTGTAACACTTATGGTGAATCAGTTAGTGAAGCGCTTAAAAGAGCAAGAGATTGAATTGCATTTAACAGAAGGAGCGATTTCAGCCATTGCTGATAAAGGATTTGACCGAGAATACGGTGCTCGTCCGCTGCGTAGAGCAATTCAGAAACATGTGGAAGATAGACTATCGGAAGAACTTTTAAAAGGTGCTATTGAGAAAGGACAAAAAGTTATCTTTGATGTTGAAGGGGAATCATTTGTCATTCATAGTGCTGAAAAGGTAAAATAAGTATAGACAAACTAAGAGGGCTACGAGATAGCCCTCTTTCTTGTACGAGAAGGATAAACTGTTTATAGATGAAAGTGAAGTGAAATATAAAACGATATGGCTAAAAAGAAAACAAAATTCACATGTCAAGAGTGTGGTTATCAGTCACCAAAATATATGGGGAAATGCCCTGGTTGTGGTCAATGGAATACGCTTGTTGAAGAGATGGAACCGGTTGTATCATCAAGACGCCTTAATTATGCCAATGCAATTCAATCGGAAGTAACAAAACCAAGACGCCTAACAGAAGTAGAAACAAAATCTGAGGCACGTATTGAAACGAAATTCCAAGAGTTTAACCGTGTACTTGGTGGGGGGATTGTAGATGGATCCTTAGTACTTATTGGTGGAGACCCTGGGATTGGGAAATCAACATTGTTATTACAAATTTCATCGCAATTAGCAGATTCTTCATATGATGTACTATACATATCAGGTGAGGAGTCAGCAAAGCAGATTAAACTTCGTGCAGATCGTTTGCATGTAAAGGGTAGTAATCTATTTGTTGTAGCAGAAACTGATCTACAGCGAATTGCAGCGCACATTGAAGAGATGAATCCAGCTTTTGTTGTTATTGACTCTATTCAAACGATACATTTACCTGAAGTAACGTCAGCCCCAGGAAGTGTAGCGCAAGTACGTGAATGTACAGCGGAATTAATGAAACTTGCAAAAACGAAAGGAATTCCTATTTTTATCGTCGGACATGTAACAAAAGAGGGGGCAATTGCAGGACCTCGTATGTTAGAACATATGGTCGATGCAGTTCTTTACTTTGAAGGAGATCGTCATCATACATATCGTATCTTGCGAGCTGTGAAGAATCGTTTTGGTTCCACGAATGAAATGGGTATTTTTGAAATGAAAGAGCTTGGTCTTGCGGAAGTCTTAAACCCTTCTGAAATTTTTCTTGAGGAAAGACCCGTTGGAGTCGCAGGATCAACAGTAGTTGCCTCAATGGAAGGAACAAGACCGGTTTTAGTAGAAATACAAGCATTAATCTCCCCTACTAGTTTTGGAAATCCTCGAAGAATGGCGACGGGAATTGATCATAACCGTGTATCGCTTATTATGGCAGTGCTAGAAAAACGAACAGGTTTATTATTGCAAAACCAAGACGCATATTTAAAAGTAGCAGGTGGTTTGAAATTAGATGAACCGGCAATTGATTTAGCTGTGGCTTTAAGTATTGCTTCAAGTTTTAGAGATAAATCTACGACACCAACTGATGCAGTAATAGGAGAAGTAGGATTAACTGGAGAAATAAGAAGAGTATCAAGAATTGAACAACGTGTACAAGAAGCAGCTAAATTAGGATTTCAACGTGCTATTATTCCTAGAAAAAATTTGGGGGGATGGACAATTCCGGATGGGATTGAGGTAGTAGGTGTATCTAATTTAGGGGAAGCGCTTCGTTTGACATTAGGAGGCTAGGCTATGGAAGAAAACAAGCAACGTGTCAAAAGTATGATTAATATTTTACAGCTCGTGGCCCCAGGAACACCACTGCGCGAAGGGATAGATAATGTGCTTCGCGCACAAACAGGGGGACTAATTGTTCTTGGATATAATGAACAAATTAAAAGTATTGTTGATGGGGGATTTCACATTAATTGTGCATTCTCTCCTGCTAGTTTATACGAATTAGCAAAAATGGACGGGGCACTTATTTTAAATGAAACTGGAAGTAAAATTTTAATTGCAAATGCACAGTTAGTTCCGGAGGCATCTATTGATTCTATTGAAACAGGTATGCGCCACCGGACGGCAGAGCGTGTAGCAAAGCAGACAGGTAGTCTCGTTGTGGCTATTTCACAAAGACGTAACGTAATTACACTATATCAAGGGAATTTACGTTATACACTAAAGGATATAGGTGTTATTTTAACAAAGGCAAACCAAGCTATTCAAACGTTAGAAAAATATAAGGCTGTATGGAATGATGGTATTACGAATTTGGGCATTCTAGAATTTGAAGAAGTCGTTACAATGTCCGAGGTGGTTCATGTGTTACATAGTGTTGAAATGGTACTGCGGATTAAAAATGAAATATTGAGCTATATTCATGAGCTAGGAACGGAAGGTAGGTTAATTCGTTTACAACTTACAGAACTACTAGCTGATTTAGAGGCAGAGGCAGCGTTATTAATTAAAGATTATTATCAAGAAAAAACACAAGACCATCATCAAATTTTGAAAAAGTTACAAGATCTTGCGAATACACAACTTCTAGAGGATAGCGATTTAGTTAAATTGCTTGGCTATCCAGGACAAATGAGCTTAGAAGAAAGTGTGACGCCGAGAGGATACCGAATCACAAGCAAAATTTCGCGCGTTCCGCCACTTATCATTGAAAATTTAATTAATCGATTTAAGACTTTGCAAGGTGTTTGTCGAGCAACTATTAATGAATTGGATGATGTGGAAGGAATTGGAGAAGTCAGGGCGAAGAAAATACGAGAAGGCCTAAAAAGAATACAAGAGCATCTCTATATGAGTAGACACAATTAAGAATATTACATTGATTCCATAATATAACGACACTAGAACATTTTTGGTATATGATATGGTATATTGGTAAATAAAACTATTTATAAAAAAACACGTCCGCTTTTGCATTCGGCGTTTTGATTAGCGAAACAATGGTTAATAATGAGTAGGAGGTGGTTGGATGTTAAAACGAATTGTACAGCTCTTCTTTCTAGTAATTGGCGGAGCGTTAGGGATTTACTTAATCCCAAAAGTTATTAATGTATTAGACATGGGTGCCGTTCCTTTATTGGAAGGATCGTATGTTCGTGCGATTATTGGTGCAATTATTTTATTTTTAACAACATTTTGGCTTGTAGATTATATTGTTCAACTTATTAAGCACATTGAAGAGGCTCTTGTAAAGGCGCCTGTAGCGGATGTTTTATTTGGTACATTAGGATTAATCTCTGGTCTTATTGTTGCATATTTAATTTTAATACCAATTCGTGAATTTACAATTCCAGTTATTAGTACAGTGTTGCAAGTGTTCTTTACTCTTTTACTTGGATATTTAGGATTCCAAGTAGGGTTTAAAAAGAGGAATGAATTGCTAGGATTATTTACATTACCACAACGTGGGAAGAAGAAAAATAATAATAGTGAGAATGAAGAAACTGAGGTAGAAGAATCTACAACTCATTGGAAAATTCTTGATACGAGTGTAATTATCGATGGGCGTATTGCTGATATTTGCCAAACAAAGTTTTTAGAGGGAACAATTGTGATTCCACAATTCGTGTTAGAAGAACTTCAGCACATTGCCGATTCTTCTGATGCTTTAAAGCGTAATCGTGGTCGCAGAGGATTAGATATTTTAAATCGTATTCAAAAAGAGATGCCGATTCCGGTAGAAATTTATGAAGGCGATTTCGATGATATTCAAGAAGTGGATAGCAAACTTGTAAAGTTGGCGAAAATCACTGGTGGAACGGTAGTAACGAATGATTTCAACTTAAACAAAGTTTCTGAATTACAAGGGGTAACGGTGTTAAATATTAACGATTTAGCTAATGCAATTAAACCTGTTGTACTCCCAGGTGAAGAACTGAGTGTTTATGTTGTCAAAGATGGAAAAGAACAAAATCAAGGTGTTGCATATTTAGATGATGGCACGATGATTGTAGTAGAAGATGGTAGAGAATATGTAGGTTCACAACTCAATGTGCTTGTTACTAGTGTGTTACAAACATCGGCTGGGCGTATGATTTTCGCCAAACGTAAATTATTAGAAAAAGCATTATAAGTAGAGGATTATTAATATGTATACATTAATTATTCCAGCAGCTGGTCAAGGTAAGCGGATGGGTGCTGGTAAAAACAAGTTGTTCTTACTTATTAATGAAGTACCGATTATTGTGCATACGTTACGTGCTTTTGAAAAAGATAAAGAGTGCAAAAGTATTATTATGGCAATTAACGAAGAAGAACGTCCGTATTTTGAAGGATTAATGCAGAAATATCCGATTGAAAAGCCAGTACAATTTATTCAGGGCGGAGCCGAAAGACAAGATAGTGTATATAACGCCATTCAGCATACTAGTGATGTTGAGTATGTTCTTGTACATGACGGCGCGCGTCCATTTGTAACGAATAAAGTGATTCAAGATGTATTAACTGCAGCGGAAAAATATGGAGCGTCCATTTGTGCGGTACCAGTGAAAGATACAGTTAAGAAAGTAGAGCAGGGTATCGTTGTCGAAACGGTAGAAAGATCTCAGCTTAAAGCTGTACAAACACCACAAGGGTTCGCTGTTTCTCTTTTGTTAGAAGCTCATAGAAGTGCAAAACAGGGTTGTTTCCTTGGTACAGATGATGCAAGCCTCGTAGAACGTATCGGGAAGCAAGTAGGTGTAGTAGAGGGGAGTTACTATAATATTAAAGTGACGACTCCAGAGGATTTATTAATTGCTGAAAGTTTCCTTCATGTTCAAAAGAAATGACAGTGATGATTATAGCGAAAAATAAGCTCGGCAACAGCCGGGCTTTTCTTTATAAGGGTAGCGATATAATATAGAATCATAAAGCTCTGTAGTTTAGCTTGAGGAGGATGTAAAAAATGTTTCGAATTGGACAAGGTTTTGATGTGCATGAGTTTGCGGAAGGTAGACCGTTAATTATTGGTGGAATTACAATCCCTCATGAGAAAGGGTTAATTGGTCATTCAGATGCAGACGTATTGTTACATACGATTGCGGATGCATGTTTAGGTGCAATTGCAGCTGGGGATATTGGAAAGCATTTCCCTGATACAGATCCTGCCTTTAAAGATGCTGATTCAGCTGTATTGCTGCAAAAGGTTTGGGAATTTGTACGTGAACAAGGTTACGAGTTAGGGAATCTAGATTGTACAATTATTGCTCAAAAGCCAAAGATGGCACCACATATTGAAAGTATGCGTAAACGTATTAGTGAACTATTAGAAACGTCTATTGACAATATCAATGTAAAGGCAACAACAACAGAAAAATTAGGATTTACAGGTAGAGAAGAAGGAATTGCTTCTCAAGCAGTTGTTTTATTACAGAAAAAATAATGGTTTTTAATTCGTAAGATGGATAATCACATTTTTTTGGTGTACAATTATAGAATGTGTTGACATTAAGAATGGAAGGTGTACCAATTATGGAAAAGCAAGTGAGAGTGCGCTATGCGCCAAGTCCAACAGGACACTTACATATCGGAAATGCGCGTACGGCATTATTTAATTATTTATTTGCTCGTCATCAAGATGGTAAGTTTATTATTCGTATTGAAGATACTGATGTGAAACGTAATGTTGCTGGTGGAGAAGAAAGCCAATTAAAATACTTGAAATGGCTCGGTATGAACTGGGATGAAGGTGTTGATGTTGGTGGTGAATTTGGACCATATCGTCAAACAGAGCGTTTAGATATTTATAAAAAATTATATGAAGATTTATTAGAGCGCGGTTTAGCTTACAAATGTTATATGACAGAAGAAGAGCTAGAAGCAGAGCGTGAAGGTCAAATCTCTCGTGGTGAAACACCGCGTTATGCTGGAAACCACCGTGATTTAACTGAGGAGCAAATGAAGGGATTTGAGGCTGAAGGCCGCATTCCGAGTATTCGTTTCCGTGTACCGGTTGATCGCGACTACACGTTTAAAGATATCGTAAAAGATGAAGTTGCATTCCATTCAAATGATTTCGGTGATTTCGTTATCGTGAAAAAAGATGGAATTCCAACTTATAACTTTGCGGTAGCAGTAGATGATCACTTAATGGAGATTACACATGTACTTCGTGGTGATGATCATATTTCAAATACGCCAAAACAAATGATGATTTACGAAGCTTTCGGTTGGGATATTCCGCAATTTGGTCATATGACTTTAATTGTAAACGAAAGCCGTAAAAAGTTAAGTAAGCGTGATGAATCTATTATTCAATTTATTGAGCAATATAAAGAGCTTGGATATCTTCCAGAAGCAATCTTTAACTTTATTGCACTATTAGGTTGGTCGCCAGTAGGAGAAGAGGAAATTTTCTCTCAAGATGAGTTTATCAAAATGTTTGATGCAGCTCGTTTATCAAAATCGCCTGCATTATTTGATTCTCAAAAACTAAAATGGATGAACAACCAATATATGAAAAAGCAAGACTTAGATACGGTGGTAGAATTAAGTTTACCGCATTTAGTGAAAGCTGGACGTATAGGTGAAAATGTAAGTGAACAAGAACAAGCTTGGATTCGTGATGTAATTGCGTTATACCATGAACAAATGAGTTTTGGAGCTGAAATTGTAGAGCTTTCTGAAATGTTCTTCAAAGATCATGTTGATTATGAAGAAGAAGGACAAGAAGTATTAAAAGGTGAACAAGTACCAGAAGTACTTCGTGCATTTGCTGGTCAAGTAGAAGCACTAGAAGCGATGGAACCAGCAGCAATTAAAGCGGCTATTAAAGCAGTGCAAAAGGAAACAGGTCATAAAGGTAAAAACTTATTTATGCCAATCCGTGTTGCAACTACTGGTCAAACACATGGTCCAGAGCTTCCTAATGCTATTGCACTTCTTGGGAAAGAAAAAGTTTTAAATCGTCTTCAAAAAGTAATTGGTTAACATTTTCTAGGTTTAGAAATATAATAAGTATACTTAAAACCTAATAAGGAAAAGCGACGAGAAGGAGAAGTAGAAAATCAGGCTTTTTACAGAGAGAACCACCTTTAGGCTGGAAGTGGTTTATAAGCGGATTTTTGAAATGCCCCTTCGAGTCTTCTGCTGAACAGCGAATTGTTTTGTGAAACGTCTTAGGGCGTAAAGTAAGCAGAAGCGGTGTACACCGTTATCAGAGATGAGTTTGAGGCTTTTTTTAGCCTAAACAGAGTGGAACCGCGCTTATAAGGCGTCTCTGTCAATATGACAGAGGCGTCTTTTTTTATACCGTAAAAGTGGATATGAGTATAAGTTTTATCCCTGTGTATAAAGATTTAGGAGGATAAGTAGGGAGTAAAGGGAGTTAGTTCACTCGAAAAAGCAGCCCATAAAGGGGAGGGAACATCGATGTTTAAGAGGCTTCGGGAAGATATTGAAGTCGTTTTTGAACAGGATCCAGCGGCAAGAAGTTATTTCGAAGTCATTTTGACTTACTCTGGATTACATGCAGTTTGGGCCCATCGAATTGCACATGCTTTTTATAAAAAGAATTTCTTCTTTATTGCACGTTGGATCTCACAAGTTAGTCGTTTCTTTACTGGTATTGAGATTCATCCAGGAGCAACAATTGGTCGTCGTTTTTTCATAGACCATGGAATGGGGGTTGTAATTGGAGAAACGTGCGAAATTGGTGATAATGTAACGATCTATCAAGGTGTTACATTAGGTGGTACGGGTAAAGAAAAGGGGAAGAGGCATCCTACAATTCAGGATAATGTATTAATTGCAACAGGTGCTAAAGTACTAGGTTCTATTACAGTCGGAGAGAATTCTAAAATTGGAGCAGGGTCTGTCGTATTAAAAGAAGTGCCTGCACATTCTACAGTTGTAGGTATACCTGGCCGAGTCGTTATTCAAAATGGAGTAAAGATCGGTCAAGAATTAAATCATTCTGACCTTCCAGACCCAATTTTTGATAAGTTAAAGATCATGGAAGTAGAACTTGATAAATTGAAAAAACAACTTGAAGTAAAGGTAGAAAGGAAGGATAAAAATGACTATTCACATTTATAATACGTTAACGCGTCAAAAGGAAGAGTTTACTCCATTAGAAGAAAATAAGGTAAAGATGTATGTGTGCGGACCTACAGTTTATAACTATATTCACATTGGGAATGCAAGACCACCTATGGTATTTGATACGGTACGCCGTTATTTAGAATATAAAGGGTATGATGTGCAGTATGTATCTAACTTTACTGACGTAGATGATAAATTAATTAAAGCAGCAAATGAATTAGGTGAAGATGTGCCGACAATTGCTGACCGTTTCGTTGAAGCGTATTTTGAAGATGTAACGGCACTAGGTTGCAAACATGCAACAGTTCATCCGCGTGTAACGGAAAATATGGATATCATTATTGAATTTATTCAAGAACTTGTGAATAAAGGATATGCATATGAATCAGAAGGTGATGTGTACTTTAGAACGAAGGAATTTGAAGGATACGGTAAATTATCGCATCAACCAATCGCAGACTTACGTCACGGTGCGCGCATTGAAGTAGGAGAAAAGAAACAAGACCCTCTTGATTTTGCTTTATGGAAAACTGCGAAAGAAGGAGAAATCTTCTGGGAAAGCCCTTGGGGGAAAGGGCGTCCAGGCTGGCATATTGAATGCTCGGCAATGGCACGTAAATACTTAGGAGATACAATCGATATTCATGCTGGTGGTCAAGACTTGGCATTTCCTCATCATGAGAATGAAATTGCGCAGTCTGAGGCATTAACAGGAAAAACATTTGCACGTTATTGGATGCACAATGGATATATTAATATTAATAATGAGAAGATGTCTAAGTCACTGGGGAACTTCATTTTAGTTCACGATATCATTAAGCAATATGATCCACAGTTAATTAGATTCTTTATGCTATCGGTACATTACCGTCACCCAATTAATTTCAGTGAAGATTTATTACAAAGTACAAATAACGGACTGGAAAGAATTAAAACGGCTTACGGTAACTTAAAACACCGTATGGAAAGTAGTACTGATTTAACAGATCATAATGAGAAATGGTTAGCGGAACTGGAAAAATTCCAGATTGCATTTGAAGAAGCAATGAATGATGACTTCAACACTGCTAATGCAATCACGGAGTTATATAATGTAGCAAATCATGCAAATCAATATTTACTGGAAGAACATACGTCTACAGTTGTAATTGAAGCATACGTAAAACAACTTGAAACATTATTTGGTATTTTAGGGTTAGAATTAGCGCAAGAAGAGTTGCTTGATGAAGAAATTGAGGTACTTATTCAAAAGCGCATTGAAGCTCGTAAAAATCGTGATTTTGCATTATCAGATCAAATTCGCGATGATTTAAAAGACCGTAATATTATTTTAGAAGATACCGCTCAAGGTACAAGATGGAAAAGAGGATAAGAATGATTGATGCAAAGCAATTAAACAGCTTAGCGTTAGCGTATATGGGTGATGCGGTATATGAACAATATATCCGCTATCACCTACTTCAAAAAGGGAAAGTTCGTCCTAATCAATTACATCGATTAGGGACAAGCTTTGTTTCGGCAAAAGCACAGGCGAAAGTTGTTTATCATTTATTAGAGACGGCATTTTTAACAGAGGAAGAAGAGGCGGTACTAAGAAGAGGGCGTAATGCAAATTCAGGTACTGTCCCGAAGAATACTGATGTACAAACATATCGATATAGTACAGCCTTTGAAGCGCTAATTGGCTATCATCACTTATTAAATAATCGTGAAAGATTAGACGAAATTGTATATAAGGCAATTGATGTTTTAGAAGAGAAGGAAGGGGGCACATCATCATGAGTAGTGAATATATTATCGGACGTAACCCTGTAATTGAAGCGTTACGCTCAGGAAGAGATATTAATAAAATTTGGATCGCGGAAGGTGCTGCCAAAGGACAAATACAAATTGTACTAGCACTAGCGAAAGAAAATAAGATTATTTTACAACATGCACCAAAGAAGAAGTTAGATCAATTAGTTGAGGGGAACCATCAAGGTGTAATTGCTCAAGTGGCTGCATATCAATACGCTGAGCTAGAAGATTTATTTAAAGTAGCAGAGAAGCGTAACGAAGATCCGTTCTTCTTAATTTTAGATGAAATTGAAGACCCACATAACCTAGGTTCTATTATGCGTACTGCGGATGCAACGGGAGCTCATGGAATTATTATTCCGAAAAGAAGAGCTGTGGGACTTACGGCATCAGTTGCGAAAGCATCGACTGGAGCGATTGAATATATTCCTGTTGCACGTGTAACGAATTTATCTCGTACAATCGATGAATTAAAAGAACGTGGACTTTGGATTGCTGGTACAGATGCAAAAGGGAAAACGGATTACCGCAATTTAGATGGTAAAATGCCAATTGGATTAGTAATTGGAAGTGAAGGAAAAGGTATGAGTCGTATTATTGGTGAAAAATGTGATTTCCTAATTACTTTACCGATGGTCGGTAAAGTTACATCCTTAAATGCTTCAGTAGCCGCAAGTTTGTTAATGTATGAGGTATATCGTAAGCGTCACGAAATTGGTAAATAAAAAATGAACGATATTTTAATCGTTGACGGTTACAACATTATCGGAGCTTGGGGAGACTTGAAGAAACTAAGGGATGTAGATTTGCAATCATCAAGGGATGCACTGATTGATAAGATGGCGGATTACCAAGGTTACACAGGTACAAAGGTAATGATAGTCTTTGATGCTTATACGGTCCAAGGTATTGAAAAAAAGATGAAACAATCGCGTGTGGAAGTCATATTTACGAGGAAGAATCAAACTGCAGATGAAAAGATAGAGCAACTAGCGATTGAGCTTAGAAATATAAATACGCAAATATATGTTGCGACTTCTGATTATACGGAACAATGGGTGATATTTGCGCAAGGTGCTCTTCGGAAATCTGCGCGTGAATTAGAGTTGGAAGTACAAGCGATGGAGCAACAAGTAAGAAGGCGTACACAAGACACAAAAGAAAAGCAACCCGCCATGCGAAAGATATTCAGTAAAGATATTACAGAAAAATTAGAAAAATTAAGAAGAGGAGAGCGTTGAAGCATTGACGCTCTTTATCTTTTTACTGTATAATATTGCTAAATAAATAGCGGTCGGAGGGATCAAGGTGGAAGCAGGCTTCGTAAGTGTAGGCGACGTTACATTTCGTGATTTAGAGGATGAGGCAATCGTTGAGTTAGTTCGAAAAGGTAATACTGACGCTCTAGAATATTTGATTCACAAATATAAGAACTTTGTTCGCGCGAAATCAAGATCTTATTTCTTAGTGGGTGCCGATCGAGAAGATATTGTTCAAGAAGGTATGATTGGATTGTTTAAAGCGATTCGTGATTATAAAGAGGACAAGCTGTCTTCATTCAAAGCATTTGCTGAACTGTGTATCACTCGGCAAATTATTACCGCTATTAAAACAGCAACAAGGCAAAAACATATTCCGTTAAATTCGTATGTGTCTCTAGATAAACCGATTTATGATGAGGAATCTGATCGGACATTATTAGATGTTATTTCGGAAGCGAAGGTAACGGATCCTGAAGAAATGATTATAAGTCAGGAAGAATATACAGACATAGAATCTAAAATATCTGAATTATTAAGCGATTTAGAAAGAAAGGTGCTTTCTTTATATCTAGATGGTCGTTCTTATCAAGAGATTTCCGAACAGTTAAATAGACATGTGAAATCTATTGATAACGCTTTACAGAGGGTGAAGCGGAAATTGGAACGATATATGGAAATGAGAGAGAGTACCACTTTAAATTCATAACAAATGCTACAGGTGTAAAAAATCACCTGTTTTCTTTTTTGTAGAGAGTACAAAAGGCATGTCATTGACATTGTCTTTTGTTGTATGATACATTTTTAGGGACATAATGTTACAAGGTTGGTGTAACTAATGAGGAAAAAAGTTGTACTCTCATGTGAAGAGTGTAAAAATCGAAACTACTCTACGATGAAAGATACGAGCTCAGTAGAGCGACTTGAAATAAAGAAGTTTTGTAAAACATGCAATCAGCATACAGTTCACAAGGAAACAAAATAAATAATTGAAATAATACACTGGAGGTCCCGTAGATGCGTTTAACGAACTTTTTCGGCGATGTAGGTCGCGAAATGAAAAAAGTAAGTTGGCCTAAAAAAGATGAATTACTCCGTTCAACAGCGACTGTTATCGCTACAGTTGTCTTCTTTGCGATTTTCTTCGCAGTGGTTGATATGGGCATTTCTTCTTTAATTCGGTTAATTCTTGGTTAATTCTTGAATAAGAAGCACTTATCCATGATATAATGTTATTTATAAGAACTGTGTAAAAGCCCGGTGAACGGGTTTTTTCATTTGCGCAAAAAAATGTACGTCAGGGAGGGAAGGACGCTCGTCCTAAATGAATGGAAAAAAGTTGGTATGTTGTCCATACTTATTCTGGATATGAAAATAAAGTAAAAGCAAACCTAGAGAAACGTGTAGAATCAATGGGTATGCAAGATAAAATTTTCCGTGTTGTTGTCCCGGAAGAAGTAGAAGTAGAAATGAAAAATGGTAAAGAAAAATTAATGAAAAGAAAAGTGTTCCCAGGTTATGTATTAGTAGAATTAATCATGACTGATGACTCTTGGTATGTTGTACGTAACACGCCAGGTGTAACTGGGTTCGTTGGTTCTTCTGGTTCTGGATCTAAACCATCACCTCTATTAGAAGAGGAAGTTGTTACTATTATGAAGCATATGGGAATGGATAACGAAGTGGTTGATTTCGACTTTGAACTTCATGAGACAGTGCGTGTAAATGAGGGACCATTCGCAGATTATACAGGTGCTATTGAAGAAATTGATGTGGAGAAGAAAAAGGTTAGCGTGCTTGTGGACATGTTTGGTCGCGAGACTCCAGTTGAGCTTGACTTCCATCAAATTGAAAAATTATAAAATGAAACTTGAAATGAATTGTAAAAAGTGATAATATCTTTTAAGTCAGTACGTCTTCGTTATCGGAGACGTTTTTTGAAAGATTTTATCCTTACAGATAAAATATGACGTGGGAGGGCAAATCACTGTCCAATTGACCACATCACGGACTTAAGGAGGTGTGTCTCGTGGCTAAAAAGGTAATTAAAATGGTAAAGCTTCAAATTCCTGCAGGTAAAGCTAACCCAGCTCCACCAGTTGGTCCAGCATTAGGACAAGCAGGTGTTAACATCATGGGCTTCTGTAAAGAGTTTAACGCTCGTACAGCTGATCAAGCTGGTCTTATCATCCCTGTTGAAATTACGGTATTTGAGGACCGTTCATTCACTTTCATTACTAAAACTCCTCCTGCTGCTGTTCTTCTTAAGAAAGTAGCTGGTATTGAGTCTGGTTCTGGTGAACCAAACCGTAATAAAGTGGCAACTGTTAAGCGTGATAAAGTACGCGAAATCGCTGAAACTAAAATGCCTGACCTAAACGCTGCTAGTGTAGAAGCTGCAATGCGTATGGTTGAAGGTACTGCACGCAGTATGGGCATCGTTATCGAAGACTAATTCGATTTGTTTTTAAAAAAGGTTGCGGGTCTGGAATTCCAATTCGCAACCTTTATTATCGTAAATGATTATCGTTTTTAAATAAATGGATGGCGCGCATCCTCAGGTTATACCTGAAAATAAGCGTAAACGTGGGAGGTTATTCCGCTAAAACCACATTCGAGGAGGAAATAAAAATGGCTAAAAGAGGTAAAAAGTACGTAGAAGCTGCAAAGCTTGTTGATCGTGCAACTGCTTATTCTGCAACAGAAGCGGTAGAATTAGTAAAGAAAACAAACACAGCTAAATTTGATGCGACTGTAGAAGTTGCATTCCGTTTAGGTGTTGACCCTAAGAAAGCTGACCAACAAATTCGTGGTGCAGTTGTTCTTCCGCACGGTACTGGTAAAGTACAACGTGTATTGGTATTCGCTAAAGGTGAAAAGGCTAAAGAAGCTGAAGCTGCTGGAGCTGACTTCGTAGGCGATGCTGATTACATCGGTAAAATCCAACAAGGTTGGTTCGATTTCGATGTAGTAGTAGCAACTCCTGACATGATGGGTGAAGTTGGTAAACTTGGTCGCGTATTAGGACCTAAAGGTTTAATGCCAAACCCTAAAACTGGAACAGTTACTTTCGATGTAACTAAAGCTGTTAACGAAATCAAAGCTGGTAAAGTTGAATACCGCGTTGATAAAGCTGGTAACATCCACGTTCCAATCGGTAAAGTATCTTTCGAAGATGCTAAATTAGTAGAAAACTTCGGAACAATTGCTGACACTTTACAAAAAGTTAAGCCAGCTGCTGCAAAAGGTACTTACATGAAGAACGTAACAGTTGCTTCTACAATGGGACCTGGCGTACGCGTAGACGTTTCTACATTAGCGTAAAAATTGGAAGTTGACTTCATAAAGAAGTTTTTATATAATCATTTATGTTGTGAATTTAATTAGTGTACCGTAGACAGTAGGTGTCAATAGACTTAATTTCCTACCTAGGTGTTAATATACGAAACGGAATTTTTTTTCTGTGACTATATGCCTCCATGTCTACAAGTTGGGCATGGAGGTTTTTAGTGCACTTTCGGTACATCTTCTATATAATCTACAGGAGGTGTAATAACATGAGCAAAGTAATCGAAACTAAACAACAAGTTGTAACTGAAATCGCTGAAAAACTTCGCGAAAGTAAATCTACAATCGTTGTTGACTACCGTGGTTTAACAGTTTCTGAAGTAACAGAATTACGTAAAAACTTACGTGAAGCTGGCGTTGAGTTCAAAGTTTACAAAAACTCTTTAACTCGTCGTGCTGCAGAGTCTGCTGAAATGGCTGAGTTAAACGAATTCTTAACAGGACCAAACGCAATCGCGTTCAGTAACGAGGATGTAGTTGCTCCTGCGAAAGTATTAAACGACTTCGCTACAAAACATGAAGCTTTAGAAATTAAAGCTGGTGTAATCGAAGGTAAACTTGTAACACTTGATGAGGTTAAAGCTATCGCTACTCTTCCATCACGTGAAGGCTTACTTTCTATGCTTCTTAGCGTTCTTCAAGCTCCAATCCGTAACCTTGCACTTGCTACTAAAGCAGTTGCAGAACAAAAGGAAGAGCAAGGCGCTTAATTTTTTAAAAGATAATTACTTGTTATCTATAAAACAATACAAACCTATTTAAGGGAGGATATTTACAATGACTAAAGAACAAATCATTGAAGCAGTTAAATCTATGACTGTATTAGAACTTAACGACTTAGTAAAAGCTATCGAGGAAGAATTCGGCGTAACTGCTGCTGCTCCTGTAGCTGTAGCTGGTGGCGCTGGTGAAGCTGCTGCTGAGAAAACTGAATTTGACGTAGTACTTGCAAGTGCTGGCGCTCAAAAAATCAAAGTTATCAAAGCTGTACGTGAAATCACTGGTCTTGGCTTAAAAGAAGCTAAAGAATTAGTTGACAACACTCCAAAAGCAATCAAAGAAGGCGTTTCTAAAGAGGAAGCTGAAGAAATGAAAGCTAAACTTGAAGAAGTTGGCGCTGCTGTAGAAGTTAAGTAATTAACTTTTGATGCTTTAAAAAAAGCTCGCTCTCATGCGAGCTTTTTTTTTAACTGTAAAGAAAAGAGGTGGCCATATGGCAGACCATTATTTTTCTAACGACCCTTCTAGTAAAAGTGATCGTAAACGATGGGAATTTACACTTCGTGGATCTCGATTTACTTTCTTATCTGACCGTGGGGTGTTCTCGAAAAACGAAGTGGACTTTGGTTCTCGTCTTTTAATTGAAGCGTTTCAAGTGCCAGATATTAAAGGTGATATATTAGACGTAGGTTGTGGATATGGACCAATGGGTTTATCGTTGGCGAAAGAGTTTCAAGACCGTAAAGTTCACATGGTGGATGTGAATGAAAGGGCGCTTGAGCTTGCGAAAGAAAATGCCGCTAACAATAGAATTGGAAATGTACACATTTTTCAAAGTAGCGTCTATGAAAATGTAGATGGTATGTATGCTGCTATTCTATCTAATCCTCCAATTCGTGCAGGTAAAGATATCGTGCATGAGATTTTAGAAAAGGCTGTAGAGTATTTAGTTCCAGGTGGAGAGTTGTGGATTGTTATTCAAAAGAAGCAAGGTGCACCATCTGCGCTGAAGAAACTAGAGGAAGTATTTTCTGAAGTCGAAGTTGTAGAAAAGAAAAAAGGATATTATATCATAAAATCAAAAAAACGTTGACGGTTATTTTTGGCTATGTTAACATTATACAATGCCAATATATGATTTTCTGCGTTGAGAAAGATGTATATTTTTGTTTCTCTTGGAAAAGATAGTAAAATCAGCAGATTATGAAACAGAATGATGGTTTTCTTATAGAAGCCATTTTTCTTTTTTGAGCAGGTAGAAAGACTCAACGTATTTATCTTTAAGAGAAAAAAACTACGCTAATAGCAGTAGTTGTATTTATTTGTGATTTTGCACAAATTTTTTTGTGCATTTATAATACTCATGATTTGAGGGGTGAAGCAGTTGACAGGTCAACTAGTTCAATACGGACGCCACCGCCAACGAAGAAGTTATGCCCGTATTAGTGAAGTATTAGAGTTACCAAATCTTATCGAAATTCAAACCTCTTCTTATCAGTGGTTTCTTGATGAGGGTTTGCGAGAAATGTTCCAGGACATTTCTCCGATCGAAGACTTTACGGGAAATCTATCGCTTGAATTTATCGACTACAGCTTAGGTGAACCTAAATACTCTGTAGACGAATGCAAAGAGCGTGATGTGACGTATGCAGCACCACTTCGTGTAAAAGTGCGTCTAATCAACAAGGAAACTGGTGAAGTAAAAGAACAAGATGTGTTCATGGGAGATTTCCCACTCATGACAGAGACTGGAACATTCGTAATTAACGGTGCAGAACGTGTTATCGTTTCCCAGTTAGTTCGCTCTCCAAGCGTATACTATAGTGGCAAAGTGGATAAAAACGGAAAACGTGGTTTTACTGCTACTGTAATTCCAAACCGCGGAGCTTGGTTAGAGTATGAAACAGATGCTAAGGATGTTGTATATGTGCGTATTGACCGTACGCGTAAACTCCCTGTAACTGTTTTGTTACGCGCATTAGGGTTTGGCTCTGATCAAGAAATCACCGAGCTTTTAGGTGATAACGAATACTTAAGCAACACATTAGAAAAAGACAACACAGATAGCACAGAGAAAGCATTGCTTGAAATTTATGAGCGTCTACGCCCTGGTGAACCACCAACAGTAGAAAATGCAAAGAGCTTACTTGTGTCTCGTTTCTTTGATCCGAAGCGCTATGATTTAGCAAATGTAGGTCGCTATAAGATCAACAAAAAGCTACACATTAAAAACAGATTGTTTAACCAACGTTTAGCTGAAACACTAGTGGATCCAGAAACTGGTGAGATTTTAGCGGCAGAAGGAACAGTCTTAGATCGTCGTACGCTGGATCGCATTCTACCTTACTTAGAGAAAAACATTGGATTCAAAACAGCGAAACCAATGGGTGGAGTGGTAGCAGGCGATGTTGAGCTGCAATCTATTAAGATTTATGCTCCTGAGTCAGAAGGCGAACGAGTGATTAATGTAATTGGTAATGCAAATATTACTCGTGATGTAAAACACATCACACCAGGTGATATCCTTGCTTCTATCAGTTACTTCTTCAACCTACTATACAAAGTAGGGGATACAGATGATATCGACCATTTAGGAAACCGTCGTCTGCGTTCTGTTGGAGAACTATTACAAAATCAATTCCGTATCGGTCTTTCTCGTATGGAACGTGTTGTTCGTGAGAGAATGTCGATTCAAGATACAAATGCAATTACACCACAAGCGTTAATTAACATTCGCCCGGTTATTGCATCTATTAAAGAGTTCTTCGGAAGTTCTCAGTTATCTCAGTTCATGGATCAAACAAACCCATTAGCAGAGTTAACTCACAAACGAAGACTATCTGCATTAGGACCCGGTGGTTTAACGCGTGAGCGCGCAGGTTTTGAAGTACGTGACGTTCACTACTCTCACTATGGTCGTATGTGTCCGATTGAAACACCAGAGGGACCAAACATTGGTTTGATTAACTCATTATCATCGTTCGCGAAGGTAAATGAGTTTGGTTTCATTGAAACACCATACCGTCGTGTTGATCCAGAATCTGGTCTTGTAACAGGGCAGGTTGATTACTTAACAGCAGATGAAGAAGATAATTATGTTGTAGCCCAAGCGAATATGAAATTATCTGAAGAAGGAGAATTCCTTAGTGAAGATATCGTAGCGCGTTTCCGTGGTGAAAACATTGTCACAAATAAAGAACGCATCGACTACATGGATGTATCTCCAAAACAAGTAGTGTCGGCAGCGACAGCTTGTATTCCGTTCTTAGAAAACGATGACTCTAACCGCGCACTTATGGGAGCGAACATGCAACGTCAGGCGGTTCCGTTAATGAATCCGGAATCTCCGATTGTAGGTACAGGTATGGAGTACGTATCAGCAAAAGACTCAGGTGCTGCAGTAATCTGTAAACATCCTGGTGTTGTTGAACGCGTAGAAGCACGTGAAGTTTGGGTACGTCGCTATGTAGAAGTTGACGGTCAAACAGTAAAAGGCGACTTAGATCGCTACAAAATGCAAAAATTCATTCGTTCTAACCAAGGAACTTGCTACAACCAACGTCCAATCGTAAGTGTTGGAAATGAAGTTGTAAAAGGTGAAATCCTTGCGGATGGTCCTTCTATGGAATTAGGTGAACTAGCACTTGGACGTAACGTGCTTGTTGGCTTCATGACTTGGGACGGTTATAACTACGAGGATGCGATCATTATGAGTGAGCGCCTTGTAAAAGACGATGTGTACACTTCTATTCATATTGAAGAATATGAGTCAGAAGCTCGTGATACGAAGCTTGGACCAGAAGAAATTACACGTGACATTCCAAACGTTGGGGAAGATGCATTACGCAACCTTGACGAGCGCGGTATCATTCGCGTTGGTGCGGAAGTAAAAGATGGAGATTTACTTGTTGGTAAAGTAACACCTAAAGGTGTAACAGAATTAACAGCTGAAGAACGTCTATTACATGCTATCTTTGGAGAAAAAGCACGTGAAGTACGTGATACATCACTACGTGTACCACACGGTGGTGGCGGTATTATCTTAGACGTAAAAGTATTCAACCGTGAAGATGGCGATGAATTGCCACCAGGCGTGAATCAACTTGTACGTGCATATATCGTTCAAAAGCGTAAAATCTCTGAAGGTGACAAGATGGCTGGACGTCACGGTAACAAAGGTGTTATCTCTCGTATTTTACCAGAAGAAGATATGCCTTACTTACCAGACGGTACGCCAATCGATATCATGTTAAACCCATTAGGTGTACCATCTCGTATGAATATCGGTCAGGTATTAGAGCTTCATCTTGGTATGGCAGCAAGATACCTTGGTATTCACATTGCAACACCAGTATTCGATGGTGCTCGTGAGGAAGATGTTTGGGGCACGATTGAAGAAGCTGGTATGGCGAATGACGCGAAAACAATTCTGTATGACGGACGTACTGGTGAACCATTCGATAACCGCGTATCTGTTGGTGTCATGTATATGATCAAACTTGCGCACATGGTTGACGATAAACTTCATGCTCGTTCTACTGGACCGTACTCACTTGTAACGCAGCAGCCTCTTGGAGGTAAAGCTCAGTTCGGTGGACAGCGTTTCGGTGAGATGGAGGTTTGGGCACTTGAAGCTTACGGTGCTGCTTATACTCTTCAAGAAATCTTAACAGTGAAGTCTGATGATGTTATTGGACGTGTTAAGACGTATGAAGCAATTGTTAAAGGCGAAAATGTTCCAGAACCAGGCGTTCCTGAATCATTCAAAGTATTGATTAAAGAGCTGCAAAGTTTAGGTATGGACGTTAAAATGATGTCTAGCGACGATAAAGAAATCGAAATGCGTGATACAGAAGATGACGACGATCATCAATCAGCAGATAAATTGAATGTCGAAGTTGAGACAACTAAAGAATAATTGGGATAACCTGTAGACTAAAAGGGAGGTAGGCCCCTTGATAGATGTAAATAACTTTGAATATATGAAGATTGGACTTGCTTCACCTGACAAGATTCGTTCTTGGTCATACGGTGAAGTTAAGAAACCAGAAACAATTAACTATCGTACGTTAAAGCCTGAAAAAGATGGCTTGTTCTGTGAGCGTATTTTCGGACCACAAAAGGACTGGGAATGTCATTGCGGAAAATACAAACGTGTACGTTATAAAGGTGTAGTTTGTGATCGATGTGGCGTTGAAGTAACGCGTGCAAAAGTTCGTCGTGAACGTATGGGTCATATCGAATTAGCTGCTCCTGTATCTCATATTTGGTATTTCAAAGGTATCCCGAGCCGCATGGGACTTGTCTTAGACATGTCCCCTCGCGCGCTTGAAGAAGTAATTTATTTCGCTTCTTATGTTGTAACAGAAAGTGGAGATACACCACTTGATAAGAAGCAATTACTTTCTGAGAAAGAATACCGTGCATATCGTGATCGATATGGTAGCACATTCCAAGCTGCTATGGGTGCAGAAGCGATTAAAAAGCTACTGCAAGACATCGATTTAGATAAAGAAGTAGACTTCTTAAAAGAAGAATTAAAAACAGCACAAGGACAACGACGTACTCGTGCTATTAAACGTCTAGAAGTATTAGAAGCATTCCGTAACTCTGGAAATCACCCATCTTGGATGATCCTAGATGTTCTTCCAGTTATCCCACCGGAACTACGCCCAATGGTACAGTTGGATGGTGGACGTTTTGCTACTTCTGACTTAAACGACTTATACCGTCGTGTAATTAACCGTAATAATCGTTTAAAACGTCTATTGGACTTAGGTGCACCAAGCATCATCGTTCAAAACGAAAAACGTATGTTACAAGAAGCTGTAGACGCATTAATCGATAATGGTCGCCGTGGCCGTCCAGTTACTGGACCAGGTAACCGTCCATTAAAATCACTATCTCACATGCTTAAAGGTAAACAAGGACGTTTCCGTCAAAACTTATTAGGTAAACGTGTTGACTACTCTGGTCGTTCTGTAATCGTTGTAGGACCGAACTTAAAGATGTACCAATGTGGATTACCGAAAGAAATGGCGCTTGAATTGTTTAAGCCTTTCGTTATGAAAGAGTTAGTTGGAAAAGGTTTAGCACACAACATTAAGAGTGCTAAACGTAAAATCGAGCGTGTACAACCTGAAGTTTGGGACGTTTTAGAATCTGTGATCAAAGAGCATCCAGTACTTCTAAACCGCGCACCAACACTTCACCGTCTTGGTATCCAGGCGTTTGAACCTACATTAGTAGAAGGTCGCGCAATTCGTCTTCACCCACTTGTATGTACTGCATACAACGCGGACTTTGACGGTGACCAAATGGCGGTTCACGTACCGTTATCATCAGAGGCACAAGCAGAAGCTCGTATTCTTATGTTAGCGGCACAAAACATCTTGAATCCAAAAGACGGAAAACCAGTTGTTACTCCATCTCAGGATATGGTATTAGGTAACTACTACTTAACACTTGAGCGTGAAGGCGCAATCGGTGAAGGTATGGTCTTCAAAGATGCAAACGAAGCAATACTTGCATACCAAAATGGATATGTACATCTGCACACACGTGTTGCAGTTGCTGCAAGTTCAGTAAATAACGTAACATTTACTGAAGAGCAAAAAGGTAAGCTTCTATTAACAACAGTTGGTAAATTAATATTTAACGAAATCTTACCAGAGTCGTTCCCTTATATTAATGAACCGACAAACTCAAACCTTGAAAAAGAAACACCAGCGGAGTATTTCGTTGAAAAAGGTGCGAACATTAAAGAAATTATTGCTAGTCGCGAAGAAGTGGCGCCATTTAGCAAGAAGATCCTTGGTAACATCATTGCGGAAGTATTTAAACGTTTCCAAATTACGGAAACATCTCGTATGCTTGACCGCATGAAAAACTTAGGATTTAAGTACTCTACAAAAGCTGGTATTACAGTTGGGGTATCTGACATTCTTGTATTAGGCGAAAAAGATGAAATTCTCCACGAAGCACAAGCAAAAGTAGATAATGTAATTAAACAATTCCGTCGCGGTTTAATCACGGAAGAAGAACGTTATGATCGCGTTATCTCTATTTGGAGTAATGCAAAAGATGTTATCCAAGGAAAACTGATGAAATCCTTGAATAAACGCAATCCAATCTTCATGATGAGTGATTCCGGTGCCCGTGGTAACGCATCGAACTTTACTCAGCTTGCTGGTATGCGTGGTCTGATGGCCAATCCATCTGGTCGTATTATCGAACTTCCAATTAAATCAAGTTTCCGTGAAGGTTTAACAGTACTTGAGTACTTCATCTCTACGCATGGTGCGCGTAAAGGTCTTGCCGATACAGCACTTAAAACTGCCGATTCTGGTTACTTAACACGTCGTCTTGTAGACGTTGCACAAGATGTAATTGTCCGTGAAGATGATTGTGGAACAGATCGTGGTCTATTAATTGGTGCGATTAAAGAGGGTAATGAAGTAATTGAGTCATTATATGATCGTCTTGTTGGACGTTTTGCAAGAAAAACTGTAAAACATCCTGAAACAGGTGAAGTATTAGTTAGTGAAAACCAACTAATTACTGAAGATATCGCTCATATCGTTGAAAATTCGGGTGTTGAAACTGTAAACATTCGTTCAGCGTTCACGTGTAACACTCGCCATGGTGTATGTAAGAAGTGTTACGGTCGTAACTTAGCAACTGGTACAGACGTAGAAGTAGGAGAAGCGGTAGGTATTATCGCAGCTCAATCTATCGGTGAGCCAGGTACACAGTTAACGATGCGTACGTTCCATACAGGTGGGGTTGCCGGAGATGATATCACTCAAGGTTTACCTCGTATCCAAGAGATCTTCGAAGCTCGTAACCCGAAAGGTCAGGCAGTTATCAGTGAAATCGATGGTGTTATCGCAGCGATCAACGATGTTAAAGATCGCCAAGAAGTAGTTGTACAGGGTGAAGTTGAAGCTCGTACGTATGCTATTCCTTACGGTGCACGTCTGAAAGTAACTTTAGGACAGCCAATTAGCCACGGTAAAGAGTTAACAGAAGGTTCTATTGATCCGAAAGAATTACTAAAAGTAACGGACATTACGGCGGTTCAAGAATACTTACTACGTGAAGTTCAAAAAGTATACCGTATGCAAGGGGTAGAAATTGGTGACAAACACGTAGAAGTAATGGTACGTCAAATGTTACGTAAAGTTCGTGTAAGTGATGCGGGTGAAACAGATGTATTACCAGGAACACTACTAGATATCCATCAGTTTACTGATGCGAATGCGAAGGTGTTACTGAAAGGTAAACAACCAGCAACGGCTAGACCTGTTCTACTTGGTATTACAAAAGCTTCACTTGAAACTGATTCATTCTTATCTGCAGCATCGTTCCAAGAAACGACACGTGTCTTAACTGATGCAGCAATTAAGGGTAAACGCGATGAGCTTCTAGGATTGAAAGAAAATGTTATTATCGGTAAACTTGTTCCTGCTGGAACAGGTATGAATCGTTATCGCAAAGTGGATCTTGTAAAAACAACACAAGGTGACATGAATGTAGAAAACGATGAAGTTTATGTGGAACAGTAAAATTTTCCTTCGTAAATTTTGTATAAAAACAGTTAATCCTAGTTGACATTGTATGAGTCAAAATGTTACTATAATCAAGGTTGCTCCTGAACGATGCTTTGGAGGATATTTATATGTCTTATCAAAAAGTGTCAAATGCTGAAAATGTAGTCGTTGGTCATAAACGCACATTGGAGGCAATCAAAAATGGTATAGTTAAAGAAGTTGTTATTGCGGAAGATGCTGATATGCGGTTAACCCATATGATCATTCGTACCGCCTTGCAACATAACATACCCATAACCAAAGTTGAATCAGTTCGTAAGCTTGGAAAAGTTTCGGGGATTCAAGTGGGAGCTTCAGCAATAGGAATAATAAGTTAAAACTGTTTTTGTGAGGAGAGAGCATTTGCTCTCCCTTGCAAAAACTTTGTTTTCAACTAATAATGAACCACCTGGATATGTGGTCATACAAACATGCGAAGGGAGGATAATCAAATGCCTACTATTAACCAATTAGTGAGAAATGGTCGTACTGATAAAGTATGGAAATCTAAATCACCTGCGTTAAACAAAGGGTTCAACTCTTTAAAGAAAAAATCAACTGATATCTCTGCACCTCAAAAACGTGGTGTATGTACTCGTGTTGGTACAATGACTCCAAAGAAACCTAACTCAGCGTTACGTAAATACGCTCGTGTACGTTTAACAAACGGTATCGAGGTTACAGCTTACATCCCAGGTATCGGTCATAACCTACAAGAGCATAGCGTAGTATTAATTCGCGGTGGTCGAGTAAAGGATTTACCAGGGGTACGTTACCACATCGTTCGTGGTGCGCTTGATACAGCTGGTGTTGACAAACGTATGCAAGGACGTTCTAAATATGGTACTAAGCGACCAAAACCTGCTAAAAAATAATAAACTTATAATGAAAGGAGGAACTCAATATGCCTCGTAAAGGACCTGTTGCGAAACGTGACGTGTTACCAGATCCAATGTACAAGTCTAAGCTAGTAACACGCCTTATCAACAAAATGATGGTTGACGGTAAAAAAGGTAAATCTCAAACAATTCTTTATAACGCTTTCGATATCGTTCGTGAACGTTCAGATAAAGACCCTATGGAAGTATTCGAGCAAGCTCTTAAGAACATCATGCCTGTTCTTGAAGTACGTGCTCGTCGTGTTGGTGGTGCTAACTACCAAGTTCCAGTTGAGGTTCGTCCAGAACGCCGTACAACTTTAGGTCTTCGCTGGTTAGTAAACTATGCTCGTCTTCGTGGTGAAAAAACTATGGAAGAGCGTCTAGCTTACGAAATCTTAGATGCAGCTAACAACGCTGGTGCATCTGTTAAGAAACGTGAAGACACTCATAAAATGGCAGAAGCTAACAAAGCATTTGCTCATTACCGTTGGTAGGATTCAACGTAAAATAAATGTATGCATAAACCGCTTTATTTGTCGCTTATGGAAGTGTGGAGAGGGAGAATGCCTCTCCCTTTCGTTGGGCGCTCGTTTTACATAATGAGGGTACTGGACACTGGCATATGTAACAATATAAAGTGGCTTTTTTGCTACTTAAAATAAAAATCCAATCCATATATGGAAGGAGCAAGACACCAAATGACAAGAGAGTTCTCTTTAGAAAACACTCGTAATATTGGTATCATGGCTCACATCGATGCTGGTAAAACAACAGCAACTGAGCGTATTCTGTATTATACAGGACGTATTCATAAAATCGGTGAAACTCATGAAGGTGCATCTCAGATGGACTGGATGGAGCAAGAGCAAGAGCGTGGTATCACAATTACTTCTGCTGCAACTACAGCTCAATGGAAAGGTCACCGTGTAAACATCATTGACACTCCAGGACACGTAGACTTCACAGTAGAAGTAGAACGTTCTTTACGCGTACTTGATGGTGCGGTAGCAGTACTTGATGCACAATCTGGTGTAGAACCACAAACAGAAACTGTTTGGCGTCAGGCTACTACTTACGGTGTACCTCGTATCGTATTCGTTAACAAAATGGATAAGATCGGTGCAGATTTCTTATACTCTGTAGGAACAATCCACGATCGTTTACAAGCAAACGCACATCCAATTCAGTTGCCAATCGGTGCTGAAGATGAGTTCAATGGTATCATTGACCTTGTTGAAGAGTGTGCTTATATGTACGGTAACGATTTAGGAACAGACATCGAGCGTGTTGAAATTCCTGAAGAGCACAAAGAATTAGCTGAAGAATACCGTGGAAAGCTTATCGAAGCGGTAGCTGAGCTTGATGAAGAAATGATGATGAAGTACCTAGAAGGTGAAGAAATCACTGTAGAAGAGCTTAAAGCTGGTATCCGTAAGGCTACAACTTCTGTAGAATTCTTCCCAGTAATCTGTGGTTCTGCATTCAAAAATAAAGGTGTTCAAATTCTGTTAGACGCAGTAATCGATTACCTACCGTCTCCATTAGATGTACCTGCTATTAAAGGTACTCTTCCGGATACAGAGGAAGAAATCGAACGTAAGTCTAGCGATGAAGAACCATTCGCAGCTCTAGCATTCAAAATCATGACTGACCCTTATGTTGGTAAGTTAACGTTCTTCCGTGTGTACTCTGGTGTGTTAAACTCTGGATCATACGTGAAAAACTCAACTAAAGGCAAGCGTGAGCGTGTAGGTCGTATCCTACAAATGCACGCTAACAGCCGTGAAGAGATTTCAACAGTTTATGCTGGTGATATCGCTGCTGCTGTAGGTTTAAAAGATACTACTACTGGAGATACTCTTTGTGATGAGAAGAGTCTTGTTATCCTTGAGTCTATGGAATTCCCAGAGCCAGTTATCTCTGTAGCTATCGAACCAAAATCTAAAGCTGACCAAGATAAAATGGGTACAGCATTATCTAAGCTTTCTGAAGAAGATCCAACATTCCGTGCTCACACTGACCAAGAAACTGGCCAAACAATCATCGCTGGTATGGGTGAACTTCACCTTGATATCATCGTTGACCGTATGCGCCGTGAATTCAAAGTGGAAGCAAACGTTGGTGCTCCTCAGGTAGCATACCGTGAGACTTTCCGCGCTGCTGCGAAAGTTGAAGGTAAGTTCGCTCGTCAATCTGGTGGTCGTGGACAATTCGGTCACGTTTGGATTGAGTTTGAACCTAATGAAGAAGGTAAAGGTTTTGAATTCCAAAACAAAATCGTCGGCGGTGTAGTTCCACGTGAATACATCCCAGCTGTTGGAGCGGGTCTTGAAGACTCACTTAAAAATGGTGTACTAGCTGGTTATCCACTAGTTGACATTAAAGCTGCGTTAGTTGACGGATCTTACCATGATGTCGATTCATCTGAGATGGCGTTCAAAATCGCTGCATCTATGGCACTTAAAGCTGCGGTTTCTAAATGTAGCCCAGTAATTCTTGAGCCAATGATGAAAGTTGAAGTTGTAATTCCTGAAGAGTACATGGGCGACATTATGGGCGACGTAACATCTCGTCGTGGACGTGTAGAAGGTATGGAAGCTCGTGGTAACGCACAAGTTGTTCGCGCTATGGTTCCACTTTCTGAAATGTTCGGTTATGCAACGGCATTACGTTCTAACACTCAAGGACGCGGAACATTCTCAATGACATTTGATCATTATGAAGAAGTACCGAAGTCTGTTTCTGAAGAAATTATTAAAAAAAATAAAGGTGAATAATTGATTTTTATCGATTGTTCAAGTATAACTACTTATGTAAGCTTAGAAAGTGAGACTTAAGTTTCGCTTTCTAGTCTGAATATAAAATAACCTATATAAACTAAGGAGGAATTTAGAATGGCTAAAGCTAAATTCGAACGTTCTAAACCCCATGTTAACATCGGTACAATCGGCCACGTTGACCATGGTAAAACTACATTAACTGCTGCGATCACTACAGTTCTTGCAAAAGCTGGTGGTGCTGAAGCACGCGGATACGATCAAATCGACGCTGCTCCAGAAGAAAGAGAGCGCGGAATCACAATCTCAACTGCACACGTTGAGTACGAAACTGAAACTCGTCACTATGCACACGTTGACTGCCCAGGTCACGCTGACTATGTTAAAAACATGATCACTGGTGCTGCTCAAATGGACGGCGGTATCTTAGTAGTATCTGCTGCTGATGGCCCAATGCCTCAAACACGTGAGCACATCCTTCTTTCTCGTCAAGTAGGTGTTCCTTACATCGTTGTATTCTTAAACAAATGCGACATGGTAGACGACGAAGAATTATTAGAATTAGTAGAAATGGAAGTTCGCGACCTATTATCTGAATACGGATTCCCAGGCGACGACATTCCTGTAATCAAAGGTTCTGCTCTTAAAGCTCTTCAAGGAGAAGCTGATTGGGAAGCAAAAATCATTGAATTAATGACTGAAGTTGATGCTTACATCCCAACTCCAGAACGTGAAACTGACAAACCATTCTTAATGCCTATCGAGGATGTATTCTCTATCACAGGTCGTGGTACAGTTGCAACTGGTCGTGTAGAGCGCGGAATCGTTAAAGTTGGTGACGTAGTAGAAATCATCGGTCTTGCTGAAGAAAATGCTTCTACAACTGTAACTGGTGTAGAGATGTTCCGTAAACTTCTTGACCAAGCTCAAGCTGGAGACAACATCGGTGCTTTACTTCGTGGGGTTGCTCGTGAAGACATCCAACGTGGACAAGTTCTTGCTAAAACTGGCTCTGTAAAAGCTCACGCTAAATTCAAAGCTGAAGTTTTCGTATTATCTAAAGAAGAAGGTGGACGTCACACTCCATTCTTCGCTAACTACCGTCCTCAGTTCTACTTCCGTACAACTGACGTAACTGGTATCATCCAATTACCAGAAGGTACTGAAATGGTAATGCCTGGTGACAACATCGAAATGACTATCGAACTTATCGCTCCAATCGCTATCGAAGAGGGAACTAAATTCTCTATTCGTGAAGGTGGACGTACAGTAGGTTACGGTGTAGTTGCTACAATCGTTGCTGAGTAATCTTTAAATAGATTATTAAAAAACCCAAGGGATTCTCCCTTGGGTTTTTTTATTGTTTATTAATATAGAAGAAAGAGGTGTGTTTTCTATCTTTGAATGAGTTTCTTCTATAGTATATAAAACAAGAAGTAACATCCATAAACTGTAAGTTGAATAAGAGCAGATGAAAACTTGAAATTCTTTAAAGTGCCATGTATAATAGCAAAAGTAGAGAAAAGCAGATGCAAACAAAAAGATGCTTGCATCTAGACGAATAACATTGTATAATAGACAATGTTGGTCTTTGACTGCGATGAAGTGGAAGGTTGCTGACACACCCGGCCGCTTTGCCATGGCATGGTGTGGGGAAATTTCCATGGAGAAGGTCTATTTTAGAAATAGGCGAACGAAGGAGGGAAAATAATGGCAAAAGAAAAAATTCGTATCCGTTTAAAAGCTTATGATCACCGTATTCTTGATCAATCAGCTGAGAAAATTGTAGAAACAGCTAAGCGTTCTGGGGCAACAGTTTCTGGTCCGATCCCATTACCAACTGAGAAGACTATTTACACAATTCTTCGTGCTGTTCATAAGTACAAAGATTCTCGTGAGCAATTCGAAATGCGCACACACAAACGTTTAATCGATATCGTGAGTCCTACTCCACAAACAGTAGATTCATTAATGCGTTTAGACTTACCGTCTGGTGTAGATATCGAAATCAAACTATAATTCATATAACTTAAAAATGTAGGAGGTGTAACTCATGACCAAAGGAATCTTAGGAAGAAAGATCGGTATGACTCAAGTATTTGCTGAGAACGGTGAGTTAATCCCAGTAACAGTTATCGCTGCTAATCCAAACGTTGTTCTTCAAAAGAAAACAACTGAAACTGATGGCTACAATGCAATCCAGTTAGGATTTGAAGATAAACGTGAAAAGTTAACTAACAAACCTGAACAAGGCCACACTGCTAAAGCATCTACAACTCCTAAGCGCTTCATTCGCGAAATCCGCGATGCAGACGTGGACGGATTAGAGGTTGGTCAAGAGGTAAAAGTTGAAGTTTTCGCTGCAGGTGAAATCGTTGACGTAACAGGAATTTCTAAAGGTAAAGGTTTCCAAGGTGTTATCAAACGCCACGGACAATCTCGCGGACCTATGTCTCATGGTTCTCGCTATCACCGTCGTCCAGGTTCAATGGGCCCAGTTGCTCCGAACCGTGTATTCAAAGGCAAAAAACTTGCTGGACGTATGGGTGGAGACCAAGTTACTATCCAAAACTTAGAAATCGTTCAAGTTGACACTGAGCGCAACTTATTACTAGTAAAAGGTAACGTTCCAGGTGCTAAGAAATCTCTTGTAGTTGTTCAAGGCGCTGTGAAGGTTAGCAAATAATTCACAATAGGAAGGAGGAATTCCAATGCCAAAAGTTACTGTATATAACCAAACTGGTTCACAGGTTGGTGAAATCGAATTAGCTGAAGCTATTTTCGGTATCGAACCAAATGAAGCTGTACTTTTCGAAGCTGTAATGATGCAACGTGCATCTTTACGTCAAGGTACACACAAAGTAAAAACTCGTTCTGAAGTTCGTGGTGGTGGTCGTAAACCATGGCGTCAAAAAGGAACTGGACGTGCTCGTCAAGGGTCTATCCGCTCTCCTCAATGGCGTGGTGGTGGTACGGTATTCGGACCTACACCAAGAAGCTATGCGTACAAACTTCCTAAGAAGGTTCGTCGTTTAGCAATCAAATCTGCATTAGCTACTAAAGTAGTTGAGAACAACATTGTAGTTCTTGAAGACCTAGTGTTAAATGCACCAAAAACAAAAGACATGCTAGCAGTACTTAAAGGATTAACTGTTGAGAAGAAAGCTCTTATCGTAACTGCTGATGCAAACGAATCTGTAGAGTTATCTGCTCGCAATATCCCTGGAGTAACAGTAATCACTGCTGATGGCGTAAACGTTTTAGACGTGCTTCATCATGATAAGCTAATCATGACAAAAGCGGCAGTGGAAAAAGTAGAGGAGGTGCTTGCATAATGAGAGATCCTCGTGATATCATTAAGCGCCCAGTTATCACTGAACGTTCTATGGAAATGATGGCTGAAAAAAAATACACGTTCGATGTGGACGTTAAATCTAATAAAACAGAAGTTAAAGATGCTCTTGAAGCGATCTTTGGTGTTAAAGTAGAAAAAGTGAACATCATGAACTACAAGCCGAAAGCAAAACGCGTTGGTCGTCACGCTGGTTTTACTAGCCGTCGTCGTAAAGCAATCGTTAAGCTAACTGCTGACAGCAAAGAAATCGAAATCTTCCAAGGCGTTTAATTCTTACTAAAGAAGGAGGGAAATTGAGATGGGAATTAAAAAGTATAATCCAACTACTAACGGTCGTCGTAATATGACTACGAATGATTTCGCTGAAATCACGACTGACAGACCAGAAAAGTCATTACTTGCTCCTTTAAGCAAGAAGGCTGGTCGTAATAACCAAGGTAAAATTACTGTACGTCATCAAGGTGGCGGACATAAGCGTCAATACCGTATCATCGACTTTAAGCGTAACAAAGATGGAATTCCAGGACGCGTTGCTACGATCGAATACGATCCAAACCGCTCTGCGAATATCGCATTAATTAACTACGTTGACGGTGAAAAACGTTACATTCTTGCTCCTAAATCTTTAGAAGTAGGTATGGAAGTTATGTCTGGCCCAGAAGCTGACATCAAAATCGGTAACGCATTACCATTAATCAACATTCCAGTAGGTACTGTTGTTCATAATATCGAGCTTAAGCCTGGTCGTGGCGGACAATTAGTTCGTTCTGCTGGTACATCTGCTCAAGTACTTGGTAAAGAAGGTAAATACGTACTTGTACGTTTAACTTCTGGTGAAGTACGTCTTGTATTATCTGCTTGTCGCGCTTCAATCGGTCAAGTAGGTAACGAACAGCACGAACTTATCAAAATCGGTAAAGCAGGTCGCTCTCGCTGGTTAGGTAAACGCCCAACAGTTCGTGGTTCTGTAATGAACCCGGTTGATCACCCACACGGTGGTGGTGAAGGACGTTCTCCAATCGGACGTAAGTCTCCAATGTCTCCATGGGGTAAACCAACTCTTGGATTCAAGACTCGTAAGAAAAACAAAGCGTCTGACAAATTCATCGTTCGTCGTCGTAAAAAATAATGGGATTGTAGTACGGTTCATTTCTAGAACCGTACGCCAATCACGAAGGGAGGCACCAAAATGGCTCGTAGCTTAAAAAAAGGACCATTTGTCGATGATCACTTAATGAACAAAATGGAAAAATTAGTTGCATCTGAGCAAAAACAAGTTGTTAAAACTTGGTCTCGCCGTTCAACAATCTTCCCTCAGTTCATCGGACACACAATCGCTGTATATGATGGTCGTAAACACGTACCTGTGTACATCACTGAGGATATGGTTGGCCATAAGTTAGGTGAATTCGCACCAACTCGTACGTATAAAGGTCACCTTGCTGACGATAAGAAAACTAGAAGATAATGAGAGGAGGCACTTCAATGCAAGCTAAAGCAGTAGCGAGAACAGTTCGTATTGCTCCTCGTAAAGTTCGTTTAGTAGTAGACTTAATCCGAGGTAAGCAAGTGGGTGAAGCGATTGCTATCCTTAACCACACACCAAAAACTGCTTCTCCAGTTGTAGAGAAAGTTTTAAAATCTGCAATCGCAAATGCAGAGCACAATTATGAGATGGATATTAACAACCTAGTTGTTGAAAAAGTTTTCGTTGACGAAGGTCCAACGTTGAAACGTTTCCGTCCACGTGCAATGGGTCGTGCAAGCCAAATTAACAAACGCACAAGCCACATCACAGTTGTGGTATCAGAAAAGAAGGAGGGATAATCGATGGGTCAAAAGGTTAATCCAATTGGTCTTCGTGTCGGCGTTATCCGTGACTGGGAATCTCGTTGGTTCGCAGAAAAAGATTATGCTACATTATTACATGAAGACATCAAAATCCGTGAGTACATTACTGTACGCTTAAAAGATTCTGCTGTTGCTAAAGTAGAAATTGAACGTGCAGCAAATCGTGTAAATGTTACAATTCACACTGCAAAACCTGGTATGGTAATTGGTAAAGGTGGTACTGAAGTTGAAGCACTTCGTAAAGCTCTTAACCAATTAACAGGCAAGCGTGTACACATCAACATTTTAGAAGTTAAGAGAGCTGATCTTAACGCTAAATTAGTAGGCGAAAACATTGCTCGTCAATTAGAAAACCGTGTATCATTCCGTCGTGCACAAAAGCAAGTTATTCAACGTGCTATGCGTGCAGGTGCTAAAGGTATTAAAACACAGGTTTCTGGTCGTCTTGGCGGAGCTGATATCGCTCGTGCAGAATCTTACAGTGAAGGAACTGTTCCACTTCATACACTTCGCGCTGATATTGACTATGCAGCAGTTGAAGCTGATACAACATACGGTAAATTAGGCGTAAAAGTATGGATCTACCGTGGAGAAGTCCTTCCTACAAAAAAGAAAGCTTCTGAGGAAGGAGGAAAATAATATGTTAATGCCAAAACGCGTAAAATATCGTAGAGAGCATCGTGGTAAAATGCGTGGTCGTGCAAAAGGTGGAACTGAAATTGCTTTCGGTGAATTCGGTTTACAAGCACAAGCTGCTTCATGGATTACAAACCGTCAAATCGAAGCTGCTCGTCGTGCAATGACTCGTTACATGAAACGTGGCGGTAAAGTATGGATTAAAATTTTCCCTTCTAAACCTTACACTGCAAAACCTCTAGAAGTACGTATGGGTTCCGGTAAAGGGGCACCAGAAGGCTGGGTAGCAGTAGTAAAACCTGGGAAAATTATGTTCGAAATCGCGGGTGTATCTGAAGAGGTAGCACGCGAAGCATTACGTCTTGCAGCTCACAAGTTACCTGTGAAATGTAAATTCGTAAAACGTGAAGAAAATGGTGGTGAATCTAATGAAAACTAATGATATTCGTGAATTAACCACTGCCGAAATCGAAACAAAAGTTAAAGCTTTAAAGGAAGAATTGTTCAATCTTCGCTTCCAACTTGCTACAGGACAATTAGAGAATCCAACTCGCATTCGTGAAGTGCGTAAAGCAATTGCTCGTATGAAAACTGTAGTTCGTGAAAGAGAGATCGGAATTAATCGATAAATTGAGGGGAGGTTTGCATAGTGAGCGAACGTAACCAACGCAAAGTTTATACTGGTCGTGTTGTGTCTGACAAAATGGACAAAACGATTACAGTTTTAGTTGAAACTTACAAAACTCATTCCTTGTACGGAAAACGTGTTAAGTATTCTAAGAAGTACAAAGCCCATGATGAGCAAAACCAAGCGAAACTTGGCGATATCGTTAAAATCATGGAAACTCGCCCGCTTTCTGCTACTAAGCGTTTCCGTTTAGTTGAAATCGTTGAAGAAGCGGTTATTATCTAAATAGACGAATCGGAATTTTTAGTCCGAAGGGAGGTTTCATAACATGATCCAACAAGAATCTCGTTTGAAAGTTGCTGACAACTCTGGTGCACGTGAACTTTTAACAATTAAAGTATTAGGCGGCTCTGGTCGTAAATATGCTAACATTGGTGACATTATCGTTGCTACGGTAAAACAAGCAACACCAGGTGGCGTTGTTAAAAAAGGTGACGTTGTTAAAGCAGTAGTAGTACGTACGAAGAGCGGAGCTCGTCGTCCGGACGGTTCTTATATCAAATTTGATGAAAACGCAGCGGTTATCATCAAAGACGATAAGAGCCCACGTGGTACTCGTATCTTCGGACCAGTAGCTCGTGAATTACGTGATAGCAACTTCATGAAGATCGTTTCTTTAGCTCCAGAAGTTCTATAATTTAAGGTATTGCCTTGCTAAGGAGGTGCAGAATTAAGATGCATGTAAAAAAAGGTGATAAAGTACAGGTAATCACTGGAAAAGACAAAGGAAAACAAGGCGTTATCCTTGTGGCTTTCCCAAAGCAAAACCGTGTTATCGTTGAGGGTGTTAACATCGTTAAAAAACACTCTAAGCCATCTCAATTAAATCCACAAGGTGGAATTATTACTAAAGAAGCACCTATTCACGTTTCTAACGTTATGGTTTTAGATCCGAAAACAGGTGAACCTACTCGAGTAGGCTTCAAAGTAGAAGATGGTAAAAAAGTCCGTATTGCAAAAAAATCTGGTGAATTATTAGATAAATAATTTTCTTAAGAAAGGAGGTCACTTCATTGAATCGCCTTAAAGAGAAGTTCCAAAAGGAAATTACTCCTGCTCTTGTGAGCAAGTTTAACTATAAATCTGTGATGGAAGTACCGAAAATCGAAAAGATCGTAATCAACACTGGTGTTGGTGACGCGGTATCTAACTCAAAAGCTTTAGACAATGCAGTAGAAGAATTAACACAAATCACAGGTCAAAAGCCTGTTGTAACTCGTGCTAAAAAATCAATCGCTGGTTTCCGTCTTCGTGAAGGTATGCCAATCGGTGCGAAAGTAACTTTACGCGGCGAGCAAATGTATGAGTTCTTCGACAAATTAGTATCAGTTTCTTTACCACGTGTACGTGATTTCCGTGGTGTTTCTAAGAAATCATTCGATGGTCGTGGGAACTACACATTAGGTGTTAAAGAGCAACTTATCTTCCCTGAGATTGATTATGATAAAGTAAGCAAAGTCCGCGGTATGGACATCGTAATCGTTACTACAGCGAAAACTGATGAAGAAGCTCGTGAACTTTTAACACAATTCGGTATGCCATTCCAAAAATAATGGAAGCCAACGCTAAGTAGAGGAGGCGAAAACGTGGCTAAAAAATCTATGATAGCGAAACAAAAGCGTACTCCTAAGTTTAAAGTACAAGAGTATACACGTTGCGAACGCTGCGGTCGTCCGCATTCTGTATACCGCAAATTTAAGCTTTGCCGTATTTGTTTCCGTGAACTTGCATATAAAGGTCAAATTCCTGGTGTTAAAAAAGCTAGTTGGTAAAACCCACAAATGGGAAGGAGGTAAAACACATGGTGATGACAGATCCAATTGCAGACATGCTTACTCGCATCCGTAATGCGAACATGGTACGTCATGAGAAATTAGAGGTTCCTGCTTCTAAAATCAAAAAAGAGATCGCTGAACTTTTAAAACGTGAAGGTTTCATTCGTGATGTAGAATACATCGAGGATAACAAACAAGGTATCCTTCGTATTTTCCTGAAATATGGTGCAAACAATGAACGTGTAATCACTGGATTAAAACGTATCAGTAAACCTGGCTTACGCGTTTACGCTAAAGCTGATGAAGTACCACGTGTACTTAACGGATTAGGTATCGCTCTTGTTTCTACATCTAAGGGAGTAATGACAGACAAAGACGCTCGTCAATTACAAACTGGTGGAGAAGTAGTAGCATACGTTTGGTAATATATATTTAAAACGAACGGAGGTGTGACCACATGTCTCGTATTGGTAAAAAGATTCTTGAAATCCCTGCAGGTGTTACTATTACAATTGCAGAAGACAATACTGTAGCAGTAAAAGGCCCTAAAGGTGAATTAACTCGTAAATTCAATGCTGATATGTCTATCAAAATTGAAGAAAATACACTAACAGTTGAGCGTCCTTCTGAACAGAAGGAACACCGTGCATTACACGGTACAACTCGTGCTTTAATCGGAAACATGGTTGAAGGTGTAACTACAGGTTTCGCACGCGGACTTGAATTAGTCGGTGTTGGTTACCGTGCTCAAAAACAAGGAGATAAACTTGTATTAAGCGTAGGTTATTCTCATCCAGTAGAAATGACTCCGGAAGCAGGTCTTGAAGTTGAAGTACCTGTACCAACTAAAATCGTAATCAAAGGTATCGACAAGCAACGTGTTGGCGAATTTGCTGCTAACATCCGTGCTGTACGTGCTCCTGAGCCTTATAAAGGTAAAGGTATTCGTTACGAAGGCGAAGTTGTTCGTCGTAAAGAAGGTAAAACTGCTAAGTAAACCCGTTAGGTGAGAGAAAGGAGTGACAAGAATGATCACTAAAGCTGATAAAAATGCGACTCGTAAGAAAAGACATGCACGTGTACGTGCTAAACTTACTGGTACTGCAGAACGTCCACGTTTAAACGTGTTCCGTTCTAACCAACATATTTACGCTCAAGTTATTGATGATGTAAATGGTGTAACGTTAGTAAGTGCATCTACTCTTGATAAAGACCTTGCTCTTAACGGTACTAGCAATACTGAAGCTGCTACGAAAGTAGGAGAATCAGTTGCTAAGCGTGCTGTAGAGAAAGGCGTTAAAGAAGTAGTATTCGATCGCGGTGGTTACTTATACCATGGCCGTGTTAAAGCTCTAGCTGAGGCTGCTCGTGAGGCTGGATTACAATTTTAATGGTCAAAGGAGGGAAAATTGATGCATCGCATTGACCCAAGTAAATTAGAACTTGAAGAACGTGTAGTTACGATAAATCGTGTCGCGAAAGTTGTTAAGGGTGGTCGTCGTTTCCGCTTTGCTGCACTAGTTGTAGTTGGCGATAAAAACGGTCATGTTGGATTCGGTACTGGTAAAGCACAAGAGGTACCAGACGCAATCCGCAAAGCTATCGAAGACGCTAAGAAAAACTTAATCGCTGTACCATTAGTTGGTACAACAATTCCACACACAATCAACGGTCATTTTGGAGCTGGTGAAGTATTCTTAAAACCTGCTGCTGAAGGTACTGGTGTTATTGCTGGTGGACCTGTTCGTGCGGTACTTGAATTAGCTGGTGTACAAGATATTCTTTCGAAATCTCTTGGTTCTAACACACCAATCAACATGATTCGCGCTACTGTGAACGGATTAAGCGAACTTAAGCGCGCTGAAGATGTTGCAAAATTACGCGGTAAATCTGTAGAAGAGCTACTAGGTTAAGGAGGGAAAACAAATGGCGAAAAAGTTAGAAATTACCCTCACTCGTAGTGTAATTGGTCGTCCACAAGATCAACGTGCGACGGTAGAAGCTTTAGGTCTTAAAAAGTTGAATTCAACTGTAGTTAAGGAAGAAACTCCTGCTATTCTTGGTATGATCAACAAAGTTTCTCACCTTATAACTGTAAAAGAAGCTTAAGGATAACTCATTAATATAAGGAGGTGCCTGGGAATGAAACTTCATGAATTAAAACCTGCAGAAGGTTCTCGTAAAGTACGTAACCGTGTCGGTCGTGGTATCGGTTCTGGTAACGGTAAAACTGCTGGTAAAGGTCATAAAGGACAAAACGCACGTTCTGGTGGCGGTGTTCGTCTTGGCTTCGAAGGTGGTCAAACTCCATTATTCCGTCGTTTACCAAAACGCGGCTTCACAAACATTAACCGTAAAGAGTTTACTATTGTAAACTTATCAACGTTAAATCGTTTTGAAGATGGTACAGAAGTAACACCTGAATTATTGCTGGAAACTGGCGTTATCAGCAAGTTAAACGACGGTGTTAAAATTCTTGCAAGCGGCGCAGTAGAGAAAAAATTAACTGTTAAAGCGCACAAGTTCTCTTCAAGTGCTAAAGAAGCAATTGAAGCAGCTGGCGGATCAGTTGAGGTGATCTAATGTTTCGTACAATCTCCAACTTTATGCGCGTTGCTGAGATAAGACGTAAAATATTATTCACTTTAGCGATGTTAATCGTATTCAGGATTGGCACGTTTATCCCAGTGCCATTTACAAATGGAGACGTACTGAAAGCACAAGATCAATTAAATGCCTTAGGTATCCTAAATACATTTGGCGGTGGCGCCTTAAAAAACTTCTCCATCTTCGCGATGGGAATCATGCCGTATATTACAGCATCCATCATCGTGCAATTATTGCAGATGGATGTTGTTCCTAAATTTTCGGAATGGTCGAAGCAAGGTGAAATGGGCCGTCGTAAACTAACGCAATTCACGCGTTATTTTACAATTGTTCTTGCGTTTATTCAGGGGTTTGGTATGTCAATCGGTTTTAACGGTATGGTAGGTGGGCAATTAATTTTGAATCCTGGTTGGAGCACTTATTTATACATTGCTACGGTACTGACTGCTGGTACTGCATTTTTAATGTGGTTAGGTGAACAGATTACAGCTAAAGGTGTAGGTAATGGTATTTCCATCCTTATCTTTGGCGGTATTGCCGCAGCGATCCCAAGTGTTATATCTCAAGTGTATCAACAACAGTTTCAAAATATCGGAGATCAATTGTTCATGAGTATCGTTAAAGTTGCATTGATCTTACTAGCTGTGCTAGCGGTTATTGTTGGTGTTATTTTCATTCAACAGGCTGTTAGAAAGATCCCAATTCAATATGCGAAGCGTGTAACAGGAGGGAATGGGAATCATGCTGGAGCACAAAACACACATTTACCGCTTAAGGTAAATAGTGCGGGTGTTATTCCAGTCATTTTTGCTGTTTCATTCTTAATTACGCCTCCAACTATTGCACAGTTCTTCCCGAATCATGATGTATCGCAGTGGATCATTGCAAACTTTAACTATTCTCACCCAGTGGGAATGATCATATATGTTGCGCTCATTGTAGCCTTCACATATTTCTATGCGTTTGTTCAGGTTAATCCAGAGCAAATGTCAGAGAATCTAAACAAACAAGGTGGATATGTTCCAGGTATTCGTCCGGGTAAGAATACGGAACAATATCTAACAAAAATCTTGTATCGTTTGACCTTTGTAGGATCAATTTTCCTAGCAGCGATTGCAATCTTACCAGTTATCTTTACGAAATTGGGAAATCTTCCTCCATCTGCACAGATTGGTGGAACGAGTATGTTAATCGTTGTCGGCGTTGCTTTAGAAACAATGAAGCAGCTAGAAAGCCAACTGGTAAAACGCCATTACAAAGGGTTTATCAAGCAATGAGTAAGTGGGAAGAATTGTCTTCCCTACATGCTCATGTACTCTGAGGGGGAACAAGGATGAACTTAATTTTAATGGGGCTTCCTGGTGCTGGTAAAGGTACACAAGCCGAACAGATTGTTGCCAAGTATAACATCCCTCACATTTCAACAGGAGATATGTTCCGTGCAGCTATGAAGGCTGAAACTGAAATGGGTCTACAAGCAAAATCTTTTATTGATAAAGGTGCACTTGTTCCAGATGAAGTTACAATCGGAATCGTTCGTGAACGTTTAAGTCAAGAAGACTGCGTAAGAGGTTTCTTACTAGACGGTTTCCCACGAACTGTTGCACAAGCATCAGCTCTTGAAGAGATTATGAAAGATCTTGGTAAAAAAATCGACTATGTTTTAAACATTAATGTGGATTCAGGGTTGTTATTAACACGCCTTACAGGCCGTCGCATTTGTAAAGAGTGCGGTGCGACTTACCACTTAGAATTCAATCCACCAGCAAAAGCTGATGTGTGCGATAAATGTGGTGGCGAATTATATCAACGCTCTGATGACAATGAAGAAACTGTGGCAAATCGTTTAGATGTAAATATTAAGCAAACAAAACCTTTGCTTGATTTCTACGAGGAGCTTGGTTACTTACAAAGCATTAATGGTGAGCAAGATATCAATAAAGTATTTGCTGATATCGATGTTCTCATCGGAGGCTTAGCGTAATGATCATCTGCAAAACTCCTCGCGAGATAGAAATCATGCGAGAAGCTGGCAGGATCGTTGCTTTAACTCATCAAGAGTTGAAACAGCATATTACTCCAGGAATTACAACGAAAGAGCTCGATCAAATAGCGGAAAAGACGATTCGAAAATATGGTGCTACGCCATCTTTTAAAGGATACAACGGATTTCCGGGGAGCATATGTGCTTCTGTAAATGAAGAGCTTGTACACGGAATTCCAGGGAAGCGCAAGCTCGAAGAGGGCGATATCATCAGTATCGATATTGGTGCGAAATACAATGGGTACCATGGAGATTCTGCATGGACGTATCCAGTTGGAAACATTTCTGAATCTGTTCAAAAGCTACTTGATGTCACAGAAAAATCGTTGTATCTTGGTCTAGAACAAGTAAAACCAGGCGAAAGATTATCAAATATCTCACATGCGGTTCAAACCCATGCTGAAGAGAATGGGTTCTCGATCGTTAGGGAGTATGTTGGTCACGGAATCGGGCAAGACTTACATGAGGACCCTCAAATCCCGCACTATGGTCCACCAAATAGAGGCCCTAGATTAAAGCCGGGAATGGTCATCTGTGTTGAGCCGATGGTGAATCAAGGAAGACGATATGTAAAAACACTATCTGATGACTGGACAGTGGTAACGGTAGATGGTAAATGGTGTGCACACTTTGAGCACACGATTGCTCTTACAGAAGCAGGATACGAAATCCTTACCACTTTATAAGTAGCTGGCTCTCCGGGATTTCAGAGCAGTGTAAAATGTTACTGATTTGAAGAAGGGAGAACTATTGAATGGCTAAAGATGATGTAATTGAAGTCGAAGGTACCGTTCTTGAAACGTTGCCAAATGCTATGTTCAAAGTAGAATTAGAGAATGGGCATGTCGTATTGGCTCACGTTTCTGGTAAAATCCGTATGAACTTCATTCGTATTTTACCAGGAGACAAAGTTACGGTAGAATTATCTCCGTACGATTTAAATCGTGGTCGTATTACGTACCGTTTTAAATAATATAGCACTCCGTAATCTTTAAGGAGGTTCGAGACATGAAAGTAAGACCGTCAGTTAAACCAATCTGCGAAAAATGTAAAGTTATTCGTAGACGTGGAAAAGTAATGGTTATTTGTGAAAACCCTAAACATAAACAAAAACAAGGTTAATCAGAAGGAGGTGCATTCAGAATGGCACGTATCGCAGGTGTAGATATTCCTCGAGACAAACGCGTTGTTATTTCTTTAACTTACGTATTCGGCATTGGTCGCACAACTGCTGAAAAAATTCTAACTGAAGCTGGTATTTCTTCAGAAACACGAGTTCGTGATTTAACGGAAGACGAACTAGGACGTATCCGTGATATCATCGATCGTATTAAAGTTGAGGGAGACCTTCGTCGTGAAGTATCTCTTAACATTAAACGTCTAATGGAGATCGGTTCTTACCGTGGTCTTCGTCACCGTCGTGGTTTACCAGTTCGTGGTCAAAACTCTAAAAACAATGCTCGTACACGTAAAGGTCCACGTCGTACAGTAGCAAATAAAAAGAAATAATAAGTAAAGGAGGTTGAACTAACAATGGCACGTAAAACAAACACTCGTAAAAAACGTGTGAAAAAGAATATTGAAGCTGGTATAGCTCATATTCGTTCTACTTTCAACAACACAATCGTAACACTTACAGATACTCATGGTAACGCACTTTCTTGGTCTAGTGCTGGTGCACTTGGTTTCCGTGGATCTCGTAAGTCTACTCCATTCGCTGCGCAAATGGCTGCTGAAGCTGCTGCTAAAGTTGCAATGGAGCACGGTTTAAAAACTTTAGAGGTTACTGTTAAAGGTCCTGGTGCTGGTCGTGAAGCTGCAATTCGTGCTCTTCAAGCTGCAGGTCTAGAAGTAACAGCAATTAGAGATGTTACTCCAGTTCCTCATAATGGATGTCGTCCACCAAAACGTCGTCGTGTGTAATTTTTCTGTATAGAATTTTCCCTTTTGTCTATAATGGATATGATGCATTATCGAGAAATTTCGTACAGAAACATCGCTTGTTGTGCACAATCGGGAACTGCCTAAGGGGGACTTTCGGTTAGACAGGGGGTATCCCTTTGTTTAACCGGGGTTTCGACGTTTTGAAGGAGGGTTTAGTTAATGATTGAAATCGAAAAGCCGAAAATCGAAACGGTTGAACTTAACGAAGATGCTAAATATGGTAAATTCGTAATTGAACCGCTTGAGCGTGGATATGGTACTACTTTGGGTAACTCCTTACGTCGTATTCTTTTATCCTCACTCCCTGGTGCCGCTGTTACTGCTATCCAAATCGATGGCGTATTACATGAATTTTCAACAGTTGAGGGCGTAGTAGAAGACGTTACGACGATCATCTTAAACTTGAAAAAGTTAGCTCTTAAAATCTACTCTGAAGAAGAGAAGACGTTGGAAATTGATGTGCAGGGCGAAGGTATTGTCACAGCTGCTGATATTACTCATGATAGTGATGTAGAAATCTTAAATCCAGATTTACACATTGCAACGTTAGCAAAAAATGCGCATTTCCGCATGCGTTTAACTGCAAAGCGTGGCCGTGGGTATACGCCAGCTGATGCAAATAAAAGCGAAGATCAACCAATAGGAGTAATTCCTATTGATTCTATTTATACTCCAGTATCACGTGTGACTTACCAAGTGGAAAAGACACGTGTCGGACAAGTGGCTAATTATGATAAGCTTACGCTTGATGTATGGACGGATGGAAGCATCGGGCCAAAAGAAGCTATCTCTTTAGGTGCCAAAATCTTAACTGAGCATTTAAATATCTTTGTTGGTTTAACTGATGAAGCACAAAATGCTGAGATTATGGTCGAGAAGGAAGAAGATCAAAAAGAGAAAGTTCTTGAGATGACTATCGAAGAACTAGATCTTTCTGTTCGTTCTTATAATTGCCTAAAACGTGCAGGAATTAATACTGTACAAGAGCTTGCGAACAAAACAGAAGAAGATATGATGAAAGTTCGTAACTTAGGACGTAAATCCTTAGAAGAAGTTAAACATAAACTTGAGGAATTAGGTTTAGGTTTACGTAAAGACGACTGAGGATTTAAACCCATCAACAAAGGAGGGAACTACGAATGGCATACAGAAAATTAGGCCGTACAAGTGCGCAACGTAAAGCTATGTTACGTGATTTAGCTACTGATTTAATTATCAACGAGCGCATCCAAACGACAGAAACTCGTGCAAAAGAACTTCGTTCTGTAGTGGAAAAAATGATCACTTTAGGTAAACGCGGAGATCTTCACGCTCGTCGTCAAGCAGCAGCTTTCATTCGCAATGAAGTAGCTAACGCTGAGACTGGTCAAGATGCACTTCAAAAATTATTCGCTGATGTAGCTCCACGCTATGCTGAGCGCCAAGGCGGATACACTCGTATTGCAAAAATTGGTCCACGTCGCGGAGACGCAGCACCAATGGTAATTATCGAGTTAGTATAATGATAATTAAAAGGGCAGGACAGTTCTTTTCAAGAAACTGGTCATGGCCCTTTTTTTTAAATATAAAAATAGGCTAACTTGGCGAAGGAAAGGGTGCCTTGTATTGAAAAAAGAGAAACTTCGGACAGAAAATATATCATTTCAATATCCTGGGGCAGCCACTTATGCATTAAAAGATGTTTCATTTTCCTTGTATGAGGGAGAATGGGTATCTGTTATTGGACAAAACGGTTCAGGGAAGTCTACACTTGCAAAATTATTGAATGGTTTGTTTTTGCCGGAAGCAGGGACTATCACAGTAAATGACACAATGGTTTTATCAGAGGACACGGTATGGGATGTTCGAAAACAAATTGGGATGGTATTTCAAAATCCAGACAATCAATTTGTTGGAACGACAGTGCAAGACGACGTTGTTTTTGGCTTAGAGAATATCGGAATGCCAAGAGAGCAAATGGTAGAAAGATTAAATCAGGCCCTCAAACTTGTCCGTATGGAAGATTATCTTAATGATGAACCTCATTCGTTATCTGGTGGGCAAAAGCAGCGAGTGGCAATAGCAGGCGTTTTAGCACTTCAGCCATCTATTTTGATATTAGATGAAGCAACGTCAATGCTAGATCCTCAAGGGAGACGTGAAGTAGTAGAAACGGTTAGACAACTTGTTAATCAAAAAGGTATTACCGTGTTATCAATTACGCACGATTTAGAAGAAGCGGCACAATCAGACCGTGTCATTATTTTAAATAAGGGAGAAATATTAGAGGAAGGGACTCCAAAGCAAATCTTCAAGTCCTCTCATATGCTCCAAGAAATTGGATTAGATGTACCATTTTCAGTGAAAATAGCAGAATTATTAAAAAGAAATGAAATTCTCTTGCAAAATACGCATCTTACAATGGAAAGCTTGGTGAACGAACTTTGGAGATTACATTCCAAAAAGTAGAACATCGTTATCAATATAAAACTCCATTTGAAAGACGCGCACTTTATGATGTAGACGTGTCGTTTCCAAGTGGGGGCTATTATGCCATTATCGGTCATACTGGTTCAGGTAAGTCGACGATGATTCAACATTTAAATGGTTTATTGCAGCCGACGAATGGAACAGTTCAAATTGGTGAACAATTCATTTCGGCAGGAAAGAAAGAAAAAAAGCTAAAGCCACTACGTAAAAAGGTAGGGGTTGTCTTTCAATTTCCAGAACATCAGTTGTTTGAAGAGACTGTGGAGAAAGATATTTGTTTCGGCCCTACTAATTTTGGGGTATCTGTAGAAGAAGCGAAGCAAAAGGCAAGAGAGGCAATTGAACTTGTAGGGTTAGAACCAGAACTGTTAACACGTTCACCATTTGAGTTAAGTGGTGGGCAAATGAGGCGTGTTGCGATAGCGGGTGTATTGGCGATGGAACCCGAAGTGCTTGTATTAGATGAACCTACAGCAGGACTAGATCCAAAAGGGCAGAATGAACTTATGGAGATGTTTTATAAGCTGCATAAGGAAAAAGGTCTTACAGTTATCCTAGTAACACATAATATGGAGGATGCTGCTAAGTATGCGGAGCAGATTGTAGTCATGCATAAAGGAACGGTCTTTTTGCAAGGAAGTGCAGAGGAAGTATTTTCACATGCTGATGAACTAGAGAAAATCGGCGTGGATCTTCCTATGTCTTTAAAGTATAAACGTGCAATTGAAGAGAAGTTTGGCATTTCAATCCCAAAGGCTACCTTATCTTTAGAGGATCTTACTCATGAAGTTGTGCAGGTGTTACGAAAAGGTGGTCATGAATCATGCAGCAGTTGATTATTGGAAGGTATATTCCAGGGAAGTCTCTTATTCATCAACTTGATCCACGTACGAAGCTGCTGATTGTCTTTTTATATGTATTTGTTGTTTTCTTAGCAAATAATGCGATTTCATATGGATTTTTATTTTTATATGCACTCATTGCTTTATTTTTTGCAAAAGTGCCGATTCGTTATGTACTTTCGGGCTTAAAACCAATTCTATGGATTTTTCTTTTTACATTTTTCCTGCATATTTTTACAAATAAAGAAGGGGAAGTACTATTCCAGCTTGGTTGGTTTTCGATACATGAAAAAGGATTAGAGCAAGGGATATACATTTCTATACGATTCTTCGTTATTATTTTAATGACGACATTATTAACGTTAACGACGACACCCATTGAGATTACAGATGGTTTGGAGACGTTATTAAAGCCGTTGAAACGTATAAAAGTTCCTGTTCATGAAATCGCATTAATGATGTCAATTTCTCTTCGTTTTATTCCGACATTAATGGATGAAACGAGTAAAATAATGAAGGCACAAGCTTCACGTGGTATTGATTTCGCAGGAGGACCGATAAAAGATAGGATAAAAGCCATTATCTCACTACTCGTTCCTCTATTTATCAGTGCTTTTAAGCGTGCTGAGGACTTAGCAATTGCTATGGAAGCACGTGGATATCAAAATGGCGAAGGACGTACTAAATTTAGGCAACTACGCTGGAAAACAAGCGATACAGTAACAATTATAAGCTTACTTTGTTTAGCTTGTATTTTGGCATGGGTGCGATCGTAATGGAGAATAGAGAAATGGATAGAATAAAATGTACGGTTGCATATGATGGCATGCATTTTTGTGGTTATCAAATTCAGCCGCAGCAACGTACTGTTCAACAAGAGATTGAGAAAGCTTTGCAGAAATTGCATAAAGGAGAACTTGTTCGTGTTCAGGCATCGGGCAGAACGGATTCTACCGTTCACGCTAAAGGACAAGTCATACACTTTGATACACCGTTGTCTCTTGAAGAGTGGCAATGGAGTAATGCATTAAACACAATGTTGCCAGATGATATTGTTATCAGACAGGTAGAGAAAAAAACAGAAGAATTTCATGCGCGTTACGGTGTCGAGAGAAAAGAATATCGTTATCGTGTATTATTATCAAAGACTGCGGATGTATTCCGTAGAAATTACGTATATCAATATCCATACTCGCTCGAAATAAGCTCTATAAGAAAAGCGATTCCTTATTTTATTGGAACGCATGATTTCACTTCTTTTTGTTCGGCAAAAACTGACAAAAAAGATAAAGTGCGAACGATTTATGAAATTGAGTTAATTGAGCAAGGCGATGAATTAATTTTTCGTTTTGTAGGTAATGGATTTTTATATAATATGGTCAGAATTATTGTTGGTACGTTACTTAGCGTAGGGCAAGGAAAGCTTGATCCTGATAGCATTCCAGAGATTTTAGCGAAACAAAATCGTCAGTTTGCTGGAAAGATGGCTCCAGGTCATGGACTTTACTTATGGCAGGTAAACTATAACAACTAATCCTGGTGTAACATTTGCTTGACATTAGAAACTCAAAAGTATATCATAACATATGGTATTGTTTCTAAAACCACGATTAGCCCCGGAAGGAAATCGTGTTTAAGATAAACAATAGATTTTTTCTATGGAAAAGATAACGAGGAGGGAAACACATGCGTACGACTTTTATGGCAAAAGCTAACGAAGTTGAGCGTAAATGGTATGTGGTTGATGCTGAAGGTCAAACTTTAGGTCGCCTATCTACTGAAGTAGCATCTATTTTACGCGGTAAAAACAAACCTACATTTACACCACACGTTGACACGGGTGATCATGTAATTATTATTAACGCTGAAAAAATTCATTTAACAGGTAATAAATTAAACGATAAAATTTACTACCGTCACACTAACCACCCAGGTGGACTTAAACAAAGAACAGCTCTAGAAATGCGTACAAACTACCCTGTACAAATGTTAGAGCTTGCAATTAAAGGGATGCTTCCAAAAGGACGTTTAGGGCGTCAAGTATCTAAGAAATTAAACGTGTATGCTGGAGCAGAGCATCCACACCAAGCACAAAAACCAGAAGTTTACGAACTTCGCGGATAATCAATTAAAGGAGGGCTTACTTTGGCACAGGTTCAATACTATGGCACTGGACGTCGTAAGAGTTCAGTAGCGCGCGTACGCCTAGTTCCAGGCGAAGGACGCGTTATCATTAACGGTCGTGATTTTGAAAACTATATCCCATTTGCTGCATTACGTGAAGTAGTGAAACAACCTCTAGTTGCAACAGAAACTTTAGGTAACTACGATGTACTTGTAAACGTAAATGGTGGTGGATACACTGGTCAAGCTGGTGCTATTCGTCACGGTATTTCTCGCGCTTTATTAAAAGCTGATCCAGAATACCGTCTAACACTAAAACGTGCAGGTCTATTAACTCGTGACGCACGTATGAAAGAGCGTAAAAAATACGGTCTTAAAGGCGCACGTCGTGCACCTCAGTTCTCAAAACGTTAATTTTTGCGAACTACAAACCCCAACCATTTTGGTTGGGGTTTTTTTATGTTTCATTCCTCTTTTGTAATTTTTGTAGTTTGGAATATTTTAGTGCTATTCTCTCGCGTATGCTTCTTCTTTAGAAGTTTAGACTAATACGTATTAGGGAGGTTTATAAGTACTATGAATGTCATTGTCAGCTTACAAGAAAAACAAAAAGAAAAGCAGTTGAAATATGAACGGAAGATGCTGCGAGAATTATCATTAAAAACATTACGTTCAAATATTAGGGATGCCTTTCAGATGCAGGAACTTCATCGTCAGTATGAAGATTACTGTATTGAATTAGGGATAGAATCGTATTTATTAGGAGCGAGATACAGTAAGTTTGGTTATTATGGTGAATCATTCTTTGATGTGAAATATAGAGCCTTAGAAGAAGAGCAACAATTAACGGAAACACTATTTCAATTTTTAACGAGCATGACTATGCGGGAAATTAAGTTACAAGATGAGGAATTACTTTTTGAATCTTGCCAGCAGTTTATCGGCTTATGGTGGCAGGAAGGATATGAAAAAGGTGAAAGAAGATATCGATTAAAGCTTCATTAAGACAAGCATAAACTTTCCTCTTGTCCCATATAAGTAATTAGAGGGACTAGCTGGAGGAGGAAAGGTATGAAGAGAATTCGAATTATCTCTTTTGCACTCGCTGCGGTTATTTTGTTTTTTTTAGTCAAACAAGAATTTCAAATTACAAAATCGTGGCGAGCTTGGAATTTACCCTTATCAGGGAAAGTGATTGTATTAGATGCTGGGCATGGTGGGCCAGACGGAGGGGCAGTTGGTGGAAAAGATATTATAGAAAAAGATATTACGCTTGAAATTACAAAGAAGGTACAAGATTATTTACAAGAACAAGGTGCACTAGTTATTTTAACACGTGAGGGAGATTATGATTTAGCTCAGAAAGATACAAAATCATATAGTAGACGTAAAGCAGAGGATTTAAAAAAGCGTGTAGAGATTATTAATAAGCCTGATGTAGACTTTTTTGCGAGTATTCATTTAAATGCTTTAACTAGCAGTGGATCGAAAGGCGCACAAACGTTCTATTACCGTTCTTCGGTTGAAAATGAACGTGCTGCGAAATTTATACAAGCTGAATTGAGAACGAGTTTAGAGAATACGAATCGTTCTGCTAAAACAATTTCTCATGTGTATTTATTGAAGTATGCGAAAACACCAGGTGCTCTAATTGAAGCTGGCTTTTTATCGAATGTAAACGAAAGGTATATGTTAAATTCGGAGAAATATCAGCAAAAGGTAGCGGCTGCAGTATATCGTGGTATATTACGTTATTTCACGGAAAAAGGGAATCCTCCAGAATAAGGAGGATTTTTTGAGTTTCTCTCGTTAACGAAGTTTTCCGAAAATATGTTATACTGGAAATGTAAACGCATTTATTTTAAAAATAAAGAGAGATAAATTTAATTAACATTACGTTATTTTTCATACAGGGGGCTGGGTTAACTATGGTAACGAAAGAGCAAGTAGTGGAAGCGTTAGAAGGGATTGTAGATCCATTTTTACATAAAACGTTAAAAGAAACAGGTGCAATTAAAGAGGTAACAGTTAAGCCTGAGAAGGAACATGTAAGTGTTAAAATTGCAATCGTAAAAACCGGTACAGCGGAACAAATGCAATTGCAATCTGGAATTGTAAAGTTAGTAAAAGAACTAGGAGCAGCAACAGTAGGGCTTCGCTTTGCAGAATTTGCGGAAGAGGAATTAGCTCAGTTTGCACCGGAACAGGAAGAAGAGCAAAATGAATCTTTATTGTCACCGAATTCAAAAACAACATTTTTAGCAGTGGCGAGTGGAAAAGGTGGAGTCGGAAAATCAACAGTTTCTGTTAACCTTGCTATTGCTTTAGCTCGTCTAGGTAAAAAGGTTGGTATCATCGATGCTGATATTTATGGTTTTAGCGTACCGGATATGATGGGGATAGAAAAACGTCCTGTTGTAAGAGGAGATAGAATCATTCCAGTGGAGCGTCTAGGCGTAAAGGTAATTTCAATGGGATTCTTTGTAGAAGATAATGCACCGGTTATTTGGAGAGGCCCTATGCTTGGGAAAATGTTAAATCACTTCTTTACAGAAGTAGAGTGGGGCGATTTAGACTATTTAGTTTTAGATTTACCACCGGGTACAGGTGATGTTGCGCTAGACTTACATTCAATGTTGCCAGCTTGTAAAGAGATTATTGTAACAACGCCACATCCAACAGCGGCATTTGTGGCAGCGCGTGCTGGAGCTATGGCTTTACGTACAGAACATAGTATTCTTGGTGTTGTTGAAAATATGGCGTATTTTGAAAGTAAAACAACTGGTGAAAAAGAATATGTGTTTGGAAGAGGTGGAGGAGATAAATTAGCTACAGAACTTCAAACAGAAGTACTTGGCCGAATCCCGCTTCAACAACCTGATTGGAATAAAGATGACTTTGCACCGTCAGTATATGAAGATACACATACGACGGGTCTTATTTATCGTACGATAGCTGAGACAGTAATTGATAAAATAGCTATCACACAAAAATAAAATAATAATGAGTGGACGATACATATATTGTCCACTCATTATTATAATTATTATTTTTACTGTTGCTCCTTTTTACCGTCTTGGGAACCACCTTCACCGCCTGCTTCTTTTTTATCAGATCCACTTTTTTCGGCCTTTTGTACACCTTTACTAATAATATCAATCATCTTAGCTTGGAAGAGTGGGCTTTCAGCAGTTTCTGTTAGTACTTGTTGTAAATATTGGCGGTATTCTTTGCTCTTCATTGTTTGTAACATCATTTTTTCTACTTCAGGGTTTTTCATAATTTCTATAACGCCTGCTTGGTATTCAGGGTCTTTTAGTAATGTTTTCATTAAGGTCGTTTGTTCTTTTCCCATACTTTTAGCGAATTTCGATGAGAACTCAGGGTCTTTAAAGAGCTTTTCCCAGAATTGTTGCCCTTTGTCGGATACCATTGCATCTTCAATCGTTTTCTTTACTACTGTTTCATCTAGTATGAGTGCTTGTTTCATTTTTTCATCAGTTAACACATCTTGAATGGCTTTCTTACCTTGATCGGTTTTTAAAATATCAACAATCATTTTCTTCGTTTGGTCATAATCAAGTTCGGACTTTGCTTCTTTTTCTTGTGCACATGCTACAAGTACAAGAAATAGAAAAGAAGAAGTCAAAACGAGCAGCATCCGTTTCATAAGTTGGAACTCCTTTCAACACAGTTCTCTCTTTTTAATATAAATATCTTTAAGAAATTTATACATGAACATGGCTAGCTTTTTGAAATTGTCATTGATACAATTTAATTAGAAATATAAGGATAATGGGGGATGTGTTGTGAATAGCCGCAAGTGGGTACGACTGTTTTTTACGACGTTGTTTCTTGGTGGGATTAGCACGGTCATTATTGGATTTGTTTTGGAGTGGGACAAGTACGCTAAATTTTTTCAAAATTTCGACGGAAAGGAGATTTTAGCAGTTTCCTTCTGGTTGATGGGTGTAGGATTTATTTTTAGTGTTATAAGTCAAATGGGGTTCTTTGCCTATTTAACAATCCATCGTTTTGGACTGGGGATGTTCAGGTCACCTTCTTTATGGAATGCAGTCCAGCTCTTCTTTATTGCATTCGTTTTATTTGATTTCGTGTATTTAAGATCCGTATTGATTGCAAATGGGGAAGTTTCGTTAGGGAATAACATACTTGTTGCAGGTGTATTATTTGTGTTTGGGGCGATTGTTGCTTACATAAAAAGTAAAGAAACGAATAGAAAGGCATTTGTGCCCGCTTTGTTCTTTATGGTTGTTGTAACAATTCTTGAGTGGGTACCAGCGCTTCGTATTAATGATACAGATTGGTTGTATTTAATGGTGATACCACTTTTATTATGTAATGCATATCAGTTACTTATATTACATCGTTTAATTGGAAAGGCGAGTAAGTCGGCTTAAATAAGAGAGATTTTTGAGTTTTTATGCAGGGTAGTTGTACGAATGTAAATATCGGGATGAAAAAAGCTCTACTACCTTAATGATAGGTAGTAGAGCTTTTTATGTGTGAAGGCACGAGGGGGAAGAATTACCTTACATCTTTACTTTTTGTACTTGTGTTAGAAATAAGTTGTGATACTGATATTTGCTCATATCCGTCACTCTTTAATTTTTGCAGAAGCAGTGGTAAAGCTTTATTTGTTTGAAGGGCAGAATCGGATGCATGTAATAAGACGATATCTCCACCTTTTAAATTAGTAGAGACATTGGAAACGATATTGTTTACACCTGGGTTTTTCCAGTCGTTTGAGTTATTACTCCAATGGACGATGGTGTATCCGAGTGATTCTGCTATTTTAAGTGTTGCTTTGTTAAAGTCTCCACTAGGTGGACGTAATAGTTTGACTTGTTTCACACCGAGTTTTGTAAAAACATCCTGTGCTCGTAAAAGATCTCTTCGTATTTCATTTGTCTCTAGAGAAGTGTAGGATGTGTAATTATAACCCATACTACCGATTTCATGTCCATCTTTTATGATGCGTTCAACAACATCAGGGTGTCTTTCTGCCCATGCAGCAGAAAGGAAGAAGGTTGCA
>NZ_JAFLPK010000001.1:155000-247500 GCF_036851315.1 Bacillus cereus group sp. Sample62
GGAAGGGCCATCGCTCAACGGATAAAAGCTACCCCGGGGATAACAGGCTTATCTCCCCCAAGAGTCCACATCGACGGGGAGGTTTGGCACCTCGATGTCGGCTCATCGCATCCTGGGGCTGTAGTCGGTCCCAAGGGTTGGGCTGTTCGCCCATTAAAGCGGTACGCGAGCTGGGTTCAGAACGTCGTGAGACAGTTCGGTCCCTATCCGTCGTGGGCGTAGGAAATTTGAGAGGAGCTGTCCTTAGTACGAGAGGACCGGGATGGACGCACCGCTGGTGTACCAGTTGTTCTGCCAAGGGCATAGCTGGGTAGCTATGTGCGGAAGGGATAAGTGCTGAAAGCATCTAAGCATGAAGCCCCCCTCAAGATGAGATTTCCCATAGCGTAAGCTAGTAAGATCCCTGAAAGATGATCAGGTTGATAGGTTCGAGGTGGAAGCATGGTGACATGTGGAGCTGACGAATACTAATAGATCGAGGACTTAACCATATAATATGTAGCAATGTTATCTAGTTTTGAAGGAATATATATTAAAATTCCTTTTGACATTCTGAAAAGAATGTGTATAATGATAAAAGTCTGGTAATGATGGCAGAGAGGTCACACCCGTTCCCATACCGAACACGGAAGTTAAGCTCTCTAGCGCCGATGGTAGTTGGGACCTTGTCCCTGTGAGAGTAGGACGTTGCCAGGCTTATATTATTCCGCAGTAGCTCAGCGGTAGAGCTATCGGCTGTTAACCGATCGGTCGTAGGTTCGATTCCTACCTGCGGAGCCATTATGCTTCCATAGCTCAGCTGGTAGAGTACTTCCATGGTAAGGAAGAGGTCACCGGTTCAAGCCCGGTTGGAAGCTTGGAAAAAGTTTTTAAATTTTTGGCCCGTTGGTCAAGTGGTTAAGACACCGCCCTTTCACGGCGGTAACACGGGTTCGAATCCCGTACGGGTCACCACTTTTGGAGGATTAGCTCAGCTGGGAGAGCACCTGCCTTACAAGCAGGGGGTCGGCGGTTCGATCCCGTCATCCTCCACCATATATATCTTAAATGTCGGAGGGGTAGCGAAGTGGCTAAACGCGGCGGACTGTAAATCCGCTCCTTCGGGTTCGGCAGTTCGAATCTGCCCCCCTCCACCATTTTCTTTAAAATAACCTGAGAGGGTTTATTTTTTTGAAAAGATAACCATACTAGTAAATATTAATGGGCTATAGCCAAGCGGTAAGGCAACGGACTTTGACTCCGTCATGCGCTGGTTCGAATCCAGCTAGCCCAGCCATTTACGAGCCATTAGCTCAGTTGGTAGAGCATCTGACTTTTAATCAGAGGGTCGAAGGTTCGAATCCTTCATGGCTCACCATTTTCGCGGAAGTAGTTCAGTGGTAGAATACAACCTTGCCAAGGTTGGGGTCGCGGGTTCGAATCCCGTCTTCCGCTTCATTACTAAGGGGCCTTAGCTCAGCTGGGAGAGCGCCTGCCTTGCACGCAGGAGGTCAGCGGTTCGATCCCGCTAGGCTCCATCTAATAGAAAAGCTTACATCATATGATGTAAGCTTTTTTTGTGTTTAAAAAGACAACTTTCATATTTGTCATTTAAAATGGAGGAAACGCGAAAATAAAGGATGGGGATAATTGTGAAAGTTGTTATTGCATCTGATTCATATAAAGAAAGCTTAAAAGCTATAAAAGTATGTGAAGCTATTGAAAGAGGATTTGGAGCAATTTTTCCTAAAGCAGAGTATGTAAAAATACCAATTGGAGATGGAGGTGAAGGAACGGTTGATTCACTTGTGGATGCTACAGATGGAAGAATGATATCCCTTCATGTGACAGGACCGTTTAGAGAACGTATACAAGCCTTTTACGGTATGTCTAAAGATAAAAAGACAGCGTTTATTGAAATGGCAGCAGCATCAGGATTACAACATGTTCCGGTTAAAAAGCGAAATCCACTTATTACAACGACTAAAGGAACAGGAGAACTTATACTACATGCGCTAGACGAAGGAGCTGAGCACATTATTTTAGGACTTGGAGGAAGTGCTACAAATGATGGTGGAGCAGGTATGTTGTCAGCTTTAGGGGTCAGGTTTATAAATGGAAAAGGGGAAGTAATAGATCCATCTGGAGGAACGTTACATTCGATTGTTGCTATTGACTTTTCGCGAATGGATTCACGCTTAACGCATATAAAGATAGAAGCAGCATGTGATGTAGATAATCCGTTAGTTGGAATAAGGGGAGCATCTTTCGTATTTGGGAGGCAAAAGGGTGCGGATACAGAGATGGTGAAAGAGTTGGATGAGAATTTAAAGCATTATGCGAATATCCTTAAACAATACTTATCTTGCGACGTATCTGAAACACCTGGCGCAGGAGCCGCAGGAGGAATGGGAGCAGCTGTTATTGCAGTGTTAAAGGGAAGTTTGCGGAGAGGAATTGAAATTGTATTAGACTATACAAATTTTGATAAGCATATAGAAGGTGCAGATTTAATTATAACTGGCGAAGGGAGAATAGATGAACAAACAGCATATGGAAAGGCCCCTGTAGGTGTTGCGGAGCGTGCAAAGCATTTTCGTATTCCTGTCATTGCTATTGGAGGATCTGTATCCCCGAATTATTTAGCTGTTCATGAAAAAGGAATCGATGCAGTATTTAGTATTACAGCGAGTCCTATGACATTAGAAGAGGCATATAAAGTAGCGGAAGAGAATATCGAAATGACAGCAAAGAATATTGCCGCAGTATGGAAAATAGCATCAGAAAAACACTTCTAAATGTAGGGGTGTTTTTTTATTATTATTTAATAATAATGATGGTAGTTGTTTCATTAAGTTAACTTTATACATAGAATAGTCTTGAAATTTAGTTTTTAAAGCGAATATAAGTGAATAATTTGTATATCCATACAGAAAAATGTCGAGTTGAGTCAGACTATATAAAAGATTTAAAATATTTAGTGAAGGCATAAAAGGGGGATACTATCTATGAAAAAAGAAATCTCAGTTATTGGAGTTCCAATGGATTTAGGACAGATGCGTCGCGGGGTAGATATGGGGCCGAGTGCAATCCGTTATGCAGGCGTAATTGAAAGAATTGAAGAAATTGGATATGACGTTAAAGATATAGGAGATATATGTATAGAGAGAGAAAAAGAAGTAGATGTAAATACAAACTTAAGAAACCTTACACAAGTTGCAACTGTATGTAACGAATTAGCAAGTAAGGTGGATCATATTATAGAAGAGGGACGTTTTCCACTTGTATTAGGTGGTGACCATAGTATCGCAATTGGTACATTAGCTGGTGTTGCGAAACATTATAAAAATTTAGGTGTTATTTGGTATGATGCACATGGTGACTTAAATACAGAAGAAACTTCACCATCTGGAAATATTCATGGTATGTCACTTGCAGCAAGTTTAGGGTATGGACATCAAACGCTTGTAGATTTATACGGGGCATATCCAAAGGTGAAAAAAGAGAATGTTGTAATTATCGGTGCACGTGCATTAGATGAAGGAGAAAAAGACTTTATTCGCGAGGAAGGTATTAAAGTATTCTCGATGCACGAGATTGATCGTATGGGTATGACGGCTGTTATGGAAGAAACAATCGCTTATTTATCTCATACTGATGGTGTACATTTATCATTAGATTTAGATGGTCTTGATCCTCATGATGCACCAGGAGTTGGAACGCCTGTAATTGGTGGCCTATCTTATCGTGAAAGCCACTTAGCGATGGAAATGCTAGCGGAGGCTGATATTGTTACATCTGCTGAGTTTGTTGAAGTAAATACAATTTTAGATGAGAGAAACAGAACGGCAACAACGGCAGTTGCTTTAATGGGTTCTTTATTCGGTGAAAAACTAAAATAAATGTAAGAAAAGCAACTGAGAAGTTGCTTTTTTTATTTGAAAATAAGCGTATAATAATGATTTATATTATACTGTACGATAATAATGTTTGACATCTTACCAATTTAGACTAAAGGGGGGTTGTTTGTAATTGTCGTTTGTTTCATGTATGGTATAATTAACTAGTTGTTGGAAATACATACAGATAGAGCATAAAACAATATTTCAATATATGGATAGAATTGCTCGTAAGTAGGAGGAAGGGTTAGCATGCCTTTTGAAGATACGACCATTTTGAAATATCTTAGTACGGTATTAGATATTGCCGTTGTATGGTTTATTATATATAAGCTAATTCTCATAATCCGAGGGACGAAAGCTGTTCAACTTTTAAAAGGGATTACAGTTATTATTGTCGTTCGGATGATCAGTATTTTCCTTGAATTGCATACGCTTTATTGGCTAACTGAGCAAGTATTAACGTGGGGATTTTTAGCCGTTATTATTATTTTCCAGCCAGAATTGCGAAGAGCACTTGAGCAGCTAGGACGCGGGAGTTTATTTTCGCGTGTTGGAACTCATGAGGATGATGAACCTGAAATCGTTGCAACAGCGATAGCGAAAGCAACGGAATATATGGGGAAACGTAGAATTGGTGCATTAATTACTCTGTCAAAAGAGACCGGTATGGGTGATTATGTGGAAACGGGTATTCCGCTAAATGCACACGTATCATCGGAATTACTTATTAATATTTTCATTCCTAATACACCTCTTCACGATGGAGCGGTCATTATGCAAGGAAGTACCATTAAAGCAGCAGCGTGTTATCTTCCGTTATCGGAAAGTCCGTTTATCTCTAAGGAACTAGGAACTAGGCATCGCGCTGCAATGGGAGTTAGTGAAGTTACTGATAGTATTACAGTAGTTGTGTCGGAAGAAACTGGCCAAATTTCTTTAACGAAAAATGGTAAGTTGCATCGTGATTTGAAGACAGAACAATTGAAAGATATGTTGTTAGCTGAATTTAGTGCGAGCGAAAAAACGACTTCTTCGTCTTTATGGAATTGGAGGAGAAAGCGTCATGGATAAGTTAATGGAGAATCATTGGTTTCTAAAAGGGATCTCATTACTATTGGCGTGTATGCTTTTTATGTCAGCGACTTTAACTGAAAAAAATACGACATCGGGGATAATACCTTTCGCAAATGATGCGAAAGAAACCTTAACTAATTTTGCCATTAACCTTAAGTATGATGAAGAGAAATATATTGTAAGTGGTATTCCGTCAGAGGGTGTTAAGGTGAAGTTAGAGGGCCCAAAAGCAGCAGTTGCTACAGCAAAAGCAAAAAAACAATTTGATATACCAGTTGATTTGAGAGATAGCGAAAAAGGAACTTATGAAGTTTCTTTGAAAACGAACGGGCTTCCAGATGATGTGAAAGGAACAGTTCAGCCATCAACAATTAAAATTACTCTACATGAAAAAGCGAGAAAATACGTTCATGTAGACTTAAAATTATCAAATGAGGATCAAATGCCAGCGGGTTCTACTCTCGAAAAATCAAACATTAAACCTGATACTGTTGAGGTAGTTGGGACGAAAGAAGAAATTGAAAGTATTTCATCTGCTAAGGCGTATATTGATTTAAAAGGTGTTAATAAAACTGTTACAAAAACAGCCGAAGTTACATTATACAATAAAGAAGGAAAACGTTTAAATGTAAGAACGAGCCCATCTAAAATTAGTGTAACATTGAATGTGGCGACGCAAGCTACGGCCAATAATACTGAAAAAACTGTTCCTGTAACGTATACGAAAAAGGGGAGTTTACCAGAAGGATTGGCCGTTACAAATATTAGTATTGAGCCGAGAGAAGTAACGATAGCAGGTCCAAAAGAGATTTTGGATAATATACAATCGATAGAGGGGGTCGAAGTAGATCTTAGTCAATTGACAGAGTCTACAACATTCGATACCTCTGTTTTATTGCCAAAGGGTGTAACAAGTGCAAAACCGAATCAAGTGAAGGTTTCGGTAGGAGTGCAAAAAACAAAACAAACGAAAACAAGAACGATTGATGGTATATCAATTCAAAAAAATGGACTTTCTAAAGATGTTACGGCCCAGTTACTTTCGCCGCAAGATGGGAAGATAAGCGTTGATATTTCAGGAGAAACAAGTATAGTAGATAAAATAACAGCTGCTCAAATAACAGCAGCCATTAATCTGCAAAATGTATCTCCGGGGACGAAGGATGTTTCTATTCAAGTGAGCGGTCCTGGTAATATTTCAATAGAGCCAAAGCAAAAAAGTGCTAAAGTCACAATTGTGAAGAAAGAAAATCCAGATAAAGAAGTACAGGGTAACGGTGAAAAACCAGATTCAAATAATAACCAAGATAATCAAACTGAAAAACCAAAAAATCCTGAACCTGAACCTGAACCTAAGCCTGACACGGAACAGGAACAAAATAAAGATAAAGAAAAAGATAAAGATAAAGAAAAAGAAACTAGTCAAGAGCCAACAGTAGATAATCAAAAAGAGCCAGAAAAAGGAGCGAATCATAATGGGTAAATATTTTGGTACAGATGGAGTACGTGGGGTTGCGAACCAGGAGTTAACACCTGAATTAGCGTTCAAAATTGGACGTTTTGGTGGTTATGTATTAACAAAAGATACAGATCGTCCAAAAGTAATTATCGGCCGTGATACACGTATATCAGGACATATGTTAGAAGGAGCTTTAGTAGCAGGTCTATTATCAACTGGAGCAGAAGTAATGCGCCTTGGTGTTATTTCTACACCGGGTGTTGCTTATTTAACAAAAGCGTTAGATGCACAAGCAGGTGTTATGATTTCTGCATCTCATAATCCAGTACAGGATAACGGAATCAAATTCTTCGGTTCAGACGGTTTTAAATTAACAGATGAGCAAGAAGCAGAAATCGAAGCTTTATTAGACAAAGAAGTTGATGAGTTACCACGTCCAACAGGTACGAACCTTGGACAAGTGAGTGATTATTTTGAAGGCGGACAAAAATATTTACAATATATTAAACAAACTGTAGAGGAAGACTTCTCTGGTTTACATATCGCTTTAGATTGCGCGCATGGTGCTACGTCTTCTTTAGCTCCATACTTATTCGCGGATTTAGAGGCTGATATTTCAACGATGGGAACTTCACCAAACGGCATGAACATTAACGATGGAGTAGGTTCTACGCATCCAGAAGTATTAGCTAAATTAGTAAAAGACAAAGGCGCTGATATCGGTCTTGCCTTTGATGGTGATGGTGACCGTTTAATCGCTGTAGATGAAAAAGGAAACATCGTTGATGGCGATCAAATTATGTTTATTTGTGCGAAGTACATGAAAGAAACTGGTCAATTAAAGCATAATACAGTCGTTTCAACTGTTATGAGTAACTTAGGTTTCTACAAAGCACTTGAAGCTAACAATATCACAAGTGATAAAACAGCAGTTGGTGACCGTTACGTAATGGAAGAAATGAAACGTGGTGGTTACAACTTAGGTGGAGAACAATCGGGTCATATTATCTTACTTGATTACATTACAACTGGTGATGGAATGTTAAGTGCGCTTCAACTGGTAAACATCATGAAAATGACGAAAAAACCATTATCTGAGCTTGCAGGTGAGATGACAAAATTCCCACAATTACTAGTAAACGTTCGTGTAACAGATAAAAAACTAGCATTAGAAAATGAAAAAATTAAAGAAATTATTCGTGTTGTAGAGGAAGAAATGAACGGTGATGGCCGCATTCTTGTTCGTCCATCTGGAACAGAGCCACTTATTCGTGTAATGGCAGAAGCACCGACACAAGAAGTTTGTGACACATATGTACATCGCATTGTAGAAGTTGTGAAAGCTGAAGTTGGCGCTGAATAATTCGATAAATTTATTGAAAAGGAGCACAAAAAGTGCTCCTTTTTCATATGTTTTATAGACGATGAAAAAAATTTCATTGACGGTTTATCCATGTTTGTTATAAGATGGTCTTGTTCTTTTTCTCAAAGGAAATATTGTAAATTATAGAAGCGCCAGAACTACAAGTAGTGTAGTTGACGAGGTGGAGTTTATCGAGATTTCGGCGGATGACTCCCGGTTGTTCATCACAACCGCAAGCTTTTACTTAAATCATTAAGGTGACTTAGTGGACAAAGGTGAAAGTGTGATGAGAGAAAAGGAACGGATGAAAACTAGCTGTATAAGTATATACGGACTTAAACCCAATCGAGAGGAAGGTGAAAGCCGTTACAAGCTTACAGGGCTAGCAATATGTAATCCGTTTTTTAGTATAAATAAAAATGGTATCGGACTATGTCGTTACATGTTCGCAGAGCAATGTAAGCATTTGTAACGGCGACTAAACATGTGTGGAATCGTAGGATTTATTGGAGAGCAAGATGCAAAGGAAATTTTATTAAAAGGTTTAGAAAAGCTAGAATATCGTGGATATGATTCAGCAGGTATTGCAGTACAAACAGGGAACGGTGTTGTTGTATACAAAGAAAAAGGTCGTATTGCAAAACTTCGCGAAATCGTAGATGAGAACGTAGCAGCAAGCGTGGGGATCGGTCACACACGCTGGGCTACACATGGTGTTCCAAGCAAAGTAAACGCGCATCCGCATCAAAGTACATCAAAACGCTTTACACTAGTTCATAACGGTGTAATTGAAAACTATGAATTAGTGAAAAAAGAATATTTACAAGATGTAACGTTCGTAAGTGAAACTGATACAGAGATTATCGTACAGCTTATGGAACAACAAGTGAGCACAGGACTAAGTGTAGAAGAAGCGTTCCGTAATACGCTATCCCTTTTACATGGCTCTTATGCGATCGGATTACTTGATGCTGAAAATCCAAACATGATTTATGTTGCTAAAAACAAAAGCCCGCTATTAGTAGGTGTTGGTGACAACTTTAATGTTGTGGCGAGCGACGCTATGGCGATGTTACAAGTTACAGATCAATTTATTGAGTTAATGGATAAAGAAATCGTAATCGTAACGAAAGAAAGTATTACAATTAAAAACTTACAAGGTGAAACGATTGAACGTGCACCGTTTACAGCGGAATTAGACGCAAGTGATATTGAAAAAGGAACATACCCTCATTTCATGCTTAAAGAAATCGATGAGCAACCACTTGTAATCCGTAATATAATTCAAAAGTATCAAGATGAAAATGGCGAGATTGAATTAGATCAAGACATCCGTAATGCGATTTTAGATAGCGATCGTGTTTACATCATTGCATGTGGAACGAGTTATCATGCAGGTCTTGTTGGAAAACAATTTATCGAGAAGTTTGCAAAAATGCCAGTTGAAGTGCATGTAGCAAGTGAATTCTCTTATAACATGCCATTATTAACAGAAAGACCATTCTTCATTTACATTTCACAAAGTGGTGAAACAGCTGATAGCCGTGCAGTACTTGTGCAAACAAATGAAATGGGTCATAAAGCATTAACGATTACAAACGTACCTGGTTCTACGCTTTCTCGTGAAGCTGATTACACACTTCCGTTATACGCGGGACCAGAAATCGCAGTTGCATCAACGAAAGCGTACACAGCACAACTTGCAGTACTTTCAATTTTAGCTGCGGACATTGCTAAAGCGAAAGGCGAAGTTCTTGATTTCGATTTAACACACGAATTAGGACTTGTAGCAAATGCAATGATAGAACTTTGTGATCAAAAAGAAGAAATGGATGCATTAGCAAAACAATTTTTAGCAACAACTCGTAACTGTTTCTTCATCGGACGTAGCGTAGACTTCTACGTAGGATTAGAAGGTGCGTTAAAGCTAAAAGAAATCTCTTACATCCAAGCAGAAGGATTTGCTGGAGGAGAATTAAAACACGGTACAATCGCCTTAATCGAAAATGGTACACCAGTTATCGCACTTGCTACACAAGAGCACGTAAACCTTGGAATTCGTGGTAACGTGAAAGAAGTAGTAGCACGCGGAGCTAACCCATGTATCATCTCAATGAAAGGCTTAGAAATGGAAGGTGACAGCTTCGTATTACCAGCTGTACACGAAGCACTAGCACCGCTAGTAGCAGTTATTCCATTCCAACTTATCTCATACTACGCGGCACTTCACCGCGAATGTGACGTTGATAAGCCACGTAACTTAGCTAAGTCTGTTACTGTTGAGTAGGAGATTAGTAGGTTAATAAATATAGTTGTGGATTTGAAATAAATTTACGAATTTGTACCCCTTTAGATATGTTATCTAAAGGGGTATTTTTGTGCCGAAAAAGAACATCTAAAATTGCTAAGTGGATAGCACCCTACTAATGAAAGTTTTACTTTATCGGATTTGGAATAAAAATACTTTTATTTATCTGAATTTTCAACTATCATTTTAAGTATGCGTGAACAATTTTTTATTATGAAGAGAAGAGCCGATAGATTCATGGACATTACAAGGGGGCTTATTATATGAAAGTGAAAGCAAAAACATATTTAAGTATAGAAGAGATTATTTCATTACCGGCCGTATCAAGTACAAACATAAGTGATGATGGCAAAAACGTAGCATTTGTTAAGAAGAGCGCTAACTGGGAAGACAATACGTATAGAAATCATGTATGGATATATGAAACAGATAAAGAGCAGAGTTACCCACTAACAAATGGGGATATAGATAGTACACATCCAGTATGGTCTCCAGATTTTAAGACTATTGCATATCTTAGCCCAGGTGGTGACGGGGATAATACAAATCAGATCTTTGTTAAGTCCATAGCCGGTGGTAGTGAGGTTCAAATTACGAATGAGAAGGAAGGAGTTAATACATTCAAATGGGAGCCTACTGGTAAAGGTTTTTATTATATTGCACAGTCAAAAGAATGTGAGGAGATAAAGAAACGTAAGGAACTATATGGAGATTTCCATCATGTAGGTAAGGAACATCAGAATAATTGTTTATACTACAGTGAAATAGAAAAAGTGAAACAAAATGATAAACAGAAACGGAAGGTTAGCGATGTTTATCAACTAACGGACGGTAAGGATTTTTATATACATAACTTTGATATTTCAAATGATGGGAAAAAGATTGTATGTATGGCTACACCAAGCCTAAACGATTATATGAATGGTGATCTATATATATTAGATGTTGAAGCCGGAGAACTACAAAAGATGAATATAGATAAGTTGTTAGGCGGGAGCATTTGCTTTTCTCCTGAGGGTAGCAAAATATGTTACGCAGCAAGCATAAGAGAGAAGGATTACTATAGAAACCATATACAAGATAGTACAGTAGAGATATATGATATGAATACGGGAGAAGTAATTCAACCTTTAGCAAATTTTGATAGTACGGTTATGCCATTACAGTGGACGGCTAAAGGGATTTTGATTAGATGGCAGGATAAAACGAATTACCGTATTGGTTTGTTATGTGAGGATGGCACTGTGGAAATGTTAAGCGAAACAGTAGATGGGTTTATAATGGATGCCTCTATAACAAGGGATGGAAATCATATAACATATACTAAGGCTATAACAAATGAAACATTTGAAATCTATTTGGATGATAAAAAAATAACGAATGAAAATAGCTTTTTCGAAGGCAAGCTTAAAAGTAATAGGGAAATCATCTCATGGAAAAGTAGTGATGGACTGGAAATAGAAGGAGTTTTATCAACCCCAGTAGAGTTTGAGGCAAATAAAAAATATCCTTTATTAGTAGTAATCCATGGTGGTCCATCTTGGGCATCCTTTCCGATATTTTCAGACTGCTTTAATGAGAAATATCCGATTGAACAGTTTATCGAAAAAGGCTTTATCGTTTTAGAGCCAAACTATAGAGGGAGTTCTGGTTATGGTAATGAATTTTTAAAAGCAAACTATAGAAAACAAGGACTTGCTGACTACGATGATGTTATATCTGGAGTAGATGCACTAGTTGAAAAAGGGATTGTAGATAAAGATAGAGTAGGAGTTATGGGATGGAGTAACGGAGGATATATATCTGCTTTCTGTTCTACATTTAGTGATAGATTTAAAGCTATCTCAGTTGGGGGCGGAATCACGAACTGGGGTACCCATTATGTAAATACAGATATCCCTTACTTTATTAGAATGTATTTAGGAAATTCTCCATGGAATGATCCAGAGATATATAAGAAAACATCACCAATGACATATATTAAATCAGCCTGTACGCCTACGTTAATTCAACATGGGGAAAAGGATGTAAGAATTCCAACTACAAATGCATATGAGTTATATGAAGGATTAAGAGATATGGAAGTTGATGCAGAATTAATTATATTTACAGGCATGGCATATAGTCCTGATCGGCCAGGAATAGGTGTGGCTATTATGAAACAAAATTTGATGTGGTTTTCACACTATATTCTTGGAGAAAGTATGAAAGATTTTCGTACTATATAATGGAATCTGCACAGGGATTTTTCGTTGTGCAATCGGGTTAGATTGTTGAAAAAGAGATGCAACAAATTATATAATTTGTTGTAAACTGTATGCAAACTATCATTGAAAAGATTTAAATGATTATAAGTAAACGTAATTCGGAGGACTAATATGACAGAGAATACAAATGCATTATCTGTAGAACAACGTGAAGAACTATTAAAAGTATTACAAGCACGTTTTGAGAAAAACATGAACCGCCATGAAGGTCTTGAATGGGCTAAAGTTGAAGCAAAGCTAGCTACTAATAATGAAAAATTATGGTCAATTCATGAAATGGAAGTAACTGGCGGTGAGCCGGATGTTGTTGGTTATGATGAAGAGAAGGACGAGTATACTTTCTATGATTGTTCAAAGGAGAGTCCTAAAGGTCGCAGAAGTTTTTGTTATGATCTTGAAGCGTTAGAGGCAAGAAAAAAACATAAACCAGAAAATAACGTTATTGATGTGGCAACTGCTATGGGTATTGAATTATTAACGGAAGAACAATATCGAGAGTTGCAACAACTTGGGGATTTCGACATGAAATCATCAAGTTGGGTACAAACGCCTTCAGATATTCGAGAACTCGGTGGTGCTCTATTTTGCGATTATCGCTTCGGACACGTTTTTGTGTACCACAATGGAGCAGATTCCTATTATGCTGCTAGAGGATTTCGCGGTTCGTTAAGAGTTTAAATTTGGAGTAAGTAAGAAAAAGAGCCTATACGTAGGCTCTTTTTCTTACTTATATTTTAAAAGTAAATTGTTACTACGCAGTTTTACTTAATTTATATGTTTCATGATTGTTTTTACGGAAAAGTTTAGGGAAAACATAGCCATCTAATCCAATACGCCCAGCGTTATGACCTGCAACTAAAATGAACATAGTTAAAATAAGCAGATTTGGATTTACACTAACAGTTCCACTTAGTAAAAATGAAAGATTCATTATAATTCCAAAGAATGCAGCAGTTTTTGTTAATCCGCCTAAAATTAAACCTAGACCTACTAAAATTTCTCCCCATTGAACTAAAAAGCTAAATAGGTCTGCGTTTGGAAGAACAAAGTGTTGAAGGAAATCTGCCCACCAACTTTGTACGGCAGGGTGGTGACCTGACGCTTGAGCGATAGCGCCCTTTAGAAAACCACTTGCATCAAAAGATTGCCCGAAAACTTTGCCTATTCCGGCAGCGAGCCATGCATATCCTATGTAAAGTCGTAAAAATAATAATAAGAAAGTAGCGCGTTTATCAGTTCTTAAAAAATTGATAACCATTGAAATCCCTCCAATGTATTGTATTTACATGTTTATTATATATCCATTGTGAATATATTCACAATGGATAAAGTGTGAACAAAAATTGTGATTTTTCATTTGTACATAAAGTATTTGGAAATGTATTGTTTGGAGGGTGAATAATACATGAAGGGAGCTCTCCACTAAAATAGGTTGCTCCCATAGTAAACAGATTCATGTACGTTCTTTTAACTAGCTACTATTAGTTTATCTTTTCTTTTCTTTATTATTTCTCTGGTTTTATATAAGGAACAACTTGTGCAGTAACCCCTACAGAAGCACCGCGAATAAAGTCTTGGTTTTCTAATTTCTTAAAGTTTTCCGTTTTTCCTGTTAGCATAACCCCTAAGATTTTCACTTGATCGAATGGTTTGTCCTTGTTTGATTTTAAAAACTGCTGGATAGTTTCGTCATGTCCGTCGTCATCGTATTGCTTAAGTGAATCAACGAACCCTTTGTACGCTTCTTCAGGGGACTTGTCTGGATTAAATCCGTAAATTGGCATACCAGCGGGTCCTTTGCTTTCATCTCCAATTGGTGAGATCATATATAACCATACAATGTTTAAGTTGTCTGGAATTTTTTCTTTAATTTCTTGTAGTGTGTAGGGCTGATTGAAAGAGATAGCAACTTCGGCAACATAGTTGTTCATTTGTGAAACTTCCCCTAATTCATTTTGGACACCATCAAAATATTCCTTAATAGCGGGATTATAAAATGTTGCAAATTTTTTCTTTGTTTGTTTATCGTACTCATAGAACTCTTTATTGGACCAATAAAAACCAGGCGTTAATTCATTGGAATCGATATTGATGCGGATCCAACCATAGGAGCTTGTTAATGTATTCCACGGGACTACGTAACCATTAATGTTTTTAGAACGATTTGATATAATATTGCCGCCAAACATGGATGAATTACTCGTTACTTGAGAATCAATTTGTACATTCGGTTCTGCAATGTCGTTATGTAAAAAGAGTCGTTCGTGAAGCTTCGTAGAGCTTTTGGCTGCAAAGTAATTGCCAACTTTATAAATTATAGGGATAAGCATGATTACAACGATAATAGAAGTAATGATGATTTTAAGTAACTGTTTCCTTTTCGCTTTTTTTAATGCATCTTTTAAAGAAGTATCCATTAAGGTTTTCCCCCTATTTTTGAGTGAATTGCTTTACGTGCACAATGTAACTTTTGTTTGACGCTGTTTACTTGAATATCTAGTATTAGGGCGATTTCCTCATATGAAAAGTTGTAGTAGTACTTTAAAAAGAAGGCTTCTTTATATTCTAGTTTTATATCTTTTAATAGATAGAAAATCTCATCTTTATTTAAAACAGCGTCTAATTCTTGGTCTGTATATTGTAATTTTGAATAAATCTCTTCAGTTAAATAGATGTTTTGTTGCTCTTTTTTCCTCTTCAAGTCAATGTATTCGTTTAATGCGACTCTGAAAAACCATGGACGTATGTTACTCTCGGTTAGATTATCTAGTAATGTGTATACTTTATAGAAGGTATTTTGGATGATGTCTTCTGCATCTTCTTTTATAGCCCCTTTCGCTAGTAGTAGTTTGAACACTTCCTCCCCTAGATTGATAAGGTAGGAGGTCAATATATTTTCTCTTCCCATCACTTTTCCTCCCTACACTTATACAACGGATAGGTAATGATAAATGTATACACTTAAATTAAAGTTTTGTTCTTTATACAAATAGAAAAGGCATATAACAATCATATGTTATATGCCTTTTCTAATATATACTTAGTAATTTATTTTGGTAATGTAAATTTAGCTTTTTTACCTTGTGAAATATCTTTTGCTTCTTTATTTCTCATAGGTCCTAACTCAATCTCAAAGCTTTTGTCTTTCCAAATCTTTTCATACTGCTCTTGATCTAAAATATATACTTGTAGTAACTCTCCAGATGTTCCAGTTTTAACTGCAGCGTTATAGTCGTAATTTAGTAGCATACCTTCATTAATCGTATATTGTGTACCATCATTCACTCTCAATGTAGAGCTTATAGGAGACAGTGAAACGTCTTGAGTATCTTTGTTATCAAGCTTGAATTTTACTGTTAATAGAACGAGACCGTTTTTAAAATTTGCAAAGCGTGGAGCTTCGACGGAATTTGGTGTGAATTGAGTAAATTGATATCCATCTAATGTAACGTTAACAGCGCCTAATTCTTGGCTGTTATTAATACTTGATTTCTCTTTTAACATTTTTTTATCGCCCATGTTATTAGCTGTAGCTTTATCTTGGTAGAAAGTGTTATTTGTTGCAACCTTTTCAGCACCTTGTTTGTTTAAACTTAATGAAAAGCTTCCAGGGCTTCCGATTGGAGCATCAAATTTTCCTTTATTCGCTTGTGCAGTTGGGACTGTGACTGAGACTGTTGAGAGACTTGAAATTTTCGCTAAATCGTCTTTTCCGAATGGATAAGCGATATAACCAGAAATAGTTTCCCCTGCTTTTACTAAGTAATCATTCGTTGGAGCAAGCTTAGTTGGTAGCTGATCTTCTTTTGGAATTAAATCTTTATAGTTACTATACGCTTTCTGCGCACCAGTAAATGACATGTCCAATGCTGGCATATAATAAATATCTTTAGCTGAACTATTTTTTACGCTGTAGTTCACAAGAATAACTCCGCCCTCTGTTTGACGATTAAACGGAATGTCGAAGTTTGTATGGAATCCATTTAATTCAACTAATGTGTAACCATTCATTGATACTGAAACATCTTCAGCTTTATACACTTGTGGTTCCTTATTTTCAAAAAGGACTTTTGTTTTACCACCTGTTTCTTTTTCCATATAGGAAATCAGCTTAGAGTAATCGCTTGAGCTAGTAGCTGTATTTTCAGGCTTTTTCTCTTCATTTTTTTTATCTTCGGATTTTTTCTCTTCAGGTTTATTTTCTTTCGTTGTATCCGTTTGTTCTGTTTTGCTTTCTTTTGTTGTATTTTCTTTTTGTTCTTTATTTGTCGTATCGCTTTGACCACAGCCAGTTATTACAAACGCTGCTACGATTACTGTAGAAAATAAAGAAAGTAATTTTTTTGACATGTTTCTTCCCCCTATTTGTTTAAAACTAGTTGAGCCTGTATAATCAGACCGTTTACAACTCTCACATTAGCCCCACATTTTATTATAAAAAACAAAGCCAGTATTTACCAGTGTTTTTCTGACTATTTTAATTATTTAATTATTGTAATATACTAAAATTAATAGAAGGTCGGCATAGAATATTGAGCTTTATTTTTTATCATTTGAAATATTACATCATATTGGTATGATAGAAATAGAGATATATGGAAAGGGGACAAGGACTCAATATGTGGATGAGCTTGTAATGATTAGAAACTAGATAGATAAATTTTTCTCTCATAAGTGAGGGTTTATTTAGTTATCTGTAAATCATTCAAGGACTGCATATTTGGCTTGTACATCCCTTTTGTAAGGATAATGCATAGGGAAATTCATATCTCTTATATAAAATATGCGCCCTTTAAAATTGGAGGAGTATATGATGAATCAATTAAAAAATAAAATAGCAGTTGTTACAGGTGTAAGTCGTCTAGATGGTATAGGCGCAGCAATTTGTAAAGAATTAGCTGAAGCAGGATACGATATATTTTTTTCGTATTGGACAGCGTACGATAAAGAGATGCCTTGGGGCGTTAATCAAAGTGAACAAATACAATTAAAAGAAGAGTTACTAAAAAGCGGTGTTAAAGTATCGAGTATGGAGTTAGATTTAACTCAGAATGATGCACCGAAAGAGCTTATAAATAAAGTTACTGAACAACTAGGCTACCCTCATATATTAATTAATAATGCAGCATATTCCACAAATAATGACTTCTCTAATTTGACTGCTGAAGAATTAGATAAGCACTACATGGTAAATGTTCGTGCGACTACGTTGTTAAGTAGTCAATTTGCCCAAGGGTTTGATAAGAAATCTGGTGGTAGAATTGTGAATATGACATCGGGACAATTTAAAGGACCTATGGCAGGAGAACTAGCGTATGCAACAACGAAGGGAGCTATTGATGCTCTTACTAGTACGTTGTCAGCTGAGGTAGCTCATTTAGGAATAACAGTGAATGCAATTAACCCAGGTCCAACTAGTACAGGATGGATGACTGAAGAGATAAAGCAAGGATTAAAGCCGATGTTTCCTTTTGGTAGAATTGGTGAGCCAAGGGATGCAGCAAGACTCATTACATTTTTAGTAAGTGAAGAAGCAGAATGGATTACTGGACAAGTCATTCATTCTGAAGGTGGATTTAAAAGATAAAAAGAAGGTATCTCACCCTGGTGAGATACCTTCTTTTTTAATCTTTCTTCAATCTTCGTGCAACACCATTTCCTAAAGACTGTAGTCCTTGAACGAGGATAATTAAAATAAAGACTGTTGCATACATTACTTCAGGTTCGTAGCGTAAATGTCCGAATCGATATGCTAAATCACCAAGACCGCCAGCACCTACAAGTCCAGCCATTGCTGTTGCACCGATTAAACCAATCGTTGCAATTGTTAAGCCAAGTACAAGGGAGGGACGAGCTTCTTTCACCATAACGTGCCAAATGATTTTTATAGTAGAAACGCCCATTGCTTGGTAAGCTTCAATAACACCACGATCTACTTCTAATAAAGCTGTCTCCATTAATCGTGCAATATAAGGAGCTGTGAATACGACAAGTGGTACGATGACACCTTGCACACCAATGGATGTTCCCATTAGAAACTTTGTAAAAGGTAAAATAAAGAATAGTAGAATGATAAATGGAAGAGAGCGAATGATATTAATAATTGTATTAAGAATTGGATAAATGATTTTATTTTCGTGCTGTCCACCAGGTCTCGTTAAAACAAGTGTAACGCCAAGTGGTAATGCAATAAGGATAGAGATGAATAGTGAAATAGATGTCATTTGAAATGTTTGAATGGTTGCTTCCCATATGACTTTACCCCATTCATCCAAAAAGGACTTGTTTCCCATAATCTGTTCTACCTCCTTCTACGATGATCCCTTGCTCTTGTAAGAATGATAAAGCGCGGCCTACTTCATTTTTCTCACCCTGCATATGAATGATCAGTTTCCCGTATGCTTCATGTTTTAACTGCGTAATATTCCCGGATAAAATATTTGGATACACTTGAAAACGTTTTGTAGCGATAGCTAACGCTGGTTCGCCAGAAGAGGTTCCTATAAATGAAAGTGTTACAATTTCTCCGGTTCTTTGTAGTTCTTTTTGCACCTCTTCTGGAATTTTAGCTGCAAATGCACTATTTACGAATTTCTTCGTTGTTACATGTTGTGGGTTTGTGAAGATATCCTTCACAGTCCCGCTTTCAACTACTGCTCCATGTTCCATAACAGCAACTTGGTCACATATACGCTGGATGACATTCATTTCATGTGTAATTAATAAAATTGTAATCCCGATTTCTTCATTAATCTTTAGTAATAGGTCAAGAATAGAATCTGTTGTTTCTGGGTCTAAAGCACTCGTTGCTTCGTCGCTTAATAATACTTCCGGTTCATGTGATAGTGCACGTGCAATGGCAACACGCTGCTTCTGGCCACCAGAAAGTTCACTCGGATAGGCATCTTTTCGATTAAAAAGATCGACAATACGTAAATACTTTTCTACCCTTTTTTCAATTTCATTTTTGGGAAGACCAGATAGACGTAACGGTAATGCGATATTTTCATAAACTGTCACGGTTTTAAGTAAGTTGAATCCTTGAAAAATCATCCCGATTTTTTGTCTCGATTTTGCTAGTTCTTTTGCTGATAAAGTTGTTAAGTCTTGGCCGTTTACAATGATATTTCCTGTCGTTGGTTTTTCTAATAAATTTACACATCGAATTAATGTACTTTTACCAGCGCCACTATATCCAATGATTCCAAATACTTCGCCCTTTTTTACTTGAAGGGAAGTAGACTTAAGAGCTTCTACATTCCCTTTTTTTGTTGTAAATACTTTGGATACATTTTTTAATTCAATCATTATCGTCAGCTCCTACCAAGACGGTAAAACAGAACCATCAAATTTTTTCTCGATAAATTCTTTTACTTCTTTAGATTGATAAGCTTTCTTTAATTTATTTACAACAGCATCATCTTTATTTTCAGTACGAACAACGACCCAGTTCACATATGGTGAATCTTTTCCTTCACGGAAAATAGAATCTTTCGCAGGGCTTAATTTTGCACCTAATGCAAAGTTTGTATTAATTGCAGCTGCTTTCACTTCACTTAGTTGGGTCGGTAATTGAGATGCCTCTAATTCAACAATCTTTAAATTTTTCGGATTTTCAATGACATCTTTCGCAGTCGCTTTTTCTGTCGCCTTTGGATCTACTTTTAAAACTCCTGCTTTTTCAAATAGCTTTAAAGCTCGAAGTTCATTCGTTGGATCATTTGGGACAGCGATTGCGTCGCCCTCTTTTAAGTCTTTTACATCCTTTAAGCTTTTAGAATATACGCCCATAGGGAATGTTACTGTTGAAAATACTTCCGTTAATTTCATATTGCGCTCAGCTTTAAATACGTCTAAATATGATTTCGTTTGATAGCTATTTACATCGAGGCTTTTTTCATCTAAGGATACGTTTGGTGCTACATAATCATTAAATACTTTTACATCGATTTCGAGTCCGTCTTTTGCTGCCACTTCTTTTACCTTTTCAAAAATTTGTTCATGCGGTCCGCCAGTTACACCGACAGTAATCTTTTTCTCATCTAATGCTTTTACCTCTTTATCAGAATTAGCACCACATGCACCTAGCAATAATACCGCTCCACTTACAATGCTCAATAATACTTTTTTCATCTATAATTCCCCCTTCATATGCGTTCCAAAATAAAAAGCACCTCTCAAAAATAAGAGAGGTGCCGAATAGACAAAATAGGTTCCTCTCTTATCTTCCAAAACGAAAACTCGTTTTGCAGGAATTAGCACCTTAGCTTATAAGTTATAAGCTCGGTTGCCGGGCATCATCGGGCCAGTCCCTCCGCCACTCTTGATAAGAGTTTGTGTATGTAGTTTTTTAATATGGTACTAATAGTAAATCTTACAAAAAGAATTGTCAATGTTATTTTCTGAATATATTTTATTTTAAGGTAATCGAAACATTACCTTTCTTATGTCCCTTTTCCACATACATATGGGCTTCAGCAATTTCTTCTAATCGGTAAGTTCTATCAATAACAGGTTTTAAATGTTCGGTTTCAGTTAGTTCTTTTAGTAGAATCATATCCTCTTTACTTACCTTTGCCATCATTCCATTAACAGATACATATTTTCCATTGGGTGTTAATGTATTTGTGCAAAGGGATTTTTTATACTTCCCAACTGCATCAAATATAATATCGTAGCGCTCGTGCCGCTTAGTAAAATCTTCTTTCGTATAATCAATTACTGTATCAGCTCCTAAAGATTGAACGAGTTCAAAATTTGAATTACTACAAACAGCCGTAACGGTCGCACCGAAATATTTAGCAAGTTGTACAGCAGCTGTTCCTACTGATCCGGAGGCCCCATATATGAGCACTTGTTGCCCTTTTTTTATACGGCCCTTTCTCAGGAAATGCAATGCTGAAGTTCCACCAAAAGGAATAACTGCCGCTTCTTCATACGTCACATTGGTAGGTTTTAATGTTATTAATCCACTTTCATGTAAGCATGTGTACTCGGCATAACCACCGAGATTTAGTTCTGTTAATGCAAAAATTGGATCACCTTTTTTAAATTGAGTTACATCTGTTCCTACTTCTTCGATTTCACCGGACAACTCTACGCCGAGTACAGATTTTCTCGGTTTTCTGAAACCTAATATGATCCGCATAGGAATCCAAAATAAGAGGGGGCTATTAAAGCCGCGTATTCTACAATCTCCAGTCGATACACTTGTTGCGTGAATTTTAATTAATACTTCGTTCTTTTTGGGTGTAGGTTTCTCTATATTTTGAAGCTGAAGAACGTTAGGTGGTCCATACTGTGTGCAAATGATCGCCTTCATAATGACCTCCTGAAATGAGTTGTTGTTATTTACATCATATTTAAAACCTTCATTAAACATGTCGCTATATAGCGAATAAAGATTAAAAATTATATAGATTTCGTAGGAAAAGAGGTGATATTATTTTTGGAAAGGGGGCGACATTATGAAAAAAACTATTTTTATTTCAGGTTTAGTGCTTGCAATCAGTCTAGGGGTAGGATGTAGTAATGAGAAAACAGCAAGGACGGATGAACCGAAAAAAGAATCAGTTCAAAAAGAAAAGGAATTAGCAGCGAAGGATGTTTTCAAGAAAACGAACGAAGCTTTTAAAAATGAAGAGCATGTAACGATGACATATGGTGTAGGGGTAAAAGCTGAGGGAACAGAGATGGATATATTAAAGGCTAAGATGCAATTAGAGCCAAAGACAAAGAATTCTCGTTCTGAAATGAATATTTCCGGTACAGATGTTGTAGTGTATACTGTGGATGGTAAAGTTGCTGGTGAGGTGAAAAACCCTAATACAGGAGAAGTTATAACCGTACCAGAGGAGCAATTAAATGCTGGTGGAATGAAAGCGACTCAAGATATTATAGATAAGTTAGAAGTACCAGCAGTAGTTTTAGATAAAATGAAGATGGAGAAAAGCGGAGATAAATATAAACTGAAATTTACATTAAAAGGGCAAGAAACAGAAAGTATGTTAACTAGCATGGATGAAACACAGAAGAAAATGTTACAAGCACAAAATGCGAAGATAGAAGAAGTGGATGCAGAATATATCATTACAAAAGATTTTAAATATGAATCAGCAAAGATAGACATGATTATGAGTAGTAACGGCAAGGATAAAGCACACATTATTACGAACGCAAAATATACGTCGTACGAAAAGTTTGACCCAATACAATTGCCGGCAGCAAAGTAATAGTTTTGATGAGGGGGACCTAAAATAAGGTGCCCTCTTTTTTGTATACTTTCTTCATAGGAAAATAGGTACAATATGAAGAGGTAAAACTGTAGAAGAGGAGAGTGTCATTTGAAAAAAAGAAAGATAGCGGTGGTCATTGTAGCTTATACAGTGTTGCTTGCGACATCTATAAATACATATAAAGAGCAACTAAAGCACCCTATTATGAGCGATGTAGGAAAGTTGCTTCCAACGAAAATTAAACGTGTTGAAAATGTTGAGGATGAACGTTCATTAAAACAGGTAGTGAAAGATGCAAATACTTCCGGAGAGAAAATTTCCATTGCAGGTATGCAACATAGCCAAGGAGGACAGACGTATTATCCGAACGGCACGATGCTTGATATGAAAGGGTATAATGAAATATTAGAGTTTAATCCGGAGGAGAAGAGGATTAGGGTGCAAAGCGGTGTCACATGGAATGACATTCAAAAGAAAATCAATCCATATGGTCTTGCGGTTCAAGTAATGCAATCTCAAAACATTTTTACTGTTGGTGGTTCATTAAGTGTAAATGTACATGGGCGTGATATTCGTCATGAAGCATTGATTGATACAGTAGAGTCGTTTAGATTGTTAATGGCAGATGGTACGGTGCGTAATGTAAGTAGAGAAGAAAATGCAGAGTTATTTCCATATGTCATAGGTGGTTACGGGTTATTCGGTGTCATTTTAGATGTGACATTAAAGCTAACTGATGATGAATTATATGAAATGCACACGAGAATGATAGATTATAAAGAATACACGTCTTATTTCAAAGATAAAGTGAAAAGAGATGAAAATGTTCGTATGCACTTAGCCCGTATTTCTGTTGCCCCCAATTCATTTTTAAAAGAGATGTATGTGACAGATTATACATTGGCGAAAAATCAAAATATGAGGGAAGAGTACAGTGAATTAAAAGAGGAAACTATTATAGCTGCACCGAAATTTTCACTCGGATTATCCCGTTATAGCGATTGGGGAAAGAATACATTTTGGGATATACAAAGAAGTTATTTTGAACGTACAGATGGAACGTATGAGACGCGAAATAACGTTATGAGGTCAGATAGTGCCTTTATGGAATATGAAAATCCGAATAGAACAGAAGTGTTACAAGAATACTTTGTGCCTATAGATTTCTTCACCGAATACATAGATGATTTACGTAACGTATTAAATGAAGAAGAGTTTAATTTGCTCAATATTACGATTCGTTATGTGGAAAAGAATGAAAATGCAGTTTTATCCTATGCGAAAGATGATATGTTTGCGCTAGTTCTTTTAATTAACCAAGGACGCTCAGAGGGTGAAATAAAGAAAACAGAAGATGTCATTCAGAAAATGATTGATGTTACTTTAAAACATAATGGTAGTTATTATTTACCGTATTATTCGTATCCAACGAAGGAGCAGTTAAAGAGGGCATATCCTCGTATAGAAGAATTTCTTCAGAGGAAAAAAGAAGCGGATCCAAAAGAGAGATTTGTGAATTTATTTTATAGGGAGTATACGAAATGACATATAGAAGATTTGTAGCGTCACAAAGCATAATTATGATGGCGGGAAGTATGGTATTTCCCTTTTATATTCTATTGCTTCGGAATGTTGGGAATAGCTTCTCGCAGTTTGGCTGGGCGTATGGCTTATTTGCTTTAACTTCAGCACTTGTATATCCATTAGTAGGAAAGATGTCTGATCGAGTAGGCGATCGAAAATTATTAATTATATATGCTTGGTCCATGGCAGTGTTAATGCTTTGTTTCCCGATTGCAACAGAAATATGGCATGTATACATTCTTCAAATTTTAATGGGAGTTTTAGGTGCTGTGCAGCGTAATACCGAGAAGACGTCGTTAGCACGAAAGGTTGTGCAAGAAAATGCTGGTTATGAGATTGGAAAATATCATGTGTGGACATCGATTGGAGGAGCAGTAGCAATTATTGCAACGGGATATTTAGTAGATTTCTTTACGATTGGCACCATTTTTTATATTGCATCTATCTTATATGTAGTGAGTGGGATTGTATTAAGTAGTAAAAAAATATAATCACCCTCATTTTTACCTGAATATCCTTTATTTGTTATACTAAAAGGGAAAATAAAAGAAAAGGGGACATTGCCTTTGATGAAATTTTTAATTTTAGCTATTCTCACTTTGTTTTTGATTCCATGGACAAGAAGCGGTAGTAAACTTCGAGCAGTGGATAAGAAAGGGGATGAGAAGGTTGTAAAGGGTAAGAAATCATCCATTTTAGTTATTCCTGTATTATTTTGGATAGGTATTGCAATCTACGAATATCTTTGGCTAATCGATGATCGAGTAGATTCGATTCTTACTCATTATGCCGTTGCAGTAGCAGTTTTAATTGGGCTTGTTTTATTTTCACAAAATCAAATAGGGAAATTAGAAGGTACGTTAAAGGGACTTCTAATGTTTGTTTTACTCGCAAGTTACGGCTATTTTGGTTATTTGCACGATATAGTAATCACGCAAAAAAAATATGATTCTGTTGTGAAGGTCGAGAAAGATATTTCAGAGCCGTTTACTGAAAATGATCAACCGTTTACAGTGCCGCCAAAGACAGCGGAGAATAAAATGAAAAAAGTATTTGGGGATATTCCGAAAGTAGCTTATTTTGAGCTAGGGGAATTAACGCCACAAATGGTAAATGGTGAGGCTTTATATGTAGCACCGATTGAAGTTTCAGGCTTTTTTAAAGCACGTAAAGCTGAGACAATTCCAGGGTACGTAACGATGTCAGGTACGAATCCTGATGCGGAAGCGAAACTGCATCTTGGTTATAAAATGAAATATGTGCCGAGCATGTTTTTTGGTAATAAATTAGAACGTGTCGTTCGAAAAGCAGAACCGGATTTGATTTTTAAAGGGAAACCTAAATTCGAAGTTGATGATAAAGGGAAACCGTATTATACAATGACGTATGGTGAATTTATTTCAGGAAGATCTGGATTTGAGGTAGAGGGCGTTGTAGTAGTAGATGCACAAACAGGTGAAGTGAACAGATATGATAAAGGAAAAGCGCCTAAATTTGTTGATGGTGTATTAAATCACGAGACCGCATCTACATTAAATACGTACTTCGGTAAATATATTCACGGATTTTGGAATACGAAATTTTCGCAAACGGATATGAAGATTCCGACTGAGTGGGGAACGAAAGAAGGAGTTACACCAATCTTTGGTAAGGATGGAACGTTATATTACTTTACTGATTTCACCTCTCCGAAAGAGGGAGTAGATTCTGCGTTAGGTTACTCGCTTATCGATGCGCGTACAGGTAAGTTGTATTACTATAACGGAAAAGAAGTGAAGGGGATTATGGATGGTTCAGCTGCTTCGGAAGTAGTGGATAATTCCTTTAAGAGAGAGAAATGGCATGGAACGATGCCGGTTATTTATAACGTGTATGGTAAACCTTCTTGGATTGTACCTGTTATTGATGACGGAGGATTAGTACGTGCTCACACAGTTATCTATGCTTCTAATGCGAAAATATTTGCAACAGGTTCGACGCAAAAAGAAGCGCTTGAGAATTATAAAAATGCGCTAAGCGGAAGTGGAGATTCATTTAGACCAACTTCAAATGGTAAAGAAGCACAAAAAGAAGGCGTTGTACAACGTGTATATAAAGAAAAATCAGGTGAAAATACAATTGTGTATGTACTGTTAGAGAATGAACAAAAAGTATTTATGATACCGGTGAAGAAATTCCCGTATTCTATGTTTACAGAAGTGGGAGATCCAATTCAAATCACATATTTAGACACAGGAGAGGCGATGTCTTCCGTATCTAAATTTACAAATAGCAATTTGAAAAAGTGAAGCGATAGCAATTCTATCGCTTTTTTTTACAGTATGAAACAGGAAAATGCACTATACTTGACGTATGTTTATGTTGTAACTATAATTGTTACGATTCAGTAGTTATAGGAAAGGGTGAACGGAAAAAGTGAATGGAGTTAATCAAGAAATATATAAACCTGTAAAGACAAATAGGTTATGGATGATTCTTGTACTAGGGACACTTACGGCGATTGGGCCATTATCTATTGATATGTATTTGCCTTCTTTACCGAAATTAACGGATGATTTACAGACAGGTGCATCCCTTGCGCAGCTTACATTGACAGCTTGTTTACTTGGGCTTTCAGTAGGACAATTATTTGTCGGTTCAATTAGTGATATTTACGGAAGGCGCAAACCTCTTATTATCGCTCTTATTATTTATGTTGCTTCTTCTTTACTTTGTGCTATTGCACCATCTATTTGGAGTTTAGTGTTATTACGCTTCTTACAAGGAGCTTCAGGATCGGCTGGGATTGTTATATCACGTGCAATGGTACGTGACATGTATTCAGGTTCTGAAATGACAAAGTTTTTCTCGTTGCTCATGTTAGTAAACGGAGCAGCGCCTATTTTAGCACCGATTATTGGGGGACAATTACTACAGTTCACAACATGGCGCGGTGTCTTCATCGTTCTTGGAGCAATTAGTGTATTTATGTTAATATCAGCTACTTTTGTATTACGTGAAACATTACCTCCTGAAGAAAGAGAAACAGGTGGTTTGTCAGGGACATTAGCGACGTACGGAAAACTGTTAAAGGATCGTCTGTTTATGGGATATGCATTGTCACAAGGACTAGTAACGGCGGCAATGTTTGCATACATTTCGGGATCACCGTTTGTGTTGCAGAATATATACGGAGCATCACCACAGCAATTTAGTTTATTCTTTGCGATTAACGGTATCGGTATTATTATTGCTAGTCAGGTAACGGGTCGTTTAGCAGGGAAAGTGAATGAGAAGACATTATTTGTTGCTGGTATTATTATCGCAGCTGTTGGTGGCCTATCTTTATTACTGACAATCGTACTAGGAATCGGTTTAATTGGTGTTTTATGTTCATTATCCCTTGTTGTATCAAGTGTTGGGGTTGTCTCAACAACTGGTTTCTCGTTAGCGATGAGAAATCAGAAACAAGCCGCAGGAACAGCATCGGCCTTATTAGGATTATTACAGTTCATTTCAGGAGCACTTGTTGCACCATTAGTAGGTATTGGTGGAAGCAATACCGCATTACCGATGGGGGTTGTGATAGCGCTTTGTGAAATTGGTGCTGTGTTATGTTATCTATTTATGGCCAGAAGAAGTGAGAAGCAGTTTGAACTGCAACAAAGACAAAATTTAGAAGTTTAATAAAAAAAGAGCTGATTCAAATATTTTTTGAATCGGCTCTTTTTTATTTTTGGAAATAACGCATACAATTTCGTAAGGTAATGCAAAAGTTATTTGCATAAAGTGACGATACTGTGACAAAAATGTTGGTATATATATTAAGGCATCGTCTTAAGTGTAAAAAGTAGGGCGTTCTCGGTATAATAACAAGTGGAGATAAAAGAAACTATAATGAGTAATAGCTGTAGATAAAAGGAGAAAAAGAGATGAAGAAGGTTTTGGGTATTGCTGTAATGGGAAGTATGATCCTTCTAGCAGGATGTAATGGAAATAAAGATACGAAAGAACCGAAAGAAAAGATAGAGCAATCTACTGAGCAAACAGAAGAGATGAAAACATATCGCGAAGTACATGAAAAGTACGACGTGAAGATGAACAAAGAAATTAATAAAGCGTTACAGTTGTTTGAAGTGGCAAAAGAAAAGGGCGGTAAGGAAATAACGAACGCTAAATATAAGGAAGACGTACAAACGGTAACAACAGGCATGTTAGAAGATATTGATAATATACGTAAAGAAATTCGTGTTCCAAAGTCGAAAGAGCAAGAACATGAGGTATACGCTGGTTTCTTGAATGAATCGGAACAAGCAATGAAAAAATTACAGAAGTTAGCTAAAGAAGAAGACTCATCATTGATTCGTGATATAGAAATCAACTTTGCAACAGCATCAACATACTATAAGCGTTTTCAAACAGAGGCAAAAAAATAACCTTGCGTACGCGCAAGGTTATTTTTTCTTCTTACCATCTCCGTCTTCATCCTCGGATACTAATACCTTCTGTTCTTCGTGAAATGCAGAGATTGTTTGTCCGGTAATATTATCGAATGGAGTATAAAAAGAAGTGATACGTTTCTTTTTAATAAAGAGATTATAGAAGCCGATGATGACAAGTATTACGATTGTTAATGGTAATCCTATAGTAGCAAGAAGTAAGGGAGCCATCTTATAACTCCTTTAATACAATTTCTTTTTATTATAAGCGAAAGATTGTAATTTCAATAACTAACGCCGCAGAAAACTGATTTTTCTAAATATATCCAATTTGATTGACTTTTCATTTTTTCAGAATTATAATTCAAAATATACAATTTGAACCAAATAATAATATAGCAATTTACTTATCCAGAGAGGTAGAGGGACTGGCCCTATGACACCTCAGCAGCGGGTTCTGTAACAGGAACACCGTGCTAATTCCAGCAAGCAAGTCTTGAAAGATAAGTGATGGGCCTTCGTTTATTAAGCCTTGATCTTATTTTTTAAGATCAAGGCTTTTTGTATTTTAAGAAGAGAAAAGGGAGTAATGGGAAAGATACGTCAGTAAAACAAAGTAAATTTATAAGTTTAGGGGGTTATTAGAGTGTTTGTTGTTAAAAAACTATCAGTTATGGTTTTCACATTATGGGTTATTACGACAGTGACATTTTTAATTATGCATATTATTCCGGGAGATCCATTTTCATCAGATGCGAAAATCTTTCCTGAAGAAGTGATACAAAACATGAGGGCGAAGTATCATCTTGATGAACCGTTATGGAATCAATATGTTGCTTATTTAGACGGTGTAGTTCATTTTGATTTTGGTGAATCCGTTCAATCGACGGGGCAAGGCGTATCAGAGATTATAACGACAGGATTTGGTCCATCAGCGATTATTGGTTTACAAGCACTTATTATTTCATTGTTAGTTGGGATTGCAGCAGGCACATTTGCAGCTCTCTATCACGGGAGAGTAATTGATTATGGTGTGAGTTTGCTTGCAATTCTCGGCATATCTATTCCAAGCTTTATTTTAGCACCATTATTTATACAAGTATTTGCTATCCAATTCGAGCTCTTACCAGTAGCCTCTTGGGGTACAGTCGAACATACGGTATTACCATCTTTCGCATTGGCGCTAGGTCCAATCGCGGTTATTACAAGATTTGTTCGTTCTAATATGATCGAAGTATTGCAGAGTGATTATATTAAGCTAGCAAGAGCGAAAGGTATACCAATTAATAAGATTATTATAAGACATGCTCTTCGAAATGCGATTGTTCCAGTACTTACATTTGTTGGACCATTAATGGCTGGACTTTTAACAGGGACTTTCGTTATTGAAAAAATCTTTTCAATTCCTGGTCTAGGAAAATATTTTGTAGATAGTATTTTTAATCGAGATTATCCGGTGATTATGGGAACAACGATTTTCTATAGTGCATTATTAATTTCTTGTATTTTCATTACAGATATTATTCATCGCATTGTGGATCCGCGTATTCGTTCTATTACGTAAGGAGGGGGGATATTTAAATGGGAGCTTATGAAATTGATAAACAGCTATTAACGAATGAGGAGAAAAAAGAACTAACGATAAATAAAGATCAGCAGACAATTAGCCGAAAAAAGGAAGTGATTCGTAAGTTTATATCGAATCCAATCGCAGTTTTAGGATCAGTAACATTATTACTAATCATTGTATTTTCTCTTATTGGTGAAAGTTTAACGCCATTTACTGCGAGTGAGCAAGTAAAAGAGGCAACAAACTTACCGCCTAGTAGTGAGCATTGGTTCGGAACAGATGATTTAGGTAGGGACATATGGGCACGTACTTGGGCTGGTGGGAAAATTTCACTAACGGTTGGATTGGTAGCAGCAGCTCTTGATATAGGGATAGGTGTACTAATCGGTGGCTTTAGTGGATATGTGAGAGGACGTAATCGTCTTGGAACGTTAATTGATGAGTGGATTATAAGAGGAATTGAAGTATTATACGGTATCCCATATTTATTAATTGTTATTTTATTATTAATCGTTATGAAACCAGGTCTTTTTACCATCATTATCGCTCTTGCATTAACAGGCTGGATTGGAATGGCACGTCTCATTCGAGCTCAAGTCTTGTCTTTAAAACAAAGAGAGTTTGTTATTGCGGCAGAGCGATTAGGCACGCCTCATATGAAAATTATATATGGGCATTTAATTCCGAACTTAACGGGGATTATTATCGTGAATTTATCATTTACAATTCCAGCAGCTATTTTCTCAGAATCATTTTTAAGCTTTATTGGCCTTGGAGTGCAATCACCAGCAGCGAGTTGGGGAACGATGACGAACGATGCACTCGGGACATTACTAAGCGGAGAGTGGTGGCAACTATTCTTCCCGGCAATCATGATTGCACTTATCATGTTTGCATTTAATGCGATTGGTGATGGTTTGCAAGATGCAATTGATCCAAAAATCGTGAAACGGAATCGAAAGGAGAAAAAACATGGGACAGCTCTTATCTTTAGAAAACGTAACGTTAGCCGTTGAAAAAGAGACTAGTAAGCAAGCGATTGTGAAGCATGTTTCCTTTTCTATTAAAGAAGGTGAAATAGTTGCACTTGTAGGAGAAAGTGGTTCAGGAAAAAGCGTTACAGCACAATCCATTATTGGCTTAAATCAAGAAGCGATTCACATTGATGATGGAAATGTATCTTTCCAATCAAAGGAATTAACGAATTTAAAGGAATCAGAATGGAATCAAATTCGTGGGAAAGATATTTCTTTTATCTTTCAAGACCCACTTTCATCTTTAAATCCGACGATGAAGGTGGGAAGGCAAATTACAGAGGTGATTTTGCAACACGAAAAGAAATCGAAAAAAGAGGCAAAAAAAATTGCAATTAACTTATTAAATGATTTAGGGATACATGAAGCAGAGAAACGCTTTGAACAGTATCCACATCAATTAAGCGGAGGTATGAGGCAACGTATTTGTTTAGCAATTGCGTTTGCGTGTCAACCAAAGCTCGTTATTGCAGATGAGCCTACAACTGCATTAGATGTAACGATTCAAAAGCAAATTATGGGGTTATTAAAAGAGCGAAAAGAAAAACAAAATACGAGTATTTTATTAATTACCCATGATTTGGCACTTGTACGTGAAGTAGCAGATCGAGTAGTTGTGATGTACGGAGGGCGTGTCGTTGAAAAAGGAACGATACAGGAAGTAATAGGTTCTCCTAAACATCCATATACGAAAAGTTTATTACAAGCAATTCCGAATATGGATGATACCGAAAAAGTATTACGTGCAATCGAAGGAACGACACCTTCCATTGAGACGTTAAATAGTTTTGGTTGTCCTTTTGTAAATCGTTGTCCGGTAGCAGTCAAAGAATGTATTCATCGTTTTCCAGAGAGAACAACATATTCTGGGGAGCATAGTTCACATTGCTGGCAGCATGTTCTTGAGCATAACGAAGTGAAATCAAAAGAGAAGGTGAACGCCTCATGACGACAGATTTAATTACTGTAAAGCAAGTAAGGAAAACATATGGAAGTAAAAATAAAGAAATCGCAGCGTTAAAAGATATAACACTTTCTATTCCGAAAGGAACAACGCTTGGCATTATTGGAGAAAGTGGTTCTGGAAAGACAACACTTGGTAAGCTCATAGCTGGGATTGAGAAACCAACGTCTGGTGAAATTAATTATAACGGTCAAGTCGTTCACAAGTTGAAGGCAGCTCATAAGCGTGATTTCTTACAGAAAGTACAGTTTATTTTTCAAGATTCCACAGCAGCATTAAATCCGCGCTGGAAAGTACGCGATAGCGTAACAGAAGGATATATTTCATTCGGACTCGGTGATAAAGGATTGAAAGATAAAGTCGCGGGTGATGCGCTAGAGCGTGTTGGGTTAGATAGACGATATATTAATCGCTATCCGCACGAATTTAGCGGAGGACAACGACAACGGATCGCTATTGCAAGAGCATTATTGTGTGAGCCAGAAGTATTGATTCTTGATGAACCAATTTCAGCATTAGATGTTTCATTGCAAATTCAAATTGTACATCTGTTGCAAAAAATCCAAAAGGAACAAGGCTATACATATTTATTTATCGCGCACGATTTACCGATGGTTCACTATTTATGTGAAAAAGTGGCTGTCTTATATAAAGGAGAACTTGTTGAATTTGGAGATACGGATGAAGTATTCCGTAATCCACAACATTCTTATACAAAAACATTATTAGCATCAACACCAAAAATTTCAGGGTAAAGGGGAATGTAAGATGAAGAAGGTTTTACTGTTTGTCATTATGACTGTTTTAGCAATTACTTCTGTCGCTTGCGGTAAGAAAGAGACGCAAAAGGCGAGTGCTGGTAAGGGAGAAGGAGATCGATTAGTAACGAATATTGGTAGCGATCCATATACACTTGATTCCGCTATTGCAACAGATAGCACGTCAGGTTATGTAATTGGACATTTATTCTCAAGCTTATATACGCAAGATAGTTATGGGAAATATCAAAATGAATTAGCAGAGAAAGAAGAAGTAAATACTGATGGAACTGAATATACAATTCATTTAAAGAAAGATATTAAATGGTCAGATGGTTCTGCTATTACAGCAAGTGATTTTGAATTTGCATGGAAGCGATTATTAAATCCGAAAACAGGTTCTATGAATGCGACAGAAATGTATTTTATTAAAGGTGCAGAGGCGTATAATACTGGAAAAGGTGAAGAAGGCCAAGTTGGTATTCAAGTTGTTGATCCTCAAACATTAAAGATAACACTTGAGCACCCAGTGTCTTCTATTAAACAAAAATTAGCAAGTTCATTATTTATTCCATTATCTAAAAAATCAATTGATGATAATAATAAATTAAAAACAGATCCAAAAGAGTTAATTACGAACGGACCATTCACGTTAAAAGAATGGAAGCATAACCAAGCAATTACAGTACAAAAAAATAAAGAATACTACGATAAAAAGGTAACATTAAAAGAAATTGAGTTTCGTATTATTCCGGACTCTAAAACAGCGTACCAATTATACAAATCAAAAGAATTAGATTTACTAAGTGGTTTACCACAAGAGATGATTGAGAAAGAAAAAGGAAATAAAGAATATAAGCGTGTTGCAGGATTCTCATCTTATATTTATTCGTTTAACGTAGAAAAAGAGCCATTCACAAATGCGAAAGTACGTAAAGCATTCTCATTAGCAGTTGATCGTAAGTTTATCGTTGAAAAACTGTATAAAAACAATGCACAAGAAGCGAATGCATTCGTTCCAGAAGGAGCAAAAACACAAAGTGGCCGTGATTTCCGTAAAGAAAAAGGTGGTTACGTTAAATTTGATTCAGCAGAAGCGAAAAAATTACTAGAAGAAGGTATGAAAGAACAAGGCTGGTCTACATTACCTGAAGTAACATTAAAATTCACTACAGATACACAACATAAAAAAGTAGCAGAAGCAATGCAAGAAATGTTTAAGAAAAATCTTGGCGTAGATATTAAATTAGAAAATAAAGAATGGAAGAGTTACATTGACACATATAAGCAAAGTGATTTCCAATTAGCTTATATGGGATGGGGCGGTTCTCTATTAGACCCAATTACTAAATTAGATTTATATGCAGGTGATGGTCCAAACAATTATGCAAAATGGCATAATAAAGAATTTGATGCTTTAGTAAAAGAAGCAGAAGTTGAACAAGATGAAGATAAGCGCTTTGACTTACTGCATAAAGCAGAAGATATTATGTTTACAGATTCACCATTAATTCCGGTTATATTCCCTTCTGATTCTTATTTACAAAAAGAATCGGTATCTTTACTTCAATATTATGTTGGATCTAAACCAGATTTAAGATATGCAAAAATAAAGAAGTAGGCAACCGCCTACTTCTTTATTTTATTTCTCTTTTATATTCTTTTTTCGTTCCATCAGAGAAGACAACTTCTAAATCGAACTTTTGGTAGTCTTTATCAAGTTTGAACACGTTTACTACTTGATCAATTACTTCTTGATCAGGAGTATCTTTATTAAATTTTAATTCTTGTAGAAGTGGGCTTAATTTTGTAATAGCCTCGTCTCCTGTTAATTTTACATCTGCTTTATGATCTTCAATTTTTGCTTCCATTTTCTTATCTGCTGCTACATTTTTATAGTCTGCTTCGTAGTCTTTCTTTGTATCTTGGTAGTCTGCCTTTAAATCAAATTCATTGAAGTTTAGTTTTAAATCAGCAGGAGCTTCATTCTTTGCCTCTTCTGTAGTCTTTTTATTAGAAGTTGTGTCTTCTTTTGCAGGAGCTTTACATCCTGTTAATACAGGTACTAGCATAAGTGCTAATAAAACTGATAGTAAAATTCTCATTATAATTTCCTCCTTATGTAAATTCGTTCTATACAAGTTTTTCCCAAAATCATGTAATTATGTATGTGTTGAAAATAAATTATTAACTGGTAGCCACAAAGTTTAATCCGCAATTTAAATCAAAAATGATTTGTATGTATATGGTAAATTAAGGTTGTGAGGAGGTGCTAAAATGCATGAAGAGTATAAAGAGATGATAAAAAAAGCAATTGAATATATAGAGGAGAATTTACATGAGGAGCTTACAACAGAAAGAGTGGCCTCTCACAGTGCGGTATCGATGTACCATTTTCATCGTATTTTTCAAAGGTATATTGGGATGAGTGTAACGGATTATATTCGAAAGAGAAGGTTAACTCATGCTGCGCAAGTTTTAGTGTCAACGGAGAGAGCTGTTATTGATATTGCAGTACAATACGGCTTTTCCTCACAAGAGGCATTTACGAGAGCTTTTAAAAGAATGTTTCAATTGCCACCGAAGAAATATCGAAAGTACTTCCAGTCATTTTATATAGAAAGAGAGGGTATTTCAATGCAAAAAGGTATACCGAAAGGATGGATCTTAAGTGGAAGTCATCCTGCTGAATATGAGATGGGTTTAGATTATGAAGTTGTCCATCAAGGAAAAGTATCTGCATACATAAAGGCAAAAGAGAATGTTACACATGGAGGATTTTCAACATTAATGCAAATGTTTCAAGCGGATAAATACGTAGGTAAAAGATTACGTTTAACAGCATTTGTTAAGAGTGAGAACGTAAGAGATTGGGCAGGATTGTGGATGCGAGTAGACGGAAAAGATACAGAACCACTCGCTATGGATAATATGCAAAATCGCCCGATTAAAAATACGAATAACTGGCAATCGTACTCGGTTGTATTAGATATAAAAGAAGGAGCACTTGGTATAGCATTTGGTGTCTTATTATCAGGGGAAGGTTGTGTGTGGCTAGATAGTATTCGATTTGATGAAGTGGATGAAAAAATTCTTTCAACAGATTTGGCGGAAAATTTTTATGAAACACTACTAGAAGAGCCAGTAAATCTGCAATTTGAAGAGATAGAAAAGTAAGGAGAAAAGATATGCTCAAATATGTAAAACTAATAAGTATTAGTTTAGTAGTATCGTCTTGTATTACGGGAATTAACTATTTAATTAGCTATCTTTGGTCAGGGCATATACCTTCTTTGACGTGGAGAACATATTTTATGTTTATGTTTATATTTATGATGAGTTTTAGTTCGATGCAAAAAGAAGGGGAAGAGGATTATTGACAATAGTCTTCTTCCCCTTTCTTTCATTAAAACAAATGTTCATAACTGTTTTCGGAAATGCAGGTATGATCTTTAATATAATTTTACTATCGTTACAACTTGTAAGTTCGGGTGTAATTGTACCACATGAGATGCTTTCTAAAACATATCAAACAATCGGTGAATTATTTCCCGCAACATATGCAGCGAATGGCTATTATGCAATAATATTTGGGGGAGTAAGTTTAGAGAAAAATATTATTTCATTATTAATCATTATATTAGTTACACAATTGATAGCAGTAATTACTGTATCTATAAAAGGAATAGTAAAGAGAAGAAGCTATGTAGTTAAAGAAGTATAAAATAAAAAAGGTATCCTGCGATTGGATACCTTTTTTATTTTATTATTTTGCAACTTCTGTCCACTTGTAGTTAAATTCACCACCGAAGTCAGTTGTTACAAGCCCTTTAATAAATCCGCGTTGTAGGTAAGAACGACCTTGTTGGTATAAAGGAGCGACAGCGCCGTCTTGTAATAGGATTTTTTCAGCTTGTTTCATTGCTTCAAAACGTGCTTTTTCATCGCCAGCTAAATCTGTTTTCACTTTATGAATGAGCGCATCGTACTCTTTGTTAGAGTATTTATCGAAGTTATAAGCACTATCTGTTGTAAATAAATCTAAGAATGTAATTGGATCCGCGAAGTCAGGGCCCCAGCCATCAATACCGATTTCATAGTCACCACTTAATAGTAGTTTCAGCTGTTGTTTACGTGGTTGTGGTTTTAACGTCACTGTTAATCCGTCTAGATTCTTTTCTAGTTCACCTTTTAAATATTCACCAGTCTTTTTAGCTAAAGCATTATCACTTGTTAATAGTTCGATTGTTACTTTGTCAGTACCAAGTTCTTGTTTCGCTTTTTTCCAGTTTTCTTTTGCTGTTTTTACATCATCTTTGACTAGGTTTCCATTTTCTTTACGGAAGTCAGTACCTTCTGGACTTTTCGCGAATTTCGCAGGAACCATTCCTTCAGCTGGAACAGCACCATTATTTAAAATTGTTTCTACGTATGCTTTTTTATTCATTGCTCCGTTAATAGCAAGGCGTGCATGTCGATTTTTTAATGTTTCATTTTTTTGATTGAGTCGTAAGAATTGAATACCAACTTCAGCGCGGTCCTTGAAGTTTGGATCTCCTTTATATTTATCAACAAACTCCGCAGTTAAAGCAACGCGATCGATTTGTCCTGAGTCATATAAATTAACTTCTGTAGATTTATCTTTAACGACATTGAAGTTAATTTCTTCTAATTTTACCGTTTTAGCATCCCAATAGTTAGGATTCTTCTTCAATTGGAAGCTTTGTTCATGCTTCCAGTTATCTAATGTGAAAGCACCGTTGTAAATTAAATGATTTGTTTCTAAACCGTATTTATCACCTTGAGATTTTAAGTACTCCTCATTAATTGGTAAGAATGTTGAGAATGTCGTTAAACTTAAGAAGTAGGGAACAGGACGATCTAGTTGTACTTCTAAAGTTTTGTCATCAAGAGCTTTAATACCTAATTGCTCAACCGGTAATTGTTTTTGATTTATTTGTTTCGCATTCTGTATATCGAAGAATAAAAATGCGTATTCAGCTGCTGTATCAGGATTTACGGCACGTTGCCAAGCGAAGACAAAGTCCTTTGCTGTAACAGGAGTACCATTTGACCATTTTGAATCACGCAGGTGGAATGTATATTTTGTTTTATCGGGACTAACGTCAACCGACTCAGCAACACCAGGAATTGGTTTGTTATCTTCTCCCAGTGCATATAAACCTTCAAAAACATTTCGCATTACGCTCATGGATTCCCCATCCGTTGCTTTTGCAACATCCATTGTTGGAATTTCTGAAGCGAATGATAAGTTAATTGCCTGTTTATCAGGTGCTTTATCATTTGCTTTTGCTCCGCTCGCATGATCTTTATTTCCCCCACAAGCAGTTAGTAATAGACTTGCCCCTAAAACAGATGCAACAACAGGTACAACTTTTTTCTTCATTGTTCGTTCCTCCCTAAATGTGTTATTCGTAACGTCGTAATGTCCACGTTTTGAATTGTAGCTATAGAAGAAGAGAAAACCTATTATAGATATGTGTGTGTAGGTAATCAGGTGTTCTATATGTATATACATGTTGAACTATAATCTATCGTTATATGTTTCAACGTAGTAGACGTTATATTTTGATGGTGAAATATTTCGTTTCTTTGATTATTTAGAATATTAACACTGAAAAGAACTATATGTCAATAATAAAAATAGATTGTTAATTTCTTAGAATAATATATTAAAAAAGCAGATTTCCTCGTATTAGGGAATCTGCTTTTAATATGTTTTGCTAAAAAAACAATTGGTGTGGGCTAATAATCAGTGGGGGATGAAGAAAAAACCACTGATTAAAGTTTCGCTTTATTTTTCGATTTTTGCCCATTTGAAGTTTAATTGACCTGCAAAGTCTACTTGCACAATCCCTTTCACATAAGAACGTTCTAAATAAGATTCGCCTTTTTGGTAAAGAGGAGCGATAACAGAGTCTTTAAATAATATTTTCTCGGATGCTAGTAATGCTTCCCAGCGAGCTTTTTCATCACCGGCTAAAGTGGTTTTCACTTTTGCTATTGTTTCATCAAACTCCTTATTAGAGTAATGATCTAAGTTGTAAGGGTTATTCGTTGTAAATAGCTCAAGGAATGTAATTGGATCCGCAAAGTCAGGGCTCCAGCCGTCAATTCCAATTTCATAGTCACCTTTTAATAAAAGTGAAACTTGTTGTTTACGTGGTTGCGGCTTTATATTTACTGTTAAGCCATCTAAATTCTTTTCGAGTTGTCCTTTTAAGAATTCACCAGTTTTCTTTTCAAGGTCACCGTCACTTGTTAATAGTTCTAACGTTATTTTTTCAGACCCAAGTTCTTGTTTTGCCTTTTTCCATAATTCTTGAGCAGATTTTGTGTCAACTTTTGTTAAATCGCCGTTTGCAGCACGGAAATCTGTTCCGTCAGGTCCTTTTGCAAAGTTTTTCGGCACGAGACTAGAGGTTGGTGTAGAGCCGTCATTTAATAACGTATTTACAAAGGATTTTCGATCAATCGTTTGATCGATTGCTTGGCGTGCAGAAACGTTTTGAAGTACTTTGTTTTGTTGATTCATACGTAGAAACTGTACCCCTACGTTTGGCCGTTCTTTAAAGTTAGCATCTTTTTTATATTTATCAACGAAGTCAGATGTTAGTTTGATACGATCTAATTGTTTTGATTCGAATAAATTTACTTCTGTAGATTTTTCTTTTACGACGTTAAAATTGATTTCTTCCAGTTTGACAGTATCTTTATCCCAATAGGTAGGGTTTTTCTTAAATTTAAAGCTTTGCTCATGCTTCCAATCGCTTAGTGTAAAAGCTCCGTTGTATAAGATTGTATTGTCTTCTAAAGCGTATTTATCACCTTGTGATTTAAAGAATTCCTCGTTAATTGGTAGAAATGTTGGGAACGCTGTTAAGCTAATAAAGTACGGAACAGGACGTTCTAATTCTACCTCAAACGTATGGTCATCAATTGCTTTTACACCAAGTTGATCGGCTGGAAGTTCTTTGTTGTTAATTTTTGTTGCATTTTTAATATCAAAGAATAGAAATGCATATTCAGAGGCTGTTGCTGGATCAACAGCTCTTTGCCAAGCGAAGACAAAGTCTTTCGCTGTAACAGGAGTGCCGTTTGACCATTTTGAATCTCGTAAATGGAATGTGTATTTCGTCTTATCGCCACTTACTTCATGAGATTTTGCAACACCAGGGACAGGTTTGTTACCTTCACCAAGATTATACAAACCCTCAAATACGTTCCTCATTACTTGACCAGAATCAGTATCTGTAGCACGAGCTGTATCCATTGTTCGTATTTCAGTAGGTGAAGATAAGTTTAAAACTTGTGTACTAGGTGCCTCGTCTTTTGCATTTGCTCCGCTTGCTTCGTTTTTATAACTACCGCAACCAGTTAATAAAATACTTACTCCTACAACTGATGCAATACCGGGTACAAACTTCTTTTTCATTTGATTTTCCTCCTAAATAATTAAGTTTGGATGATGATGAGGGAAATGAAAAATAAAAAATCCCTCTTTTCGTATTGAGAAAGAGGGATTTTTACGTACAAGTTATGCACCCGTATATAAACGAAGTCCCTCATTCTATCTTTCAAGCATAAAGCTTGCAGGAAGTGGCACAGTATTCAAAATGAACCTGCTGCCGAGGTTTCAAAGGGCCAGTCCCTCCACCTCTCTTGATACAATGAGTAAACGAATAAACTTTATTAATTTTTGTGTTTCTTTGATAATTCAAAATCTTACACCTTGGATAATGAAGTGTCAACCAAATGAAATATAGTTTAAATTTTCAGTTTTCTTAAATGAAAAAAACCACTGCATATGGCAGTGGTTTTTCTATTAGAAGTTAAAGTTATCTGGATCTGGACCGACGCGACGGTCTTCATTAAGAGCTTGAATTGCTTTCATGTCATCAGCGCTTAATTCAAAATCAAATATATTTGCATTTTCAATAATGCGATGTTCTTTAATAGATTTAGGGATGGTTACAACTTCGTTTTGTAGATCCCAGCGTAAAATAATTTGTGCAGTTGATTTATTATATTTTGTCGCAATGTCTTGTAATGTTGAGTTATCAAGTAGTTGTCCTTGCATTAATGGTGACCAAGCTTCAAGCTGGATGTTATGTTCTTTACAGAAAGCGTGTAATTCTTCTTGTGCTAAACGTGGGTGGTATTCCACTTGATTGACCATTGGTTTAATTTCAGCGATTTCAAATACGTCTTGTAAGTGGTGAATGTGGAAATTACTCACACCGATAGCACGAACACGGCCATCTTTATAAAGTTTTTCTAACGCTTTCCATGATTCAGTATATTTCCCCTTTACAGGCCAATGTACTAAATATAAATCTAAATATTCTAGACCTAATTTCTCTAATGTAGTTTCAAATGCTTGAAGTGTTGTTTCATATCCTTGATCGCTATTCCATACTTTTGATGTAACAAATAATTCTTCACGTGAAACACCTGATTCACGAATCGCTTGTCCAACACCTTCTTCGTTTTGATAGATTGCTGCAGTATCAATGCTGCGGTAGCCATTTTTAATTGCTGCTTTTACAGATTCAATTACTTCTGAACCATCTTCTACTTTAAAAACACCTAAACCGAACCAAGGCATTTTTACACCGTTATGTAATGTTGTATAGTCTTTTAAACTTGTTAAATTCATATTATTTCCCCTTAGCTTTATTGTTTGTTGCTTCTACTGCTTTTTGAATTGCCTCTGAAAAATTATATTCATATAAAGTTTTGAGACCTTCAGCTGTGGAACCACCTGGTGTTGTTACTTGTTCGCGGAGGTTAGCTGGATCTTGTGTTTGTTCAAGCATAGAAGCAGAGCCGGAAATCATTTGAATGACAAGGTGTTTTGCGGTTGCTTCATCGACTCCATAACTTTTGGTTGCTTCAATTAAGCTTTCAGCAAAGTAATAAAGGAAAGCAGGTGCACTTCCAGTAACTGCGGTAAGCTGATGAACTTCTTCTTCAGTGCAAAGTTGCGAAGTACCAATGCCTCTTAAAAGCAGTTGTAGGGTTTCTTGATGCATCTCGTTTACTGATCGTCCCATTGTATATAAGGAGATAGACTTTCCAATTTCAGCAGCTGTATTTGGCATAATCCAAGCGACAGGTGTTCCTCCGGGAAGTCTTTCTTCTAAATAAGATGGGCCAATGCCAGCAGCTACCGTTACGACAAGTTGATTCGATAGTAACGGAGATAATTCTGCTAATAATTCTTCATGTGCAGAAGGTGGCATTGCTAAAACAATCGTATCAACAGATGTAACATGCTGCTTCCAATCTGTTGCAGTAGACACATTATATTGCGCTCGTAATTGTTCTAACTTTTCTACGTTGCTGCGGTTAGAAACGATAATTTCTTCGATGTATTCTTTGCTTGTTTTAAGTAATCCGGAAAATATAGCTTCTGCCATACGACCAGCACCAATAAATAGAATTCGATGTTTAGTTAGCATATCCTTTATTCCTTTCTAGTGAAGATATGTTATAAAAAACGATACCATCTTTAAGAGAATTTTGTAAAAAGAAAAGACTTGTAGTGAAAAGAATGAAATGTGAGAGAGGAGAGGTGATACAAATAAGGCTATAAAGATTATTATATTTAAAAAATAGTTGTAATAAAAAATCCCTGAAGCAGCTAAGCTTCAGGGATTGATAGATTATAAGTTTATGCTTTTGTCATACCTAACAATACAGCGCCGCCGATAATTAAAACACTACCTAGTGCAATAAAGATCAATTGACGTTTTGTTTTCTTTTCACCTAAGAAGACAATCGCACCGAATGTTGAGATAACGATTCCAGTTTGAGATAATGGGAAGCTTGTTGCTACTCCGACACGTGGTAATGAAAGAAGTAAGAATAAGTTTCCAGTTCCCCATAGTAAACCAGATAAAGCATTACGGATTGCATATTTGTTAAATGGTTTATGTTTAGATGTCAATACAACCGCACCAACAAACATACCAACTGCTTGTGGTAAAATAGCAGACCAACCATCGATATTATACCAACGAATAATAATTACATATACAAGGTAACCGAAAGTAGAAACAATTAAAGTAAGAAGTCCTTTTTTCAATTGTCCTGGTGGCTGTGCATTTTCTTTGTCATCTAGTGATGTGAATACAACACCAACTACGATTAATAGGATTGCAATCGTTCCCAGAACAATCGTTGTTGTAGTAGTCCACTCACGGAAAGCGATAACCCCAAAGATAGAAGTTGCAACAAGTTGCATACCAGTAGAAATCGTTACAGTAGTTGAAACACCTAGTTTTTCAACTGTTTTTAATTGGTTTACTTGTCCTAAAGCCCAGAATAAACCTGAAATAAAACCAACAATCAAGACTGTCATTGTTAAAGCTGGTTGAGTAAATACATACATAATTGTTGCGAAGAATAGAGCACCGATTGTCATACCTACCGTTTGGCTATATGCACCACCGCCCATTTTTACGCTTACTAATAAGATGTTTCCCCATGCAATCGCAGGAAGAAGCGCTAATAAAATGTCCATTACAAGACTCCCTTCGGTTTTCTATACCAATATAATTACATATCGTTCTAACGATCGGTAATGCCCCACTACTAGAGTAGAAGATTACCGATCGCTAAAACAGGATGAAGAATTCACGATATAAATGCGTTTTCATTTCTTCATTTTTTGAAACACCTCCATATAATAACAGGAAATTGCCTATTTTAGAAAGTGAATTCAAATAAAATGTATATTTTAATAAAATTTAAAATTCAGTTATTTCCCGATGGTATATTTTATTTCCTAAGAAATAAAGAAGCAGCTTCAACAAAAGCTGCTTTAAGAGTTAGTAATTCTTTTATTAATAAGCTGAATACATAGCAGAAATAGGAGTGACATACTAATAGTGATAACTACAAGTGTCCAGGCGAGTTGCATATTACTTGCATCAATCGCCATGTAAATTGCAGTTGGGATTGTCTGTGTTTTACCAGGAATGTTCCCAGCAAACATGAGTGTAGCACCAAACTCACCGAGCGCACGAACAAAGCTCAAAATCATTCCGCTTAGTAAGGCGGGAAATGCAAGCGGAAGTGTAACGTGCAGAAAAACTTGATATTCACTTGCACCAAGGTCACGAGCGCTTTCTTCAATTTGTACATTGGCGATAGAAAATCCTGTTTTTGCTGATTGGTACATGAGCGGAAATGCAACAACTGTAGAAGCGATGATAGCAGCAGTAGATGTGAACATAATGGACTGCTGAAATATTGATTCTATCCACGTTCCAATGGGACTATTATTTCCAAAAATGATAATGAGAAAAAATCCGATTACAGTTGGCGGAAGTACCATTGGTAATAAGAAAATAGTTTCTAATATTATTTTATATCTCCATGAGGAGCGTGCTAACGCTCGTCCAATAATCGTCCCTAAAATTGTAACGATAATGGTGGCGCATGCAGCTACTCGTATAGATAGAAAGATTGGTGAAAAAATAGCATCAAAGCTCATGGCAATTATGATAGGACTGTAAATCCATATTTCTTAAAGATAGATTGTGCATCTTTTGACTGCAAATACTCATAAAATGAAGTCGCCTCTTTCTTGTGCTTAGATTCTTTTATAACACCTAAAGGATAGTGAATTGGCTCATGAGAAGTAGCTGCTGCTGTCTCACCAATCTTTACTTTGTTTGAAATAAGAGCATCTGTTTTGTATACAATACCAGCATCGACATTACCTGTTTCTACATATGTTAACACTTGGCGAACATCTTTTGTAAATACGATTTTATTTTGAATGTCATTCCATAGATTTTCATGCGTGAGAGAAGCCTTTGCGTATTTTCCAGCAGGTACTGATTCAGGTGTGCCAAGTGCGATTTTCTTAATTTTTTCATCTTTTAAATCTTGAATTTTTGTAAGAGAACCATCTTTTGGGACAACTAGAACGAGTTCATTTCCAAGAAGATTTTTCCCTTCTTTTTCATTAATGAATCCTTTTTTAACAAGGGTTTGGAATTTATCTTCGGCTGCTGAGAAGAATAAATCAGCAGGCGCACCTTGTTCAATTTGTTGTTGAAGTGCACCAGAAGCACCGAAGTTAAAAGAAAGTTTAATATTAGGTTCTTTTTCTTTATATTTTGTTTCAATTTCTTTTAGTGCATCTTGTAAGCTTGCAGCAGCTGATATAGTAAGTTCTACTGCTTTTCCTTCTTTAGCAGTTGATTTCTCTTTCTTTTCGCCGCTTGTACATGCAGCACTAAATATAAGAAGAAAAGAAAGTATAAGTGCTCCGATGGATCGTAATGTAAACTTGTTCATAAAAAAATCCCCTTTCATTTTGATATATTCAATTATGACTAATTATAACTAATTATAACTAGTTATAACTAGCTATAATTGAATATAATTTGAACGATGTAGTTGTTTTTAAATATAGGAGAAATATTCTTTTCTTTGTTACAATGAAGGAAGAAAGTGAGGAATCGTCTATGGATCATCATTCCTACACAACGGAAGAAGTAGCGAAGCGATTAAAAGTATCAAAATTAACTGTATACGATCTAATTAAAAAAGGAGAACTGCCTTCTTATAGAATTGGTAGACAGATGCGCATTGATGCAACGGATTTAGAACAATATATAAAGCAAATGAAAACCGGGAAGGTACAAGCTGTTCCTGTAAAGAATGACAGTAATATTATCTCGAATACATGTATTATTAGCGGACAAGAACTAACGTTAGATATGTTGGCAAAACGTATAGAAAATCGCTTGCCAAGTTCAAATATATTAAGGGCATATCAAGGTAGTTTAACGAGTTTAGTAAAAATGTATCAAGGAGAAGGAAGTATCGTTAGTCTGCATTTGTTTGATGGAGAAACAGGTACATATAATGTTCCGTATGTAAAACGTATTTTAGTTGGACAACCATGTACGATGATTAATTTATTAGCAAGAAACGTTGGGTTTTATGTGCAAAAGGGAAATCCAAAAAATATAAAAACATGGGCTGATTTATCTCAATCATCTATAAGATTTGTAAATCGAGAAAAAGGTTCTGGCATTAGGGTGTTAGTGGATGAACAATTGCGCATTCAAAAATTAAATAAAGAGCGTATTAGTGGATATGAATGGGAAGAGTCGAATCATCTTGGTGTTGCCACGCAAGTCGCAAATGGAAAAGCTGACGTAGGAGTAGGTTCAGAAAAGTTTTCACAGATTGTAAATGTAGACTTTATTCCAATCATGAAAGAACAGTATGATTTAGTGATTTTGAAGAATAAAGAAAATGAAGAGCTGATCGAAGTCGTGAAAGGTATTCTGCAATCGGAAGAATATCATAATGAATTAAAAGCGATTGGCGGATACGATATGACGAAAACAGGTCAAATTATATATGAAATAAACTAAAAAGCTGCTTGTCTATATATAAAGGGGTTTGGGGAAACAAAGTATTAAACAAGACTTTGAGCAAGTGTATAAATGAAGGTCGTAAGAAGAGTAGCTCCACTTGCAAGTCCGATAAAGTCTGATTTGTTGAAAGTAATGTTGTTCATTATAATCTCTCCTTATTTGTTTAATGTAGTTGCAACGGCTTTTGCATCGACAAGTGCGGATAGCACCATGCCCATTATATTTAAAAATTTGTTTGATTTCATTTTGTTCATCATGCGTATCCGCTCCTTTTCGAATTGTCGTTGCCCTGCTTTATGTCTTAATTATAGGAAATATGATCGGTTACAACTATCGAATTAGCTTACGTAAGACTTACACTTTTGTAAGAAAAAAAGACATTCGTGTAAGAATGCCCGTTAAAGCATATTGATATGATGATGCTCTTCAATTGTTTTTAAAAAGCTGCGCATTGAATTCGTCATGTAGCTATCTTTACGGCGTATGAAAACCGTTGAAATACTACCGTATTTTTCAGGAATGGCATGACAATGTACCTTACCCGCTTTAGAAAGATGGTGGACAGCAGACTGTGGTACGAGTGTAATTCCAAGGCCGAGTGCAACACTGTTTAATATTGTCTCTAATATATTAAATTCCATAATTCTTTTTGGGAGCAGGCCTTCATCTTTAAGCCATCGTTCTAGTTTGGAACGGTATCCACATCCTTGGTTAAAAACGAGTAGGGGCGTTGTTGTAAATTCTTCTATATGAAAAGCTTTATTTTGTGTTACAAGCATTAATTTTTCTGTACTAACATCGTATTGTTCAATTAGTGGATGTTTAATAGGTCCTGATATAAAGGCGCCATCTAATTGATGATCAAGTACTTCTCTAATCAATTCTTCTGTTAAACCCGCTTGTAATGATAAATCGACATTCGGATAGCTTTTATAGTAAGAAGATAAAATGGTAGGTAATGTACTTACTGTTTCGACTGTGCCAATTTTTAATATACCAGACGGTGTTTCACTATCTAAAAATACTTGTTTTAGCTCGTCAACATCTTGCAAAATTTTATTAACATAAACGAGCATTTTTCTTCCTTCAGCTGTTAAAGTCATGCCTCGTTTATGACGATAAAAGAGCGGTGTTTTTAGTTCGTTTTCTAGTTGTTTAATACGTGCAGTTACATTTGATTGTACGTAGTTTAATTCCTTTGCTGCACCGCTTACACTACCGCGGTCGGCAACGCTTTGGAAGATTTGTAAGTCTCTTAATTCCATAATGTGATCCTCCTTGATGTTAACTATCATTATAAGTGATAGTTAACATCATTTTGAATCATTTTACGTGATATATTTTTTCTTTTACAATTCTCTTTGTGCAAATAGAAAGAAGCGGGGGAATTGTGTTGAGAAAAGGTCAAATGATAATAGGGGCTTTAGCATGTTTAATTGCAAGTATGTCATGGGGGGCAATGTTTCCGGTTGCTGATCATGCGCTAGAATACATAGATCCATTTTATTTTTCGCTCATTCGCTATGGAGCGGTGGCGATCGTACTTATTGTATTGTTGTTAATGAAAGAAGGAAAACAGGCATTTCGTTTAGAGGGAAGAGGAAAGTTACTCGTCTTTTTCGGAACGATGGCGTTTACTGTATATAATGTACTTATATTTTTAGGGCAAATGTTAATGGGGAAATCAGGCGTGATGGTTGCTTCTATTATGGAAGCACTGATGCCGATGATTTCTATTTGTATTCTATGGGGATATAAGCATGTAAAACCGAAAAAGTATATGATAACGAGCATGATAATTGCTTTTTTAGGAGCTGTATTCGTTATTACGAAAGGTGATATGAGTTTCTTTTTAACATTGAAAGATAACATGTTTTCACTAGCGTGTATATTTGTTGGAGTTGTAGGTTGGGTTATTTATACGATGGGTGGTCAAACGTGTAGCGATTGGTCAACATTACGTTATTCTACGTTGACGTGTGTATTTGGTACGACTGTCACAGGGATTATAACTGTAATCATTACATCGTTTGGATACGTATCAGTTCCGAGTATGGGAACGATTTCTATCGTGAAATATGATTTATTGTTTATGATGACATTACCGGGAATCGTAGCATTACTAGCTTGGAACTATGGTGTGAAAATTTTATCGTCCATTAATGGGATTTTATTTATTAATTTTGTACCAATCACGACTTTAATTATTATGATGATGCAAGGATATCAAATAACGATGTTTGATATTGTAGGAACTTTACTTGTTATTGCAGCACTTATTCGCAATAACGTTTGTCAGAGAAAAGAAGAAAATATAAACAAGCGAATTTTACAAGAAGAGCAATTACGTCAAGCTGTTTAATAGGCAATTGGAGGATTTCACATGTTAGAAAGTTTATTGTTTTTCTTCGCCGTCGGAGTTGCCTGCGAGCTTGCAGCAATTAACCGAAATGGTCGTAAAAAGATAAAACAACAAGCTGAGCTGATACAGCTTTTAAAAGAATTGAAAGAAAGAAAAATGTAAAAAGCCGACCGGGCATAGACGGTCGTCTTTTTCTATATAAAGGGGAAAGGGGACACAAAATTATACAAGCGTAGCAGAGTGAATCAAAGCAGTAAGAAGAAGGGAGCCGCTAGCTAATCCTAAAAGATCTAATTTGTTAAAAGTGATGTTATTCATAATGCATTCTCCTTACTTGTTTAATGTAGAAGCAACAGATTTTGCATCGATTAGAGCGGAAAATACCATGCCCACTGTATCTAAAAAATTGTTTGATTTCAGTTTGTTCATCATATGAATCCGCTCCTTTTCGAATAGTTGTTGTCCTGTTTCTGACTTAATTGTATGAAATATTGAGGAGAGTCACTATCGAATTAGCTTACAGGAAAATTACACTTTTGTAAGAAAAACGAATGAAGGTGTAATGATGAGAAAGTTTGACATATGTTCGTGGAATTCATTAAGTTAAAAGTAGAGGTGAGTGTATGGCCAATATTAAAGATATTGCAAAGATGGCGGGAGTTTCAGTTACAACTGTTTCGAGAGTGTTGAATGATCACCCATATGTAAGTGAAGAAAAAAGGAAAGCGGTTATGGAGATAGTTGAAAAGTTGAATTACTCACAAAACGCAAATGCTGTTCATTTATCAAAAGGGAAAACGAATATTGTTGGTGTAATTTTACCGTATATTAATCATCCGTGTTTTGATGCGATGGTGGGCGGGATGATGGAGGTGGCGTTAGCTCATAATTACAGAGTGCTACTTTGCCAAACGAATTATAATAAAAAAGAAGAAATGAAAAGTTTACATATGTTAAAAACAAAACAATTGGATGGCCTTATTATTTGTTCTCGTGCGAATGATTGGGAAACGATAGAGCCGTATGCTTCCTATGGGACAATCGTTGCTTGTGAAGATAATGATATTTCAAATATCTCAAGTGTATATACGAATCATTCGGCAGCTTTTCAATTAGGAATGGATTATTTGATTGAGAAAAGTTATAAAAAAATTGGTTATTGTACGGGAAGGAAATTAGGTCCGAGTAGTCAAAAACGTTTTGATGTTTATAAACAGCAATTGCAATCTATAGATGAAGAAGTGAATGAAGAATGGATTTTCACAGAATGTTTTACATTAGAAGATGGTGTGAAAGTGGCTCATAAATTAAAGGGGATGCAGCATCTTCCTGAAGCATTAATAGTAGCAGGAGATGAAGTTGCGATTGGGGTTATGACAGAAGCTGAAAAATTAGGTATTCAAGTTCCTGAGGATTTGGCGATTATTGGCTTTGATAATCAACCTATTTCCCAAGTGTTACAACTTACAACCATCGATCAAAATTTAAAGGAAATAGGAAAAAAGGCCTTTGAAATGTTTTACAGGCAAATACGTGATGAAAGTTCTAAACAAGAAAAGGTGGAAATTCCATATGAACTTGTGGAACGCTCTACCGTTTAGCTTCAATCCGTTATGTGTAAATCACATAACGGATTGTTTTTTTGAAATATCTTTGACAGGAAACGCGTTTCATACTTTATAAAGGAGTTACACCGGTCTGTAATAATCCATGGATTCTTTTCAAGAATAGTATTTGGAGGGATATGCATGAATGAACTTTTATTGAGTATGAAAAAGTATATAGAAGATGATGAAAAGGTTTTGGCTTTTGTCGTAGGGATATTTGAGAAGGATAATTTTACGCTATCGTATCAACATGGAATTTTTGCTGCTACTACTAGACGTCTTCTCTTTTACGGGAAATTTCCATACTATCCTGCAACATTTAAAGATTATTCATATTTGCATATAGATAGCATAGATTTTCGTCCGTATTTCGAATGTACTTGTAATCGTGAAACCGTTCGAGCTAAGTATATTCAGAAGGGGAATGTGGAGCGATTTGTCCGCACAGTTAGAGCGAATATGAATAATTAATCACCCCTTTGTTTAAACATAATATCCCGATCTTTAAGAGTAAAAATGCGCAATAAAAACAACTTCTAAACCTCTAGGAGATAGTGATACAATGTCAAATGGGGGGAGGTATGAACTATGGTTAATCAACGTATAAAGGAAATAACACTAATTACAATTGGTTCATTATTATTCGCAATTGGTATTAATTACTTTGCAATTCCAAACCGTTTATCAGAGGGTGGAATTATTGGTGTAACGGTTGTTACGTACTATTTATTTGATTGGTCGCCGGGGATTGTGAACTTTGCTATAAATGCAGTCTTACTAGCTATTGGTTATAAATTTTTTGATAAAAAAACGATGGTTTATACAATTTTAGGGATTGTAGAAACATCCTTGTTTTTATATGTTACGGAACATATTGAGTATCATGTAAATAGTGATACGTTATTAGCGGCTCTATTCGCTGGCTTATTTGTCGGTGTCGGATTAGGCTGTATGTTCAAAGCTGGAGGTACATCAGGAGGATCGGCAATTTTAGCTCAGTTAGCAAATCAATATTTAGGGTGGAGCGTTGGGAAAGGCGTACTTATTATTGATATTGTTGTAATTGCTGGTTCAGTATTTATCATAGGACAAGAAAAAGCAATGTACACACTTGTTGCAGTGTTTATCGGAGCGAAAGTGATTGATTTCATTGTAGAAGGAATGGATACAAAAACAGCTGTTACAATCATCTCAAATCAACCAGATTTAATACGTGAAACTATTACGAAAAACATGACACGCGGTGTCACTGTATTAGAAGGACGCGGCGGATATACTGGTAAAAATAAAGAAGTGTTATATGTTGTTATAAACAAACAAGAGCTTGTTAAGTTAAAGCAGGTTATTAGCCGAGTAGATGAAGATGCTTTCGTTGTTATTCACGATGTACGTGATGTACTTGGTGGTGGCTTTAAAGCGAGCTAAAAGGTGAACGAGTAAATTCGTTCACCTTTTTTAATTCTTACAAAAATGTAAGTGTAATGTAATGAGATTCAATAGTAGATTTTATTCCTTCTTTTTAAAATGGATGTATATATATCCTGCAGAGGAGGAAGATTGATTATGAAGAAAAAAATGATCACTACTATAATAGCGATGATAGTGATAGTAGTAATGTTACTGCCTACGAAACTTGGACCAGTTATCGATAAATATAATCCACTTTATAAGACGAAAGAATACTATACGGTCGTGAATACAATTGGCCAGCATATTGGTGATGAGTGGTATGAATATGAATTTATTGCATTTGATGAACGTGGAAGAGAACAAAAAATAAAGAAGACTGTTAAGCATATGTTAAAGAGAGATGAAGCGTTAAAAGTGTATGCAAAAGGACGCTACGGCGAGGCGATTGAAGAAATTGAAGCTGTAAATATTCCTATTAATGCGAAGAGTAAACTTTTAACGATGAGATAGCGGATTATACCCCCACCTATTTTTTGTCGAAAATAAAAATACTAGGTAGGGGTATTTTGGGGTTCATAAAAGAGCCTTAGTCCATATGGACTAAGGCTCTTTTTATTATATAAAGGGGAAGGGGGGTACATTGTAGTAGCATAAGTGAAAGGTATAAGAAGAGTAGCTACTAGCAATATAATTTGGTTATGTGAGTGTTCTTCTTATTTGGCTTGCTTTCTAACTTTATTGTACGAGATGTAGGTAAGAGAAACTATCGAATTACATTACACATAGCTTACAAACATGTAAGTCTTCTGTAATGTAATTCGATGGTTAAAAGATAGTGAATTTCATATAGTGTAATTAGAAAGTTTCACTGTATTACTTTCTGTTTGTAATATTAATGAAGAATGAAAACCAACTACTTTTTAATAGCCCTCATCTTTATTTGGATGAGGCTCTTTTTATAAACCTTACAACATTGTAAGGTTTACGTAAGTTAATTCGATAGTAAATTTGTCATATTTTTTGCATAATAGATACAAATAGATAAAATAATTAGGGATATAGTAAGAAGGGAGAAAACTGGGATGCGTAAAGAAGAAGTAGTGAAGTTTCCAATTAAAGATTTCTGTAGCTACTTTACTGTTGCCGTAGTATGTATTGGATTATTTGATATCATAACAAACTTAATTGTTAAATAACATAGATGATAAAACAAGAAGGGAGATCCTTTCTTGTTTTTTTTATGGGGGAATAAAGATGAAATGGATTGATAGTCATATACATGTTGACCAATATAAGGATGAAGAAAAAAGTAGATTACTTAAAGATGTGGAACATAGTAAAGAGATACAGGGGCTTATCGCGGTATCTATGAATTATCAATCATGTAAAGAAACTTTATCTTTAGCAAAGCGATATCCTTTTGTACATCCAGCAATAGGTTTTCATCCGGAGCAACCAATTCATAAAGAAGAATGTGAGCAAATTTATAAATTAATTGAAGAGCATGTAGAGGACATAGTTGCGATTGGTGAAGTAGGCTTGCCATATTATTTAAGAAAAGAAGATGAGCATATTGCTATAGATTCGTATATATCAGTGTTACAACGGTTTGTTGAACTAGCTAGTAAATATGATTTACCAATTATATTGCATGCAGTGTATGAAGATGCTGATATTGTATGTGATTTACTGGAGAAATATAAGGTTTCACGTGCACACTTTCATTGGTTTAAAGGAAGTGAAACAACAATGAAAAGGATGATGAGGAACGGTTATTATATTTCTATCACACCAGATGTTTTACATAAGGAGAAAATTAGAAAAATTGTTTCGTATTATCCACTTGAATATATGATGGTAGAAACAGATGGACCGTGGGAATTTCACGAGGATGTTATGACTCATCCGAGAATGATTCGAGAGGTATTAAAGGAAATTAGTGTTATAAAAAACGTATCTGTTGATAAGGTTGCGAAAACGATATATGAAAATACGATTCAATTTTACCCCGCATTAACGAGCAGTAAGACTCCCACCTCAAAATTCGACTAATGCGGAGGAGTTAGGTGGGAGATCAACTGCCCGTAAAAGCCCGATTGGTTCAACTAATAATCAGTGGGGGATGGACAAAACCCCCACTGATTAAAGTTTCACTTTATTTGAAAGGATAGGAGAGTTACTCTTATCCTTTTTATTATGGATATTTTTTCTAATATTTTCTATAATTTATGATGTGTTTAATTTGATGAAGGAAGTAGGGAAGAAAATGGGGAGAGCATATAAAAAAATAGCTATTACAATGATGGTCGGTGCACTTTCACTTGTAGCGTTTGGGTGTGAGGCAGAAAAAAAGGTTATAAATCCAAACACAACACAGGAAAAGAAGGAAGAACAAATTGATCCAGTAGTTGAAAAACAGATGAAAGAAAATGAGAAAAATGGGAATACGGTTGGAAACAGTTCTAATAAAGGGAAGATGGTAGAGAGTAATGGATGGGTTTACTATGCGGTAAATAGTGATAAAAATACAGGAGGCATTTATCGTACGAAAGATCAATTTCAGACTTCGGAACGTGTAGTGGAAGGTGTAAATGCTTCTTACATAAATATAAAAAACAAAGCTTTATATTTTATTCATACGGATGAAGATAAGAATGCGGGATTATCTTCTTTAATGAAGTATGATATATCTAACAAAAAGCTAGACACGTTAAAAGCGGATACAAATTATGTTTATATAAAAGATCAAACTTTATTTTATCCGAAAACATATTCTGAGCATGGTGGTTTTGATATTGTAGGGATAGTAAAAATGGATTTGAAAACGGGGCAGGAAGAAGAAGCGGCATTTAAAAACTCAGGTTGGTCTCAAACGATAGACGATAGTATTCTACATTGGAATAAAAATCGTGGAACACAATTGACAAAAGCTAATAAAACTTGGTCAAAAGAAAATTATGCAACAATATCTAGTGCTACTTATAATAATGAAAAATTATATGCTGTGGTCGACTTTTCGTTACCTTTTGAAACAAATGAAGCTGAGCATGGCATATATGAAATAGACATTCAACAAAATAACGAAAAGTTATTGGTAAAGGATGCTTTGCAGATGAATGTGAAAGGGGATACTTTTTATTATTTAAAAAAGGATGGAGTATATAAGAAGAAAATGAATGGTGGAAATGAAAAGGTAATTTATAATAAAGCGGTTGAGCCAACTAAATCCTATTTATATTTTGTAGCAGGAGATATGTATCTTTATACGGTTAATGGAACTATTTTAAATCTAGATACAAAGAAATCAAATGAAGAAAAAGATAAGAAATTAGCAGATGATGTTATGTTACAGAAAGTATGGAATGCACAGAAGGAACTTACTAATGTTCAAATGGCTGCACTAACAGGAAATCCAAAACGAGTAGGGGATTTTTCATACGGGGAATTAGTGAATCCTATTTATAATACGAAGGATACTTTAGAGACTACGCTATCTACGTACTTCTCAAAACCATTTATAGCAGAGTATATGAAGAGTAAGTATATTAAAGAGTTAAATGGAAAAATGCACTATGCTGTTGGAGATCCAGGATCAAAAGCAGCAACTAAATTTACAAAAATTATTTCTGCCGAGTTAAAGGATGGAAAAATAAAAGCGCAGGTAGAAACGTATAATGACTATGATAATGTAACGGAAAAAGTAGAAGTTGAATTTATTTATGAAAATAATCAATGGGTTATTAATAATATGCCGCGTTTTGGTTTAAGTTAAAAAAACCACCAAGCATTTTGCTTGGTGGTTTTATTTTAGGATTCTAATTTTTTCGCACGTCTTAATAACAATAGAAAGACAATGATGAAGAAACCAAGTATAAGGAAGAATCCATATTGTTTTACATAATCCATTACGTCGCTTGCGCTCGTTGGTTTTTCAACGTGAATGCCGTCTTTATTAGTAGTAATATGAATATCTTGCATTTTCACTTCATTTGTTTCTTTTTGTAAATCAATCCATTCTATATTTGGGATGCTCTCTAGATCCTTTAATACTTCTTTTAATGGTTTCACACCTAAGTAAGGATGATAGAATGCACCAATAACTCCATCGGATAATTTAGCAACAGATACAGCACGTTCTTTCATCTTTGCAATAGCATGTGGCTTATCTTCTTCAATAAAGCCAACTGTTTCAGGCATTAATTTCATCCCGTGTAAAAATGATGGGGTACTTGTATAAAATGGTGAGTGCATCGATTTCCAAGTTGTATCACTTAACTGTAGTTGTCCTACATAAGTTGAAAAGTACCTTGATAATATTTCATATCCTTTTTGAGACATCGTGTAATGAGGTGCTTCAAATGCGACAGGATATAGTTTGGCACCTACAAGTTCTTGAATACCTTTTTCAATATGATCAGTCGTATACTTTTCTTCAAACTCTTCCCCTTTTTTTACATATGCATTATATGCTTCGACATTAGGGAAGTCATCTTTTGTTTTTGGTTTTTCATGCTTCGATTGACGAATTGGTTGATCTGTTTTTACGTCCCAAAATTCAAAACCTTCCCCAGTTTCACTATCATAAAATTGATGCGTATAACCATGCATAATAATTGCTGCACCATCATCTTGCATAGAGCGTAAAAGATCGACTAGTTCGGGTTTATCTTTTAAATGCAGTGTTTTACCTGTATTAGGATCTGTATATACAGGAATAACAGTGATCATGTAAGGAATCTTTTTCTCTTTTAGTAATTCAGCAATTTCTTTTAATTGATTTATATCTGCGGCCGGATGAACGTCCTCAAGACGCAAATAAGCCTCTACTTTATTTGTCGTTGGCGTTTGTCCAAAGTAAGAAAATAACATTTCACCAACGTAATGAGACATCCAGTCAAAGAGGTGTGGCGTTGCCACGTAATAAGATGTTTCATGCTGAACGATTAGTGGGTTCTTGCTATTTGAACTTACAGCGTTAGCAAGAACAGTTCCGTTTGTATCAAAAGATTGAATCAATCGCTCTTCTTCTAAAGTGTTTTTAAGCTTATGACTTGGATATTCGATTTTATTAACTCGTATATCATCAGCCTTTAGGGTAATGAAAGAAAAGCGATTAGATAATTGTTCAACATTTTGTCCTAAAACTAATACTGGGCCTGAGAAATTTTCTAGAAGTTGCTTTGTTTCAATAGGAAATTCTTCTTTTTGTTCACCGATATAAACAATATGTGTATAAGAAGATGAATTAGTAATTTCATTAGCTTTTTTCAAACTTTTCGTAGTTATATCGTTTGTAAAATGTCCTAATTGGGTATTAAGGATTTGAATATTATTTGTAATTTGATCGTCTTTTGTACTGTATAAAACAAGTACTTTTGGTTTCGATGATGTTTGTGCAGAGGTGTGGATAGGGATAAGTAGTAAAATGCTGAACAAGAGTATTATGCACTTTTTCATTTGGTCTGCTCCTATTCTATATGTAGAGTTCAATTTACAATTATATACAATAAATACGTTATAGTCTATGAAAGTTACATTTTTGCACGTATTTACCAGCCGTTTTTTCATAAAATCGGTCTAAAGCATGATGATAATATATATAGTTATTTGCTATGATAAAAGGGTAAGAGAATGATAGAATGTGGGTAATTGTAAAGGGAAGAAGGCTGAAAGGGGACAAATTTCAGCGGAGAAAGAGGTAGTGGTAGTGAAGAAATTCTTTGTAGGATTTTTAGTTGTTCTTGGGGTGTACTTATATTTCCAAGGAAAGTCTGAAGGAATGGGCAAGTTAGTGAATGAGACAAGCTATGTTGACTCAGAAGAAGCAAAACAGGTGAAACAAATTATTATAGAGGAAGCAAAGAAAGTCAATCTTCCAGAATGGATACCTCTTACAATTGCCGAACATGAAAGTCGGTTAAATCCAAGAAGTGTTGGAGATAACGGAACTTCATTCGGATTGTTTCAATTGCACCGTGGCGGTGGGCTTGCACCAGAGCATTTAACTGATGAAGAGTTGAAAGATCCGCGCGCAAATGCGCAAATTGCAATGCCGCATTTAATGAAAGGATATAAGCGCGGGGTGCAAAAAGGTTTGACGGATTTTGCATTACTAAAATATGTAGCAAATACATCTGGATGGCCAGGTAATCTGGGTCCAGAGTGGACGGATAATAACATGAAGTATAACATCGGATTAGAAGATGTGTACTATCGAAATAAAGGTGTAATCAAAGAGTAGGTTTTCTATACCTACTCTGTTTTTTTATGAATAATTGCATCTTTTTCGCTCGTGAAGTACGCCGCTAGTTGTATTTTTACCTCTTCTAGTTTTGTAGAAACTTGCGGTATTTTATATCCTACATACAATGGTGAAACGACGAACCTAGGAACAACTTTACAAATGATTTTTCCGTTTAAGTAATAGAAGAATAAGTTATAACTACTACATCCTTTATGGAAATCTTTCAGTATGTAACGTACAGTTTGCTGAATATAATTTGCCAGTTCATCTATGTATCCAATATCTGCAATAATGATATTAAATTCAGTAAAACCGATAATAGGACGATCTGAAATATTGAGTTCAATGCGTTCGTTTTTTTGTACAATGACTCCTCGGAAGTTGTCCGGTTCTACGTTACCGAGATAGTCTACATATTTCATTCCGATAATCTGCATGTGTGCATGATGCAAACTCCCGCCTGAGAATGGACCGTGATTTTTGTATAAAATCACAGATGTGAATTCTTCATTCTTCTGTAAGTTTAACCAATGTTGAATGGAGAAACGAATTAGCGATCGCATATGCTCTTCTGTATATGTCGCAATATGGTCTTCACAATTATCTGTTTCGATTAGCACCGTTTGAAATGTATCTTTTAATGTAGGGAATTTGTTTTTTAACCAAATAATTGAGCCCTCAGTTGCTAAAATATCCGTTAAGTTTTCTCTGTCACAAAAAGGACATGCAGCGCTTCTATTCCGAATGCTTTCTGGTTTTTGTTTGCCAATATCGTTTAAAAAGAATAGTTGTTGTGTATCCATTTGTATATATGCCCCTTTAAAATATGTATAAAAATCCCGCTTAATACATTCGGGGAAAGGAGAAGGAAATCCTTTAAAGGGAATAGGAAAAATAAAAGACAAGATATCCTCATTACAACAGGGTACCTTGTCTTTTATTTTTTCTTTAATAATGTGTATGGATAATATAGAGCGTTTTTATTGTGCTTCTTTTTTCTATTTTTTATTGTGTATAAGGCAATTGCTGTACTTGCGATTACAATAATGGCTTTCTTCATATTCATTTACCCCTTTTTTATTGTTGGTTTAATTCTTGGCTAACTGCTTTTGCATCAACTAGAGCATGTAAAATCATTTTTACCATGTTCATCATATTCCTTCACTCCTTTTATAGTTCATTTAGTTCTTTTACAACTGCTTGTCCGTTCACTAATACCTCAAAGATTGCTTTTACGATTTCTTTCATCATGATCGTTTCCTCCTTTTATTTGGCTCTCTTGTTTACATCTTTATTGTATAGGGAGGCATCTTTTCGTACTATCGCTTTCCATTACGTGAACATAACAGTTTTGTAAGATTTGATGTCACTTATTGAAATGTTTAGTCTATCTTCATTATTTTCAGAAAAATGACTATTCAAACATGAAATGGGAAAGTATAATAAAGAAGTAAGTATTAAATTTCGTACGAAAGAGGTGAATGAGATGAAACGTTCTTTAGCTGCACGTGCCAAATTTTTAGATTATATCTATTTTTGTCGTGCGATTTTTCATGATGTAGTTGTTAACGGGATACGTCTGTCCTTTTTTAACAATTGCATAGTAGCTATTGAACGATAGAAATCTCTTCACCCATTTTTAATAAACGTGTGAAAAGGGAGCTATTTGGCTTCCTTTTTCTATGTCGAAAACCATGGGGAATGTTTCTTTCCCATGGTTTTTTATATTGAAAGGAGTACGGAAAATGACAATTTGTAGTGTAAATAATGTAACGAAATCTTTTGGTGGAAACATCATATTTGAAAATATATCGCTTGAAATAAAGAATGGTGAACGTGTTGGATTAGTTGGTCGTAATGGTAGTGGGAAGACAACAATCTTTCAGCTTCTAACTGGAATGGAAAGTTTAGATGCAGGAGCCATTCATATGAAGAAAGGTACACGTATTGGTCATGTAGCACAAATTCCGAAATTTGATGAGGGTATGACTGTATATGATGTATTGAGTTCGGCTTTTAAAGCAGAAAAGGAATTAGAAAGAGAAATGCGTACTTTAGAAAAAAATATGGCGGAAGAACGGGAACCGTCTGCTTTACAAAGGTTAATGGAGAGATACGGAGTAATTCAAGAAAAGTTTGCGTTTCTCGGTGGTTATGAAATAGAAGCGAATTTAATGAAGGTAGCAAATGGTCTACAGGTGACAGACCTATTTCCTCGATCATTTCTCGAGTTAAGTGGTGGGGAACAAACAAAAGTAAGCCTTGCATACATGCTATTGCAGAAACCAGATTTACTTCTATTAGATGAACCAACTAATCATTTAGATTTATTCGCCGTAGAATGGCTAGAGCAATTTTTAAAAGAATACAATGGAACGGTTATGGTCATTTCACATGATCGCTATTTCCTTGATGAAGTTGTAACGAAGATTTTTGATTTAGAAGATGGAGAGATTCACGTGTATCATACGAACTATTCTCGGTTTGTTGAAGAAAAGGAAGAACGGTTACTTCAGGAGTTTCAGGCTTATCAAGAACAGCAAAAGAAAATAAAGAAAATGAAAGAAGCAATTAAACGACTACGTGAATGGGCAAATCAGGCGAATCCTCCGAATGAAGGATTGCATAAGAGAGCGAGAAGTATGGAACGTGCACTGGAACGTATAGAGAAACTAAAGAAACCTATTTTAGAACGAAAACAAATGGGACTCCAGTTTGAAGGGAAAGAGAGAAGTGGGAAAGATGTTGTTGTAATGAAAGAAGTGAGTAAAGGATTTGCTGATCACCCTTTATTTAACGAAGCGAATTTACATGTTCGTTTTCAAGAGCGTGCGGCTATCGTCGGTCGTAATGGTACAGGAAAGACAACGCTACTAAAGTTATTATTAGAAGAAATAAAACCAGACGCTGGAGAAATCCGGATTGGTAGTAGTGTGAAAATTGGTTATTTATCACAACATGCGTACGGAAATATGAAGAGTAATGTATTAGAGGCTTTCAGGGAATACGTAGCTGTAACAGAGGGAGAAGCGAGACATATATTAGCTAAGTTTTTATTTTATGGTCCAGCGGTGTTTAAGAAAGTAACGCAATTGAGCGGTGGAGAAAAAATGAGGCTAAGACTTGCGCAACTTATGTATCAAGATATCAATTTTTTAATTTTAGATGAGCCGACAAACCATCTCGACATTGAATCAAGGGAAGTTTTAGAGGAAGCTCTTGAGCAATATAATGGAACGATTTTAGCTGTTTCACATGATCGTTATTTTTTAAATAAGTTATTTGAAAAGACGTATTGGATTGATGAGCATAAATTATTTGAGTTTGCAGGGAACTACGCATGGGCTCGTCAAAAGTGGGAAGAAAAGCTCGAGAAACAAGTAATAAAGCAACAACGCCAAGGAAGAAAAAGTATGGAAACAGCTCCTGTAAAAAAGAAAGAAGTTAGGAATGTTGAGGGTATTGAAACGGAGTTAATGCATGTAGAAGAGGATATATATATGCTTGAGTGTAAGATGGAACATGTAGTTGATGTTGAAATGCTGGAACAATTGTATGAAGAAAAAACGAAGAAAGAGTTGTTACGAGCGGAGTTATATAATGAGTTAGAGAATATTGTGGAGTAAAAAGTAGAAAGCGAATCCTTTCAGCTTTGCTGAAGGGATTCGCTTTTTTTATACTGATATTTTACTTTAAGAAAAAAATAAAAATTGTGTTTCACGTGAAACAGTAAATTTGATACATCTTTGTTCCGTAATTTACATAGATTGTAAAACATAAATGATATTAGGGGTTTTTTGGATCGATTACTTATTTCCCGAGACATAAGTATGTGAAACGGCGGATCAGGATTGAAAATAAAAAAGCAGAGTTACAGCTTTACGCGCTGAACTCTGCTTTCTTTTTGTGTCGTATCTTCCCTTGTTGAAATGATAATGGCGATCCCGAGCATAATAAAAAAAGCTAAAAAGAGGACGAACTTTGGGAAGAATGGGAATAGTAATAGAGCCCCGACTATCATAATTGTTAATAATACGTAGTGCAGGACGTATTGGAATAGGTTGTCCATGTTTTCGCCCCCTTTTTGGTAATTGGTTATTAGTATTCTATGTTTCATACTGAACGAATAGAAGTGAATTTTTAATTTTTTAATACGAAATAAAAGAGAACGATTGACATGTTTAAAGGAAAGGAATAATCTTGAAATTAATTCATACTATTCTTATATGAAAAATAAAGATAGTTACAGGGAGGAGGCCTATGTCCCTGCATCGATAAAAATTAGGAAGGTAAAGGTGAGAGGGCAATGAAAAATGCTTTTAAAGGAGCACTTGCTACATTTCTTAGTGTGTCAGTATTACTAGCTGGATGTGGTCAAGAGGAAGCAAGTACAAATGAAGCCGGGAACGTACTAAAAGTAAAGGATGAATTTATTAAGGCGAGCGACAAATCAAAAAGTCCTACAAAAGTAAATGAAAGAAAAGATACTTTTGTAGTTGGAATGCCGAGCCCTGGAGGGATATTCCTTCCGCACTTTATGGAGAATGGATGGGATGGTAATATAACGCAAGCTATATTTGCGCCTCTCGTTGGACTGGATAAGGAAGGGAAACCAATTCCCATTTTGGCGAAGAGGTGGGATATTTCGGAGGATCAGCTTACATATACATTCCATTTGAAAGATGATTTGAAGTTTAGTGATGGTACACAGTTAACTGCGGAGGATGTAGCATTTACATTAACGTTATTACATGATCCAACTTATAGTGGTGCAACTGATATAAGCCAAACAGCAATAAAAGGTGGGCAAGCATATAAAGAAGGAAAAGCGAATTCTATTGAGGGAATTCAAGTCATTGATCCGAAAACAATTACGATTACGACTGAAAAGGTAAATGCTCAAACGCTATCATTAATCGGTGGAGAAGTTATATCTAAAGCGTATTACGGGAAAGAGTATAAACAAGGACACTTGGAGTATTTAAAAGAGTTGTATGGGAAGCCGGTGGGAGCAGGAGCTTATAAGTTAGATAAATATATTCCTGGTCAAGAGGTTCGATTTTTAGCAAATGAAAATTATTTTGAAGGAAAACCGAAGATTGAGCACTTTATTTATAAAATTACAAAGGGTGATACGAAGTTACAACAATTTCAAGCAGGAGAAGTAGATTATGATGGTTTTACGACAAACGTGGAGACCATTGAGCAATTAAAAGATTTAGGTTTTGCTAATATTAATGTGTATACAGGAAGCTCTTATGGCTACATTAAAATGAATTATAAGAAGCCATACTTTAAAGATAAACGTGTCCGCCAAGCATTTATTTACGGATTAGAGCGTCAAAAGGTTATTGATACGTATTTCCAAGGATATGCGTCACTCGTTAATGTACCGATTACGCCAGTTTCATGGGCGTATACAGAAGAGGGCATTAATAAATATGAGTATAATTTAGAGAAGGCGAAGAAATTACTGGATGAGGCTGGATGGAAAGCAGGTTCGGATGGGATTCGTGAAAAAGATGGACAAAAATTGAAAGTAAGTTATTTTGCCTCATCAGCAAGTAAAATAAATGATGTAATGATTCCTGTGATGAAAGAAGATTATAAAAAGCTTGGTGTAGAGTTTAACCCAGAATATATGGACTTTAATACAATGATTTCGAAAGTGATAAAAGGTGATTATGATTTAGCGATGGTATCTACGCCAATGATTGATGATCCGAGCGGAACGATTGAAGAGTTTGTTTCAACAAGTAAACGAAATTATGATGGATATTATAATCCGAAAGTAGATGAATTAGCTAAGCAAGCAGTAGAAACGTTGGATATTGAAAAGCGAAAAGAAATTTATAAAAAGTTATATCAAGAGTTAAGCGAAGACCCACCTGTAATCTTCTTGAATAATAGCAAAGTGGTGTCTGCACATCATGCACGAATTCAAGGATTACAAGAAGATAACTATAACGGTATTTTATTAAGTTTACCTAAATTAAAGATAGAATAATAATTTTTAAAAAATTCTTAAAATATTTATTTAGAAAGAATTGACAAAATATAACGGACGATATAAGCTAATAACCATAAAGTCTACCGGAAAGGTCGGAATAGGATTGTTACCCCTCAAAAACATCTATTTTTTTTACGATTAAAACCGACTTTTCCGATTGGCTATAAATGTGCTGTGGGAGGCATACATAAGCTAATAAGTTCGAAGGGTATAACTATTAAACAGTTAGGGTGGGGACAATGAAGAAAAAGACAAAAAAATGGGCTGGTGTATTTTCTGTATTACTGAGTAGTTCGCTTGTGTTATCTGCTTGTGGGGGACAGGAGGATACGGCTTCTACAGAACCGGTTAAACAACAAGATTTAAAAAATATAAAAGTTGAAAAAATTGCGGCTACAGATAAGACGAAAGTACCTGATAAGGCAAAAAATAGAAAAGATACGTTTATTTCTGGTATCTCAAAGCCTGGGGGAGTTTTCTTACCTTACTTTCAAGAGAACGGTTGGGATGGCAATGTGACATCGGTTATTTTTGCTTCCCTTGTTACAACAGATAAACAAGGAAAACCTATACCAGATCTTGCTGAGAAGTGGGATGTTTCTTCAGACCAATTAACATATACATTTCATTTACGCAAAGACTTGAAATTTAGTGATGGATCGCCATTAACCGCTGACGATGTAGCATTTACATTATCACTTCTACATGATAAAGCGTATGAAGGCGGAGATGATATTTCACAATATGCAATTAAAGGTGGAAAGGAATATAAAGAAGGAAAAGCAACGTCTATTGAAGGAATTCAAGTTGTGGATCCACAAACAATTAAAATTACGACCGAAAAAGTTAACTCACAAGCGCTAATTGCTTTAGGTGGTCCAGTATTATCGAAAGCTTATTATGGAAAAGAGTATAAACAAAATACTAGTTTAGATTATTTAAAAGAGTTATATGGAAAACCGATAGCTGCGGGTCCATATAAGTTTGAAAAGTATATCCCAGGACAGGAAGTTCGTTTTACAGCAAATGAAAATTATTATGCAGGTAAACCAAAAATCCAAAACTTTATTTATAAGATTACTTCACCGGATACAAAATTCCAATTATTCCAAACAGGTGAGATAGATTATACAGGAGTAGGCTACGGGGATGAAATTTTAGAACAAGTGAAGAGTTTGCAGTTTGCAAATGTTGAAATAGAGACAGCTGCTTCATTTAGTTATATAAGAATGAATAGTAAAAAACCGTATTTAAAAGATAAGAAAGTTCGTCAAGCTCTTATTTATGGATTGGATCGTAAAAAATATGTAGATACAGCTTTGAAAGGATACGGTACGGTAGCAAATGTTCCAATACATCCAACATCTTGGGCTTATACAGAAGAGGGTATTAATAAGTACGAATATAACTTAGATAAGGCGAAGAAATTATTAGATGAAGCTGGATGGAAAGCTGGTTCAGACGGAATTCGTGAAAAAGATGGTCAAAAACTTAAATTAACGTATTATGGTGCAAGCTCAGCAAAAGAAGGTGATTTATTTATTCCGATAGCAAAAGAGAACTATAAAGAATTAGGTGTTGAGTTCAATCCTGAATTTATGGATTTTAATACGATGCTGTCAAAAGTGAAAAAAGGCGATTATGATTTAGCTTCTGTTGCAACACCAATTACAACAGATCCAAGTGAAACTGTAAGTGGTTACTCCTCGGAAGGTGATGATAATACCCTAGGTTATAAAAACGAAAAAGTAGATGAATTAATTAAAAAAGGAATTGAAACTGTAGATATTGAGAAACGTAAACCAATTTACAAAGAACTGTACAAAGAACTAAGTGATGATCCGCCAGTAATTTTATTAAATTATCGTAGAATCATCACAGCTTACAATGGAAACATTAAAGGAATTGATCCTGAGAAGTATGACAGTATTAGTTCGAACTCGCCAGTATTATCTATTGAAAAATAACGAGAAGAATGTATAAGTAGAAGACATTTTTTCATTCGGCTAGTAATATGCTGATTCGAAAAAATGTTCTTCTATTTTAAGCATAAGATTGGAGAGAAAAAGGGTGAAAACGTATATCGTTCGTAGGTTGTTACAAATGATTCCTACACTTTTGGGAACGTCAGTTGTTATTTTTTTCCTGTTCGCGCTTCTTCCAGGAGATTATATTGATTCGAATCCTAAGATTACACCGCAAAGGGCGGCAGAGCTTCGGGAATTGTATGGATTAAATAAGCCAATTGTTGAGCGCTATTTTCATTGGTTAGGTAATGCGTTACAAGGGGACTTTGGTTTTTCACTTCAATATCAAGAACCTGTAACATCATTATTAAATAAATTTATTTGGAATTCTTTTAGTGTAGCAATTATTGCATTGTTTTTCATTTGGCTAATTGCACTTATTATCGGTGTATTTTCAGCGACAAAACAACATTCTTTATTCGATAAGCTTGTAACAATTGGTATCTTTGCAGCGATGTCATTTCCTTCATTTTTTATAGGTCTGTTTCTAATTAAGGTGTTCGCAGTTGATCTTAAGTTATTGCCAATAGGTGGAATGATTGATGTTGGTAGTAATTCAACCGGATTCGCTTATGTGATTGAAGTTGCAAAGCATATGGTTTTACCGGTATTTATTTTGACTCTTCTTGGAGTAGGTTCATTAACTCGTTATTTTAGAACGAGTATGTTAGAGGTTGTAAGACAAGATTACATACGAACAGCACGAGCAAAAGGGTTAAAAGAGAAGACTGTTATTTATAAGCATGCATTAAAAAATGCCATTTTACCGGCTATTACATTGCTTGCGTTTGAGTTACCTGGATTGTTTTCTGGGGCAATTATTATTGAACAAATTTTTAACTGGCCAGGGATTGGTGGTATTCAATTAGAAGCACTAAATTTCCGTGATTATACAGTATTGATGGCATTTACGATGTTTCTTTCTTGTTTAACAATCGTTTCAAATTTTTTCGCAGATATCGTATATGCAGTTGTTGATCCACGAATTCGGTTGAAGTAAGGGGGGAACGAGATGGAAACTGTTACAGCGATTACAGAGAAGAAAGAAAAAAAGAGGAGAAAAAATGAATCATCGCCATGGCGACAAGCTATTAAACGGATAAAGAGAAATAAGATGGCACTCGTAGGATTGTATGCATTAATTTTTATGTTTTTATTTTGTTTTATCGGTCCGTTCTTTTCACCATATGCATCAGGGAAAATACAAGTTGCGTTAATTAACAAACCACCTAGTTTTTCTCATTGGCTCGGTACAGATCAATTAGGAAGAGATATTTTAACGAGACTTATGCAAGCGGGACGAATTTCATTAACAATTGGCTTAGCTTCAATGGTTTTATCAGTAATATTAGGAGCTGTATTAGGGGCTATCGCAGGTTTTTATCGTGGTATTGTTGATAATATTATTATGCGTCTTGCCGATATTTTAATGTCAATGCCAGGATTACCGTTACTTATTATAATGGGGGCGATTTTATCAGAGTGGAAAGTACCGTCTGATTATCGTCTGTATGTCATTATGATTATTTTAAGTTTAGTAGGTTGGCCGGGGCTTGCACGTCTTGTCAGAGGTCAAATTTTATCACTTAGAGAGCAAGCGTTTATGCAAGCTGCTGATGTGCTAGGAATAAAAGATTACCGAAAAATTATCTATCACTTAATTCCTAATGTTTTACCGATATTAATTGTTGTATCCACATTAGGCGTTGCAGGTTCTATTTTAGGGGAATCCGCACTAAGTTACTTAGGTCTCGGCGTCGTCCCACCTACACCATCATGGGGGAATATGATTAGCGCAGCTAACTCATTAATTGATTTCCAAAAGCGACCGTGGTTATGGATTCCGCCTGGTTTCGCAATCTTTATAACAGTTGTATCAATTAATTTACTTGGTGATGCACTTCGTGATGCGTTAGATCCAAAGATGAGACGGTAGGTGAGAAGGTATGAGTAAAGCGGTAGTAGAGCTGAAAGACTTACAAACACACTTTCAGACAGAAGAAGGAACAGTAAAGGCTGTGAATCATGTTAGTTTTACAGTTCGAGAAGGTGAAACGGTTTGTGTTGTAGGCGAATCGGGTTGCGGGAAAAGTGTAACAGCCTTATCTATTATGGGACTTATTGCTGAATCAGGCAGTGTAGTAGGTGGAGATATCTTATATGAAGGAAAAAGTCTTTTAGGAATGAAAGAGAAAGAGCTTCGTAGTTTACGAGGAAATGATATTGCGATGATTTTCCAAGAACCGATGACATCGCTAAATCCTGTCTTCACTGTAGGTGAACAAATTGTAGAGACGTTAAGAGAGCATGAATTACTTAGCAAAAATGAAGCGTATAAGAAGGCGATTGAGTTAATTCGTAAAGTTGGTATAGCTCGTGCGGATGAAATCGTCCATTCTTATCCGCACGAACTGAGTGGTGGCATGTTACAACGTATTATGATTGCTGTTGCACTTAGTTGTAATCCGAAGTTACTAATTGCCGATGAGCCAACAACGGCTCTTGATGTTACGATTCAAGCTCAAATATTGGACTTATTAAGACAAGTAAAAGAGGAATTTAAAACATCAATTTTATTAATTACACATGATTTAGGTGTTGTAGCAGAAATGGCTGATTACGTTGTCGTTATGTATGGTGGGAAAGTTATTGAAGAAGCACCAGTACTAGAAATATTCCAAAATCCGAAACACCCGTATACGAAAGGGTTGTTGAAATCAAAACCAGTGATGGGAAAACGAATAGATAAACTATATTCTATTCCAGGGCAAGTTCCTAATTTAGTCGGTTTGGATGAATTTTGCTACTTTAGCGGTCGTTGTGAGCATTGTATGGAAATATGTAAAGAAGAAGCACCGAATCTAAATGTACATGATGAGAATCATAAAGTAGCTTGCTGGTTATATGAGGAGCGTGCGGGACAATGAGTGAACCATTATTAGAAGTAAAAAACTTAAAAACATATTTCCCAATTAAAGGCGGCATATTTAGTAGAACGATTGGACATGTGAAAGCAGTTGATGGAGTAAGTTTTACTATTAATAAAGGCGAAGTGTTCGGTCTCGTTGGTGAATCAGGAAGCGGAAAAACGACGATAGGAAAAACAATTTTACGTCTCGTTCAAAAAACGGAGGGAGAAGTGAAGTTTAAAGGACACGATGTTCATTCTCTATCAAAAGAGGAATTGAGAAAACATCGTCCTAATATGCAGCTTGTGTTTCAAGATCCATTTAGCTCATTAAATCCGAGAATGAGAATTGGAGAAGCACTTGGCGAGCCGATGTTGGCTCACGGACTAGCGACGAAAGAAAATGTTCGTGAAAAAGTGACAGAAGTATTAGAGTTATGTGGCTTAGCCCCATATCATATTGACCGGTATCCTCATGAGTTTTCTGGTGGACAACGTCAGCGTATCGTTATCGCAAGAGCTATGGTATTAAATCCGGAATTTATAGTAGCTGACGAACCTGTGGCAGCACTAGATGTATCTATTCAAGCGCAGATCATTAATTTATTTAGTGAGTTACAGGAGAAAAAGGGACTATCTTATTTGTTCATTTCACATGATTTAAGCGTAGTAGAGCACTTATGTACGAAAATTGGAATTATGTATTTAGGAACGATTGTGGAAACAGCGCCGCGTGATGAGTTATTTACGAACCCACTGCATCCGTATACAAAAGCATTGTTATCAGCTGTGCCAATACCAGATCCAACAGTGAAGCGAGAGCGGATTATACTAGAGGGTGATATTCCAAGTCCAGCAAATCCACCTTCGGGTTGTCGCTTTCATACACGTTGCCCGTTTGCAACAGATATTTGTAAACAAACGGTACCAGAATTCCGTAATGTTGGTGAAGAGCATTTTGTTGCTTGTCATCATGTATAAAAGAAAAGGACCCTTTCAAATCGAAAGAGTCCTTTTTTTATTTACTAGATGAAGTTTGTTTCAATACAAATTTCTCTATTGCGTGAGCAACACCATGCTCATTATTTGTTAATGTTACGACATCACATAGTTTTTTTACATCTTCTTCAGCATTTCCCATTGCAACTGATAAGCCAGCTACTTGTAACATTGGCACATCATTAAAGTTGTCCCCGATCGCAATAGTATCTTCAATTGGTATATTGAAATAAGCAGCCATTTCTTGTAGACCGTTCCCTTTATGACCATGCTTATCCATAATTTCTACATTAGTAGGAGCTGATGCCGTAACTGAAATATCAGTGTCTTCTTGTAACATGCTTAATAGCTGTGCACGATGCGCTGCATTAAATGTCAAAATGAAGAATTTAGATATCTCTAATTCTGGATTATTTACAACATCTTCGATTTTTTGGAAATCAGTAATTAAGTTTGATTTCTTTTGTTTTTCTGTAATTCTTTCAAGTTCTTCAAGTGTAACATCTAGTGCATGCTTATTTTCTTCGAACGCTTGCATGACTTGATCTTGCCATGTATATGGAGAATAAACTCCTTTATTCGTATATAGCTTATAAGGAAAACCTTCAGATTCTAGTAATTTTGCAAGCTTGTATACTTTATCGTTTTGTAAACAACGCGAGTTAATTACTTTTCCATCCACATAAACAATTGCCCCATTGCTCGCTCCAACTGGAAGAGATAGTTTATATTCTTCCAATAATTTTAAAGCATCCTCTTTTGCACGACCAGAACAAATCATGACTATATGACCAGCCTCTTTTGCGGTTTGGATAGCTTGTAAGTTCTCTTTGGAGATTTCAAGATTAGATGATAGTAGCGTACCATCCATATCTAATGCGATTAATTTCAAAATGACCACCTCTTTGCTTTTATTATACATAGTTATATAGAGGAAACATATAAACTTATCTTGGAAAGATCGTATTTTATCTCGCGTGAACCGTCAGTAAAAATTTGATAGGCGCCATCTTATTACTTTGAATATGCACTTTAATTTGTAATAAAAATAGAGGTAGGTATGAAGGTGTTTCGTTATATGACTGTAATATTACAATAACATTACAAACGTCAACTTAGTAGAAAGTGCATTAAAACAGGGTTTTCAAGGGTGTTTATAAAAAAACGTAAAAAAAGTGTAATAAAATTTACGTAATTATATTGCAACGTAACAATAGTTATGTTACATTAATGTTACAAACGTTACGTTAATAACTTTAATGTAACGCTAACATAAAAACTATGAAATAAACATTTCTTAGAAATTACATATAGATAACTTATTAAAAAGGAGGATACATAAAATGAAAGAGCAAGTATTACAAGTAACAAAAGGTGACTTCGTAGGATCAGCAAGTGGAGCAGTAGTATTAACAGCGTTAATCGTATTTCTATCAAGTGTATTAGTATAATAGAAGTTTTGTAACAAAAGAAAAAAGAGAGGAGAATGAAAGATATGAAAGAGCAAGTATTACAAGTAACAAAAGGTGACTTCGTAGGATCAGCAAGTGGAGCAGTAGTGTTAACGGCATTAATCGTATTTCTATCAAGTGTATTAGTATAATAGAAGTTTTGTAACAAAAGAAAAAAGAGAGGAGAATGAAAGATATGAAAGAGCAAGTATTACAAGTAACAAAAGGTGACTTCGTAGGATCAGCAAGTGGAGCAGTAGTATTAACGGCATTAATCGTATTTCTATCAAGTGTATTAGTATAATAGAAGTTTTAAATCATACAAAATGAAAGGAGAATGAGGAATATGAACAGTGAACAAGTGTTACAAGTAACAAAAACAGATTTATTAGGATCATTAGGTGGAGCGGTAGTATTAACATCATTTATTTTATTCCTTGCAAATGTATTAGTATGAGACATATAAATACAATCATTCAAAAAAAATAAAGACTCTAGCATATTAGTAAGTAGTTAATATGTTGGGGTCTTTTTTGTTTTCCTCTCATATATATCTTCAAGTATTAATATTCCCTCCGTCATGTAAAGAGAAAAAAGTCGAATTTTATATGTAAGAAAAAAAGAGGAATTTGACAGAAAAGATAGAAAATTTTAAAGGTCAGAATTTGTTAGCTTGCTAACTAATTTCTATTAATCGATGTTGGAAGCGTTTTCGGTTGGTTTAAGTATGGACCATTTAATCTATTTACAGGGGGATGAGGATTTTATGAAACAAAAATCTATGGATACGCTAGCTGCACAAATGGAGGACTTTTTTCCGGTACGTGATGTAGATCATTTGGAATTTTACGTAGGAAATGCAAAGCAATCAAGTTATTACCTTGCGAGAGCATTCGGTTTCAAAATTGTGGCTTACTCTGGATTAGAAACTGGTAACCGTGAAAAGGTATCTTATGTTCTTGTGCAAAAAAATATGCGTTTTGTTGTGTCTGGAGCTTTAAGTAGCGATAATCGTATCGCAGAATTTGTAAAGACACATGGTGATGGTGTAAAAGATGTTGCTTTACTTGTTGACGATGTTGACAAAGCATACTCGGAAGCTGTGAAACGTGGTGCCGTCGCGATTGCTCCACCTGTGGAATTAACAGACGAGAACGGTACATTGAAAAAAGCAGTTATTGGTACGTATGGTGATACAATTCACACGCTTGTAGAGCGTAAAAATTATAAAGGAACATTTATGCCAGGATTCCAACAGGTGGAGTTTAATATTCCGTTTGAAGAGTCAGGTTTAATTGCTGTAGACCACGTAGTTGGTAATGTTGAGAAAATGGAAGAATGGGTTAGCTATTATGAGAATGTTATGGGCTTTAAACAAATGATTCATTTTGATGATGACGATATTAGTACAGAGTATTCAGCATTAATGTCGAAAGTTATGACAAATGGAAGTCGTATTAAGTTCCCTATTAACGAGCCAGCAGATGGCAAGAGAAAATCGCAAATTCAAGAATATCTAGAATTCTATAATGGAGCAGGTGTACAACATCTTGCTTTATTAACAAGCGATATCGTTAAAACAGTGGAAGCGCTTCGTGAAAATGGCGTGGAGTTTTTAGATACACCTGATACTTATTATGATGAGTTAAGTGCGCGAGTTGGGAAAATTGATGAAGAAATTGATAGGTTAAAAGAATTAAAGATTTTAGTAGATCGCGATGAGGAAGGATACTTACTACAAATCTTTACGAAACCAATTGTAGATCGTCCAACTTTATTTATTGAAATTATTCAACGTAAAGGTTCTCGCGGATTTGGAGAAGGGAACTTTAAAGCATTATTTGAATCAATTGAAAGAGAACAGGAACGTCGCGGAAACTTATAAGATTTGTATCCACCAGCAGAAATCTCTTTGCTGGTGGAAATTTCATTTTTATAGGGAGGAATCATGATGAAATTTGTTACATTTCGTCTTCCTTCGAAAGAAATGCGAGCTGGATGGCTTGAAGGTGACAAAGTAATTGATATGAATCTTGCTAGTGATGGAAAATTACCTTCTTCTATGTTCGCCTTTTTAGAGAAAGCGGATGAGTATGTAGAAGTATTGCGTAATATAGAGAATCCAGAAAAGGGTATATATTCCTTAGAGGAAGTGCAATTAGCGGCGGCAATTCCTAATCCGAGTAGTATTCGGGATTTTTACGCGTTTGAACAGCATGTAAAAACGGCCCGCGGCCGGAGAGGGCTAGATGTTGTACCTGAATGGTACGATATTCCGGTTTTTTATTTTACGAACCATCGTGCTGTAATTGGTCCGGATGATTTTGTAATTGGTCCGAAGAAATCTAAAAAGCTTGATTATGAGTTAGAGATCGCTTGCGTAATTGGGAAAGAAGGAAGAAATATTTCTCGTGAGCAAGCAGAGGAATACATTTTTGGTTATTGCATTATGAACGACTGGAGTGCAAGGGATTTACAAGCAACAGAAATGAAGGTAGGACTTGGTCCAGCAAAAGGAAAAGATTTTGCAACTTCATTAGGAGCGCACCTTGTTACGAAAGAGGAATTGGATGTTTATCGTAACGGTGACCGTTATGAGTTAGAGATGACTGCTCATGTAAATGGAAAGCTATTATCAAAGGGGAACTTCCAAGATATTTACTATACATTTGCTGAAATGATTGAACGTGCTTCGGAAGACGTTACGTTATATCCAGGCGATGTGATTGGTTCTGGGACAGTAGGAACAGGTTGTGTTTTAGAACTGGGTACGGAAGAGTGGCTGCAAGATGGGGATGTTGTAGAACTTACGATTACTGGTTTAGGTACGTTACGTAATACGGTCAAAAAAGAAATGGAAGCAGGTGATGGGCATGTTTTATCGTCACATGGGGGAGCTACCTCATAAACGACATGTACAATTCCGTAAAAAAGATGGGTCGCTTTATCGCGAACAGGTAATGGGAACAAAAGGTTTTTCTGGTACGCAATCTATTTTGTACCATCATTATATGCCAACGGAAGTAGGTCATGCGGCATTATCTCATTCTTGTCAGTTGCAGTATGAAGAAGATGTAGCTCTTGCTCATCGTCATTTTCGCACAAAAGAAAATAAAAAAACTGGCGATGCAGTAAGCGGAAGGAATTTTATGCTTGGGAATGAGGATTTATTAATTGGAGTAGTGGCTCCAACAGAAAAAATGGACTATTTCTACCGTAACGGTGATGGTGATGAAATGTTATTTGTTCATTACGGAACAGGGAAAATTGAAACGATGTTTGGAACGATTCACTATCGAAAAGGTGATTATGTAACAATCCCAATTGGAACGATTTATCGTGTTATTCCAGATGAAGGAGAGACTAAGTTTCTCGTTGTAGAGGCAAATAGTCAAATCACAACGCCGCGTCGCTATCGGAATGAATATGGACAATTGTTAGAGCATAGTCCGTTTTGTGAGAGAGATATTCGTGGTCCTGAAAAATTAGAGACGTATGATGAAAAAGGTGAGTTTGTCGTAATGACAAAGTCGCGAGGGTATATGCATAAACATGTTTTAGGGCACCATCCGTTAGATGTTGTTGGTTGGGATGGCTATTTATATCCGTGGGTCTTTAATGTAGAGGACTTTGAACCAATCACAGGTCGTATTCATCAGCCACCTCCAGTACATCAAACGTTCGAAGGTCACAATTTCGTTATTTGTTCTTTCGTACCACGTTTATACGACTATCATCCAGAATCTATTCCGGCACCATATTATCATAGTAACGTGAATAGTGATGAAGTACTGTACTATGTAGAAGGAAACTTTATGAGCCGGAAAGGTGTGGAAGAAGGTTCTATTACACTTCATCCGAGCGGAATTCCTCATGGGCCGCATCCTGGGAAAACAGAGGGAAGTATAGGGAAGAAAGAAACACTTGAACTAGCTGTTATGATAGACACGTTCCGTCCGCTTCGTATTGTAAAGCAAGCACATGAAACAGAAGATGAAAAATATATGTATAGCTGGATTGAAGAAGGTTCACATACTGTGAAATAGGTAAAAAGAGGCATGCTCAATAAGTGAGCATGCCTCTTTTGTGGAATCGACATGTATAATAATACCAAAAAAAATTACGGAAAGATATATAGAAACAACGATAAGGATATTGTATGTTCCGAAAGATTTCTACTTATTTCGACAAAAGTATTGACTGGGGAAAGTGCAATGAGTAAAATAAAAAAGCGAATTAAAAATTTTCAGAAAATTTAAAACTTGGAGGAGCATGCTATGAAGCAAATTTTTCAAAAGAAGCCTATTGCAAAGCTAATGCAAGAGAGTAAGCAAAAGACGTTAGCAAGAACATTGGGTGCATTGGATTTAACTATGCTTGGAATCGGGGCAATTGTTGGAACAGGTATTTTTGTTCTAACGGGCGTGGTAGCAGCAAAACATTCTGGACCAGCTATTATATTATCATTTGCGATAGCCGCTTTAGCCTGTGCCTTTGCTGCATTTTGTTATGCTGAATTCGCTTCTTCAGTTCCTGTCTCAGGCAGTGTGTATACGTACACATATGCGACGATGGGAGAGGTATTCGCATTTTTAATTGGATGGGACTTAATGCTTGAGTATTTACTCGCTACATCTGCTGTAGCAAACGGTTGGTCCGCTTATTTTCAATCTTTATTAAAGGGATTTGGGATCCATATTCCTACCATTCTCTCCTCGGCCCCTGGTACAGGAAAGGGTGGAATAATTGATTTGCCTGCGGTTCTAATTATTTTAGTGATGACAGTTCTTTTATCTAGAGGTGTTCGTGAAAGTGCACGAATAAATAACATTATGGTGTTTATTAAATTAGCGGTTGTTCTCATATTTATCTTTGCTGGTTTTAATTATGTAAAACCTGAAAATTGGACACCTTTTATGCCGTTTGGCTTAGATGGTGTAATGGCTGGAGCTGCTACAGTGTTCTTTGCATTCATAGGGTTTGATGCAGTTTCAACGGCAGCAGAAGAAGTGAAACGTCCACAACGTGATTTACCAATTGGCATTATTGCATCTTTATTAATTTGTACAGTTCTTTATATTGTTGTTTCACTTATTTTGACAGGAATTGTTCCATACGGACAGTTAAATATATCAGATCCAGTTGCTTTTGCACTTCAATTTATTGGACAAGATAGTTTAGCGGGAGTAATTTCAGTAGGAGCAATTACAGGAATCACAACAGTAATGTTAGTTATGATGTATGGGCAAGTACGTGTTTCGTATGCAATGAGTAGAGATGGATTATTGCCGAAGCGCCTTGCTAAAGTCCATCCAAAATTTAAAACACCATTTTTAAATACATGGACAACAGGAATTATTGCAGCACTTATTTCAGGATTAATAGATTTAAATGTGTTAGCGCATCTTGTAAATATGGGGACTTTATCAGCCTTTGCACTTGTAGCTGTCGCTGTTATTGTAATGAGAAGAACTCATCCTGATTTACCAAGAGCGTTTAAGGCACCGCTTGTACCATTTTTACCAGCATTAACGGTGATTTTTTGTTTATATTTAATGCTTCAGTTATCCGGAACTGCTTGGATTAGTTTTGGGGTATGGATGGTTATCGGTATTGCGGTTTACTTCTTATATAGCCGAAAACATAGTGCTTTAAATAATAGTAAAGACGAAGAAGATGCAGCAAATTTATAAGTTGAAAAATCCATTCTAATTCCGTTAGGATGGATTTTTTGTTCTGAAAATTTACATTTTTCTGATTGTGTATATAATATAATTGTTGGGGAACTGAGGGGGGGAATGTATGAAAAATACGTGGCGTGAGTTAAGGGAGATGGACCGAAACATATGGATTCGGTTTATTGGCGAAACGTTAAATGGAATTGCAATGATGATGTTGATGCCTTTTTTTGCACTATATTTAAAAGATAAGGTGGATTCGTTATTGGAAGTAGGGGTTATTATGGCACTTTCTCCGATTGCCGCAAGTTTCGGTTCTCTTCTTGGTGGGAGGATTGCTGATATATATGGAAGAAAGCCAATAATGATTTTTTCAATGGTGAGTAATGCTTTGTTCATGCTAGGTTTTTTATTTATAGAAGGATTTATTCCTTATGCTATTTTATCTATTTTTTTAGGGCTCAGTAATTCATTATTCCATCCCGCTGCATCAGCAATGGTTGCGGATGTAACAGCACCTGAAAAAAGAACCGAGGCATATGGTTTATTGCGGATGGGGCACAATATAGGTGCTGCAATTGGCCCGATAATGGGTGCTTCAGTAGTTATGTTGTCGAAGAACCTTGTGTTTATTATTGCCTCGTCTACGATGTTATTTTATGCATTACTAGTATTCATCCTTATTCAAGAGACAATGCCAAAGAGCGCGAATAAAGAAGAAAATAAAGAAAAGGAATCAGGGGCGGTTTGGAAAATTGTAATGAGAGATAAGGCACTAATGATTTATTTGTTAGCAGGTATCATTATTTCGATGGGATTTTCTCAAACAGAAGGCATGTTGCCGCTGCACTTTGATAATGAAATGAAAGGCATTTTTGGAACTAACAATCCATATCCATATTTAATGGCTTTAAATGGACTATTAGTTGTGTTGTTCCAATTTCAAATTTCAAAATGGGCCACAGATAAACCTGTCGGAAAGACGATGTTATATGGTGCATGTTTGTTCGGAGTTGGTTTGTTCTTTATAGGATGGTTACCGAAGTGGTTTGGAGAATTTGATGCAAATGCTACGATTATTTTAATAACGTTGCTGTTCGTTTATGCCATATATACGTTAGGTGAGATGATTATGTCGCCTGTACAGATGACGTTTGTAGCGAATTTGGCCCCTGAGCACTTGAGAGGGACTTATATGGGAGCTGCCAGTTTGCAGTGGATTACAGGAGGCGCATTCGGTCCACTTCTTGGCGGTTTTTTATTGGATCGATTACTTGGCCACTTTCTATTTACAATTTTAGCTGTAGGATGTGTAGTTGCAGGTATTGTATATGTTTCTTTAGATCGTCTCGTTGAGCAAAGGCAAAAAGGCACACTGACCAAACAATCTTCTTAATGAGTAGATGACATACACAAAAAGGGGATTTCTACATATTTTAGGTACATAACTAGATTGGATTGCAATTTTATCCCGCTATTTGTGGGCAGTAAGACTTCCACCTCAAAATTCGGCGGGAGACAACTGCCCGATTGGTGCGGGCTGATAATTAGTGGGGATGGCCCCTCGTTAATTAAAGTTTCACTGTATTTTAGAATTTAATTTTGTATATTTATGAAGAAAGTTAAGTAGAAAAAGTATAGAAAACCAATAAGTGGTGTCATTTAATTATTTGTGGAAGTTACATTTTATTTCAAATAGGAACTACCTATTTTTATAAAAAGTGCTAAAATAGAAAAATGAAAACAATTGGTTAGGGTGATTTCAGTGACAAAAATTAAATTAGGTTTATTATATGGTGGAAAATCAGCTGAGCATCAAGTTTCGCTACAAACGGCTCTTGCTGCTATTAAAGCATTAAATCAAGATAAATTCGAGATTCATCCAATTTATATTACAGAACAAGGTCAATGGGTGCGCGGTGAGCGTATTGAAGGTGAAGTAACAGATGTTGAAGTTCTAAAAATGAGCGACGCAGAAAATGCGATTTCTCCGTTATCATTAAGCACAGAAATCATTCCATCTGCAGCTTCTGAGGAAAATGCTATCGACGTTATTTTCCCATTATTACATGGACCAAATGGTGAAGATGGAACGGTTCAAGGATTATTAGAATTAATGAACATTCCTTATGTAGGAAATGGTGTTCTAGCATCTGCTGCTGGTATGGATAAAGTTGTTATGAAAAACATCTTCGCAGAAGCTGGATTGAAACAAGCGAAGTATGCATCGTTTATTCGTAGTGCATGGGAAAAAGATTGTGAAACAGCATATGAAAAAGTAGAAGAAGTTTTAGGATATCCTTGCTTCGTAAAACCAGCAAACCTTGGTTCAAGTGTTGGTATTAATAAGTGTAAAAATCGTGAAGAGCTTGAGAATGCATTTGAAGAGGCATTCCAATTTGACCGTAAAATTATTGTAGAAGAAAATATCGTTGGACGTGAAGTAGAAGTTGGTGTACTAGGTAATGATGAACCGAAATGTTCAGTTGTAGGTGAAATCGTACCGAAAAAGGACTTCTATGATTATAAGTCGAAATATATCGATGGTGATACAGCGTTAATTATTCCAGCTGAAATGACAGAAGAAGAGTCTAATGTCATTAAGCGAGATGCGATTATTGCATTCCAATCGTTAGATAGTGCTGGCTTAACAAGAGCTGATTTCTTCTTAACGAAAGATGGAGAAGTATATATTAACGAAGTGAATACGATGCCAGGGTTTACGCCGTTTAGTATGTTCCCTCTACTATGGCAACATACTGGATTACCGTATCCGGAATTAATTGAAGAGCTAATTCGTTTAGCGATTGAGCGTCACGAAGAAAAACAAAAAATTAAATATACAATCTAACAAAAAAGGAGGAAGCACTATTCGCAGGAATAGTGCTTCCTCTATGTAAGGAGTGTTCTCATGATAAATCGAACGTTAAAACAAGTAGAACAGATGGTAAATGGTACGGGATTAGCAGAGCAATATGAGGGAATTACTATACAAGGAGTGTCTATTGATACGAGAAAAATCGAAAAAGGCAACCTATATGTTCCGATTCAAGGTGAACGTTTCGATGGACACGCTTTTGTAGATAAAGCCGTTGAAAATGGAGCTGTGGCGACATTATGGATGAAAGATGTAGCAAATCCACCTGAGAATCTTCCCGTTATTTTTGTAGAAGACACGCTATCGGCATTACAAATGTTAGCGAAAAACTATCGCGATCAATTGGATGTGAAAGTTATTGGTGTGACAGGGAGTAATGGTAAAACATCTACAAAAGATATTGTAACAAGTCTTCTTTCGACTAAATTCAAAGTTCAAAAAACAGAAGGAAACTTCAATAACCATATTGGGTTACCTCTTACTATTTTAAACTTAGAAGAAAATACAGAAGTAGCTGTATTAGAGATGGGTATGTCGAGCCGAGGAGAAATTGAATTCTTATCTAAGTTAGCACGTCCAAATGCAGCTATCATTACGAACATCGGTGAGGCACATTTAATGGATTTAGGCTCTCGTGAAGCAATTGCTGAAGCGAAATTAGAAATTGTGACAGGATTACAAGAAGGTGGAGTATTCGTATATAACGGAGATGAGCCATTATTAACAAATCGTGTTCCTGAAATGAATTTAATAGCTGAAACAGTTACATTTGGTGATGCTAGAGCAAATGATTATTATCCAACTACTGTAGCATTACAGGCGACTGGGACACATTTTAAAATGAATAGAGATGAAAATATTTCATTCTACTTACCAGTATTGGGGAAACATAATGTGTATAATACGCTTGCTTCAATGGCAATTGCGAAACATTTTGGTGTAACATGGGAAGAAATGAAACAAGGTTTAGTAACACTTCAAATGACGGGCATGCGTATGGAAATTGTAAAAACGGATAGTGGATTAACAATTATTAATGATGCTTATAATGCAAGTCCGACAGCTATGGAAGCAGCATTCCACTTAATGAACGGTTTAGATGGATTTGCTAAGAAGATCGTTGTACTCGGTGATATGTTAGAGCTTGGAAATCAAGAAGTACAGTTTCATTATGAAGTCGGTAAATTAATCGATCCAGCAAAAATTGCATATGTGTTCACGTATGGTAAATTAGGGGCTCAAATTGCTGAAGGAGCGAAAATTAATTTCCCTATTGAGCGTGTAAAAGCGTATGATAATAAAGAAGAGCTAGTAAAAGAGTTACAAGCAGTAGTTGATGTGAAAGATGTTGTATTAATAAAAGCATCTCGTGGCATGAAATTGGAAGAAGTAATTACGATGTTGAAATAATTGGTGTATATAAATAGGGATGATAGATGCGAAAATAGAAGAAACTTATAATAAGCGCTTACAGTAAATATAAAAAAATAAAAGTGAAGAAAAAAACTCTGAATATGAAAATAAGGTAACAGTTGGGTTTGCTTTTTGCACATACAAAACTTATAATTGATAAAGTGTAATAACGTTTAGAAGTATTTTCGCGAAGAATATACGCCCGTTTATATACGTGAGCATTCAGGAAAAGGGCTTTTCCGCAAATTCGGAAAACGCCTTTTTTTAAATGATAAGTATAGGATAGAAAAGGAGAAGTAACATTGACAACATTTCGAGAATTAGGATTAAGTGAGTCTTTACTACAATCTGTTGAAAGTATGGGCTTTGAAGAGGCTACGCCGATTCAAGCTGAAACAATTCCACATGCATTGCAAGGTAAGGATATTATTGGGCAAGCGCAAACAGGTACAGGGAAAACAGCAGCATTCGGATTACCACTATTAGATAAAGTGGATACAAATAAAGAAGCAGTTCAAGGTATTGTTATCGCGCCAACGCGTGAATTAGCAATTCAAGTTGGAGAAGAGCTGTACAAAATTGGTAAACATAAACGCGTTCGTATTTTACCAATCTATGGTGGTCAAGATATTAACCGCCAAATTCGTGCTCTAAAAAAACACCCACACATTATTGTTGGTACGCCGGGTCGTATTTTAGATCATATTAACCGTAAAACACTTCGCTTACAAAACGTAGAGACAGTTGTTCTTGACGAAGCGGATGAAATGTTAAACATGGGCTTCATTGAAGATATTGAAGCGATTTTAACAGATGTGCCAGATACACATCAAACATTATTATTCTCAGCGACAATGCCAGATCCAATCCGTCGTATTGCTGAGCGTTTCATGACTGAGCCTCAACACATTAAAGTAAAAGCAAAAGAAGTAACAATGCCAAACATTCAGCAGTTCTATTTAGAAGTGCAAGAAAAGAAAAAGTTTGACGTGTTAACACGCTTATTAGATATTCAATCTCCAGAGCTTGCAATCGTATTCGGTCGTACAAAGCGTCGTGTTGATGAATTATCAGAAGCATTAAACTTACGTGGTTATGCAGCAGAAGGTATTCACGGTGACTTAACACAAGCGAAGCGTATGTCTGTATTACGTAAATTTAAAGAAGGTGCTATTGAAGTTCTTGTTGCAACAGACGTTGCTGCACGTGGTCTTGATATTTCAGGCGTAACACATGTATATAACTTCGATATCCCACAAGATCCAGAATCATACGTTCACCGTATCGGTCGTACTGGCCGTGCAGGTAAAAAAGGTATTGCAATGTTATTTGTAACACCACGTGAATCAGGACAATTAAAAAATATCGAGCGCACTACAAAACGTAAAGTTGATCGTATGGAAGCACCGACACTTGACGAGGCATTAGAAGGTCAACAACGTTTAATCGCTGAAAAACTTCAAAGCACAATTGAAAATGATAATTTATCATACTACAAGCGTATTGCAGAAGAAATGTTAGAAGAGAATGATTCTGTAACAGTAGTAGCTGCTGCTTTAAAAATGATGACAAAAGAGCCAGATACAACTCCAATCGCTTTAACGTCAGAACCACCAGTTGTTTCAAGAGGTGGCGGTTCTAAAAAACGCGGCGGTAACGGAGGCGGATACCGTGATGGTAACCGTAATCGTAGTCGTGACGGACGCGGCGGTGGCGATGGTCGTAACCGTGATCGCAATCGTGATGGTGGTAGCCGTGGTGGCGATGGCCGTAACCGTGATCGCAATCGTGATGGTGGTAGCCGTGGTCGTAAAGGTGAAGGTCAAGGTCGCCCTGGATCTTCAAATGGACGTGGCGAAAGAAAACATCATAGCCGTCCACAAGCTTAATAAAAAAAGAGAATGCCCTTTGTTGGCATTCTCTTTTTTTATTTCTGTAATTGTACATACTACATAATAACTTGTGTAGAAAAGAGGTGTTACATGCTTGTAAGACTTGGGTATGTTGCGATGAGTGTACATTTAAAGAATGCATCTCCATCTCAAACGATGACATATGCGCAGTTTCAACGAATTGATGATCGGGAGGCTGCAATTCGTAAACTCGAAAGAATTGCTAATTCGAATTTAGAAAATTGTTTACGGTTATTAAAGCATAATAAAGGGCATGATATATCTTTCTTTCGGCTTAGTTCCAAACTTGTTCCTTTGGCGAATCATGAGGAGTTGTTAGAGTGGAACTATATTCGCCCCTTGAAAGAAAATTTAAAAGTGCTAGGTGATTACGCTATTCGAATGAATATGCGTATTGATTTTCATCCAGATCATTTTGTTGTGCTGAATTCACCTGAGAAGAATATTTTTAAACAATCTGTAAAGACATTGCAGATGCATAAAAAATTATTAAAAGGTATGGGAATTGCACATAAGCAACGATGCGTATTACATGTGGGTGGAGGTTATAACGATAAGGAACTCGCATTAGAACGATTTATAGAAAATTGGTCAAGTGTTCCAAGAAGTATCCAAGAGATGATCATATTAGAAAATGATGATACGACTTTTTCTTTAGAAGAAACATTGTATTTAGGTGAAAAATTAGATGTTCCAGTCGTGTTTGATTTGCATCACCATATGATGAATAATGATCGAGAAGATTGGCATGAAGATTGGGCGCGTGTTGTACATACGTGGGAATCGTCTTTGTTACCAGTGAAAATGCACATTTCTAGTCCTAGAGAGGGAAAAGACCCGAGAGCACATGCGGACTTTATTAATGTAGATACTTTTTTATCTTTTTTAAAAAAGATAAAGGGAAGTGTTTCGCAAATTGATTGTATGATTGAGGCGAAGAAGAAGGATGAGTCTTTATTTCAATTAATGAGAGATTTAAGTAAACAAACAGATGTAGAAATTGTCGATGGTGCGAGCTTTTATATTAAATAAGCTCTGCACCATCGGATTTTTTTGTTAATAAAGGGGTGCAAATACCGCCAATGATTAATCCTGTTAAATGGCTTATAGGGTTAGCAGAGGGATTGAAGAAAGTGAATAGTAGTAATATACATATCATGATTGAAAAAATAGCGATGTCTCTTGGATTGGGAGAACGATATCGACTATACAATAGAAATAATTGTGCACCTAGCAATCCGAAAATACCACCAGATGCCCCGGCATGAATATATTCAAGAGGCATAATGAGATAAGAAGAAATATTTCCAAGAATACCAGAAAGGAAAAAAATAATGATGAAAGAAAAGTGTCCTAGTTGTTTTTCAATAGAAGAGCCAAGCACAAATAAACAAATACTATTAGAAAGGAAATGTTGTAAGTCTACATGTACAAGTAAGGAAGTTATGAGACGCCACCATTCTCCTTTAGCGATATATTCATTGTAGGATGCCATAGGAAAAAGAAGGAAGTCGCTTGACATAATCATGACTAATTGTATGAGAAGTAAAGCGATGACGATTGGTTGTAAGGAAATGCGGGCAGAAGGTATTAGCATGTTGTGAGTATCACTCCTTTTGCATCAGAAAGATTCTCTGTTATTCTTACAATATGAAAAAAGAAAGCTAAATAGAAGAAGGGGATTTTGAAATGATTGTAGGGATTGGAATCGATATTATTGAATTGAATCGAATTGAAAAAATGCTAGATGGAAAACTTAAATTTATGGAGCGTATTTTAACTGAAAGTGAACGTAATGTTGCTAAGGAGCTGAAGGGAAGTCGCCTTACAGAGTTTGTAGCTGGAAGATTTGCAGCGAAAGAGGCGTATTCAAAAGCGGTAGGAACTGGTATTGGAAAAGAAGTAAGTTTTTTAGATATTGAAGTAAGGAATGATGATAGAGGTAAGCCGATTCTCGTTACAAGTACAGAGCATATTGTTCATTTATCAATTAGTCATAGTAAGGAATTTGCTGTTGCTCAAGTTGTTTTAGAAAGCTCGTCACGCTAGTCTGCATATTTTATATCTTTGTCTCATATATTTGATGTAGCGATAAGGAAGGTACATCTTCCATTCATTTATAGGGGCAAAGGGGCTGAAGTGATGAAAAGGCGTCTGTTTTTAGTTCTTGTCGGTTTATTAACCGTTTTTGTGTTGGCGGGTTGTATGGAAAAGAAACAAGATGATGTTGTGAGAGATTTAGAGGCGAAAGTAAAAGGGATGAAAAGTTATCAAGCTGAAGCAAAATTATCTATTAAAACAGGGAATGAGCCTCAGGAGTACAAGGTAGAAATATGGCATAAGGAACCTTCTTTTTATCGTGTGAATTTGCAGAATGCGAAAAAAGATCAAAGCCAAATTATTTTAAGAAATGAAGAAGGGGTATTTGTATTAACGCCAGCACTTAATAAGAGTTTCCGTTTCCAAAGTGATTGGCCGCAAAATAGTAGCCAGGCTTACTTATATGAATCCCTTGTGAGAGATATTTTACAGGATAAGAAAAACCTTACTTTTGAAAAAACAGATAAGTATTATATTTTTAAAACAAAAACAAACTATCAACATCAAAACATGTTGCCGAAACAAGAGATTACATTGAAGAAAAGTGATTTAACACCAGTTTCGGTGAAGTTAATGGATAATGATCAAAATGTTCTTGTGAAAGTAGATTTCTCAAAAGTGAAATTTGATGCGAAATTTGATAAAGGTGCATTTGATACGAAACAAAATATGTCTAGGGCGCAAGTAGATGTTCAAACAGCAGCGAAAGAAGACAAACCATTTGCTATTTTGTATCCGCGTGATACGCCGCAAGGTATGGTTTTGAAAGATGAAAAAGAGTTGAAGACAGACAGTGGCAAGCGTGCGATACTCACATACACTGGAAGTAAGAAATCCTTTACTTTGATACAAGAAAAGGCAAAAGTTGCAGAGGCTTCGTCAGCGATAAGTGTGAGCGGAGAATTGGTTGATCTTGGCTTTACAATTGGGGCATTGACGAAAGATTCTTTAACGTGGTCGCATAACGGAGTAGAATATATGCTCGTGTCTAAAGGTTTAGAGCCGAAGGAGCTATTAATGGTTGCTCGTTCAGTTACAGAGAAGCAAGTGAAGTAAACTTCTTAGACGTGGTGATATATGTGCACCACGTCTTTTCTTAGTTTGAAGGGTGGATTTCATAAAAGAAGCATATAAAAGAATAAGCTTCGCATATCGTGTATAAGGAAGTGTATTTATGGAAGAAGCACCATTTTACCGTGACACTTGGGTGGAAGTGGATTTAGATGCGATCTATAACAATATTACACACATTAAAGATTTCATTCCAAGTGATGTAGAGATTTTTGCTGTAGTCAAAGCGAATGCATATGGACACGATTATGTACCGGTAGCTAAAACGGCATTAGAAGCAGGGGCGACAAGGTTAGCGGTTGCTTTTTTAGATGAAGCTCTAGTGCTTCGAAGGGCTGGTATTACTGTGCCGATTTTAGTGTTAGGTCCTTCCCCGCCTCGTGATGTCAATGTAGCTGCTGAAAATGATGTAGCGTTAACTGTTTTTCAAAAAGAATGGGTGGATGAAGCGATCAAACTTTGGGATGGTTCATCTACAATGAAATACCATATTAATTTCGATAGTGGTATGGGAAGAATTGGAATACGCGAACGAAAAGAATTAAAAGGATTTTTAAAGAGTTTAGAAGGTGCGCCATTTTTAGAATTAGAAGGAGTTTATACACATTTTGCAACAGCGGATGAGGTGGAGACTTCTTACTTTGATAAGCAATATAACACATTTTTGCAGCAGTTAAGTTGGTTGAAAGAGTTCGGAGTGGATCCTAAATTTGTCCATACAGCTAATAGTGCTGCAACGCTACGTTTTCAAGGGATTACATTTAATGCAGTACGAATTGGCATTGCGATGTATGGGTTATCCCCGTCTGTAGAAATACGCCCTTTTTTACCGTTTAAATTAGAACCAGCGCTATCACTGCATACGAAAGTTGCTCATATTAAACAGGTGATTAAAGGGGATGGGATTAGTTATAACGTCACTTACCGAACGAAGACGGAGGAATGGATTGCAACTGTTGCGATTGGATATGCAGATGGATGGCTTAGAAGATTACAAGGGTTCGAAGTGCTTATAAATGGTAAAAGGGTACCGATTGTAGGTCGAGTAACAATGGATCAATTCATGATACACCTTCCTTGTGAAGTACCGCTTGGTACGAAAGTTACACTCATTGGAAAACAAGGTGATGAGTATATTAGTGCTACTGAGGTTGCTGAATATTCTGGGACTATTAATTATGAAATTATTGCAACGATAAGCTTCCGTGTGCCGAGAATATTCATACGGCACGGCAAGGTTGTAGAAGTAATCAATTATTTGAACAATATATAGAAGGTAGTATGATTTGCTTCTTGTCATTTGAGAGGACTGTTCATTGGTTAAGAATAAGCTCATTTTTGATGAGAAGCTTTTTACTTATCATTACTTTTAACATAATTTAAAGTGAATTTTGCTGGGAAACTCTTTCGTTTCTTGTTTGTAATAAGATAAAAATAAAAGAATATGAATGTTTTGTTTGTGAATTGGAAAACATAAGCAAGGAATAAGGAAGTCTTTGCAACAGGCCCCATACAATGGTATTATTACAATAGGTGTCATATATATATTTGGGTGTGTAGTTGACGGTGGAGGTGTATTTTTGTGTCCGAATCAAGTGTAACTACTGAAATCGTGGTTCGGTTGCCAAAGCAAATGGTAACGGAATTGGACGGAATTGGAAAACAAGAGAATAAGAATCGCCATGAACTAATTTGCCAGGCAACACAACTGTTATTGCGTCAACATAAGACGAAGAAACGCTACCAACATGAATCAATGCGACGTGGGTACATTGAAATGGGAAAAATTAATCTTGGTATTGCATCGGAAGCTTTCTTAGCAGAGTATGAAGCAGCTCATACAGTAGAACGCTTAGTTAGCGGGGGGTAATATTTTGATTGTAAAACGCGGCGACGTGTATTTTGCAGACCTTTCCCCAGTTGTTGGTTCTGAGCAAGGAGGCGTTCGTCCGGTTCTTGTCATTCAAAATGACATCGGAAATCGTTTTAGTCCAACGGTGATTGTAGCGGCTATTACTGCACAGATTCAAAAAGCTAAATTACCCACTCATGTGGAAATTGATGCGAAAAAGTATGGTTTTGAGAGAGATTCTGTTATTTTACTTGAGCAGATTCGAACAATCGATAAGCAGCGCTTAACGGACAAAATCACTCACTTAGATGAAGTGATGATGATTCGTGTAGATGAAGCGCTACAAATTAGTTTAGGACTAATAGATTTTTAAATCGGCAGTTTAAGTTGCTCTCTTTACAGGGCAACTTTTTTTTATTATAGAGGAGGTTACGGTTGTATATGGAAATGGTAGATAATCGACAAGCGTTAATGAAAATGTTAGTGAAGGAATTAGGCTTTACCGAAAAGCAAGTTCGTCATGTTATTCAATTAACAGAAGAAGGTAACACAGTTCCATTTATTGCTCGTTACCGAAAAGAATGGACAGGCTCTTTAGATGAGGTGCAAATTCGTACAATTTTAGAGAGATGGCAATATATGATGCAGCTTGAAGATAGGAAAGAAGAGGTTCTTCGTCTTATTGATGAGAAGGGGAAACTGACAGGAGAGTTACGTCAGCAAATTGTTAAAGCTGTAAAGTTGCAAGAAGTAGAAGATTTATATCGTCCATATAAAGAGAAAAGAAGAACGAAAGCAACGATTGCAAAAGAAAAAGGACTAGAGCCGTTAGCTGAATGGTTATTGTTATATAAGAAAGAAGATCCAAATCAGAAGGCAATGGAGTTTATTAACGCAGAGAAAGAAGTGCAATCTGCAGAAGAAGCATTACAAGGTGCCCAAGACATTATTGCAGAAATCATTTCAGATGAAGCAGCTTATCGTAGTTGGATTCGGAATGTTACTTTTAGAAAAGGTGTTATGTCTTCGTCCGTAAAAGATGAAGAGAAAGATGAAAAGAATATATATGAAATGTATTACAGTCATGAAGAACCGTTGCAGAAAGTAGTACCGCATCGTGTATTAGCGATGAATCGCGGTGAGAAAGAAGCTATATTGAGAGTTTCTGTTGTTCCACCAGTAGATGAGATAGTAACTTTCTTATATAAGAGAGTAATTCGTGATAACGATTCTAAAAGTGCACATTATGTAAAGTTAGCAATTGAGGATGGTTATAAACGATTAATTCAATCCTCCATTGAAAGAGAGATTCGAAAAGAATTAACAGAAACCGCTGAGGAACAAGCGATACATATTTTCTCTGAGAACTTACGTAATTTGTTATTACAACCTCCAATGAAAGGAAAGGTTGTGTTAGCTGTAGATCCTGCATATAGAACGGGTTGTAAATTAGCTGTTGTAGATGATACGGGGAAGGTTCTATATATTGATGTTATTTATCCGCATCCACCTGTTCGTAAATATGAAGATGCAAAAACGAAAGTTCTTTCTATTATAGATAAATATCAAGTTGAAATGATTGCGATTGGGAATGGTACAGCTTCTAGAGAATCGGAAGAATTTATAGTTGATGTATTACAAAATGTGAAACAAGAAGTCTTCTATATTATTGTGAACGAAGCTGGTGCGAGTGTATATTCGGCCTCTGATTTAGCTCGTGAGGAATTTCCGAATTTACAGGTTGAAGAAAGAAGTGCTGTTTCTATTGGGAGACGTCTGCAAGATCCACTTGCTGAACTTGTGAAGATTGATCCTAAATCAGTTGGGGTTGGACAATACCAACATGATGTATCTCAAAAGAGGTTGAATGAATCATTAACATTTGTAGTAGAGACGGCAGTTAACCAAGTCGGTGTGAATGTAAATACAGCCTCAGTTGCGTTATTGCAATATGTTTCGGGTTTATCGAAAACCGTTGCGAAAAATATTGTGGCAAAGCGTGAAGAAGAAGGGAAATTTACAAAACGAACAGACTTAAAGAAAATACCGCGTCTAGGTGCGAAGACATATGAACAATGCATAGGTTTCTTACGTATATTAGAAGGGGCAAATCCGTTAGATCGAACGGGTATTCATCCAGAACAATATAAAAATGTTGAAGTGTTATTGAAGAGTCTAGGGTTATCAAAAGATGACGTAGGGCAATTGCAATTACAAAAGAGCTTAGAAGAAGTGGAGATTTCTAAATTATCGCAAGAAACGGGAGTTGGGGAGCCAACATTAGTTGATATTATAGATGCGCTCATTAGTCCAGAGCGAGACATGAGGGATGAGTTGCCTAAACCGCTTCTGAAAAAAGGGATTTTGAAATTAGAAGATTTAAAACGTGGTATGGAACTGGAAGGAACAGTTCGTAACGTTGTTGATTTTGGTGCTTTTGTTGATGTAGGTGTAAAACAAGATGGTTTAGTACATATTTCTAAACTAAGCAAACAGTATGTGAAGCATCCGTTAGATATTGTATCTGTCGGACAAATCGTAAAGGTATGGGTAGATGATATTGATACGAAAAAAGGTCGCGTTGCACTATCTATGTTGCCGATAGAATAGTAAGAGAAGAGAGCGGATGAAACTGCTCTCTTTTTTTATGGGATAAAACGTGTAATGGATTATGAGCTTTGATGTATTTTGCTATAATAAAACCAGCATTCATTTAGTAATTTAATTTGATACCGGTTTTTTTCAAAATATGCGCGTTGCATTTGTTTTTTTAGCCACGTAGGCATAGGAATCCCTCCTTGTTTAATCCTACTCTCAACAATCTAAGGTACTATTGATGAGAGGTTGGTGAGTGGATTTCTATTCATGCTATATTTTTAGAAACCACGCTTCTTGAATGAGGATGGGTATATGTACTATTTAATATATGTATAAGGGAGGAGAAAAGTGTAAAAATATTTTTTAGTTTAGGAGGAATGAGAGTGGATAAGCAAGAGATACAGCGTCTGGTGGAAGAAGTATCACTACAATACTTCGGAATGCCATTTTTACATAAAGCTATGTTCAATAGTAGGTTGCGTACAACTGGTGGGCGTTATCTATTGAATACACACAATATTGAACTGAATTATCGATATTACGAAATATATGGGAAAGAAGAGTTAGTTGGAATCATTAAACATGAGCTTTGTCATTATCACTTACATATTACAGGAAGGGGCTATAAGCACCGGGATAGAGATTTTCGTGAATTGTTAAAAGAAGTTGATGCGCCACGCTTTTGTAAACGAATAATTAATGAAGAAAAGGAAAAAAAGGTTTATACGTATGAATGTATGGGCTGTTCGCTTCAATATGTAAGAAGACGTCAAATAAATACAAAAAGATATGTCTGTGGAAAGTGTAAAGGGAAACTGAACCTGATAAAGAAAACATCTTGACAGTGAAAACGCAATCCAGTATATTATAAACATGTCACGTTTGTACAAGATGTTGTGAAAAAACATCTTGACTTACGATAAGAAATTTTATAAGATACAAATTGTCTTTATTATTCCGCAGTAGCTCAGTGGTAGAGCTATCGGCTGTTAACCGATCGGTCGTAGGTTCGAGTCCTACCTGCGGAGCCATACAGAGAAGTACCCAAGTGGCTCAAGGGGCTCCCCTGCTAAGGGAGTAGATCGCTAACGCGGTGCGAGGGTTCGAATCCCTTCTTCTCTGCCATACATACTGGCCCGTTGGTCAAGTGGTTAAGACACCGCCCTTTCACGGCGGTAACACGGGTTCGAATCCCGTACGGGTCACCACTTCGGAGGATTAGCTCAGCTGGGAGAGCACCTGCCTTACAAGCAGGGGGTCGGCGGTTCGATCCCGTCATCCTCCACCATATAAAATATATAAGTAATATCATCGCGGGGTGGAGCAGCACGGTAGCTCGTCGGGCTCATAACCCGAAGGTCGCAGGTTCAAATCCTGTCCCCGCAACCAAATGGTCCCGTGGTGTAGTGGTTAACATGCCTGCCTGTCACGCAGGAGATCGCCGGTTCGACCCCGGTCGGGACCGCCATTTTAACTTCTGCTATTTGGCAGTTGTTTTTTATTGGACATTATGTTACAATAACATTTGTCTTTGAAAAGAAGATAAATATTTCGATGGGCTATAGCCAAGCGGTAAGGCAACGGACTTTGACTCCGTCATGCGCTGGTTCGAATCCAGCTAGCCCAGCCATTTA
>NZ_JAFLPK010000001.1:252500-275000 GCF_036851315.1 Bacillus cereus group sp. Sample62
CCAAGGGCATAGCTGGGTAGCTATGTGCGGAAGGGATAAGTGCTGAAAGCATCTAAGCATGAAGCCCCCCTCAAGATGAGATTTCCCATAGCGTAAGCTAGTAAGATCCCTGAAAGATGATCAGGTTGATAGGTTCGAGGTGGAAGCATGGTGACATGTGGAGCTGACGAATACTAATAGATCGAGGACTTAACCATATAATATGAAGCAATGTTATCTAGTTTTGAAAGAATATAAAAACTTGTTGACTTTAAAAGTTAAATAAGTTATGATGATTCTTGTCTTAAATGAATACAGTCTGGTAATGATGGCAGAGAGGTCACACCCGTTCCCATACCGAACACGGAAGTTAAGCTCTCTAGCGCCGATGGTAGTTGGGACCTTGTCCCTGTGAGAGTAGGACGTTGCCAGGCTATTTATATCATCGCGGGGTGGAGCAGCACGGTAGCTCGTCGGGCTCATAACCCGAAGGTCGCAGGTTCAAATCCTGTCCCCGCAACCAAATGGTCCCGTGGTGTAGTGGTTAACATGCCTGCCTGTCACGCAGGAGATCGCCGGTTCGACCCCGGTCGGGACCGCCATTTTATATAAAGAAAAGAACGAAACATGTTGTTTCGTATTTTTTTATTTGTTTTAACAAAAAACTAATAAAGACAGTCAAACTATCCTTAGGAAAACTCCTAAGGACTTTTTTATATATTCAAAACCTGTATAATAAAAAGCAGAGAACATTGGGAGCAAAGTAGGTGAAGTCTGTGAGTAAATATGAAATAACAACAAACTCTTCTGAGGAAACACAAAGATTATCAGAAAAACTAGGTGGACTTGTCGGGGCACAAGATGTAATTATTTTAGAAGGAGATCTAGGGGCTGGTAAAACAACTTTTACAAAAGGACTAGCAAAAGGTCTTGGAGTGAAAAGAGTTGTAAATAGTCCTACCTTTAATATTATTAAAGAATATAAAGGGAGATTGCCGCTATATCATATGGACGTGTATCGCTTAGCAGAAAGTGAAGAGGACTTAGGTTTTGATGAGTATTTCTACGGTGAAGGAATTACTGTAGTAGAATGGGCTCATTTAATAGAAGCATTTTTACCAAATGAGAAGTTACAAATTAGTTTATTCCATACTGGAGATGATACAAGGAAAATTGTACTCGAGCCAATTGGATATCGATATATTAGATTATGTGAGGAGCTATTACAAGATGAAAGTACTAGCAATTGATACTTCAAATTACGTAATGGGTGTATCCCTTATTGAGGAAGGAAACGTAATTGGGGAAATCATTACAAACTTAACAAAAAACCATTCTGTACGTCTTATGCCAGCTGTAGAGAAATTGTTAAAAGAATGTGGTGTAAAACCGAAAGAATTAACTAAAATCGTTGTAGCTGCTGGACCTGGATCATATACAGGTGTTCGTATAGGTGTGACAGCTGCAAAAACATTAGCTTGGTCACTTCAAATACCAATTGTAGGTGTATCAAGTTTAGAAGTAGTGGCTGCAAACGGTGCTAATTTTAATGGGTTGATCTGTCCTTTATTCGATGGAAGACGTGGACAAATTTATACTGGGTTATATACATATGAAGGAGAGCATTTAACTTCTATAGAAGAAGACCGAATCATCCTTATTGTAGACTGGTTGCAAATGTTAAAAGATAAAGGAAAGCCTGTTTTATTTATTGGTAACGATGTTAAACTGCACAAAGAAACAATAATAGAACATTTAGGCGACCAAGCTGTATTTGCTCCTTTTACTAAAAATAATCCAAGACCAAGTGAGTTAGCTTTCTTAGGGTTACAAAAAGAAGAACAAGATGTACATTCATTTGTTCCTAGTTATCTTCGTTTAGCTGAAGCTGAAACAAAGTGGTTAGAAAGTCAAAACAAGTAGGAGTCTGCAGAAGATGGATATGATATTTAGGAAGATGGAACTCGATGATATCGCTCAAATTGTAGCTATTGAAGAAGCGTCTTTTTCAACTCCTTGGACTGCAGATGCCTTTCACCGTGAGTTAACGACGAATGAACATGCACATTATGTTGTGCTAGAAAAAGATGGTCGTGTAATTGGGTATTGTGGATTGTGGATAATTATTGATGAATCACATATAACAAATATAGCTATTTTGCCAGAATACAGAGGTCAAAAGCTAGGGGATGCTTTATTGAAAGAAGTTATTTCCGAAGCGAAAGATTTAGGGGTAAAAACGATGACGCTTGAAGTACGTGTATCAAATGAAGTAGCAAAACAGTTATACAGAAAATACGGATTTCAAAATGGTGGAATTCGTAAACGATACTATGCAGACAATCAGGAAGATGGTCTCGTAATGTGGGTGAATATATAATGGAAAAAAATACGATTATACTTGGTATTGAAACAAGTTGTGATGAAACAGCAGTAGCAGTTGTTAAAAATGGAACGGAAATTATTGCGAATGTCGTTGCATCACAAATTGAAAGTCATAAACGTTTTGGCGGAGTTGTACCAGAGATTGCATCCCGTCATCATGTAGAAGAAATTACAGTTGTGTTAGAAGAAGCTTTAAAAGAAGCAAATATCACATTTGATGATATTGATGCAATTGCTGTAACAGAAGGACCTGGTTTAGTAGGAGCGCTTTTAATAGGGGTAAATGCAGCGAAAGCAGTGGCTTTTGCACATGATATTCCTCTAGTGGGTGTTCATCATATCGCTGGGCACATTTATGCGAACCGTTTAGTGAAAGAAGTTCAATTCCCACTACTATCACTTGTTGTATCTGGTGGACATACGGAGCTTGTTTATATGAAAGAACATGGTTCATTCGAAGTGATTGGTGAAACGAGAGATGATGCAGCTGGAGAGGCATATGATAAAGTAGCTCGAACGTTATCCATGCCATATCCAGGTGGTCCTCATATTGATCGCCTTGCACATGAAGGGGAACCGACAATCGATTTGCCTCGTGCATGGCTAGAACCTGATTCGTATGATTTCAGTTTCAGTGGATTGAAATCAGCAGTTATCAACACTGTGCATAACGCAAAACAACGCGGGATAGAAATTGCACCGGAAGATTTAGCAGCAAGTTTCCAAGCGAGTGTAATAGATGTGCTTGTAACGAAAGCATCTCGTGCAGCAGAAGCGTATAACGTAAAGCAACTGCTTCTTGCTGGTGGAGTAGCTGCGAATAAAGGACTTCGCGCACGTTTGGAAGCGGAATTTGCGACAAAAGAAAATATCGAGCTAATTATTCCTCCACTATCTTTATGTACCGATAATGCAGCGATGATTGCAGCCGCAGGTACAATTGCATATGAACAAGGAAAACGTGCTACATTAGCTTTAAATGCAAATCCAGGATTAGATATTGAAGCATAGTTATGCACAAAATTAACCACAGCTTGTGGATAAAACCCATATTATCTGTTGATAATATGGGTTTTATTGTGTATATAAAATGTTGATAACTTTTTTGTTAGTTGTGGATAATGTGGAAAGGTTATTTGGGGGTTTATTTTATAAAGGTGGATATGTGTATAAACCTGTGGATAAAGTAGGTGAAGTCTGACCTTTGAATGTATTCTTTTTTGGGAAATAAATCGCAAGAAGATATCTCTAAAAAACATTTTGAAATGTGCCCGTATTATAGGGGGCGCCAACATGGTCAAACTTTGTCGGTAAATCGGTATGTCGTGTCGAATCGTTTATACCCCAGCTAGAAGATAAAAAGGATGTCGCATAGTCAAAAATCCCGACTTATGAGACATCCCTCTTATTCATACTCTTATAAATGTAATTCTTCCCATTCTGCCATACAAGCATCAAGTTGCTCTTGTAGTGTTTGCTTTTTCGTTGTAATTTCACTAGCCTTTTCATAATCTGCGTATATTTCTGGTAAGCAAAGTTGATCTTCTAACGTAGCAATTTCTTCTTCAAATTCTACAATATTTTGTTCTAGCTCCTCAATTTTTCGAGTGCGTTGACGTTCTAATTGTTTACGCTCTTTTTCTTCGAGATAATTTAATTTTTCTTGAGCTACAGTTTTTTGAACAGGTGCTTGGTTTTCTTGCTGTTCTTGTTGTTCAAATGCTGCACGTTCAATCATTTCATTTTTCTTCTCCACATAGTAATCGTAATCGCCTAAATACTCTTGTGCACCTTCTGTTGACAACTCAACAACGGTCGTCGTTACACGATTAATAAAGTAGCGGTCATGTGAAACAAATAGAAGGGTGCCTGGATAATCAATTAAAGCATTCTCCAAAATTTCTTTACTATTTAAATCAAGATGGTTCGTAGGTTCATCGAGAATTAATAAATTCGATTTTTGCATCATAAGTTTTGCAAGAGCTAATCGAGCTTTTTGTCCACCACTAAGAGAAGATACTGGTTTTAGTACATCATCCCCTGTGAATAAGAAGTTACCTAATATCGTGCGAATTTCTTTTTCGGGCTGCAGTGGATATTCATCCCATAACTCATTTAAAACTCGCTTAGAAGATGTTAAGTTTGCTTGTTCTTGATCATAATAACCAACAGATACATTGGATCCGAAAGAAACATCACCATTTAATAGTGGTAACTTATTCACAAGTGATTTTAATAATGTGGATTTCCCAATTCCGTTTGGACCAACTAAAGCAACGCTATCCCCGCGAGTTAGACGCATAGTTACATGTTCAATAATCGGATCATCATCATAGCCGATAGTTGCATCCTTTACTTGTAAAACATCATTTCCACTTTGTTTTTCGATATCGAAGTGGAAGGATGCTGACTTAGAATCACCTAATGGTCTAGTCAATAATTCCATTCTATCTAATTGTTTACGACGGCTTTGAGCACGTTTTGTCGTAGATGCGCGCGCTATATTTTTTTGAACGAAATCCTCAAGCTTAGCGATTTCATCTTGTTGTTTTTCATAACGTTTCATGTCTTGCTCGTATAATGCTGATTTTAAGTCTAAATATTTACTGTAGTTACCAACAAATCGTCTGCTTTCTTTATTCGAAATTTCATATACTTGTGTAACGAGTTTATCCAAGAAATAACGGTCATGGGAAACGATTAGTATTGCGCCAGGATAGCCTTGTAAATATTGTTCAAGCCATGTTAATGTTTCGATGTCTAAATGGTTTGTAGGCTCGTCCAAAATAAGTAGGTCTGGTTTCGTTAATAATAATTTACCGAGAGCTAATCGTGTTTTTTGTCCACCGCTTAATGTAGAAATCGTCGTCTGGTGCGTTTCAACTGGGAAGCCAAGACCACTTAAAATTGAGCGAATATCTGCTTCATATTGATATCCACCTTGATCTTTATAATCTAATTGCAATTGGTCATAATCAGCTAATAATCTTTCATATGTAGCCTCGTTTGAAAAGTTTTCTTCTTTTCCCATCTCTTGCTCTAGCCTTCGAAGTTTTGTCTCCATTTGCTGCAAGTGTGTAAAGACGGTTAACATTTCATCCCAAATTGTTAAAGATGTTTCTAATCCGGTATTTTGAGCTAAATATCCGATTGAGACATCTTTCGGTTTTATAATTTCGCCACCATCATGAGATAGCTCACCAGCTATTATTTTTAATAATGTAGATTTTCCGGCCCCATTTCGTCCGACTAATGCAATACGATCTTTCGTTTGAACTTCTAATTTTATGTTTGCAAGAATCGTTTCTGCACCGTATAATTTCGTAAGCGCGTTTACTTGTAATAAAATCAATGTTTTCACCTCAAATAATTTCTTAACTTTGCCATGTTTATATTTCTCAATCATACTAAAAATAGTGTATAGTTTAAAATAAAGAGAGAATACTTCTTCTCTTTATTATACAGGGAAATTCATGAGTGCTAAACTTCTGTATTTGATTCAAGTATATGAATAAAGATAGGAAGAGAGGAGAGGTTATATGGATCAGCAAAAAATTCCACAGGCCACTGCCAAACGATTGCCTCTATACTATCGATTTATCCAAAACTTATCTCTTTCTGGTAAGCAACGTGTTTCATCAGCCGAATTGAGCGAAGCGGTAAAAGTTGATTCCGCAACGATTCGAAGAGATTTTTCATATTTTGGAGCGTTAGGGAAAAAAGGTTATGGATATAACGTAAATTATTTATTATCATTTTTCCGTGAAACACTCGACCAAGATGATATAACACGTGTAGCACTTATTGGAGTAGGTAATTTAGGGACCGCTTTCTTACATTATAATTTCACGAAAAACAATAATACAAAAATTGAAATGGCGTTTGATGTTAGTGAAGAGAAAGTCGGGACAGAAATCGGGGGCATTCCTGTATATCATTTAGATGAATTAGAAGAACGTTTATCAACTGATATACAAGTGGCAATATTAACAGTACCCGCTACAGTAGCACAATCTGTAGCAGATAGATTGGCAGAAACGAACGTGCATGGTATTTTAAATTTCACACCAGCGCGCTTAAATGTGTCAGATAATATAAGAATTCACCATATTGATTTAGCGGTAGAGTTACAAACACTTGTTTACTTTTTGAAGAATTATCCACAATAAAACGCAGAGGAATCGACCTCTGCGTTTTATTATTGTTTTTTCTTTGTGAATTTAACTAAGATAAGGCGAAGTGCCAAATTAAAATCAATTGTTGCCATAACTGCAAATAGTATTGTCCACATATTCCAGATTGTATCTGTTACGTTCGTAATGGCGAAGCGTGTAAAGATACATCCTAGAAGGAAGTACAATGCAGCCATGAACAATGGTGAGTTCCTCATACTAAAAATCCTCCGATAAAGCCTTGCATTTTTTCAGCTTCTTTAATCATTTCTTGAATTTGTTCATTGCTCATTAAAACTTGAGCAACTGCAACTAATGTATTCATTGCAACATGAGCTGCGATAGGGACGATAATACGCTTCGTTTTTACATATAAAAAGGCGAATACGAGTCCCATAGAAGTGTATACCAATAAGTGAGTGAAATCAAAATGGATTGCTGCGAATACGAGAGAACTAATGATAGCAGCGATAAAGAAGTTAAACTTCTTATAAAGTGTACCAAATAAAATTTTTCTAAATACGATTTCTTCCAAAATAGGTCCTATTATAGAGATGACGATAAGGAACCAAGGTGTCGTTCTTGCGATATCCATAAGTCTTGCTGTATTTTCTGATCCAGGTTTAATTCCTAATACACGCATTTCTATCATACCGGCAATACTTTGTGAGAAAAATGCTAAGAAGAACCCGATAAAAATCCAACCAATCGTAGCTGGAACAGTAGAGCGCATTGTATCTAAACGTCTGTCACGAATATCTGTTCTAAGTAACCAAAGTACGATACATAATGCAATAAAGAAGCTAATGATTGCCCAGTGGCCAGTTATGAGTTGAAATTTTTCTTCTCTAGTAAATCCTCTGTTATCATAAAGTCCAGTTTTCAGCAGAAGTGGTAATCCAGCAATGGATGATAACTGCATTAAAATGTATGTAACGATAACCCACCAATATTGTTTTTTCAAATGGTTTAACCATCCTTTCTAACTCTAGTGTATGAGATAAGGTAGGATAACATGTAAGTATGCTACCTACGATATAAACTTCACTTAAATTATGTTTTTTTCGTAAATCCTTATTTGAAATTATAATAGAAGACAGGAGAAAGTTGTGTGCATAGCGAAAACAACTTAGGGTGTCCTTTCATATTGTAACATACGAGTAGTGGAAACAACGATTCATATGGTACAGGTAGAAGAAGAGGGACTCTATATAGAAAAGTGTATAGCTTAATTTGCGAAAAAATTATGATTTTTTTACTTGCAAAAGAAATTGAGATTATTTATTATTATAAGTGTGTTAGCACTCGAGTGACTTGAGTGCTAATAAATAAAATTTACATAACAAAATGAGGAGGTTATTGTTCATGCTAAAGCCATTAGGTGATCGCGTTGTAATTGAGCTTGTTCAAGCAGAAGAAAAAACAGCAAGTGGTATTGTATTACCAGACACTGCAAAAGAAAAACCACAAGAGGGTAAAGTTATTGCAGTAGGTACTGGTCGAGTGCTTGAAAATGGTGAGCGTGTTGCTTTAGAGGTAGCAGCAGGTGATCTTATCATCTTCTCAAAATATGCAGGTACTGAAGTAAAATACGAAGGTACTGACTACTTGATTTTACGTGAAAGTGACATTTTAGCAGTTATTGGTTAATTATATAAATCTTAAAAAATTCAAGGGGGTCAATTATTATGGCAAAAGATATTAAATTTAGTGAAGAAGCACGTCGTTCGATGCTTCGCGGTGTCGACACTCTTGCAAACGCAGTTAAAGTAACGCTTGGACCAAAAGGTCGTAACGTTGTACTTGAGAAAAAATTCGGTTCACCACTTATTACAAATGACGGTGTAACAATCGCAAAAGAAATCGAATTAGAAGATGCATTCGAAAACATGGGTGCAAAATTAGTAGCAGAAGTTGCTAGCAAAACAAATGATGTAGCTGGTGATGGAACGACAACTGCAACTGTATTAGCACAAGCTATGATTCGTGAAGGTCTTAAAAACGTAACAGCTGGTGCGAACCCAATGGGTCTTCGTAAAGGTATCGAAAAAGCTGTTACTGCTGCAATTGCAGAATTAAAAGAGATTTCTAAACCAATCGAAGGTAAATCTTCTATCGCACAAGTAGCTGCTATTTCTGCAGCTGACGAAGAAGTAGGTCAATTAATCGCTGAAGCAATGGAACGCGTTGGTAACGACGGTGTTATTACTTTAGAAGAATCTAAAGGATTCACAACAGAATTAGATGTAGTAGAAGGTATGCAATTTGATCGTGGATATGCATCTCCTTACATGATTACTGATTCTGACAAAATGGAAGCAGTTCTTGATAACCCATACATCTTAATTACTGATAAGAAGATTTCTAACATCCAAGAAATCTTACCAGTATTAGAGCAAGTGGTACAACAAGGTAAACCACTTCTTATCATCGCTGAAGACGTAGAAGGCGAAGCTTTAGCTACATTAGTAGTGAACAAACTTCGTGGTACATTCAATGTAGTAGCTGTTAAAGCTCCTGGATTTGGTGACCGTCGTAAAGCAATGCTAGAAGATATCGCAATCTTAACTGGTGGCGAAGTAATCACTGAAGAATTAGGTCGTGACTTAAAATCTGCTACAATTGAATCTTTAGGACGCGCTGGTAAAGTTGTTGTAACGAAAGAAAACACAACTGTAGTTGAAGGTATCGGAAATTCACAACAAATCGAAGCTCGTATCGGTCAAATCCGTGCGCAATTAGAAGAAACTACTTCTGAATTCGATCGTGAAAAATTACAAGAGCGTCTTGCAAAACTTGCAGGTGGCGTAGCGGTAATTAAAGTAGGTGCAGCAACTGAAACTGAGTTGAAAGAGCGCAAACTTCGCATTGAAGATGCACTGAACTCAACTCGTGCAGCAGTAGAAGAAGGTATCGTTGCAGGTGGTGGTACTTCACTTATGAACGTATACACGAAAGTAGCTTCTATCGTAGCTGAAGGCGACGAAGCAACAGGTATCAACATCGTACTTCGTGCATTAGAAGAGCCAGTTCGTCAAATCGCAATCAACGCTGGTCTAGAAGGATCTGTAGTTGTAGAGCGTCTAAAAGGCGAAAAAGTAGGCGTTGGTTTCAACGCAGCTACTGGCGAGTGGGTTAACATGCTTGAAACTGGTATCGTAGATCCAGCTAAAGTAACTCGTTCTGCACTTCAAAACGCAGCATCTGTTGCAGCTATGTTCTTAACGACTGAAGCTGTAGTAGCTGACAAGCCAGAACCAAATGCACCAGCAATGCCTGACATGGGCGGCATGGGCATGGGCGGTATGGGCGGAATGATGTAATAAGCATCACTCTGTGAAGCTGTTCAATGTATAAGTAGTTAATGAGAAGAAGGCTACTTCCTTGATGAAGGGAGGTAGCCTTTTCTTATTTATGAAGTTGAGGTATCTAGATTTTTAGAGGGGATTTGTTTAAGTGGTGACGAAAAAGAGTGAACAATACATGCAACTAATTTTGAAATAGTATTCAACAAAATTAAGTAAGGAGTGTAATCTGTCGCATGAACCTTGATAATTTAGATGTTATATGGAAGACACTTGTAGATAGATGTTTAAAAGTTATAAATTCATTTGAATTAGAGGAAATATGTAAACGCCAAGGTATAAATTTAGATGAAGAATGTAAAACATTTTTTGAAGTTCGTGAAGTTTTAAAAAATAAACTTGTTGATTTCCAAAGAGTAGTTGAACCTACTCAAGTTAAGAACAATTATTTCAATAATCTTCAGAAACATTTGTACTTACGACATCTTGTTGAGAATAATGAATTGAATCCCTATTATGATTTATTATCTAGAATCACATATTACGGTGCTATGACTAAACCACTAGTAGATAGTAGTGAATGGGAACAGATTATTAAACTTATTATTGATTTGAATTATATTGAGAATGAACTTGGATATAAAGATTCCCTTGAACCGGAAATTATACACCCTCGAGAGTATCATGTTGGTAAAGACGCTGTTAAATTAGTAAAAAAGGGCTATCAAATTAGTGTTAGTAATGGTCGAGTACATTTAACTGAAGAAAGCTATATACGATTAAGTCGTAATATTGAAAATAAGGTTAAAGAATTAGGAGGATTAACGGTAGCAGAAATGTTGCTGCAATTTTTACAAAAAGTAGCGTATAATTCAAATTTACGAAGGTATCTAATAGTAAGGCGGCAAAATGGTTTTGGAGGAGAAGAATTTGCTGGGCCTCAAATTCCTTTTGGATATTTACTGAATATATGTGTAAAGCACCCTGTACGTTATACGCATAAGAATTCTAGTGAAGGTTTTAAAGAGTTAATTGAATTATCAAGATGTTTTGTGTCTGTATTAGATATACAAGAATATCAAAGATACAGTGAGATGTATTTAGATCCTAATACCTTTAGTGATTATATACATAAAAATACCGCTTTTGATAGCATTATTTCCATCAGACAATGGAATCCATCTTATGTGTTAAAACTTATAAAATTAATGTTATTGCCTTGGTTAGATAAATTAGAATTAAAATCTAAAATGAAGATTTTACCCTCTCAGCTGTTGGAATTTATAGGTTACTTTATCGGAAGACGGGATAAGGGGGCTTTTATTAGTGTAACTAAAGATGAACTGTATAAAGTATTTTCACATATAAAAAAAGAGCATATTGATATAATGTTAAATCTGTTTAGTCATAAAAAATCGATAAATAAAGATTATACGGATCCGTATAGTATAACTGATTTTGGACAAAAACCCTTAATTTATTTAAGAAAACAAGACAGATATTTATTTATGGATCAATCTTGGGGTGCTATTGCTTTCTATGAGGCTTTAAGTCAGTGTATACGTCAGTGTTATCCTGATAAATTTGATGGTGAACTCGGATCGCATCTAGAAGAGGTAGTGAAACAGTTGTTGGAGCGAAAAGGGATCCCATATAAACACGGATATTACGATCAGGACGAAGAATGTGATTTGATTTTGGAGACTGAAAATAAAGTTATATTTGTAGAGATAAAAAAGAAACCATTAACGAGGAAAGCTATGGCAGGGAGTGGAGTACACCAATTTAATGATTTATCAAAGAGTCTTGTTTCATCGCAAATTCAATTAGGGAAGCATGAAAGTAAGTTGAGAAGGGACAAAAAGCTGGAATTAAGAAAACACCTAAATCCTAAACGCTGCCGTGGATTGCAAACGCAAACGGTGGAATTTGATGATCGTATCATTGAGCGAGTGAGTCTGTCTGCGTGGGATTATGGTTTTTTAAATAATAGTCTAATTGTTACGGAAATATTATCTCTGCTCACTGTATGTGATATTCAAGCAACTAATCCTGATGAGGATTTTATTTTAAAAGATTTAAGAAAAATGATTCAGAAACTGAAAAAACAATATGATGATTTAAATGATATTTACGGTGAACAACGAGATTTAAAACATACGTATTTTGATTGTACATTTATTAGCCTGCAGCAATTTATGATGATTTTAGATGACGGTCATGATGTTGATTCATTTATAGATGCCCTATTCAGGACGAAGCAAGTTACTACACAGTCGGGAGATTTTTATTGTGAGTACTACAATTTAAAAGAAATTGTAAATAAATGAAAGTGGTAAAAGGCAATACCACAGGTATAATATGCTATGGCAGAATTCGTGTGATTAACATTTTTTAAAATTGGAATTAAAAAATACAATCAAATGTTATTGTGTTTTTTGATAGACATGATACGGTTATAGCTGATGCCTTTTAATTAGGTGTATTATGAATTTTTAGAATCCTGCAATTAATTTAGTGAATATTGTTCAAGATTCCTCATTACTTATCCGTATTTATGAGAAATCTCTTTTCTTAATATTGCTGTATAAATTGTCTGACTGTACTTTTAAGGTGATAAAAGCATAGTAGTTTTTAGTGATTGATTAGTATACAATGCCTCTTTACCTAATGTAATGCAATAGTATCTGTGTAATTTTGGAAGTATGTGATTTTGAAAGATTTTAAAATAGAGAGTGGAGATTAAAATGGATTGGCTAACCGCATTGGATCTTTTGTATACAAAAGAAGTACAAGACAAGAATAATAAAAAATTTATTTATAGTCCTAACCATAATTTGGAGGCTATATCGAATGACGTGAGCTTTGTTTTCCGAAAGCAATTAAGAAAAACAAAGATATTATTTGAAGATGGATATGGTAGGAAAATATATTTAACTGATGTTGATATAATAAATATCATGGCTGAAGCACCCGAAAATATTTTTGTGATTATGCAGAATTGGTTAAGAGAGTATGAAAAAAATAAATTTGAAAACTTATTAGTCTTAGAAGTTGAAGGACGATCTTTTGAGGTAGGATTTGCAATGCCAAAAGAGACGGATGAAAATCACGAGGATATTAAATTGTTTAAAACTGCAACATTTAAGTCGGTAGCTGATTTTGATGTAAGTTACTATGATTTGATGATTTTAATTAGTCTAATAGTGGACAAAGAGTATGTAGTGAGTGAATCAAGTGCAACAATTAGGAAATCTAGACAATTAAAGAAATTTATTATTTTATCTTCTTTTTATAGAAGTAAAAACTATGGGGATATTTTAAAAGAAAAAGGGTATGATGTTGATTTGCGTATAAGTGATGTGTACCATAATTCTAAAATAGCTAAGGAGATAGATTTAATATTTAATCAAATAGAGTTTTAATTAAGATGTATTAGTGGTATATTGAAGTTATAAAGAGTCCTAGTACAACTGTCGGTTATAACAGTTACCTTAGCGGTTAAGGTTTTGATAACTACAAAATGAAAAAATGTTCTGAACTTGCGTTCAATGTTTTACAAGAATGCTTTTAATTTTTATAACAACCGCTCGCTTCCGCAATCTTTGCTCCAGCTCGGAACGTTATAAAAATTAAAGAGCATTTACAATAAAATTCATGAACATTTTTAGTAGGACTCTTTTTATTTTTTGGGGGTTATGTTGCAATGGATAAAAATCTTTCATACTTTAAGCTAAAAGAAACTATAGATAATCCTTTAAGGATTTTTTTTTTATGTGGTAGTTTTTTTGATGATTTTAATCAAGAGAAATTGGATAAGAGAATTGTGTTGAAAAAATATATAGAATCTATGAATTCATCGTATAAATGTTTAATTTTAGAAGAACATTTTATGTTCAGAAACTTCAAGGATAAATTGAACTATAATGACATAAATATGAGAAGCTTAAAATCAATAGAGGTTCTTACGAGTTTTATGAGTGACAGGGTTATTGTCTTTCATGAGAGTATATCGACTGCGGCTGAAATAGGGCTTTTTTCTAGTGATAAAACAGTTAGTGAAAAGTTAATTATTTTAGCGCCAGATACCTATTCAACTGAAGAAGATGTTATTACTGGATTTATGAAGTTAGCCTATAATAACGGGTTTTTCCCTGAATACAACCTTGAAATAATACGGTATTATCCAGGACGCTATTTTTATGAAGTGTCGTCAGATTTTATAAAGCCTCATACTTATTTTGTGGATAATGCTCTAGGGGCGGATTTGCAATCTCGGTTAATTAATACATTATCTATGGGAAAAAAAGAATTAGTTATAGAAAAATCTAATATTTTTAACATGAATAATAATAAAATTAGTAAGTATCGTATTACAGGAAAGCAAATTGAAGTGGTTTTAAATCTGGAACATTTAGTTATACTATTAACTAGTTTATTCACTGTGGATGATATAAGAGTTGCATTGAGAACCCCTATTAGCAACAGTAATGGGGGGAGAATGGAAAAAAGAAAGCGAGTTTTGTTTAAGGTTATATCTGTCCTTAAACAAAAGTTATTTGAATTTATTCATAGAAGTGTTATTAGTGAAGAGCCATCATTAAAATCTGAAAAAATAAGTATTGAGGTTTTGTACAAAGATATTAATATTTCAAGTGCAGTTTCTTATTTTATTTATGTCATGTATGGGATTAAAATGATTGATATCAATAGTGCTAATACCAAATTAATTATAACGAATGAGTTCAATTCTATTTTAACTAGATATGAGGGGTTGATTGTTGCGCCTACTGATGGTGGTCTTGCGGAGGTGTTGAATCCTTGAATGAAAAGAAAATGTGGTATGAAGTCAAATACATTAGAAAAAAAGGGAAAATAAGAAAAATAATTACTTATAAGGATGAATCAATACGAAGACTTCATGTTCAGATAAAAGAGTATTTAGAGGAAAGGTTGATATTTTCAAAATTCACTAAAGCATATGTGAGTAATTCATCGATATTTTATAATGCGAAGGCACATATGTATAATGATATATTTTTGAAAATTGATATTAAGGATTTTTTTAATAGTATAAATCATAAAATATTGCTAGAAGTTTTATACTCACAATTGAATTTAGATTCAAAACAAAAAGAGACAACTAAAATAGAAATTTCCAAGTTAATAGATGTATGCAGTCTAGACAAACGGGGTATACCTCTGGGATTGGTGACCTCACCTATTCTTTCGAATATATACTTAAAAGAATTTGATAATATCCTTTACGGGAAATTGAAAAGATTAGGGTTAGAAAATTTAATTTATACTAGGTATGCTGATGATTTAACAATATCCTTTAAATCAATTTCAAATATTCCAGATACACTATTAAAGGTTATCTTAGAATTAGTATCGGGGTTATTAAAAAGGTATAAATTAAAAATTAATCCGAATAAAGTATCGTTAGTGGATTTAAATATCTCCAATCATGTTAGGATTACAGGAGTTAGTGTTACTAAGGATGCAAATAATTATAGAAAAATTTCAATAGGGCGTAAAAGGATAAATAATTTATACCATGATGCTATTAATATGTATATCAAATGTAGGACGGGGAGTTTAAGTGATGCGGATTATTTGAGAATTAAGCAAATCAAAGGTATGGAGTCCTTTGTATATTCGGTTGAAAAACATGGGTATGACAGGGTTTATTCTTTAAAGATGCATGAACAGATAAAAAACATGGGATTTGATTCTTTGTCTGAGTTAATAAAAAATCTGCCAGAAAATATAAGGGCTTAAGTAATTGATTTTTATTCTTAAGAAAAATTATTCATAGGTGTCTTTTAGAAAAGGAATTTAATTTCTGTAGAATTTTGTCGCTTTCTCTCTTGACCATATAGATACTTCATTGTTAGAATCTAGGAAGATAATATAAAACGATCCTTCATATATCCTCAAAGATAAGGTTTGAGAGTCTCTACCGGGTTACCGTAAACAACCTGACTATGAAGGCAGTGTGTCTTATATTTATAAAGAGCGGAAGACTATCTTTCTTTATAAAGCCAGACCCCTGCCTTTTCTTTGTTATGAGACTAGAGGCGGAGGACTGGCTTTTTTTATTATATTAGTAATGCTTTTTGCCTAATTGGTAAAAATATTTATATACGAGAACTAACGTTGGGGTGATTATTTTGAAGAAGCAGCATGATACAATTATCGTTTTAGATTTTGGGAGTCAGTACAATCAGTTAATAGCACGTCGAATTCGTGAGTTCGGTGTATACAGTGAACTTCATCCACATACAATTACTGCAGAAGAAATTAAAGCAATGAATCCAAAAGGGATTATCTTCTCTGGTGGACCAAATAGTGTATACGGTGAAGGCGCATTACATTGTGATGAAAAAATCTTTGAACTAGGATTACCGATCTTCGGTATTTGTTACGGTATGCAGCTTATGACACAACACTTCGGTGGTAAAGTAGAACGTGCAAACCACCGTGAGTACGGAAAAGCTGTTCTTAAAGTAGAGAACGAATCAAAATTATATACGAACCTTCCAGAAGAGCAAGTTGTATGGATGAGTCATGGTGACTTAGTAACTGGTTTACCTGAAGGATTCGTAGTAGACGCAACAAGTGAGTCTTGTCCAATTGCTGGTATGAGCAATGAAGAGCAAAACTTATACGGTGTACAATTCCACCCAGAAGTACGTCACTCTGAGCACGGTAACGATTTAATTAAAAACTTCGTATTCGGCGCATGTGGTTGTTCTGAAGGATGGAACATGGAGAACTTTATTGAAGTAGAATTAGAGAAAATCCGTGAAACTGTTGGGGACAAAAAAGTACTATGCGCACTTAGCGGCGGTGTAGACTCTTCTGTTGTAGCAGTATTAATTCATAAAGCAATCGGCGACCAATTAACATGTATTTTCGTTGACCACGGTTTACTTCGTAAAGATGAAGCAGAAGGTGTTATGAAAACATTTAGCGAAGGCTTCCATATGAACGTTATTAAAGTGGATGCGAAAGAGCGCTTCATGAACAAGTTAAAAGGTGTAGAAGATCCAGAGCAAAAACGTAAAATCATCGGTAACGAATTCATTTACGTTTTTGATGATGAAGCTTCTAAATTACAAGGTATGGACTTCTTAGCACAAGGTACACTTTATACAGATATCGTTGAGAGTGGTACTGCAACTGCACAAACAATTAAATCTCACCATAATGTTGGTGGACTTCCAGAAGACATGCAGTTCAAATTAATTGAGCCTTTAAACACTTTATTTAAAGATGAAGTACGTGTATTAGGATCAGAACTAGGAATTCCTGATGAAATCGTATGGCGTCAACCATTCCCAGGCCCTGGTCTTGGTATTCGTGTATTAGGTGAAATCACAGAAGAAAAATTAGAAATCGTTCGTGAATCTGATGCGATTTTACGTGAAGAAATTATTAAAGCAGGCTTAGACCGCGAAGTTTGGCAATACTTCACTGCGCTTCCTGGTATGCGTAGCGTAGGTGTTATGGGTGACGAGCGTACTTACGATTACACAGTAGGTATCCGCGCAGTAACATCTATCGACGGTATGACAGCTGACTGGGCACGTATCCCTTGGGACGTACTAGAGAAAATCTCTGTACGTATCGTAAACGAAGTAAAACACGTTAACCGTATCGTGTATGATATAACAAGTAAGCCACCAGCAACTATTGAGTGGGAATAGTATCATAATAAAAGATCCATCTATTGCTCATGCATAGATGGATCTTTTGTATTTTTACCCTTAATACGAACGAAAGTATAAAAGTTTATAAAAATGTTCGTTTTTAAATTGACAAAACTACTTCATCGGGTTAATATGAGTATGTAATTCAAACGAAAAGTGAATATTATGCCGTCGTATAATATCGGGGATATGGCCCGAAAGTTTCTACCTAGCTACCGTAAATGGCTTGACTACGAGGCGTTTCTATAAAGATGAGGGGAAACTTGTCTTTATTCATAGAACGCTTCCATGTATATGCAATGGAAGCCTTTTTTATTTTTAATAGATAAAAGAGGGCTAGGGAGATTACGGCGAGTAATCATATAACGGGGGAAACGTAAGATGAAACGCTATTTTCAGTTTGATGAACTCGGCACAAATTATAAAACAGAGTTCATAGCAGGTTTAACGACATTTTTATCTATGGCTTATGTACTATTTGTCAATCCTGCTACGCTGTCACTTGGAAATGTTAAAGGGTTACCAGCAGGTACAGGAATGGATCCAGGTGCAGTATTCGTTGCTACAGCATTAGCAGCAGCGATTGGTTCGTTAATTATGGGGATATTCGCGAAGTATCCAATTGCTTTGGCACCGGGGATGGGAATTAACGCATTCTTTGCCTATACGGCAGTGTTAACGATGGGTATTCCATGGCAAACAGCGATTGCCGGAACATTAATGTCAGGTATTATCTTTATTATTCTTACTGCTTCAGGTATTCGTGAAAAAATCATTAATGCGATTCCATCAGAGTTAAAGTTCGCAGTAGCGGCAGGTATCGGATTATTCATTGCTTTCCTTGGATTCCAAAATGCTGGAATTATCGTGAAAAATGATGCTGTCCTTGTTGGATTGGGGGATTTAACAAAGGGCACAACGTTACTAGCGATTTTCGGAGTTGTTACTACAATCATCTTCATGATTAAGAAAGTTAATGGTGCAGTGTTCTACGGTATGATTCTTACAGCAATCTTAGGAGTAGCGACAGGATTAATTGATACTCCAAAAGCTGTAGTGGGAGCAATACCGAGTCTAGAACCAACGTTCGGTGTGGCATTAACGCACTTCGGAGATATTTTCACTGTTCAAATGGTGATTGTTATTATAACGTTCTTCTTCATCGATTTCTTTGATACAGCAGGTACACTTGTAGCGGTTGCGAATCAAGCTGGATTAATGAAGAATAATAAATTACCACGTGCAGGAAAAGCATTATTTGCAGATGCGATTGCAACTGTAATCGGTGCGATCTTAGGTACATCAACAACAACGTCTTATATTGAATCTTCTGCAGGGGTAGCAGCGGGTGGACGTTCTGGATTTACAGCAGTTGTAACAGCGGGGTTCTTCTTGCTAGCGCTATTCTTCTCACCACTCTTAAGTGTTGTGACACCAGCTGTAACAGCGCCAGCGTTAATTATTGTAGGAATCTTAATGGTTTCATCTTTAGGTGAAATTGATTGGAAGAAATTTGAGATTGCAGTACCAGCATTCTTCACAATCATTTCAATGCCACTTACGTATAGTATTGCGACAGGGATTGCAATCGGGTTTATCTTCTATCCAATTACAATGGTAGTAAGTGGTCGTCGGAAAGAGATTCATCCAATTATGTATGTTATGGGAGTTTTATTCGTACTATATTTCATCTACGTTCGTAAATAAAAGGGGTTTTTTGAAAGGTCTAGACTTAAGGGGAGTCTAGACCTTTTTTGCGTCTTCAGAAAATCTTAAGGATTTCTGAGCGTTTTTCTTCAGAAGTTTTCCTATAATAGAAGTTAGGGATTAAAAAAGTGATGGGGGAGATATTGTGGCACACGAAACAATACTTGTCGTAGATGATGAAAAAGAAATTCGAAATTTGATTACAATCTATTTAAAGAATGAAGGATATAAAGTACTGCAAGCAGGAGATGGAGAAGAAGGATTGCGTTTACTGGAAGAAAATGAAGTACATCTAGTTGTACTGGACATTATGATGCCAAAAGTAGACGGTATTCATATGTGTATGAAAGTAAGGGAAGAAAAAGAAATGCCAATCATTATGCTTTCAGCGAAAACGCAAGATATGGATAAAATTTTAGGATTAACAACAGGTGCAGATGATTATGTAACGAAACCGTTCAATCCGTTAGAGTTAATCGCAAGAATTAAATCTCAGTTACGCCGTTATATGAAAATGAATGGTTTCGCTATACAAAATGAGGACGAGTTAGAAATTGGAGAGATGAAAATAAACATCTCTACTCATACGGTCATTGTGGATGGAGAAGAAGTGAAACTGACCCCGAGGGAATTTTCAATTTTAGAATTACTAGCTCGTAATCCGGGGATGGTCTTTAGTGCGGAACAAATTTATGAAAAGGTTTGGAACGAAAGATCTTTCCAGTCGGATAACACGGTAATGGTTCATATTCGGAAAGTGCGTGAAAAGATTGAGGAGAATCCAAGGAAGCCAATATATATAAAAACAGTATGGGGAGTGGGGTATAAGATTGAAAAAGATATTTAATCCATTTACTTATGTAAGAAAAACAAGAGAATTAATTGAGAAATTAGTAAAGAGCATACGGAAGAGTATAAGAATTCAATTGATTACTACTTTTGCTGCTTGTGCGTTATTAGGAGTTTTGTCAGCAAAGGCAGCTGCGCCATTTTTTGAGAATGCGAATCGTCAAGCGACTATCGATTATCGGGCTGGTATGGAACGAATTAATCACCAAGCTCAAGGAGCGGCAAATAGTTCGGTTCATGAAAATAAATTAGAAGCTATATCAAGTATGATTGAAATAGAGAATCAAAATTTAGAACAAAACTCTAGAGCTTTAAAAGTATTGGTCACTGACGAGAGTGGTAAAGTTTTATATAAAACGAAGCAGGCGCAAGAAGAGCAAATTGATTTGCATAATACAATTCGTAATGCATCATCGTTTGCAATAAATTATATGAATGGTAGAAAAGAATTTGAAAGTACGAGAAAAGAATTTATAGCTTTTGCACCTATTACAATAGAAGATAAGAATTTATATATGTTTGTTAGTGGGATTCCAGAAGGTGAAGTAATATATGATACGCAAGAAGGACCGTTTCCGTTTTTCATAGGTTTACTTGTATTTATTTTCTCTTTCTTCTATATAACAAAGAGAAAGATGAAGCAAATTGAAGCGATGGCACAAGGTGTAAAGGAAATAGAAAAAGGGAACTTAGCGTACCGTATTGAGAAGAAAGGTGAAGATGAGATTGCGTCTTTAACTGAGAATATTAATAATATGGCGGAAGAGCTTATGAATAATATAGAAAAGGAACGTAAATTAGAGAAGCAAAAGAATGAGCTTATTACGAATGTATCTCACGATTTACGTACACCACTGACTTCTATTATGGGCTACTTGCGATTACTTCGAGATTCTAAATATGAAAATAAGGAACAACATGATGAATATACGAGAATTGCTTTTGCAAAGTCGGAGCAGTTAAAGAATTTAATAGAAGATTTATTTGAGTATACGAAGTTAACAAATGAGCAAGTTATATTGGAAAAACAAGAGGTTTGTATAAATGAGTTACTAGAGCAATTAATAGAAGAGTTAGTACCGCAAGCAGAAGAGCATGGACTTACGTTTGTTAAGAAGTTTCCTGAGGAACGTGCCTATGCAGCGGTTGATTCGGAAAAGATGGTCCGTGTATTTGATAATTTATTAATGAACGCGATTAAGTATAGTAAAGATGATGGGGAGATAAAGGTTTCTCTTCAAAGGCAGCGCCGGGATATACAAATTGTAATTGCGAATCATAGTGAAGAGTTTACGAGAGAAGAGTTGGGGAGTTTGTTTGAACGCTTTTATAAGAAAGATCAATCTAGAAGTAGAGTAACAGAAGGATCGGGGCTTGGATTAGCGATTGCGAAAAGTATTGTTGAGTTGCAAGGTGGCAGTATTCGAGCAGAATATGAGGATGGTATTATTCAGTTTATCGTCTCGTTACCAATTATAGAAAAATAATAAAAGAATAGAATGGTATATGATAAAAAGGCTTATTTTAAAGAAAATAAGCCTTTTTATATTTTTTTAGAAAAACATGTTGACGATTAAGGTTTAGAGGTGTAATATAGGACAAGTCGCCGATGCAATAACGCAGAACGCGGCAAACAAAATGAAAAACTTAGTTGACATTGAAAGTTGAAAGTGTTAACATAAGGGAGTCGCAAATGAGCGACCGAGTAGTTCTTTGAAAACTGAACGAAACAAACAACGTGAAACGTCAATTTTTATTTTTAGATGCTAGACAAACTAACTTTATTGGAGAGTTTGATCCTGGCTCAGGATGAACGCTGGCGGCGTGCCTAATACATGCAAGTCGAGCGAATGGATTGAGAGCTTGCTCTCAAGAAGTTAGCGGCGGACGGGTGAGTAACACGTGGGTAACCTGCCCATAAGACTGGGATAACTCCGGGAAACCGGGGCTAATACCGGATAATATTTTGAACTGCATAGTTCGAAATTGAAAGGCGGCTTCGGCTGTCACTTATGGATGGACCCGCGTCGCATTAGCTAGTTGGTGAGGTAACGGCTCACCAAGGCAACGATGCGTAGCCGACCTGAGAGGGTGATCGGCCACACTGGGACTGAGACACGGCCCAGACTCCTACGGGAGGCAGCAGTAGGGAATCTTCCGCAATGGACGAAAGTCTGACGGAGCAACGCCGCGTGAGTGATGAAGGCTTTCGGGTCGTAAAACTCTGTTGTTAGGGAAGAACAAGTGCTAGTTGAATAAGCTGGCACCTTGACGGTACCTAACCAGAAAGCCACGGCTAACTACGTGCCAGCAGCCGCGGTAATACGTAGGTGGCAAGCGTTATCCGGAATTATTGGGCGTAAAGCGCGCGCAGGTGGTTTCTTA
>NZ_JAFLPK010000001.1:277500-280000 GCF_036851315.1 Bacillus cereus group sp. Sample62
GACAGGCGTAGGCGATGGACAACAGGTTGATATTCCTGTACCACCTCTTTATCGTTTGAGCAATGGAGGGACGCAGAAGGATAGAAGAAGCGTGCGATTGGTTGTGCACGTCCAAGCAGTTAGGCTGATAAGTAGGCAAATCCGCTTATCGTGAAGGCTGAGCTGTGATGGGGAAGCTCCTTATGGAGCGAAGTCTTTGATTCCCCGCTGCCAAGAAAAGCTTCTAGCGAGATAAAAGGTGCCTGTACCGCAAACCGACACAGGTAGGCGAGGAGAGAATCCTAAGGTGTGCGAGAGAACTCTGGTTAAGGAACTCGGCAAAATGACCCCGTAACTTCGGGAGAAGGGGTGCTTTCTTAACGGAAAGCCGCAGTGAATAGGCCCAAGCGACTGTTTAGCAAAAACACAGGTCTCTGCGAAGCCGTAAGGCGAAGTATAGGGGCTGACACCTGCCCGGTGCTGGAAGGTTAAGGAGAGGGGTTAGCGTAAGCGAAGCTCTGAACTGAAGCCCCAGTAAACGGCGGCCGTAACTATAACGGTCCTAAGGTAGCGAAATTCCTTGTCGGGTAAGTTCCGACCCGCACGAAAGGTGTAACGATTTGGGCACTGTCTCAACCAGAGACTCGGTGAAATTATAGTACCTGTGAAGATGCAGGTTACCCGCGACAGGACGGAAAGACCCCGTGGAGCTTTACTGTAGCCTGATATTGAATTTTGGTACATTTTGTACAGGATAGGCGGGAGCCATTGAAACCGGAGCGCTAGCTTCGGTGGAGGCGCTGGTGGGATACCGCCCTGAATGTATTGAAATTCTAACCTACGGGTCTTATCGACCCGGGAGACAGTGTCAGGTGGGCAGTTTGACTGGGGCGGTCGCCTCCTAAAGTGTAACGGAGGCGCCCAAAGGTTCCCTCAGAATGGTTGGAAATCATTCGTAGAGTGCAAAGGCATAAGGGAGCTTGACTGCGAGACCTACAAGTCGAGCAGGGACGAAAGTCGGGCTTAGTGATCCGGTGGTTCCGCATGGAAGGGCCATCGCTCAACGGATAAAAGCTACCCCGGGGATAACAGGCTTATCTCCCCCAAGAGTCCACATCGACGGGGAGGTTTGGCACCTCGATGTCGGCTCATCGCATCCTGGGGCTGTAGTCGGTCCCAAGGGTTGGGCTGTTCGCCCATTAAAGCGGTACGCGAGCTGGGTTCAGAACGTCGTGAGACAGTTCGGTCCCTATCCGTCGTGGGCGTAGGAAATTTGAGAGGAGCTGTCCTTAGTACGAGAGGACCGGGATGGACGCACCGCTGGTGTACCAGTTGTTCTGCCAAGGGCATAGCTGGGTAGCTATGTGCGGAAGGGATAAGTGCTGAAAGCATCTAAGCATGAAGCCCCCCTCAAGATGAGATTTCCCATAGCGTAAGCTAGTAAGATCCCTGAAAGATGATCAGGTTGATAGGTTCGAGGTGGAAGCATGGTGACATGTGGAGCTGACGAATACTAATAGATCGAGGACTTAACCATATAATATGAAGCAAATGTTATCTAGTTTTGAAGGAATATGCCTTCATAGTTTGGTGATGATGGCAGAGAGGTCACACCCGTTCCCATACCGAACACGGAAGTTAAGCTCTCTAGCGCCGATGGTAGTTGGGACCTTGTTCCTGTGAGAGTAGGACGTCGCCAAGCAACTTTAAGACGAGTCAGAATGACTCGTCTTTTTTGTGTTTTAAACTTCTTATCAGCTTCAAGTAAGTAATCCGTATTCTTTTGATCCCCTCATATTCATTTTCTTTCATCATTTTTGATGTGTAGCTTAAGATTTTCTATTCTATTTTTTGTAGAAGCAATCTATCGGTGTGTTAAAATAGTACAGTTGTTTTTCGAGGTACTTTAATATAGGAAGATTTAAATTTTTTTAAGGAGATAATATGAAAAAGATAGGTGTAATTACTATAGTAGTTTTAGTCCTTCTAGCAATTACGTATATGTTAGTCGGGAATTATTTTTATAATTATGCGTTGAATGCGAAACAAGAGAAAGAGTTTTTAGAGGATAATCCTCACTTATTAGAAACTGTGAATGCATCGGGAGGTGTGTTCGCTACAAATGAAGAAAAGGATGCGAACTTTGTATCAAATCATAAACCTAATACACTACACATAAATTCTTTCGATAAGTTGAAATTAACAGGTTATGAATATATGAATGAACAATCTAGCCATAAATGGGCAATTGTAGTTCATGGATATGATAGTAAGGCATCGAAAATGACGAAATATATCCGGAATTTTTATGAAGAAGGATATAACGTCATAGCGCCAGATCTTCGTGGGCATGGAAATAGTGAAGGCGATTATATAGGGATGGGCTGGCACGATCGTAAAGATATTTTGATTTGGATTCAACAAATTGTAAAGAAAGACCCTAATGCTGAAATAGCACTCTTTGGTGTTTCCATGGGAGGAGCAACTGTAATGATGATTTCAGGTGAAGAGTTACCTTCTA
>NZ_JAFLPK010000001.1:285000-310000 GCF_036851315.1 Bacillus cereus group sp. Sample62
CGCAAACCGACACAGGTAGGCGAGGAGAGAATCCTAAGGTGTGCGAGAGAACTCTGGTTAAGGAACTCGGCAAAATGACCCCGTAACTTCGGGAGAAGGGGTGCTTTCTTAACGGAAAGCCGCAGTGAATAGGCCCAAGCGACTGTTTAGCAAAAACACAGGTCTCTGCGAAGCCGTAAGGCGAAGTATAGGGGCTGACACCTGCCCGGTGCTGGAAGGTTAAGGAGAGGGGTTAGCGTAAGCGAAGCTCTGAACTGAAGCCCCAGTAAACGGCGGCCGTAACTATAACGGTCCTAAGGTAGCGAAATTCCTTGTCGGGTAAGTTCCGACCCGCACGAAAGGTGTAACGATTTGGGCACTGTCTCAACCAGAGACTCGGTGAAATTATAGTACCTGTGAAGATGCAGGTTACCCGCGACAGGACGGAAAGACCCCGTGGAGCTTTACTGTAGCCTGATATTGAATTTTGGTACATTTTGTACAGGATAGGCGGGAGCCATTGAAACCGGAGCGCTAGCTTCGGTGGAGGCGCTGGTGGGATACCGCCCTGAATGTATTGAAATTCTAACCTACGGGTCTTATCGACCCGGGAGACAGTGTCAGGTGGGCAGTTTGACTGGGGCGGTCGCCTCCTAAAGTGTAACGGAGGCGCCCAAAGGTTCCCTCAGAATGGTTGGAAATCATTCGTAGAGTGCAAAGGCATAAGGGAGCTTGACTGCGAGACCTACAAGTCGAGCAGGGACGAAAGTCGGGCTTAGTGATCCGGTGGTTCCGCATGGAAGGGCCATCGCTCAACGGATAAAAGCTACCCCGGGGATAACAGGCTTATCTCCCCCAAGAGTCCACATCGACGGGGAGGTTTGGCACCTCGATGTCGGCTCATCGCATCCTGGGGCTGTAGTCGGTCCCAAGGGTTGGGCTGTTCGCCCATTAAAGCGGTACGCGAGCTGGGTTCAGAACGTCGTGAGACAGTTCGGTCCCTATCCGTCGTGGGCGTAGGAAATTTGAGAGGAGCTGTCCTTAGTACGAGAGGACCGGGATGGACGCACCGCTGGTGTACCAGTTGTTCTGCCAAGGGCATAGCTGGGTAGCTATGTGCGGAAGGGATAAGTGCTGAAAGCATCTAAGCATGAAGCCCCCCTCAAGATGAGATTTCCCATAGCGTAAGCTAGTAAGATCCCTGAAAGATGATCAGGTTGATAGGTTCGAGGTGGAAGCATGGTGACATGTGGAGCTGACGAATACTAATAGATCGAGGACTTAACCATATAATATGAAGCAAATGTTATCTAGTTTTGAAGGAATATGCCTTCATAGTTTGGTGATGATGGCAGAGAGGTCACACCCGTTCCCATACCGAACACGGAAGTTAAGCTCTCTAGCGCCGATGGTAGTTGGGACCTTGTTCCTGTGAGAGTAGGACGTCGCCAAGCAACTTTAAGACGAGTCAGAATGACTCGTCTTTTTTGTATGCTTTCATACCTCTGTTAATTGCCTGCTTAACTCCTTCTAAATAGGCGAATCCATACCTTTTATCTGGTTCTAAGTAAGTACCTTCTGCCCATTCATTCCACGCATTAATAAATAAAAACTCGCTGTTGTAAAGAGAATAGGTACGCTGGATTTGTTTGCTTAAATATATCGTGAACTTCCTAGGGGTAGAACCTAGGAAGATGCTGCTATTTAAGTCTTTGCGACGTGCTGTATTGTCCCAGTCAACAAAGGCACCAGGAAATGTTTTTTTCTCTGGAGGAGATCGCTTTAGTATATACATCCACACTTTATCATAATCCCAAGCATTTATTTGTTTACCAGACTCATATATTGTCTTATTTATGTCTGAAGAGCTATCATGAGCAATTGTATAAAAAGGCTCGAATTGAATGCTAGCATCAAATCCATTTATATTAGGAAGTGGAAAGCTGTTTAATGTTTCTGCAAAGTATATACCTTTCAAACCATTTTCTTGTGCGAGTGTATTCCAATAATGAAGCATTTGTTCACAATGAGGGATATGCCCGGGACGATAAATAATGAATAGTGGTTTATCGTCTATACGGATATATCTCTTATCTTGGAAAGCTTGCAATAAATACTCAAAGTGTTCTTTCCAATCCGATAATTCTCCATAATTTTGAGGCATTAATATGTGACTATCAAGACCATCCCAAGTTTTTGTCCACGGTTCATTTGCCCAAGAAAGGCAAAACGGAAAATCTGGTTCCTTCATCTTAAGTACCTCATTAAAGGGTGTCTCCAATAGCCTCTTCCCTTTAAACCAGTAATGGTAATAACAAAAACCATATATGCCATGTGCTTTGGCGATTTCTGCTTGCCATTTTCTTACGGATGGGGTGGTTAAGTCATAATAAAAATCTTGATAAGGTTCTCTAGGTTGGTAATGTCCTGAAAATAAAGGTCGTGCACTTTTAGTATTTGTCCATTCAGTAAACCCTTTACCCCACCATCGGTCATTTTCTTTTATTTGATGAAACTGTGGTAAGTAAAAAGCGATTATTTTCAAGATATATCCCCCTTATGTTCTTCGTAGTTCAAGTGGTGGGAAGTTATTTTGGATTTTTTGGATTCCGTTCAAAGTGTGAGATATGTTATTTACTTACTGTGAATGAAAAGAGTTAATCTTTTTGGAGAACAAATAGGGCTTGGGGTAATCGGTTTACATCATCAAAAAAGTCCCGTAGCTTTAAATACTTCTCATAGTGGTTTTTAATATAAGTTCTAGGTATAACGGTTTCCCCGTAGAAGCTACTGTTTCTAACGTCTCCAGCTCCCGTAGGACTATGGACAAAATTGCCGCTTTCATAATCCGAGATGGCATGATTTATATCTGGAAAAGCTTGAGATAAAGTTTTATGCCATCCTGTTTGAATTAATTCAGGGTGTTCCTTAAATTGTTGACAGGAATCGAGAAAATAGCGTGCTTGTGTTGTGGCGATGAAGATTCCACCTGGACGAAGAATTCTTGAAAATTCCTTTATCCAATTTTCTGCAGTTTCTTCGGATAAATGTGAGAATACAGAATAAGCGAATATGATGTCTAATGAATTGTCATTAATAAATTCTACAGGAGGTTGTGGGGGAGCTATTTTATATTTGCCTCTTCCTAACGTTTCGTTACAAAGGTTAATCATTACAGGATCTACATCAATACCAAGTAAATTTTTATGGCGAACATCTTTGAAAAAGAAGCGTATAATTCTTCCCCATCCGCAACCAAAGTCTAAAATTTTCCGTTCTTTATTCAAGGGAACGCCTAAATTTTGGGCATATGTTTTTACAAGACTATAAAACAAATATGCTTCATAAAGAGCATGTTCATAGGAAGCACCTACAAACTGTTGTTGAATTTCTTCGGAGGGGAACATAGGTACTGGGATGCCATTTATCTTTGTTTGTGAGCAACTTTGTATAAATAGATTAAGAAGTTCAACATCAGAAAGCGGGCTAACAAGGTTATCAAAATCACTTCCTAACTTAAAGTTATTCATTTGTTAACCTCCAAATTATATAGTGCCTAAAAATCATTTTCGTGTTTTTTACTAATAAAAACATGTAGAAATTCAGCATCTAACCCCAGTGATCTATCCTTTTGTAAATAAACAATGGTATACATATTTGCATGTGAATAAATATATTCAATCATATCTTGACCCCAATCAAATGTTACTAAAGACCCGTTCTCATCAATAGGATTACCATGATAAATTGGCTCCTCAATATATTCGATTCCTTCTTTATTGTTTCTTGCTCTTTGTAAAGTCTTTGTGAGTGTATGATACCAAGGGACAGTGAACACATGAGCACCGCCAGGCTTTAATACACGCTCTATTTCTTTAAAGGCTTTGTTTGGTTCCATTACATGTTCAAAGACATCTTGAGTAATGAATAAATCAAAAGATTCATTTTGAAAAGTCATGTCTTCTAAGTTCTCGCATCTAATCCCTTGAAAGTGTTGGCCGAGAGGATAGTTTTTAAAGTATTGAGAGTATGTATAATTTTTGCAGTTTTTTATTAGTAGTTGAGTTGTAATTCCTCCAGGAGAGGATTCGTGGATATGATAGGAACCCCATTTTGGAAAAAATGTATTTAAAACATGGATTAGAGCGCGCTGCCTTGGTATAGAGTGGCATGTAGAACATAAGTAGTGATCTCTAAGCCAATCATTATGCTCTATAAATGTAGCTTTCTTCTCACAAATAACGCAATATCCATTATTGTGTTTCAGTTTACCTTCCACATGATATCACTCCTGTGTAAAATCCAATGTATTTATCCCGCCATTTTCAGGGAATTAAGATTTCCACCTCAAGATCCGGCTGAAGTAAAGAAGTGAGGTGGGAGATGAACTGCTTTCATTTTATGGATAGTATGACATACACGTCAACAATCAGCGAAATCAAAGAGAGTAGGTGGAAATTAGGGAACCCATAAAAGTGAGATTGGTAGAATAGAATAATTAGCGGGAGAGAACCCCACGCTAATTAAAGTTTCACTTTATGCTATGCGATACATTCGCTTTTATTCATTGAAGAATGTATCGACTTAGAATATCCCTTTTGTGTACGGATACATTTCAAAGTCCTGTGCATATATTTCTGTAACTAATGCCATTGTTTCTTCATCATAAAAGCTTTCATATGTTGGAAAGCGAGGGAAGGCGGCATCTGTAATGCTGAGTTCTGCATAGTTCCCTGTATAAAGCATCTTATGAGCCCGATGATGATCTGAATTTGTAAGAAGCGCTAAATTGGATTTAATCAAACCGTACGTGTGTTCCATCTTGGTGATTTGTGTATTAAAATCCTCTAAAGGAATATAGTATTGGATGAAATTTTCTTCACCTGGAACGTATTGCTGACTAAAATGTATGTCCATTGCTAGGGAATTTGAACCCAATGCTCGAATGTAATATAAAAATTGTTTAAATGATACTCCACGGTTACTATATTTGTCATTATACAAATAGTCGCGGATATTTTCCCATTGAGGGCTAGCATATGGATTGTCAGCAAGTAATAAAAATGAGCTGACGGCCCTTTTGTAGGGATTCCGTACAAGTTTACAAACATCTTTATTTGAGGCTAGAAGACCATTTTGTAACTCTGGTATGTAATTTATATTGTTTTTATACACCCAGAACTCATAGTAATGAATAAAGTCATTGTATTTCTTTGCTTCAGTAAATAATCCAATTTGAAAAAAGAACCAATTAGCTAATGCGGTACATCCGCTTCTATGGCTCCAAAATAGTATAAGTGGAAAGTCTTTATGGAAATGTGGGATTCGATCTTTATGTAGGATTACATGATTTAAAAGCTCTTGATTTACACTCTTCATAAATGTAGTGCTCCTTTTTGAAAGTTTTATTTATGGAGAAGGGAAGTTTTTACTAATCCAATATATTCATGGGAATGAGTAAATAGTATGAGTGTTTTTGCGGTCAGCTTAAATAAGATACCGATTCTAAAAGGAAAATATAAAATAAAGATAATGAAAAATTATAGGAAGCATACAATGATAAGAGGATGAATAATAGAAGTGACCAAGTTCATTTAGTTGCATGTCTAGGTGTGATAAGCAAAAATCTTATTACTAGAGAGGATATTATGAGGAAGAATAATTATTTAATAGTAGGTGGAAATAGTTTCATTGGTATTAACCTCGCATTAGGTTTATTGAAACAAGGTCAAAATGTAAAAGTATTTTCCAGACATATAAATAATTTTCCTCAAAATATTATAAGTGATGTTGAATTTATTAAAGGTGATTTAGCAAATGTTGAAGATATATATAAAGCTTTAGTGGATGTGGATATTATTATTTATTTAGCTGCAACGTCTAATGTAGCAACTTCAATTGAAGATGTTTTCGGAGATATGAACAGTAGCTTTTTTTTTCTTAATTTCATGGAAAGCGTTAAAAACTTTCCTATTAAAAGAATTGTATTAGCATCTTCTGGGGGCACCGTGTATGGTGAACCTGAATATTTACCTATTGATGAGAAACATCCATTAAAACCACTTTCTCCTTACGGAATAACAAAAGTGTCGCTTGAAAATTACTTGTACTTTTATAAGAAAAAATACGGAATTGACTATGTTGTATGTAGATATTCTAATCCATATGGGAAATATCAAAATCCTTTAAAGAAAGTTGGGGCAATAAACTGTTTTTTGTATCAGCATCTTAGTAATGAAAAGATTAATATATATGGGAATCCACAAGAGATTATTCGAGATTATATTTATATCGATGATTTAGTTGAAATTACTATACAACTATCGCAATTAAATCGTTTGAAATCTTATGTGTATAATGTAGGCAGCGGTAAAGGCCTCTCTTTAAAGCGAATTATAGTAGAATTGGAGAAAATAACGGAAAGAAAAGTGGATTTTATCTGCTATAAACAAAAACAAGAAAATGTTCAAAAAATCATTTTAAATATAGATAGGGTAAGACGGGAATGTAATTGGGGACCGAAAATAGATTTCAAAAGTGGAATTAGATTAAATAAGCTATGGATTGAAGAGTTCTTATATAGTAAAAAATAATAAACCATGCCCTACTTCTGTATAAGTAGAGCGTGGTTTATTATTGTATTTCTTTTTTTATTACCCAAAGGTCTTGATGTTCCCACCAAAAACCTTCAGTGTATTTTTTGATGACAGGGTTATAGGGTAATAATTTAATTTTGTCACATACGTAAGAGGGACTAACGATTGTTTGCCCGTATTGATGAACATCTAAATCCAATTGTTCACTAGAGGGGAGAAACCAATAACCCTGTTTATTTAAATCTGGAAAGCTGAAGTACTTTTTACTTTGATAACCATGAGTTGTGAAAATGAGTAAGCCTTCAGGAGAAACAGCATTATACAATGTTTGAAGCCAACGAGACCAAGTTGTATCAGGCATATGAGAAAAAAAGGATAGACAAAAAACGATATCATACGTAGGCGAGGTCAAATTTACTTGTTCAGGTTCAGGGTGAGATAAGATAGAAGAAGTATTTAATGTTTTTTCAATAAAAGTAATAGCCTCTTCATGTATATCGCAGGTAGTTATACTTAAGTTCGTTTGTAGGTTTAATAAATGACGTGTTACGCAGCCGTATCCGGATGCGAATTCTAATAATTTTATTGGAGTGTCTATAGGAGGATAAAAGGAAGTAATTAAATCTAAGAGTGTTTCTGCGGATTTTCTCCCATCTTGAAAATAATAATCTATCGCTTCTTTTTTAGATGGGAAGACTGGATTAGTGACAAGGAATTGAAAGATATGATCCTCTGGATGGATACTTGCACTTACATTGTAGTTGTGTGCAATTTGAGAAATCAAATCTTTATTTGCCTCTATAAATTCTTTCAATGAGTAACCCCCTTAAATGATAGTAATGTCTTACGAGAGATACTGATGGCGAAGAAAATATATCATTCAATCTTCAAATATGCTTTAAGGTACTTTCTATATGTGTACATTTTCTTTTTTGAAATGTCGTCGATAGCAAAGGTTTCTTTAATGAAATTCTGCATTTGTATAACTTCACTGTAATGGGAATATGAATCTTCGGTTCTTGTTACGCTATTTGTATGTCGTCTATGATAGTTTAATGGTTTTGGATTGAAATAAATATGCCCCTCTTTAAGAATAGAAACATAGAAAAACCAATCACCAGCTACTTTAAACTTTTCTAATTGTTTTGCTGTTGTTTTTATATCTATGTTTTTAAAAACTACACTTGAGACATTAGGTATGGTGTTTTTGATAAGTAACGTATCTTGTATTTCATCTGTCCCTTTTCGGAAATAAGAACTTTTCCATTTTTCTTTATCAATATCGTTTGTGTAATCTAAATAATGATTGGCCAATATATTTCCTTGTTCATCTATTTGTTTTGATTGTGTGTAGCTTAAGGTAACATCACCATTTATATGAAACCCTTGTATAACTTCTTCTAAAAATGTCTGATCACATAAGTCATCGGCCTCTGCAATCCAAATATAATCACCGGTTGCTGCAGAGAGGCCTTTTATCCATTGTTTAAATACAGAACCAGAGTTTGTATCATTAATAATCTGCTGAACTTTTAGGTGGGGCTTATTTTCGTTTGAGAGCAGCTGTTCAAATATAGATACGCTATTGTCAGTAGAGGCATCGTCTAGGAAAATTAGTTCGTAAAGGGGATAGGTTTGGTTTAATATTGATTTAACTCGGTCAGGTAAGTATTTTTCATAATTATAATTCGGTACGATTACGCTTATTTTTTTATAATTATGTTCAAGCAGGTTTAATAATTGATAAATGTAATGAAGAAAGTTGAAATCTTTTTCAATAAGTTCTTGGCCAAAGCTACCTTTTTGTAATCGTAAATCCTCATCTCCAATAAATTCATATATTCTTTCCAACATCTTCGGTAAATTTAAAAAGTCTACTAAGGCACCAGTTTGTTCCGTAACAACATCTTCAAAACCTCCAGCGTTTTTAAACCCTATAACAGGGACTTTTATATCTAATGCTTCTAAAACAACGTTGGGAAAAGGATCTTCTCTTGAAGTTAATAAATATAAATCAGCCCCGGCGTTATATAAACCGATATCTGGAGTAGGCTCCACTAATGTGAAATGTGCTGTGTATCTTGGGGAGAGCGTATTTAAAAAGTGAACATCAGTTCTCCCTACCCAGATAAAATGAATATTCCTATGAACCTTTCTTACTGAGTAAGCAATAAGAGAGAATAAATCTATCCCTTTTCGATGATCAGCGAAACCTACCCCTAAAATGATTTTGCTATCTAGAGGCAGGTTGTGTTTTTTTCGTAATTCGTTTCTAGCTTTTGTAATATTGTTCTTATAAGGATTGTGGTTAAACAAACCTTGAGGGAGGATGTGACATTTTTGATGATCTAATTGGGTGATTGTACGGAATTTTTCATACACGTACTGTGAAGGGAAGACAATTTTGTAAGCAAACTCGGCAATGTTTCTCGCTTTTCCCTCGGCAGAGTACTGTTGTATTAAATGCGGCAATTCATGTATTAATGAGATAACTTTTATATTGTGTTTAGCTAGTAATGCAACTATATCACCACTTATGACGGTACTACATATGGCGATGGTATAGTCTTGTGATAGTAACTTCTTTATTAATAATTCGACCTTTTTTTCCGTCGGGTAGTCTTCCTCTAGGCAATAAACAGGACCATACTTTTGAAAATCGTGGATTAAAATGCCCGTTCCAATAGAAATAATTGCGACGGAGTAATGGAAGTTTTCTTTAAGAGCTTTAATAGTATGTAAAGAAAGCAGCTGTGCTCCGTGGAAATGGGCATCATGGGATACATAAATGATCTTCTTATTAACATGCATTTCATAACGCCTCCTAAGTTAATTAGATTTTTAGTAAATGCAAGGGTGTATTTATAATTCTTAGAGAGAAGTGGTAAGAGATAATTATGAATGCAGCTGGAATGTACTCGAAATAAAAAGTGCTACTTTTAATATATATTTGTTTGGCTGGCTATTCATTCTTTAGAAAGGTGTAAGTGGTAAGTAAGAACGTATAAACTGTCGATTATAAAAGTGATTGCGCCAGTTTGTTAATCTCTAGGAACGGAGTATAAATGAAGAAGGTTTAATACCTTTGAGAATTTATAAAATAAAAAGGATAAAAGGTATTGACGATTAGGATATAGAGGTGTAATATAGAACAAGTCGCCGATGCAATAACGCAGAACGCGATAAACGAAATGAAAAACTTAGTTGACATTAACTAACGAAGATGTTAACATAAGGAAGTCGCAAATGAGCGACTAAGTAGTTCTTTGAAAACTGAACGAAACAAACAACGTGAAACGTCAATTTTTATTTTTAGATGCTAGACAAACTAACTTTATTGGAGAGTTTGATCCTGGCTCAGGATGAACGCTGGCGGCGTGCCTAATACATGCAAGTCGAGCGAATGGATTGAGAGCTTGCTCTCAAGAAGTTAGCGGCGGACGGGTGAGTAACACGTGGGTAACCTGCCCATAAGACTGGGATAACTCCGGGAAACCGGGGCTAATACCGGATAATATTTTGAACTGCATAGTTCAAAATTGAAAGGCGGCTTCGGCTGTCACTTATGGATGGACCCGCGTCGCATTAGCTAGTTGGTGAGGTAACGGCTCACCAAGGCAACGATGCGTAGCCGACCTGAGAGGGTGATCGGCCACACTGGGACTGAGACACGGCCCAGACTCCTACGGGAGGCAGCAGTAGGGAATCTTCCGCAATGGACGAAAGTCTGACGGAGCAACGCCGCGTGAGTGATGAAGGCTTTCGGGTCGTAAAACTCTGTTGTTAGGGAAGAACAAGTGCTAGTTGAATAAGCTGGCACCTTGACGGTACCTAACCAGAAAGCCACGGCTAACTACGTGCCAGCAGCCGCGGTAATACGTAGGTGGCAAGCGTTATCCGGAATTATTGGGCGTAAAGCGCGCGCAGGTGGTTTCTTAAGTCTGATGTGAAAGCCCACGGCTCAACCGTGGAGGGTCATTGGAAACTGGGAGACTTGAGTGCAGAAGAGGAAAGTGGAATTCCATGTGTAGCGGTGAAATGCGTAGAGATATGGAGGAACACCAGTGGCGAAGGCGACTTTCTGGTCTGTAACTGACACTGAGGCGCGAAAGCGTGGGGAGCAAACAGGATTAGATACCCTGGTAGTCCACGCCGTAAACGATGAGTGCTAAGTGTTAGAGGGTTTCCGCCCTTTAGTGCTGAAGTTAACGCATTAAGCACTCCGCCTGGGGAGTACGGCCGCAAGGCTGAAACTCAAAGGAATTGACGGGGGCCCGCACAAGCGGTGGAGCATGTGGTTTAATTCGAAGCAACGCGAAGAACCTTACCAGGTCTTGACATCCTCTGAAAACCCTAGAGATAGGGCTTCTCCTTCGGGAGCAGAGTGACAGGTGGTGCATGGTTGTCGTCAGCTCGTGTCGTGAGATGTTGGGTTAAGTCCCGCAACGAGCGCAACCCTTGATCTTAGTTGCCATCATTAAGTTGGGCACTCTAAGGTGACTGCCGGTGACAAACCGGAGGAAGGTGGGGATGACGTCAAATCATCATGCCCCTTATGACCTGGGCTACACACGTGCTACAATGGACGGTACAAAGAGCTGCAAGACCGCGAGGTGGAGCTAATCTCATAAAACCGTTCTCAGTTCGGATTGTAGGCTGCAACTCGCCTACATGAAGCTGGAATCGCTAGTAATCGCGGATCAGCATGCCGCGGTGAATACGTTCCCGGGCCTTGTACACACCGCCCGTCACACCACGAGAGTTTGTAACACCCGAAGTCGGTGGGGTAACCTTTATGGAGCCAGCCGCCTAAGGTGGGACAGATGATTGGGGTGAAGTCGTAACAAGGTAGCCGTATCGGAAGGTGCGGCTGGATCACCTCCTTTCTATGGAGAATTGATGAACGCTGTTCATCAATATAAGTTTCCGTGTTTCGTTTTGTTCAGTTTTGAGAGAACTATCTCTCATATATAAATGTATGTTCTTTGAAAACTAGATAACAGTGTAGCTCATATTTTTTTAATTTTAGTTTGGTTAAGTTAGAAAGGGCGCACGGTGGATGCCTTGACACTAGGAGTCGATGAAGGACGGGACTAACGCCGATATGCTTCGGGGAGCTGTAAGTAAGCTTTGATCCGAAGATTTCCGAATGGGGAAACCCACCATACGTAATGGTATGGTATCCTTACCTGAATACATAGGGTAAGGAAGACAGACCCAGGGAACTGAAACATCTAAGTACCTGGAGGAAGAGAAAGCAAATGCGATTTCCTGAGTAGCGGCGAGCGAAACGGAACATAGCCCAAACCAAGAGGCTTGCCTCTTGGGGTTGTAGGACATTCTATACGGAGTTACAAAGGAACGAGGTAGACGAAGCGACCTGGAAAGGTCCGTCGTAGAGGGTAACAACCCCGTAGTCGAAACTTCGTTCTCTCTTGAATGTATCCTGAGTACGGCGGAACACGTGAAATTCCGTCGGAATCTGGGAGGACCATCTCCCAAGGCTAAATACTCCCTAGTGATCGATAGTGAACCAGTACCGTGAGGGAAAGGTGAAAAGCACCCCGGAAGGGGAGTGAAAGAGATCCTGAAACCGTGTGCCTACAAATAGTCAGAGCCCGTTAATGGGTGATGGCGTGCCTTTTGTAGAATGAACCGGCGAGTTACGATCCCGTGCGAGGTTAAGCTGAAGAGGCGGAGCCGCAGCGAAAGCGAGTCTGAATAGGGCGTTTAGTACGTGGTCGTAGACCCGAAACCAGGTGATCTACCCATGTCCAGGGTGAAGTTCAGGTAACACTGAATGGAGGCCCGAACCCACGCACGTTGAAAAGTGCGGGGATGAGGTGTGGGTAGCGGAGAAATTCCAATCGAACCTGGAGATAGCTGGTTCTCCCCGAAATAGCTTTAGGGCTAGCCTTAAGTGTAAGAGTCTTGGAGGTAGAGCACTGATTGAACTAGGGGTCCTCATCGGATTACCGAATTCAGTCAAACTCCGAATGCCAATGACTTATCCTTAGGAGTCAGACTGCGAGTGATAAGATCCGTAGTCAAGAGGGAAACAGCCCAGATCGCCAGCTAAGGTCCCAAAGTGTGTATTAAGTGGAAAAGGATGTGGAGTTGCTTAGACAACTAGGATGTTGGCTTAGAAGCAGCCACCATTTAAAGAGTGCGTAATAGCTCACTAGTCGAGTGACTCTGCGCCGAAAATGTACCGGGGCTAAATACACCACCGAAGCTGCGAATTGATACCAATGGTATCAGTGGTAGGGGAGCGTTCTAAGTGCAGTGAAGTCAGACCGGAAGGACTGGTGGAGCGCTTAGAAGTGAGAATGCCGGTATGAGTAGCGAAAGACGGGTGAGAATCCCGTCCACCGAATGCCTAAGGTTTCCTGAGGAAGGCTCGTCCGCTCAGGGTTAGTCAGGACCTAAGCCGAGGCCGACAGGCGTAGGCGATGGACAACAGGTTGATATTCCTGTACCACCTCTTTATCGTTTGAGCAATGGAGGGACGCAGAAGGATAGAAGAAGCGTGCGATTGGTTGTGCACGTCCAAGCAGTTAGGCTGATAAGTAGGCAAATCCGCTTATCGTGAAGGCTGAGCTGTGATGGGGAAGCTCCTTATGGAGCGAAGTCTTTGATTCCCCGCTGCCAAGAAAAGCTTCTAGCGAGATAAAAGGTGCCTGTACCGCAAACCGACACAGGTAGGCGAGGAGAGAATCCTAAGGTGTGCGAGAGAACTCTGGTTAAGGAACTCGGCAAAATGACCCCGTAACTTCGGGAGAAGGGGTGCTTTCTTAACGGAAAGCCGCAGTGAATAGGCCCAAGCGACTGTTTAGCAAAAACACAGGTCTCTGCGAAGCCGTAAGGCGAAGTATAGGGGCTGACACCTGCCCGGTGCTGGAAGGTTAAGGAGAGGGGTTAGCGTAAGCGAAGCTCTGAACTGAAGCCCCAGTAAACGGCGGCCGTAACTATAACGGTCCTAAGGTAGCGAAATTCCTTGTCGGGTAAGTTCCGACCCGCACGAAAGGTGTAACGATTTGGGCACTGTCTCAACCAGAGACTCGGTGAAATTATAGTACCTGTGAAGATGCAGGTTACCCGCGACAGGACGGAAAGACCCCGTGGAGCTTTACTGTAGCCTGATATTGAATTTTGGTACATTTTGTACAGGATAGGCGGGAGCCATTGAAACCGGAGCGCTAGCTTCGGTGGAGGCGCTGGTGGGATACCGCCCTGAATGTATTGAAATTCTAACCTACGGGTCTTATCGACCCGGGAGACAGTGTCAGGTGGGCAGTTTGACTGGGGCGGTCGCCTCCTAAAGTGTAACGGAGGCGCCCAAAGGTTCCCTCAGAATGGTTGGAAATCATTCGTAGAGTGCAAAGGCATAAGGGAGCTTGACTGCGAGACCTACAAGTCGAGCAGGGACGAAAGTCGGGCTTAGTGATCCGGTGGTTCCGCATGGAAGGGCCATCGCTCAACGGATAAAAGCTACCCCGGGGATAACAGGCTTATCTCCCCCAAGAGTCCACATCGACGGGGAGGTTTGGCACCTCGATGTCGGCTCATCGCATCCTGGGGCTGTAGTCGGTCCCAAGGGTTGGGCTGTTCGCCCATTAAAGCGGTACGCGAGCTGGGTTCAGAACGTCGTGAGACAGTTCGGTCCCTATCCGTCGTGGGCGTAGGAAATTTGAGAGGAGCTGTCCTTAGTACGAGAGGACCGGGATGGACGCACCGCTGGTGTACCAGTTGTTCTGCCAAGGGCATAGCTGGGTAGCTATGTGCGGAAGGGATAAGTGCTGAAAGCATCTAAGCATGAAGCCCCCCTCAAGATGAGATTTCCCATAGCGTAAGCTAGTAAGATCCCTGAAAGATGATCAGGTTGATAGGTTCGAGGTGGAAGCATGGTGACATGTGGAGCTGACGAATACTAATAGATCGAGGACTTAACCATATAATATGTAGCAATGTTATCTAGTTTTGAAGGAATATGCCTTCATAGTTTGGTGATGATGGCAGAGAGGTCACACCCGTTCCCATACCGAACACGGAAGTTAAGCTCTCTAGCGCCGATGGTAGTTGGGACCTTGTCCCTGTGAGAGTAGGACGTCGCCAAGCAACTTTAAGACGAGTCAGAATGACTCGTCTTTTTTGTGTTTAATGGAAATAATCTTGTAATTAATGTTGGCTCTATGAGTACGTTTATCTAGCAAAAAACAGCTTTATTTTATTATGATTTCACATCTAAATAGCATACCTTCAGAAAAATATGGACAAGTTTGTTAGACCATCTATTCGTTAACAAGAATAGATACAAGGTATTGCCCTCTGTAGCCTGCTCACACCTTCTTTTATTTCTTCAGTTGTTAAATGTCCATACCCTATAATAATTCGATTATGATGTTTTCCTTTTTTAATGGCGTGCTCTTCCACAGGATATACTTTCACTCCGAGTTGTTGGATTTCCTCAAGTAATTCTTTTGTGAATTGAACTTGAGTGAATTCAACAATCAGGTGTAATCCTGTAGAATAACCGAAAATATTGATCTTATTTGAGAATGCTAATTTTAATTGCTGGATAAGGAAGTCTCTTCGAGTTTTATAGATTTTTTTCATCTTCATAATATGTCGCTCCAAATAATCTTCGGCAATAAATTTTGCAAGGACAAGCTGATTTAAAGAAGATGTATGTAAATCTGAAAACCATTTTACCCTGCGACATTTTTCAATAAGGTGTGAGGGAAGAACTAAGTATCCCATCCTAAGGGCCGGTGATAAAATTTTACTAAATGAACCTATATATATAACACGCTCGGGATCCAATCCCTGTAATGAACTTACAGGTGAGCCTTCATATCGAAACTCACTGTCATAATCATCTTCAATGAGATAACAATTTGTTTTTCTTGAGTAGTTAATCAATTGAACCCGTCGTTGAATCGGTAACGCCCCTCCTAAAGGAAACTGATGAGAAGGAGTAGTGAAGATGAATTTTGGGTTTTTATTTGCAGGCAGCAAAGATGTATCCATCCCATTATCATCAACTGGTATAGGGTAAAGGGAGGCTCCTGAATTTTTAAAAATGGTTTGAATGTCATTGGTGATGGGATCTTCTATTAGTACTTCGTCGCCTGTTGATAAAAGTAACTTAGAAACAAGTGTTAAAGCTTGCGTTGCACCGGAGGTAATTATCAATTGTTCTGGATGACAAAAAACGCCTCTTGTTTTTAGTAAATAGCGTGATAAAACCTTTCTTAATTCGGGACGCCCTTCGGGAATATCGTATCCAAACGTAGAAGGAGGTGTTTCATTCCATATAGTATGAGATAACTTTGCCCATCCCTTACGTGGAAATAAGTCTAATGCTGGTATCCCTGAACGAAAATTAATGATGTTACTGTCTTTGTTTATTTCTTCGCACCAAGATAAAGAATCAATTAGAGTTGATTTTTTACGTTGTTCTAAATAAGTCCCTTCTGCAATGAATGTCCCGGCGCCCTGTCGAGCGACCAAAAAACCTTCGGAAAATAATTGATCATAAGCTTCTAAAATTACATTCCTAGACACGCTTAACTCAGAAGATAATTCCCGTGTAGATGGTAGTTTTTCTCCAGATTGTAGCTCTCCGTTTAATATTCGTTCACGTATTTGGTGATAAACCTGTCGGATTAAACTTATATCTAACGATCGATCAATAGGTATCCAAAGCATATAAATGCTCCCTTCATCAAAATTGGTACCATAAAAGTTTGGTTAAAATGGTACTCATATGAACCATTTTAGCATGCTATAGTTGGATCAAATAGTTCTAAAGGGGATGAAAATATGATGACGAAACCAGAATTCCAAGTAGCTCAGGCATTTAAATCGATTGCACGAAATGAACATATAAAATTCTATGTACAACAATCCACTGAACTCTATGCGTTGTTATTGCAAGCTGCGAAACGCTTTGTCACCGGAGAAACGAGACGTGAGGGGATTGTGATAGCAAAAGAACTAATTACAAAAGGTTATCATACTTCACTAGAATACATAGGGGAAAATACTCTAGATATAGAGGAGTGTTATAAAGCAAAAAATGAGTTTTGGAATCTTATTGAGGATATAGGTGCTCTATCTATGAAACAAACAGTATCACTCGATTTATCGCATATTGGATTATCTATAGATCCAGAAATATCTTATATTCATTTAATGGAGTTGGCGGAGAAGGCAAAAGTACATGGAACTACCCTTATGATAAGTATGGAAGAATCATCTAAAGCAGCAGACATTCTTTCCATCTATAAAAAAACAACTGAGCAATATCCAAATGTAGGGATAACGATTCAGGCGCATTTATATCGCTCAAACAATGATATTCAAGAACTCCTACATTATCCAGGGAAAATACGAGTTGTAAAAGGTGCCTATCAAGAAGTTTCAGATATTGCTATGCCAAGGTCAAATGACTTAAACCAACAGTATCTTCAGATTGTAGAACAACTAGTTAAAAACAACCACCCTGTATCTATAGCTACACATGATGAAATTCTTATTAAAGAAATGGAGAAACGTCAATATTTTAGTCAATCTAATGTAGAGATAGAAATGCTATATGGAATTCGTCCAGATATGTTAAGTGATTTGAAAAACAAAGGACATAATGCTAGGGTGTATTTGACTTATGGGAAAGAGTGGTACTTGTATTTATGCCATCGTATAGCTGAATATCCGGAAAATTTATATCGTGCAGTGATAGATATGATGCATTCATCTGCAGTACAACAGAGTAGGGAATATTAAATGTAAAAAATATTTTGGCTATGGTTATTATGAGGGAGTTCAGTTGTAGTGAGTAAGTTAAATAATTTTGGTTGTGGCCCAAAATAAGAGTCGGATTTTCCTTAGAGTAGAAATTCCGACTCTTTTTATATTGAAATTTTTTTAGTTTATATTTGCGTTAAATGCGGACAGGACTCCTATAGGTGTTGGAAAGATTATGGTTTATAATTGTACAGCTGTAGTGTACCTTGTTGTAGAATTTGTTTTTGTGGGTGTTTTATATGCATGGGTTTCTTATTGTATGTATTCTTAGGTTTATAGCTAGAAATAAATGAATTTGTAATTCTATATGTATTTCAAAACGGAGGATATATATAGAAACAATAAAATTACATACTTTGTTAGTAACTCGATGCGCTCTTCTAACGGTAAAACGTAAATATAAGGTATATGATAAACACCCTTAAATGTGATAAAAAGTAATAAAACACAAACAGAACAAATGTTCCTTTTGGGTATGTTAGGTGCACTCGATCAATTGAGGTGCGTATTTTTAATCCGGTATATGTGTTTAAAAAAAGAAATTCTATTAATTGGCTCGGACCTTGAGTGTAGTTTATTTGTATATCTTAAATGTTTTTTTAAGGATATAAAATTTATTACGACTAGGCCATATGGAAATGGATGCTGTTAAAGATGAAAGAGATATAAGTCTGCTATTTCGGTGACACAGGGATAGTTAGTAAATGTATTAGTGTGTTTCTATATATTTACGAGTAAACAGGTAAGTAACCATTACTTCATATAAGGGGAACTCTATAACTAGAGTAGTATATAAGAATTTCTGTATCGTTGTCTGTTTATAAGAATACGTATATCTTCAATCGTTTCTAATAGAGTGCCTGATAAACAAAGAGGTGTTAGGGAGCGGAATAACTTTTTAATTATATATTAGTATTTATTAAAATGAGGTTGTTAGTTTCGCGGGGGAAAAACTCCCGTACCAATTAAGTCTATGGTGTAAGTAAACATGAATATATTTAGGGAGAAGAAATTAAAGCGAAGTCCAAGAGGCTTTTCGGATAATGTAATATTTATAGGTTCTTCTCTAGATTAGAGAGTGTAAAAATATTAACTTGAATAACTTTATAAAAAGGTATTGACGATTAGGATATAGAGGTGTAATATAGGACAAGTCGCCGATGCAATAACGCAGAATGCGGCAAACGAAATAAAAAACTTAGTTGACATTAACAAACGAAGATGTTAACATAAGGAAGTCGCAAATGAGCGACCAAGTAGTTCTTTGAAAACTGAACGAAACAAACAACGTGAAACGTCAATTTTTATTTTTAGATGCTAGACAAACTAACTTTATTGGAGAGTTTGATCCTGGCTCAGGATGAACGCTGGCGGCGTGCCTAATACATGCAAGTCGAGCGAATGGATTGAGAGCTTGCTCTCAAGAAGTTAGCGGCGGACGGGTGAGTAACACGTGGGTAACCTGCCCATAAGACTGGGATAACTCCGGGAAACCGGGGCTAATACCGGATAATATTTTGAACTGCATGGTTCGAAATTGAAAGGCGGCTTCGGCTGTCACTTATGGATGGACCCGCGTCGCATTAGCTAGTTGGTGAGGTAACGGCTCACCAAGGCAACGATGCGTAGCCGACCTGAGAGGGTGATCGGCCACACTGGGACTGAGACACGGCCCAGACTCCTACGGGAGGCAGCAGTAGGGAATCTTCCGCAATGGACGAAAGTCTGACGGAGCAACGCCGCGTGAGTGATGAAGGCTTTCGGGTCGTAAAACTCTGTTGTTAGGGAAGAACAAGTGCTAGTTGAATAAGCTGGCACCTTGACGGTACCTAACCAGAAAGCCACGGCTAACTACGTGCCAGCAGCCGCGGTAATACGTAGGTGGCAAGCGTTATCCGGAATTATTGGGCGTAAAGCGCGCGCAGGTGGTTTCTTAAGTCTGATGTGAAAGCCCACGGCTCAACCGTGGAGGGTCATTGGAAACTGGGAGACTTGAGTGCAGAAGAGGAAAGTGGAATTCCATGTGTAGCGGTGAAATGCGTAGAGATATGGAGGAACACCAGTGGCGAAGGCGACTTTCTGGTCTGTAACTGACACTGAGGCGCGAAAGCGTGGGGAGCAAACAGGATTAGATACCCTGGTAGTCCACGCCGTAAACGATGAGTGCTAAGTGTTAGAGGGTTTCCGCCCTTTAGTGCTGAAGTTAACGCATTAAGCACTCCGCCTGGGGAGTACGGCCGCAAGGCTGAAACTCAAAGGAATTGACGGGGGCCCGCACAAGCGGTGGAGCATGTGGTTTAATTCGAAGCAACGCGAAGAACCTTACCAGGTCTTGACATCCTCTGAAAACCCTAGAGATAGGGCTTCTCCTTCGGGAGCAGAGTGACAGGTGGTGCATGGTTGTCGTCAGCTCGTGTCGTGAGATGTTGGGTTAAGTCCCGCAACGAGCGCAACCCTTGATCTTAGTTGCCATCATTAAGTTGGGCACTCTAAGGTGACTGCCGGTGACAAACCGGAGGAAGGTGGGGATGACGTCAAATCATCATGCCCCTTATGACCTGGGCTACACACGTGCTACAATGGACGGTACAAAGAGCTGCAAGACCGCGAGGTGGAGCTAATCTCATAAAACCGTTCTCAGTTCGGATTGTAGGCTGCAACTCGCCTACATGAAGCTGGAATCGCTAGTAATCGCGGATCAGCATGCCGCGGTGAATACGTTCCCGGGCCTTGTACACACCGCCCGTCACACCACGAGAGTTTGTAACACCCGAAGTCGGTGGGGTAACCTTTATGGAGCCAGCCGCCTAAGGTGGGACAGATGATTGGGGTGAAGTCGTAACAAGGTAGCCGTATCGGAAGGTGCGGCTGGATCACCTCCTTTCTATGGAGAATTGATGAACGCTGTTCATCAATATAAGTTTCCGTGTTTCGTTTTGTTCAGTTTTGAGAGAACTATCTCTCATATATAAATGTATGTTCTTTGAAAACTAGATAACAGTGTAGCTCATATTTTTTTAATTTTAGTTTGGTTAAGTTAGAAAGGGCGCACGGTGGATGCCTTGACACTAGGAGTCGATGAAGGACGGGACTAACGCCGATATGCTTCGGGGAGCTGTAAGTAAGCTTTGATCCGAAGATTTCCGAATGGGGAAACCCACCATACGTAATGGTATGGTATCCTTACCTGAATACATAGGGTAAGGAAGACAGACCCAGGGAACTGAAACATCTAAGTACCTGGAGGAAGAGAAAGCAAATGCGATTTCCTGAGTAGCGGCGAGCGAAACGGAACATAGCCCAAACCAAGAGGCTTGCCTCTTGGGGTTGTAGGACATTCTATACGGAGTTACAAAGGAACGAGGTAGACGAAGCGACCTGGAAAGGTCCGTCGTAGAGGGTAACAACCCCGTAGTCGAAACTTCGTTCTCTCTTGAATGTATCCTGAGTACGGCGGAACACGTGAAATTCCGTCGGAATCTGGGAGGACCATCTCCCAAGGCTAAATACTCCCTAGTGATCGATAGTGAACCAGTACCGTGAGGGAAAGGTGAAAAGCACCCCGGAAGGGGAGTGAAAGAGATCCTGAAACCGTGTGCCTACAAATAGTCAGAGCCCGTTAATGGGTGATGGCGTGCCTTTTGTAGAATGAACCGGCGAGTTACGATCCCGTGCGAGGTTAAGCTGAAGAGGCGGAGCCGCAGCGAAAGCGAGTCTGAATAGGGCGTTTAGTACGTGGTCGTAGACCCGAAACCAGGTGATCTACCCATGTCCAGGGTGAAGTTCAGGTAACACTGAATGGAGGCCCGAACCCACGCACGTTGAAAAGTGCGGGGATGAGGTGTGGGTAGCGGAGAAATTCCAATCGAACCTGGAGATAGCTGGTTCTCCCCGAAATAGCTTTAGGGCTAGCCTTAAGTGTAAGAGTCTTGGAGGTAGAGCACTGATTGAACTAGGGGTCCTCATCGGATTACCGAATTCAGTCAAACTCCGAATGCCAATGACTTATCCTTAGGAGTCAGACTGCGAGTGATAAGATCCGTAGTCAAGAGGGAAACAGCCCAGATCGCCAGCTAAGGTCCCAAAGTGTGTATTAAGTGGAAAAGGATGTGGAGTTGCTTAGACAACTAGGATGTTGGCTTAGAAGCAGCCACCATTTAAAGAGTGCGTAATAGCTCACTAGTCGAGTGACTCTGCGCCGAAAATGTACCGGGGCTAAATACACCACCGAAGCTGCGAATTGATACCAATGGTATCAGTGGTAGGGGAGCGTTCTAAGTGCAGTGAAGTCAGACCGGAAGGACTGGTGGAGCGCTTAGAAGTGAGAATGCCGGTATGAGTAGCGAAAGACGGGTGAGAATCCCGTCCACCGAATGCCTAAGGTTTCCTGAGGAAGGCTCGTCCGCTCAGGGTTAGTCAGGACCTAAGCCGAGGCCGACAGGCGTAGGCGATGGACAACAGGTTGATATTCCTGTACCACCTCTTTATCGTTTGAGCAATGGAGGGACGCAGAAGGATAGAAGAAGCGTGCGATTGGTTGTGCACGTCCAAGCAGTTAGGCTGATAAGTAGGCAAATCCGCTTATCGTGAAGGCTGAGCTGTGATGGGGAAGCTCCTTATGGAGCGAAGTCTTTGATTCCCCGCTGCCAAGAAAAGCTTCTAGCGAGATAAAAGGTGCCTGTACCGCAAACCGACACAGGTAGGCGAGGAGAGAATCCTAAGGTGTGCGAGAGAACTCTGGTTAAGGAACTCGGCAAAATGACCCCGTAACTTCGGGAGAAGGGGTGCTTTCTTAACGGAAAGCCGCAGTGAATAGGCCCAAGCGACTGTTTAGCAAAAACACAGGTCTCTGCGAAGCCGTAAGGCGAAGTATAGGGGCTGACACCTGCCCGGTGCTGGAAGGTTAAGGAGAGGGGTTAGCGTAAGCGAAGCTCTGAACTGAAGCCCCAGTAAACGGCGGCCGTAACTATAACGGTCCTAAGGTAGCGAAATTCCTTGTCGGGTAAGTTCCGACCCGCACGAAAGGTGTAACGATTTGGGCACTGTCTCAACCAGAGACTCGGTGAAATTATAGTACCTGTGAAGATGCAGGTTACCCGCGACAGGACGGAAAGACCCCGTGGAGCTTTACTGTAGCCTGATATTGAATTTTGGTACATTTTGTACAGGATAGGCGGGAGCCATTGAAACCGGAGCGCTAGCTTCGGTGGAGGCGCTGGTGGGATACCGCCCTGAATGTATTGAAATTCTAACCTACGGGTCTTATCGACCCGGGAGACAGTGTCAGGTGGGCAGTTTGACTGGGGCGGTCGCCTCCTAAAGTGTAACGGAGGCGCCCAAAGGTTCCCTCAGAATGGTTGGAAATCATTCGTAGAGTGCAAAGGCATAAGGGAGCTTGACTGCGAGACCTACAAGTCGAGCAGGGACGAAAGTCGGGCTTAGTGATCCGGTGGTTCCGCATGGAAGGGCCATCGCTCAACGGATAAAAGCTACCCCGGGGATAACAGGCTTATCTCCCCCAAGAGTCCACATCGACGGGGAGGTTTGGCACCTCGATGTCGGCTCATCGCATCCTGGGGCTGTAGTCGGTCCCAAGGGTTGGGCTGTTCGCCCATTAAAGCGGTACGCGAGCTGGGTTCAGAACGTCGTGAGACAGTTCGGTCCCTATCCGTCGTGGGCGTAGGAAATTTGAGAGGAGCTGTCCTTAGTACGAGAGGACCGGGATGGACGCACCGCTGGTGTACCAGTTGTTCTGCCAAGGGCATAGCTGGGTAGCTATGTGCGGAAGGGATAAGTGCTGAAAGCATCTAAGCATGAAGCCCCCCTCAAGATGAGATTTCCCATAGCGTAAGCTAGTAAGATCCCTGAAAGATGATCAGGTTGATAGGTTCGAGGTGGAAGCATGGTGACATGTGGAGCTGACGAATACTAATAGATCGAGGACTTAACCATATAATATGAAGCAATGTTATCTAGTTTTGAAGGAATATGCCTTCATAGTTTGGTGATGATGGCAGAGAGGTCACACCCGTTCCCATACCGAACACGGAAGTTAAGCTCTCTAGCGCCGATGGTAGTTGGGACCTTGTCCCTGTGAGAGTAGGACGTCGCCAAGCAAAAACCTAAGTCGATTCGACTTAGGTTTTTTTTGTGTTTATTTTTATTTACTAAATGTCATAATCCATAAATTTAATAATCTTAAAGATGGAAAAGAATGAAATAGAGATTGTTTCAAATGAATTTTGGATGATAATCGGGTAAAGGTGTATAAAGTAATATGTTTGAATATTAGTTGAAGGTAAGAATTACCTTTTATATTGATTGAGTTATAGGATGACTAAAAATATTTTACTTTTTATATGAAAACGGTATGCGGAAAATAGCTATTCAGTTGTTTTTTACATACCGTTTTTTCATTTTTAACGTATTATCCGAAAGAGGTTTCATTCCTCAAGCGTGTGAAAGACGATAGTCTAGCGGTAGGTGGGAGATGAATTTCGGTTTGGCGTAGCCAAACATTTGGTTTTCCTATTTATTTCGCCCCTGATATAATCAGTCTTATAAGAGGTAAAGTTTGGTATAACAATGAAGAAAGTAGATAATAATCTTGTAGTGTTCAGGTTGTGTGATCACCGTCATAGCTTATGGGAAATGAAGCAGAAAATGAGGTGAATGGATATGGCAAAGCAAACCTTATACGTAAAACGTTCGGATGTGTACGCTTTGTGTATAATAAAATGCTGGCTGAAAGAAAAGAAGTATATGAAAAACACAAAGCGAACAAGGAAGAACTGAAGAAACAAAAATTCCCTACTCCTGCGAAATACAAAGTGGAGTATGAAGGGTTGAAAGAAGTTGATTCATTGGCGTTGGCCAACGCTCAATATCAAAAAGGAAGCCATGCGGTTATTAGCATTGGTATAAATCGTAAGAAATAACATTTGGAACAAGGGAGTTAGCTCGGCTGTCCTAGGACAAATTCGTTAGCTATCAAAAGTAGCGATGAACCGAGAAGCCCCCCACTTAGGGGGAAACTCGTAACAGTTACTAAGTGGTGGGTAGTTCACAGGATTTCACATAAGAAAAAATCTATAATTAAGATAGTTAACATATATTTTTTGATGGGTGTGGGGGATTATGAAAGAAATATGCATGTTATTAGTGGCTGTTATATTATGGGGGACAGCCATTGCGCCAACAAAGTGGGCATTAGAATCTATTCAGCCATTTACTTTGTTATTTATTCGCCTTTTCTTAGCTGGTGGAATTTGTTTACTATTCTCATTTAAACAATTAAAAAGATCAGTTGTACATAAACAAGTCCCGTGGAAAAGAATGAGTTTACTATCTTTTACTGGTATAGCTGGGTACTTTATGTTCACATCCTACGGTATTTCTTTAACGAGTGGATTGCATGTTAGTATTATTGATGCTGCTTTACCTTTAGTTACAATTCTTTTTTCAGCGTTCTTTTTGAAAGAAAAAATTCAGCTTAATTATTGGATCGGTATTGTATTGGGGGCTATCGGAGTACTTCTTATTACAATTCCATTTAGTAATGTCGATCAAGAAGTATCTTTAATAGGAGATATCCTTATTTTATTAAGCACGTTCTT
>NZ_JAFLPK010000001.1:315000-535000 GCF_036851315.1 Bacillus cereus group sp. Sample62
GGCTTATCTCCCCCAAGAGTCCACATCGACGGGGAGGTTTGGCACCTCGATGTCGGCTCATCGCATCCTGGGGCTGTAGTCGGTCCCAAGGGTTGGGCTGTTCGCCCATTAAAGCGGTACGCGAGCTGGGTTCAGAACGTCGTGAGACAGTTCGGTCCCTATCCGTCGTGGGCGTAGGAAATTTGAGAGGAGCTGTCCTTAGTACGAGAGGACCGGGATGGACGCACCGCTGGTGTACCAGTTGTTCTGCCAAGGGCATAGCTGGGTAGCTATGTGCGGAAGGGATAAGTGCTGAAAGCATCTAAGCATGAAGCCCCCCTCAAGATGAGATTTCCCATAGCGTAAGCTAGTAAGATCCCTGAAAGATGATCAGGTTGATAGGTTCGAGGTGGAAGCATGGTGACATGTGGAGCTGACGAATACTAATAGATCGAGGACTTAACCATATAATATGAAGCAATGTTATCTAGTTTTGAAGGAATATGCCTTCATAGTTTGGTGATGATGGCAGAGAGGTCACACCCGTTCCCATACCGAACACGGAAGTTAAGCTCTCTAGCGCCGATGGTAGTTGGGACCTTGTCCCTGTGAGAGTAGGACGTCGCCAAGCAAAAACCTAAGTCGATTCGACTTAGGTTTTTTTTGTGTTTATTTTTATTTACTAAATGTCATAATCCATAAATTTAATAATCTTAAAGAAGAAAAAAGGATGAAAATGAAGCTATTTAAAGTAATAGCAATGATTTTTTGTTTTCTAGGTTTTCCGAGTGTTCCTAAAATAATCTTTATGATAGGAAACGTTATTTCTACCACAAGTATATATTTTAAAAAGTGGGATGATATAAATAAGTATTCAATCATTATAGCGATGACTGCGATAAAAAGGAATAAATACGAAAAAAGTGTAGTTCGTTTTTTCATTATTGTCTTCCTTATAAATAAAATGAATATAAATGATAAGTATACAAATTGTTATGTGTACAATAGATTTCTAGAAATATATATTCTAATTTCTTATCCTTCTTGCATATAGTTACAATTATTCTTTTGAATATAACTAAAACACGAACGTTATTGGTGAGTAATAAAAAAACATTCGATTATTTATTGACATTGTTTATGAAATATTGTTAATATAGCCATAGAAACAATAATATATAAGACCTCATATAATCGCGGGGATATGGCCTGCAAGTCTCTACCTAACGACCGTTATTCGTTAGACTATGAGGGAAAGTCACTCGGTATTTTTCTATTCACAAGGGATACGTATGCCTGAGTAGAGCACTTTCTCTCATAGTAAAAGAGAAACTGTTCTATTTCAGGCTTTTTTTATTTGAATCGGGGGGATTCTAATATGAAATCACTAGTTGGAGTCATAATGGGAAGCACGTCAGACTGGGAAACAATGAAATATGCTTGTGACATTTTAGATGAATTAAATATACCGTATGAGAAAAAAGTTGTATCTGCTCATCGGACTCCGGATTATATGTTTGAATATGCAGAGACGGCTCGTGAACGTGGGTTGAAAGTTATTATTGCTGGAGCTGGTGGAGCAGCGCATTTACCAGGAATGGTTGCAGCGAAGACGAATCTTCCTGTAATCGGAGTTCCAGTTCAATCAAAAGCGTTAAACGGCTTAGATTCATTATTATCCATCGTCCAAATGCCAGGAGGGGTTCCAGTTGCAACTGTTGCAATTGGTAAGGCTGGTTCAACAAATGCTGGTTTACTTGCTGCACAAATACTTGGATCATTCCATGATGATATACATGATGCATTAGAATTGAGAAGAGAAGCAATTGAAAAAGATGTGCGCGAAGGTAGTGAGCTAGTATGACGAGAATCATTTTACCTGGAAAAACAATCGGCATTATTGGAGGCGGCCAGCTAGGAAGAATGATGGCATTGGCAGCTAAGGAGATGGGATATAAAATTGCTGTTTTAGATCCTACAAAAAATTCACCATGTGCACAAGTTGCTGATATTGAAATTGTTGCACCATATGACGATTTAAAAGCAATTCAGCATTTAGCGGAGATTAGTGATGTTGTCACATATGAATTTGAGAATATTGATTATAGATGTTTACAATGGCTTGAAAAACATGCTTACTTACCGCAAGGCAGTCAGTTGTTAAGTAAAACGCAAAATCGTTTTACAGAAAAGAATGCGATTGAGAAAGCTGGGCTACCAGTAGCAACGTATAGATTAGTTCAAAATCAAGATCAGCTTACTGAAGCAATCACTGAGTTATCATATCCTTCCGTCTTGAAAACGACGACAGGCGGATATGATGGGAAAGGTCAAGTTGTTTTAAGAAGTGAGGCTGACGTTGATAAAGCACGAGAGCTTGCGAATGCAGCAGAGTGTATTTTAGAGAAATGGGTGCCTTTTGAAAAAGAAGTATCAGTTATTGTAATTCGTAGTGTAAGTGGTGAAACGAAAGTATTTCCGGTAGCGGAAAATATTCATGTAAATAACATTTTGCATGAATCTATCGTTCCAGCTCGCATTACAGAAGGACTTTCTCAAAAAGCAATTGCTTATGCAAAAGTGCTCGCGGATGAACTAGAACTTGTGGGAACACTAGCGGTAGAGATGTTTGCTACAGCTGATGGTGAGATTTACATTAATGAATTAGCACCAAGACCTCACAATTCAGGCCACTATACACAGGATGCATGTGAAACGAGTCAATTCGGTCAACATATTCGAGCAATCTGTAATTTACCTCTTGGAGAAACAAATTTGTTAAAACCAGTTGTCATGGTAAACATTTTAGGCGAACATATAGAAGGGGTCCTAAGACAAGTGAATAGATTAACCGGGTGCTATTTACACTTGTATGGAAAAGAAGAAGCAAAAGCGCAGCGAAAAATGGGGCATGTTAATATTTTAAATGATAATATTGAAGTCGCTCTAGAAAAAGCGAAGAGTTTGCATATTTGGGACCATCAAGAACAACTGTTGGAGGGAAAAAGATGATTAGTCGTTATACACGCCCAGAAATGGGTGCAATTTGGACGGAAGAGAACAAATTTAAAGCGTGGTTAGAAGTTGAGATTTTAGCTTGTGAAGCATGGGCTGAGCTTGGCGATATTCCAAAAGAAGATGTTAAAAAAATTCGTGAGCATGCATCATTTGATATTGATCGTATTTATGAAATTGAAAAAGAGACACGACATGACGTAGTTGCATTCACTCGTGCCGTATCAGAAACACCAACATTAGGTGAGGAACGTAAATGGGTTCATTACGGTTTAACATCTACAGACGTAGTAGATACAGCGTTATCTTACATCTTAAAACAAGCGAATGAAATTATATTAAAAGACTTAGAAAACTTTGTAAGTATTTTAGCTAACAAAGCGAAAGAGCATAAATACACGATCATGATGGGAAGAACACACGGTGTTCATGCAGAACCAACAACATTTGGTTTAAAACTTGGTCTTTGGTATGAAGAAATGAAACGTAACGTAGAGCGTTTCAAACAAGCTGCTGATACAGTTCGCGTTGGTAAATTATCTGGTGCGGTTGGTACATACGCAAATATCGATCCATTCGTAGAAAAGTATGTTTGTGAAAACTTAGGATTAGAAGCAGCACCAATTTCAACACAAACATTGCAACGTGATCGCCATGCTCATTACATGTCAACACTTGCACTAATCGCAACATCTATCGAAAAGATGGCAGTGGAGATTCGTGGTTTACAAAAGAGTGAAACACGTGAAGTTGAAGAAGCTTTCGCAAAAGGCCAAAAAGGTTCTTCTGCAATGCCACATAAACGTAATCCAATTGGATCAGAAAATATGACTGGTTTAGCTCGTGTTATCCGCGGTTATATGATGACAGCTTATGAGAATGTTCCATTATGGCATGAGCGTGATATTTCTCACTCTTCGGCAGAACGCGTAATTTTACCAGATGCTACAATCGCATTAAATTACATGCTAAATCGCTTTGGTAATATCGTTAAAAACTTAACTGTATACCCAGAGAATATGAAACGCAATATGACAAGAACATACGGCTTAATTTATTCTCAGCGTGTAATGCTTACATTAATCGACAAAGGTATGGTACGTGAAGAAGCTTATGATATCGTACAGCCTAAAGCGATGGAAGCTTGGGAAACACAAGTACAATTTAAAGAGCTTGTAGAAGCTGATGAGCGTATTACGAGCAAGTTATCACAAGAAGAAATTAATGAATGCTTCAACTATGAGCATCATATGCAACACGTTGATACAATCTTTGAACGCCTTGGGTTAAACGAAGCGTAAAATTTCATATGGCACAGAATAGAGTCATTCTGTGCCATTCTTTATAAAAACATTATTCACATTTTTCAAACTACAGGGGGCTTGCGAAATGCAAAAGCTAGAATTGCTGTATGAAGGTAAGGCAAAAAGAATTTATCGTACAGAATCAGCAGATATGGTTTGGGTAGAGTACAAAGATAGTGCGACTGCTTTCAATGGGGAGAAAAAAGAGACGATTACAGGAAAAGGTCGTTTGAACAATGAGATTACAACTTTATTGTTCAGAAAGTTACAAGAAGTAGGAATAAAAACACATTTTGTAGAGAAGTTATCTGAAACAGAGCAACTTGTTAAAAAAGTGAGTATTATTCCTCTAGAAGTTGTCACAAGAAATGTAATTGCAGGAAGTCTTTCAAAACGATTAGGAATGGAAGAGGGAACTGTACTTGCAGAACCAATCGTAGAATTTTACTTCAAAGATGATGATTTAGGAGATCCGCTTGTAACGGAAGATCATATTCGTGTATTAAACGTTGCATCACCAGAGCAAGTAAGCGTATTACGAGATATGGCTCTACAAATCAATCAAGTGTTGATTGATCATTTCGCAAGCTGTCGTGTAAGATTAGTAGATTTTAAATTAGAGTTTGGTGTAACAGATGAAGGGGAAATCATTTTAGCGGATGAAATTTCACCAGATACTTGCCGTTTATGGGATGAAACGAGCAATGAAAAATTTGATAAAGACGTATTCCGTCGTGACCTTGGAAATTTAACAGAAGCTTATGAAGAGATTTTAAAACGTTTAGGGGGAATTTCACATGTATAAAGTTAAGGTATATGTAACGTTAAGAGAAAGTGTATTAGATCCACAAGGAACAGCAGTAAAAGGGGCACTTCATAGTCTTTCGTTCACAGAAGTACAAGACGTTCGAATCGGAAAATATATGGAATTAACAATTGATAAATCAGTATCTGACCTTGACGCAAAGGTAAAAGAAATGTGTGAAAAACTATTAACAAACGTTGTAATGGAAGACTTCCGTTATGAAGTTGAGGAGGTTGTCGCACAGTGAAATTTGCAGTCATAGTATTCCCAGGTTCGAACTGTGATGTTGATATGTTCCATGCAATTAAAGATGAGCTTGGTGAAGAAGTAGATTACGTTTGGCACGATAGAGAGAATTTAGATGAATATGATGCAATTTTACTACCTGGTGGATTCTCTTACGGTGACTATTTACGTTGTGGTGCTATTTCTCGCTTCGCGAATGCAATGAAGGCAGTGCAAAAAGCTGCTGAGCAAGGAAAGCCGATTTTAGGTGTATGTAATGGATTCCAGATTCTTGTTGAATCAGGATTACTACCAGGAGCGTTAATGAGAAACGAAAACTTAAAATTTATGTGCCGAACAGTTCAACTGCGTGTTGAAAATAATGAAACGATGTTTACATCACAATATGAAAAAGATGAAGTAATCAATATTCCAATCGCGCATGGTGAGGGGAATTACTATTGTGATGAAGAGACTCTTAAACAATTAGAAGAGAATAATCAAATCGCATTCCGTTACGTAGAAAATCCGAATGGAAGCGTTTCAGATATTGCTGGTATTGTAAATGAAAAAGGAAATGTACTTGGTATGATGCCACACCCAGAGCGTGCTGTAGATGAATTACTTGGCGGTGCTGAAGGGTTAAAAGTCTTTCAATCTATCTTAAAACAGTGGAGGGAAACATATGTCGTTAATGCTTGAACCAAATCCAACACAAATTAAAGAAGAGCGCATATATGCGGAAATGGGGCTAACAGACGAAGAGTTTGCCATGGTTGAAAAGATTTTAGGCCGTCTGCCAAATTATACAGAAACAGGATTATTCTCTGTTATGTGGTCTGAACATTGCAGTTATAAAAATTCAAAACCAGTACTTCGAAAATTCCCAACAACAGGTGAGCGCGTTCTGCAAGGACCTGGGGAAGGTGCTGGAATTGTAGATATCGGTGATAATCAAGCGGTTGTATTTAAAATGGAAAGTCATAACCATCCTTCTGCTATTGAACCATATCAAGGAGCAGCAACAGGCGTTGGTGGTATTATCCGTGACGTATTCTCTATGGGAGCACGCCCGGTAGCTCTATTAAACTCACTTCGCTTCGGTGAATTACAGTCACCACGTGTGAAATATTTATTCGAAGAAGTAGTAGCAGGGATTGCAGGATACGGTAACTGTATCGGCATTCCGACTGTTGGTGGCGAAGTACAGTTTGATCCATGTTATGAAGGAAATCCACTTGTAAATGCAATGTGCGTAGGCTTAATTAATCATGAAGATATAAAAAAAGGGCAAGCGCACGGTGCTGGAAATACAGTAATGTACGTAGGAGCATCAACTGGTCGTGACGGTATTCACGGTGCAACATTCGCATCTGAAGAGTTATCTGAAAGCTCAGAAGCGAAACGTCCAGCAGTTCAAGTAGGAGATCCATTTATGGAGAAACTTCTTATTGAAGCTTGCTTAGAACTTATTCAGTCGGATGCACTTGTTGGAATTCAAGATATGGGTGCAGCTGGTTTAACATCATCTTCTGCAGAAATGGCAAGTAAAGCAGGTATGGGTATTGAAATGTACTTAGATGATGTACCACAGCGTGAAACAGGAATGACACCATATGAAATGATGCTATCTGAATCACAAGAACGTATGCTAATCGTTGTGAAAAAGGGTAGAGAGCAAGAAATAGTAGATTTATTTGAGAAGTATGGTCTTGCAGCCGTTACGATGGGGAAAGTAACGGAAGACAAAATGCTTCGCTTATTCCATAAAGGTGAAAAGGTAGCTGAAGTACCAGCAGATGCTCTTGCAGAAGAAGCACCAATTTATCATAAGCCATCAAAAGAAGCAGCATACTTTGCTGAGTTCCAGGCAATGAAAATGGAAACACCAAAAGTAGAAAATTATAAAGAAACGTTATTGGCTCTATTACAACAACCGACGATTGCAAGTAAAGAGTGGGTTTATGATCAATATGATTATCAAGTTCGCACAAGCACAGTTGTTACACCAGGTTCAGATGCAGCAGTTGTACGTGTACGCGGTACAGAAAAAGGATTAGCAATGACAACAGATTGTAACTCTCGCTACATTTATTTAGATCCAGAAGTGGGCGGTAAAATTGCAGTAGCAGAGGCAGCACGTAATATCGTATGTTCTGGGGGAGAGCCACTTGCAATTACAGATTGCTTAAACTTCGGTAATCCAGAAAAACCAGAAATCTTCTGGCAAATTGAGAAATCAGTAGATGGTATGAGTGAAGCTTGTCGCACATTACAAACGCCAGTTATCGGCGGAAACGTATCAATGTATAACGAACGTAGTGGTGAAGCTGTATACCCAACACCGACAGTTGGGATGGTTGGACTTGTACACGATTTAAAACATGTAACAACACAAGAGTTTAAGCAAGCTGGCGATTTAGTTTATATCATCGGAGAGACGAAAGCTGAGTTTGGTGGAAGTGAATTACAGAAAATGATTCACGGCAAAATTTTCGGTCAATCACCAAGCATCGATCTAGATGTAGAATTAAAGCGCCAAAAACAAGTATTAGCAGCAATTCAAGCGGGCCTTATTCAATCTGCTCATGATGTTGCAGAAGGTGGTTTATCAGTTGCAATTACTGAAAGCGCAATTGGTGCAAAAGGTTTAGGTGCTACTGTGAAATTAGATGGAGAAGCAACAGCAGCATTATTCGCTGAATCACAATCGCGCTTCGTTATAACTGTAAAACGTGAAAATAAAGAAGCGTTCGAGAAAGCGGTAGAAGCAATTCAAGTTGGAGAAGTGACAAATACAAATGAAGTAACAATTCATAATGAAGAAAATGAAGTATTACTTACAGCAAATGTAGATGAAATGAGAAAGGCTTGGAAAGGGGCAATCCCATGCTTGCTGAAATAAAGGGGTTAAATGAAGAATGTGGCGTTTTTGGAATTTGGGGGCATGAAAATGCAGCACAAGTTTCGTACTACGGATTGCATAGTTTACAGCACCGTGGACAAGAAGGCGCAGGCATCGTTGTAAATAATGGTGAGAAAATCGTCGGTCACAAGGGGTTAGGTTTAATATCGGAAGTATTTTCAAGAGGTGAACTAGAAGGCTTAAACGGAAAATCAGCAATTGGACACGTACGATATGCCACAGCTGGTGGAAGTGAAGTTGCTAATGTTCAACCATTATTATTCCGTTTTTCTGATCATAGTATGGCGTTAGCTCATAACGGAAATTTAATTAACGCAAAGATGCTTCGTCGTGAATTAGAGGCAGAGGGAAGTATTTTCCAAACAAGTTCAGATACAGAGGTACTTCTACATCTCATTAAACGTAGTACGAAAGATACTTTAATTGAAAGTGTAAAAGAGGCCCTAAATAAAGTGAAAGGTGCGTTTGCATATCTTTTACTAACTGGAAATGAAATGATTGTTGCGCTAGATCCGAATGGATTCCGTCCGCTTTCAATTGGAAAGATGGGAGATGCTTACGTTGTAGCATCAGAAACATGTGCTTTCGATGTAGTAGGTGCAACATACATTCGTGATGTAGAACCAGGTGAATTACTTATCATCAATGATGAAGGAATTCACGTAGATCGTTTTACAAATGAAGTAGATCATGCAATTTGTAGTATGGAGTACATTTACTTTGCACGTCCGGATTCTAATATTGCAGGTATTAACGTCCATGCAGCACGTAAAAACATGGGAAAACGTTTGGCGGCAGAAGCTCCTATTGAAGCTGATGTTGTTACTGGTGTACCAGACTCTAGTATTTCAGCGGCAATTGGTTATGCGGAGGCGACAGGAATTCCGTATGAGTTAGGATTAATTAAAAATCGTTACGTTGGACGTACGTTCATTCAACCTTCTCAAGAACTGCGTGAGCAAGGGGTTAAGATGAAGCTTTCAGCAGTAAGAGGCGTAGTTGAAGGAAAACGAGTTGTGATGATTGACGATTCTATCGTAAGAGGAACGACGAGTAAACGAATTGTTCGTATGCTTCGCGAGGCTGGAGCGACAGAAGTCCATGTAAGAATTGCTTCACCACCTCTTAAGTATCCATGTTTCTATGGCATTGATATTCAAACGAGAAAAGAATTAATCGCAGCAAATAATTCAATAGAAGAAATCCGTCAAATCATCGGAGCAGATTCTTTAACATTTTTAAGTGAAGATGGATTAGTAGATGCAATTGGACGTCCATATGAAGGGAAGTACGGCGGTCTATGTATGGCGTACTTCAATGGAGATTATCCAACAGCTCTTTATGATTATGAGCAAGAGCTTTTAGAAAGTATGAAATAAGAAGAAAAAAGCTTCTACTTCTTTTGATGTAGAAGCTAGCTTCTTTCTTAAAACAGCCCGCCCTGAATAGGGAGAAATTAAAAGACGAGGTGTAGATAACGATGGCGAATGCATATAAGCAAGCAGGAGTAGATATTGAAGCTGGATATGAAGCGGTATCTCGCATGAAAAAACACGTACAAACAACAATGAGAAAAGAAGTACTAGGCGGTCTAGGCGGTTTTGGAGGTATGTTTGATTTATCAAAATTTGCATTAGAAGAACCTGTATTAGTATCTGGAACAGATGGCGTGGGGACAAAATTGATGCTCGCTTTTATGGCAGATAAACATGACACAATTGGTATTGATGCAGTAGCAATGTGTGTAAATGATATTGTTGTCCAAGGAGCAGAGCCGCTTTTCTTCCTTGATTATATTGCTTGTGGTAAAGCTGAACCTAGTAAAATTGAAAACATCGTCAAAGGTATATCAGAGGGCTGTCGCCAAGCTGGTTGTGCATTAATTGGTGGAGAAACAGCTGAAATGCCAGGAATGTATTCTACGGAAGAATACGATTTAGCTGGTTTTACAGTTGGAATTGTTGATAAAAAGAAAATTGTAACAGGTGAAAAAATTGAAGCTGGTCAAGTATTAATTGGCTTAGCATCTAGCGGTATTCATAGTAACGGTTATTCTTTAGTACGAAAAGTATTACTAGAAGATGGAGAACTATCTTTAGATCGCATTTACGGACGCTTAGAACTACCTCTTGGTGAAGAATTATTAAAACCAACGAAAATTTATGTCAAACCTATTTTAGAACTATTGAAGAAATATGAAGTATACGGTATGGCGCATATTACAGGTGGCGGATTCATTGAAAATATTCCACGTATGTTACCAGAAGGAATCGGTGCAGAAATTGAATTAGGTTCTTGGAAAATTCAACCGATCTTCAGTTTACTTCAAGAAGTAGGAAAACTAGAAGAGAAAGAAATGTTCAATATTTTTAACATGGGTATTGGTATGGTAGTAGCAGTGAAGGAAGAAGAGGCAAAAGATATTGTTCGTCTTCTTGAAGAGCAAGGAGAAACAGCTCGTATTATTGGACGTACTGTACAAGGGACTGGCGTTACCTTCAATGGGAGCACAGCACTATGAGTAGATTAGCAGTTTTTGCTTCTGGAAGCGGCTCTAACTTTCAATCTCTCATCAATGCGGTAGAAGAAAATAGATTAGACGCAGATATTAGTTTATTAGTATGTGATAAACCAGAAGCACGTGTTGTTGGACGGGCACATTATCATCATATTCCATGTTTCGCTTTTTCAACGAAAGCATATGGATCAAAAGAAGCGTTTGAAAAAGAAATATTAAAGAAGCTAGAAGAGTATGAAATTGATTATGTTATTTTAGCTGGATATATGCGTTTAATTGGGCCGACATTACTAGAAGCTTACGGCGGAAGGATTATTAATATTCATCCATCACTATTACCGAGTTTTCCAGGGAAAGATGCTGTTGGTCAAGCGTTAGAAGCAGGTGTGAAAGTAACTGGAGTAACGATTCATTATGTAGATGCAGGTATGGATACAGGACCAATTATTGCGCAAGAAGCAGTAGTTGTTTCTGAAGGGGATACGAGAGAAAGCTTACAAAAGAAAATTCAACAAGTTGAACATAAATTATACGTAAATACAGTGAATCAAATTGTTCAATCTGTGAAAGAACCAACTGTTAACTAACATACAACCAGGGGTGAAGGATAAATGAAAAAGCGTGCATTAGTAAGTGTTTCAGATAAAACAGGAGTAGTGGAATTTGTTAAAGGTTTACTAGAACAAGGGATCGAAGTTATCTCAACAGGTGGTACGAAAAAATTACTAGAAGAAAATGGCTTACAAGTAATTGGTATTTCTGAAGTAACTGGGTTCCCGGAAATTATGGATGGCCGCGTAAAAACATTACATCCAAACATTCATGGTGGTCTATTAGCAGTTCGCGATAATGAAACGCATGTAGCGCAAATGAATGAGTTAGGTATGCAGCCAATTGATTTTGTTGTTGTTAACTTATACCCATTCAAAGAAACAATCGCTAAGCCTGATGTAACATTTGCTGATGCAATTGAAAATATTGATATCGGTGGTCCAACAATGATTCGCTCTGCTGCGAAAAATCATAAATTTGTATCGGTAATTGTAGATCCAGTAGATTACGATGTTGTATTAGCAGAACTGAAAGAGAACGGTGAAGTAAAAGAAGAAACGAAACGTAAATTAGCAGCGAAAGTATTCCGTCATACAGCGGCATATGATGCGTTAATCTCTAACTACTTAACAGAGCAAATGGGTGAAGAAAGCCCAGAAACATTAACAGTGACATTTGAGAAAAAACAAGATTTACGCTATGGAGAAAATCCACATCAAAAAGCAACATTCTATAAAGCACCATTCGCTGTAACTTCTTCTGTTGCATACGCAGAACAATTACACGGTAAAGAATTATCTTACAACAATATTAACGATGCAGATGCAGCACTTAGTATTGTAAAAGAATTTACAGAGCCAGCAGTAGTAGCAGTAAAACATATGAATCCATGTGGTGTTGGAGTGGGTACTGATATTCATGAAGCATACACACGCGCTTATGAAGCAGATCCAGTATCAATCTTTGGTGGAATTATTGCAGCAAATCGTGAAATTGATAAAGCTACAGCAGAAAAGTTACACGAAATTTTCTTAGAAATCATTATTGCACCTTCTTTCTCAAAAGAAGCTTTAGAAGTATTGCAAAGTAAGAAAAACTTACGTCTACTAACTGTAAATATTGAAAAAGCGACAAGTGCAAGCAAAAAACTAACTTCTGTACAAGGTGGTCTTCTCGTTCAAGAGGAAGATACGTTATCATTAGATGAAAGTACAATTTCAATTCCGACAAAACGTGAACCATCAGAGCAAGAGTGGAAAGATTTAAAACTAGCTTGGAAAGTTGTAAAACATGTGAAATCAAACGCAATTGTTTTAGCGAATGATAACATGACAGTTGGTGTAGGTGCAGGACAGATGAACCGTGTAGGTTCTGCAAAAATCGCAATTACACAAGCTAGTGAAAAAGCACAAGGTAGCGCACTTGCATCTGATGCTTTCTTCCCAATGCCAGATACAGTAGAAGAAGCAGCAAAAGCAGGGATTACAGCAATCATTCAACCAGGCGGATCAATCCGTGACGAAGATTCTATCAAAGTGGCGGATAAGTATGGGATTACGATGGTGTTCACTGGCGTACGTCATTTCAAACATTAATAGAGGATGTTTAAAAGGTCCGGTCAAGATAACTGTCGCATGTCGTCGTTGTTCTTGCTCCTCCTTTTTAAACCTTTATTGATATGAAAACAAACTAGGAGCAGAGCTTCTAGTTTGTACTTATTTAAGTATTGGGGGATGAAATATGAATGTTTTAGTAATTGGCCGCGGTGGGCGTGAGCATGCTTTAGCTTGGAAGTTTGCGCAATCTGAAAAGGTGGAAAAGGTGTATGTAGCACCGGGTAATGAAGGTATGCGAGATGTTGCAACACCAGTTGATATTGATGAAAATGATTTTGACGCATTAGTTTTATTTGCTAAAGAGAATAAGGTTGAATTAACTTTCGTTGGACCAGAAATTCCGCTTATGAATGGAATTGTTGATCGCTTTAAAGAAGAGGGACTTCGTGTGTTTGGCCCAAATAAAGCGGCTGCTGTTATTGAAGGTAGTAAGGCTTTTACGAAAGAATTGATGAAAAAATATGATATTCCAACTGCGGCATATGAAACTTTTACAGACTATGAAGAAGCAGTACAGTATATTCAAAAAGTTGGTGCACCAATCGTTATTAAAGCTGACGGTCTAGCCGCTGGTAAAGGTGTAACGGTAGCAATGACGCTTGAAGAGGCATTACAAGCTGTGAAAGAAATGCTGCAAGATGTGAAATTCGGTGAAGCAAGCAAGAAGGTCGTTATTGAAGAGTTTCTAGATGGACAAGAATTTTCATTAATGGCATTCGTGAATGGAACAACCGTACATCCGATGGTAATTGCTCAAGATCATAAACGCGCTTTTGATGGGGATAAAGGTCCAAATACAGGCGGAATGGGTGCGTATTCTCCAGTGCCACAAATTCCAGAATCAGCAGTTCAAGAGGCGATAAAAACGGTATTACATCCAACTGCTAAAGCGATGATTGCAGAAAACCGTTCGTTTACAGGTATTTTATACGCAGGTCTTATTTTAACAAATGATGGTCCAAAGGTAATTGAATTTAATGCACGCTTTGGTGATCCTGAAACAGAAGTAGTATTACCTCGCTTAGAAAACGATTTAGTTGATGTATGTAACGCTGTATTAGATGAAAGTGAGCTAACGTTACAATGGTCAGAGGAAGCAGTAATTGGTGTTGTACTTGCTTCGAAAGGATATCCAGAAGCATATAAAAAAGGTGACATTATTAAAGGATTAGATGCACTGCAAGATGCGATTGTTTTCCATTCAGGCACAGCGATGAAGCATGGTGATTTTGTAACAAACGGTGGCCGTGTACTATTTGTTGCTTGCAAGGCGAATAGTTTACAAGAAGCGAAAGACAAAGTATATAAAGAAATCGGTAAAATTGAGAGTGATGGCCTATTTTACCGAAGTGATATAGGATATCGTGCAATTGGTCATGAGATGACGAGAAGTTAGTAATATTAAATTTTTTAGAGGTAAGAAAAGCGGAGAATGATGTAGTTCATTCTCCGTTTTTCATATTATTTTATTTAGGAAATTTTATAAGATCGATAATCTCAGGGCATTGTAATTGATAAGTTATTGCTGTTGATGAAACTTTCTTTGAAATTTTTTGGCAACTACTATTGGAATATTGATTTTTTTTGTTTTCTGTATTTCGGTCGCTTGTTTTTGAGTAATCAACATCATAATACAAAGATGTTGTCTCTCTTCCTTTTTTTACTGTTAAATCTATGATGAGAGGCTCATCTTTTTCGTTAAATCGAGTGATGCGAATGGAGTGACTCTTATTTGAATTATATTTTTTAATGAAGATATCTAATTTTTCAATATTGTAAACTGTGTCATTCTTTTGAATGACATTACCATATTTTTCGGCGGTTTCAAAACTATATTCTTTATTGGATGTATCAATTGTTGGTCGTTTATTTGAGCAAGCGACAAGATTGAATGAGAGTAGTGCAATAAATAATAAACTCGTTTTTTTATAGTAATGTTTTATAGGCAAAGCGAACCACCTCTATTAATAATTATATATTTGTATTTTATAATATAATTACAAAGAAAACATCATCATTGTATTAAAAAATCCCGCTGATTTCTCAGCGGGATTTTTTATGCATCTTTATCTTTTTTCAATTTTCCTTTTTGCTTTGCCATTTCTCGAAGTAAATACTCGATGTGTGCATTGACGCTACGAAACTCATCATTCGCCCATTTTTCGATGACTGCGTGTAATTCAGGATCAATACGTAATGGAAAGCTTTTCTTTTTAGCCATAATGATTTACAACCCTTTAGTATAGGCTTCCTGTATTAATAACTGGTTGCGCACCTTTATCTGAAACGATGGCAACTAATAAGTTGTTCACCATATTTGCTTTACGCTCGTCATCTAATTCAAGTACGCCTTCCTCATCTAGCATATGGATTGAATCTTTCGCCATCTTCACAGCACCTTCAACAATCTCTTTTCTAGCAGCTAATACTGCTTTTGCTTGTTGACGTTGTAGCATTGCATGGGCAATTTCTGTTGCGTAAGCTAAATGTGTTAAACGAGTTTCTAATACTTCTACGCCAGCGATTTCAAGGCGCGCTTCTAACTCACGTTTTAATTCTTCAGAGATTTCTTCAGTATTTCCGCGTAACGTGATGCAAGTTTCATCTTGGAAATTGTCATAAGGATATTTTGTTGCGACGTGGCGGATTGCTGTTTCACTTTGAATTTCTACAAATCGATCGTAATGTTCAACACCGAACATTGCTTTTGCAGAATCAACTACTTTATATACGATAACGGCTGCAATTTCAATTGGATTTCCCTCAATATCGTTTACTTTTAACTTCTTACTATTAAAGTTTTCAACACGTAACGATACAGTTTGACGGAATGCGAATGGAATTGTTAAAAATAAACCGTTTTGACGAATTGTTCCTAAATAATTACCGAAAAACGTAATGACTTTTGCTTGGTTTGGTTGAACAATACCAATACCTGTAGCAAGAACTGCGGCTAAAATAATAGTTAATGCCGCTCCTATGAAAATTTCTTGTACAAGGAAAAATACACCGATAGCGGCTAAAATTAAAATCCCGATAATACCGAGAAAACCATTTACATAAAAAACTTGTTTTTCTTTCATATGATCGCCTCCTGATATAAAAATGATATCACTTTTATATCATTTTATGCAAGGGCTTTACACCTAATTTTCTGAAATTATTAATTAGGTATCTCTTATGTATATTTTGAGGTCTAAAACAAGAATGTATGTTCTGTTTTGTAGTAAAATAAAGAAGACTTAACCGCCCACTGCAGCAGCTAAGTCCCTTTGAGAGCATCTTGCATCGTGACAAATGATTCAAAGCGGTTTTGCCAGGATTATATCTTCAATCGCTGACTCAATCTCTTTGTCAGAAGCGTCAAAACTTCCATTTGACTGTGGTTTGTCGTGATTGAAAGTTTGATTCACTTCTTCTTTAGCATGTCCCTTTTCAGTAAAATTCATGCTAGGCATTCTAAATGCCCCCATATTCATGTATTTTCCGAATTTCCACATTTCAACAACAGGGCAGAAACGAACAATTCCCTCTGCGATTTTCATTGCACCAATCCATAGCAAAATGTTAGACCAAGTGCACCAAGGTTTGCGTACGAGTTTAGTTGCACTACAACCGAAGAGGACAAGTCCGAGTGTAATTCGAATTAGGGCATTTATTGTACCGATATTTTGCTTCATTAGAAAAACACTCCTTTTTATGAAAGTTGAAATAGATAATACTATTTCTTTTATTAGTATCCCGTTTGATTTTTGGGATATGTAATCCAACATTTGACGTGGAAAAAGATGTTGGAATGTGCGTGTGTGTAAGTAGCTTTTTTTGTTATAATGAAAGAATGCATAAAAGGAACTTCAAAATTAAATCCTCTCGTTTAAAAAATATGGAAGAGGTAATTCCAAACTTAATTCTCCGTTTTAAACAAATATTTAAGATGAAGTTAAAACAATAATGATGAAAATAAACTGTTATTTTGAACAGATATATATAACTAGAGAAAAGAAAGGGTGTTTTCATGTACGATATTTCCGGGTGGAAACATGTATTTAAGCTTGATCCAAATAAGGAGTTAAGCGATGAACATTTAGAAATGATTTGTGAGTCTGGAACGGATGCTGTTATTGTAGGCGGAAGTGATGGAGTGACAATTGATAATGTACTACACATGCTAGTTAGCATTCGTAGATATGCGGTTCCTTGTGTGTTAGAGGTTTCTGATGTGGAAGCAATTACGCCAGGATTTGATTTTTATTATATCCCAAGCGTTTTAAATAGCCGAAAAGTAGAATGGGTAACAGGCGTTCATCATGAGGCTTTGAAAGAATTTGGGGATATTATGGATTGGGAAGAAATTTTCATGGAAGGGTACTGTGTTTTAAATCCTGAAGCGAAAGTAGCCCAGCTTACAGATGCGAAATGTGATGTAACAGAAGATGATGTGATTGCATACGCGCGTTTAGCAGACAAGCTATTACGTTTACCGATATTTTACTTAGAATATAGCGGTACGTATGGAGACAGTGATCTTGTTAAAAATGTAAAAGCAGAATTAAAACAAGCGAAGTTATATTATGGCGGCGGTATTTCTAATGCTGAACAAGCGAAGGAAATGGCACAATACGCTGATACAGTAGTTGTTGGAAATATTATTTATGATGATATAAAAGCAGCGTTAAAAACAGTTAAAGCAGTAAAAGGAGAGTAGGTGCAGGCGTATATGAGTAAGACAGATAGGTTATTAAATGGTTTAAATCCGCAGCAACAAAAAGCAGTACAAACAACGAACGGACCACTTCTATTAATGGCAGGTGCAGGTAGTGGTAAAACACGTGTGTTAACACATCGTATTGCGTTTTTACTTGGTGAAAAAGGTGTAGCGCCATGGAATGTACTAGCTATTACCTTTACAAATAAAGCGGCTCGTGAAATGCGCGAGCGTATTGATACACTTGTCGGACCAGAAGCAGAAGATATTTGGATTTCTACGTTCCACTCTATGTGTGTACGTATTTTACGACGTGATATCGATCGTATTGGTATTAATCGTAATTTTACAATCTTAGATTCAGGCGATCAGTTAACTGTAGTCAAAAAAATTATGAAAGAGCGCAATATTGATCCGAAGAAATTTGAGCCGCGCTCTATTTTAGCTGGTATTAGTAATGCGAAAAATGAATTGTTATCTGCAGATAAATATGCGAAAAAAATTACAATCGCTGATCCATATGAAAAATTAACGAGCGATGTATATACAGAATATCAAAAACGTCTTCTGAAAAATAACTCATTAGACTTTGATGATTTAATTATGACAACGATTCAGCTATTTGAACGTGTTCCAGAAGTACTAGAGTTTTATCAGCGTAAGTTCCAATATATTCACGTGGATGAGTATCAAGATACGAACAAAGCGCAGTACCTTCTTGTAAAACATTTAGCAGCACGTTTTAAAAATTTATGCGTTGTAGGTGACTCAGATCAGTCTATTTACCGCTGGCGTGGTGCGGACATTTCTAACATTTTGTCATTCGAAAAAGACTATGAGAATGCGCAAGTTATTCTGTTAGAACAAAACTATCGTTCGTCACAAAATATTTTAAATGCAGCGAATGCTGTTATTGAAAAAAATTCAAACCGTAAACCGAAAAAATTATGGACAGACAATCAAGTTGGAAGCAAAATCTCATATTACCGTGCTGCGACGGAAAAAGACGAAGCATATTTTGTTGCGAAAAAAATTCGTGACGATATTCAAATGGGAAAACGAAAATATACTGATTTTGCAGTGTTATATCGTACAAATGCGCAGTCTCGTATGGTCGAGGAGATTTTCCTGAAATCTAATATTCCTTACAAAATTGTCGGCGGTACGAAGTTCTACGATCGTAAAGAGATTAAAGACATTTTGGCGTATTTACGTTTAATTGGGAATCCAGATGATGAGATTAGTTTCGCACGTATTATTAACATGCCAAAGCGCGGAATTGGTGCGACTTCTATCGATAAAATTATTAATTACGGTGTACAAAATGGAATTTCATTAACTGCTGTATTCGATGAAATTGAGCATGTTGGAGTAAGTGCAAAAATTACAAAGGCAGTAAAAGAATTCGCTGGTTTATTACACAACTGGGTAAATATGCAAGAGTATTTATCTGTTACAGAATTGGTAGAAGAAGTTATTGAAAAAACAGGCTATCGCGATATGTTGAAAAACGAGCGTACTTTAGAAGCAGAAGGTCGTTTAGAGAACTTAGATGAGTTTTTATCTGTTACGCAAACATTTGAATCTCAAAGTGAAGATAAGAGCCTTGTTGCATTCTTAACAGACTTAGCGCTTGTTGCTGATATTGATCGTGTCGATGAAGATCCAACTGCTGGTGAGGAAGTTATTTTAATGACGATGCACTCAGCGAAAGGATTAGAGTTCCCAGTTGTCTTTATTGTTGGGTTAGAGGAAGGAATATTCCCGCATACTCGTTCTCTAATGGAAGAAGATGAAATGCAAGAAGAGCGTCGCCTTGCTTATGTAGGTATTACTCGTGCAGAAGAAGAGTTATATTTATCTAATGCACAAATGCGTACTTTATTTGGTAGAACAAGTATGAACGCTGCCTCTCGATTTATTACAGAAATCCCGGCAGAGCTAGTAGAATCGTTAAATGAAACAGCGCCAAAGCGTGAAACTTCGTTTGGTGCAAAAGGCAGAACAACAAGTACAAGTAAAATGACAACTACAACCACAACACGCTCTCGTTCAGCTTTCGCGCGTCCTGCAGCTAAGACAACAGGTGGCGAGCAAATTGGCTGGGCAGTAGGCGATAAAGCTTCCCACCAAAAATGGGGAGTCGGTACAGTTGTCAGTGTAAAAGGTGAAGGTGATGCAAAAGAATTAGATATTGCGTTTCCAAGCCCAATTGGTGTTAAACGTTTGTTAGCAAAATTTGCACCTGTGACGAAACAATAGGAAAGGAATGAGGATATGTCAAAAGAGATAACAAAACAACGTATAGAAGAACTGCGTGATTTGTTAAATACATTTAACTATCAGTATCACGTATTAGACAATCCTTCTGTTTCTGATGCGGAGTATGACCGTAATATGCAGGAGCTTATAAAATTAGAAGCAGAGAATCCAGAGTTTATGAGTGAAGACTCTCCCTCCATTCGCGTTGGGGGAACTGTTCTTGATATATTTGAAAAAGTAACACATAAGTCACCGATGTTAAGTTTAGGAAATGCATTTAACGAAGGAGATTTACGTGATTTCGACCGACGAGTACGCCAAGGAATTGATGATGCGAATGTAAGATATATATGCGAATTAAAAATTGACGGACTTGCTGTTTCACTTCATTATGAAAAAGGACGCTTCATTCAAGGGGCAACACGTGGTGATGGTGTAACAGGTGAAGATATTACCCAAAATTTAAAAACGATTAAAGCGATCCCGCTTCGTCTAAATGAGGAAGTAACATTAGAAGCACGAGGCGAAGCTTATATGCCGAAGCGTTCATTCGTTAAGTTAAATGAAGAAAAAGAACAAAATGGTGAAGATGTATTTGCGAATCCGCGTAATGCGGCAGCAGGTTCAATACGCCAACTTGATCCAAAAATTGCAGCGAAGCGTAACTTATCTATGTTTGTGTACGGTCTTGCGAATGTAGAAGAAAAAACAATTCCATCACATAGTGAATCGCTTGATTTCTTAGGTGAACTTGGATTCAAAACAAATCCAAATCGACGTACATGTGAGACAATTGAAGAAGTTATAGCTTATGTAGAAGAATGGCAAGAAAAACGTCCGCATCTTGATTATGAGATTGATGGAATCGTTATAAAAGTAGATGATGTTGCTCTTCAAGAAAGTTTAGGAACTACAGCAAAGAGTCCAAGATGGGCGATTGCTTATAAATTCCCGGCTGAAGAAGTTGTAACAAGATTAACAGGCATTGAATTAAGTGTTGGTCGCACAGGGGTTGTAACACCGACAGCAGAGCTAGAGCCAGTGCGAGTGGCTGGTACGATCGTTCGTCGTGCTTCTTTACATAACGAAGATTTAATTCGTGAAAAGGACATTCGAATTGGTGACTATGTTGTTGTGAAGAAGGCCGGAGATATTATTCCTGAAGTTGTGAACGTTATTTTTGATAAGCGTACTGGTGAGGAAGAAGAATATCATATGCCAACGCATTGCCCAGCATGTGAGAGTGAACTAGTTCGTTTAGAAGAAGAGGTAGCACTTCGCTGTATAAATCCAACTTGTCCGGCTCAAATTCGAGAAGGATTAATCCATTTCGTTTCAAGAAATGCAATGAATATTGATGGACTTGGAGAGCGTGTCATTACACAACTCTTTGATGCTGATTATATTCGTACATTCGCTGATTTATATTCGTTGACGAAAGAGCAATTATTGCAGCTAGAACGATTCGGTGAAAAATCAGCAACGAATTTAGTACAAGCAATTGAGAATTCTAAAGAAAACTCATTAGAGCGGTTATTATTTGGTCTTGGTATTCGCCATGTTGGAGCAAAAGCAGCACGTACATTTGCAGAGCATTTCGAAACGATGGATGCGCTTGTGAAAGCAACGGAAGAAGAACTAAAAGCAATTAATGAGATTGGTGAAAAAATGGCTCAATCCGTTGTGACGTATTTTGATAATGAAGATGTATTAGAGTTATTACAACAATTTAAAGAGTATGGCGTGAATATGGCATACAAAGGTATAAAAATGGCTGATTTACAAAATGTTGAATCTTACTTCGCAGGAAAAACTGTCGTTTTAACAGGGAAATTAGAAGTTATGGGACGTAGTGAAGCGAAGAAAAAGATTGAGGCATTAGGTGGAAAAGTAACAGGAAGTGTTAGTAAAAGTACGGATTTAGTTGTTGCAGGTGAAGCAGCAGGTTCGAAATTAGCACAAGCGGAGAAGCATAATGTTGAGGTTTGGAATGAAGAGAGGTTCTTACAAGAGCTAAATAAGTAAGAGGTGCAAACTTACCATGAAAAAAATAGCATTAGCGGTATTAAGCCTGGGCCTACTTGTAAGTGGGTGTAGTGCAGGTGCCGACAAAGATGACAAAGTGGTTGAGAAATCGGGGAAAGCAAAAGGACAAGCAATCGTTCCGAAGTACGCTATTTCGGATGAATATTATAAGGCGACTATTCCATTTGAAGCAGGAGCTGCACGCGGATTAGTTGTACAAGGAGTAAGTAATCGTCTTGATATAGATGAATTTGAAACAGGATTAATGCGTATTGCAAAAGAATCCTTTAGTACGAAAGATCATTTCTTTAAAGGTGGAGATGTTCTGGATACTCAAAATGTGCAGATGCTTGTTAAAAGAAAGCGTACAGATGCTGAACAAAAGGAACTAGAGGACAAATTAAAAAAAGATGCAGTTAAATTTCCAAACATCGGGCTAAACCCAGCGTTAAGTGGAGGATCTGAATCATTAGAGGCAAAAAATAAAAAAAATCCAATATATATTTCAAATATTTTAGAGCATGATTATTATGTGAAAAAAGGCGAAACAGATGAGCGCAAAGGCATAGTAGTTGGTTTAGCGATGAATTCGGTTCATTATTACGAGGAAGAGCATGGTTATCCGCGTGAGGCTAAAATTGAGCAAGAAAAAATGTTAGCGGAAGGGAAAAAAATGGCGCAAGAAGTCTTGAAATTTATGCATCAAAAAAAGCCTGAAACAAAAAATATTCCGATAACATTTGCGATTTATCGTCAGGCTCCGAAGTCTTCGCTCGTACCAGGTAACTTTGTTTCTTATGCGAATGTAGAAAAAGGTAGTGAAACGGTTGAGGATTGGAAACAAGTTAATGAGAAATATTATTTGTTCCCATCTGAACAAGCGAAAACAGATAATAAACGTGAAGATCTTGCGAGAGTATCGAACTTTAAAGCAAAACTAAGCGATTATTTCCAAGGCGACTATACAGCTGTTATCGGTACTGGTATGTATAGAGACGATGAATTAAGAGAAATAAAGCTTGATATTCCTGTCCAGTTTAATGGGAAAGCAGAAATAATTGGTTTTACACAATATGTAGCCGGGCTTGTTATGGAATACTTCCCGAATTATATGAAAGTACAAGTAACGATTAAATCTGTAGAACGCCCAGAAGCGATTATTATACGTGAAGCGAAGCAAGATGAACCATTTGTGAAAATTTTAGATTAAATAGGAGGGCTGTTCCTTTATGGAACGGCTTTTTTTCTTGAGTAATTTTGTTATAATTTAAAATGTTATAAATAATGGGGGTAAGGGGTAAGGCACATGGACGAATTAAGTTTTCAAGTCTTTATTTTATTAATTGCATTCGGCTTTTTAGCAGCTTTTATTGATTCAGTTGTTGGTGGTGGAGGATTAATTTCGCTTCCAGCACTTATGTTTGTTGGTTTACCACCAGCTTCGGCAATTGCAACGAATAAATTAGCCGCAACGATGGGGACGTTTACGAGTGCAATTTATTTTATTCGATCAGGAAAGGTCGATTTTAAAATTGTAGGAAAGTTAATCCCGTTAACTGTTATAGGAGCAGTCGCAGGTGCTTTAGTAGTAAAGTTTATTCCGCCGGATATTTTACGTCCGTTAGTACTTGTAATGTTGGTGTTTATTGCCATTTATATTATTGCGAAAAAGAATTGGGGGAGCGTATCTACCTATAAGAAGATGACGAAAAGAAAAACATTAATATTTTTCTTTGTTATTTTAATGATAGGGTTTTACGATGGATTTTTTGGGCCAGGGACAGGATCCTTTTTAATTTTTGCATTTTTATTAATTGGTTTGGATTTTATTCAAGCGGCAGCATCTGGAAAACTTTTGAATTTTGTTAGTAATATCGTATCTTTAATTACTTTTTTATTTTTAGACGTAATTCATTTTGAATACGGTATTATTATGGGATTGTCGATGATTTTTGGCGCTTATTTTGGATCGAAGTTTGCAGTTCAAAAAGGTGTTGGATATGTAAGAACTTTATTTTTGTTAGTAACTATTTTATTGATTGGAAAAAACATTTTGGAATATACTCATATTTTGTAGAGTTATACGTATGTATAACTCTGTTTTTTTTATTATATTTTAAAAATTTATTAATTTTTAAAATATAAGTCTAGGAATATTTGAATAAATCTAAATTATCGTGTAGAATAATGTTGTAAAATGTAAACGTTTTTCTAAGGGGAGGCTAAAAAGAATGGTAGTAGCATACAAACATGAGCCATTTACAGATTTTTCAGTGGAGGCTAACAAATTAGCGTTTGAAGAAGGTTTAAAGAAAGTAGAATCTTATCTTGGACAAGACTATCCATTAATTATTGGGGGAGAAAAAATTACTACAGAAGACAAAATTGTTTCTGTAAACCCTGCAAATAAAGAGGAACTTGTTGGTCGCGTTTCAAAAGCAAGCCGTGAGTTAGCTGAAAAAGCAATGCAAGTAGCGGATGAAACATTCCAAACTTGGAGAAAATCAAAGCCAGAAATGCGTGCAGACATTTTATTCCGTGCTGCAGCAATCGTTCGTCGCAGAAAGCATGAATTCTCTGCTATTCTTGTAAAAGAAGCAGGTAAACCGTGGAATGAGGCAGATGCTGATACAGCAGAAGCAATCGACTTTATGGAATATTATGGTCGTCAAATGTTAAAATTAAAAGACGGAATTCCAGTAGAAAGCCGTCCAATTGAATATAATCGTTTCTCTTACATTCCATTAGGAGTAGGTGTTATCATTTCTCCTTGGAACTTCCCATTCGCAATTATGGCAGGTATGACAACAGCTGCTTTAGTTTCTGGTAACACAGTATTACTAAAACCAGCTAGTACAACTCCTGTAGTAGCAGCGAAATTCATGGAAGTATTAGAAGAAGCTGGCTTACCAGCTGGCGTAGTAAACTTCGTTCCAGGTAATGGTTCTGAAGTTGGTGACTACTTAGTAGATCACCCTCGTACACGTTTCGTGAGCTTCACTGGATCTCGTGATGTAGGTATCCGTATTTATGAGCGTGCAGCGAAAGTAAACCCAGGCCAAATTTGGTTAAAACGCGTTATCGCTGAAATGGGTGGTAAAGATACAATCGTTGTTGATAAAGAAGCAGATCTTGAATTAGCAGCTAAATCTATCGTTGCATCAGCATTCGGATTCTCAGGACAAAAGTGTTCTGCATGTTCTCGTGCAGTAATCCATGAAGATGTATACGATCACGTATTAAATCGTGCTGTTGAATTAACGAAAGAATTAACAGTTGCTAACCCAGCTGTATTAGGTACAAATATGGGTCCTGTTAATGACCAAGCTGCATTCGATAAAGTAATGAGCTATGTTGCAATTGGTAAAGAAGAAGGTAGAATCTTATCAGGTGGCGAAGGAGACGATTCTAAAGGCTGGTTCATCCAACCAACAATCGTTGCTGACGTTGCAGAAGATGCACGCTTAATGAAAGAAGAAATCTTCGGACCAGTAGTAGCATTCTGTAAAGCAAAAGACTTTGATCATGCACTTGCAATTGCAAACAATACAGAATACGGTTTAACAGGTGCTGTTGTTACTAACAACCGTGACCATATTGAAAAAGCACGTGAAGAATTCCACGTGGGTAACTTATACTTCAACCGTGGATGTACTGGTGCAATCGTAGGTTACCAACCATTCGGTGGCTTTAACATGTCTGGTACAGACTCTAAAGCTGGTGGCCCTGACTACTTAGCACTTCACATGCAAGCAAAAACTACTTCTGAAACTTTATAAGAAATAGTAGAAGAGATTTTCGCAGTCTGCGAAAATCTCTTCTTTTTTTTGAAAAAGTTTCTATATTTGGATCAAGATAGCTATGAGTAGAAAAACTAATAAAGTAATAAGGTTTACTTCAGTAAATAAGGTATACTATATTTGTTGAATAGATTCTCTTTAAAGACAAGAAAAGTAGGTGAACAAAGTGGGGAAATATCAATTGGATTACAAAAGTCAGGTAGCCGTGGCAAAGTTTCATGAAAAGCAGACGCCTGCCAAATTTGATAAAAAGCAGCAAATTGAAAAATTGCGTGCGGAGTATTTGAAAAAGAAGCAAAAATAAACAGATAAATAATATGTTACGTTTTTGATAGGAGAAACCAGTTCTAATTACCATATATTACTATTCGGTACTTAGAACTAGCTAAACCCTATTAATATCGGGATAAACATATAAATAGAAACAAAACAACGAGAAAAGTTGACTTATTAGTCATATTTTTTAGTATTCATTTTAAGGATTTCCTGTATAATACAATTTGAAAGAAAATCTATGGTTTGACAAGAAACACTCTTTTCGGTTTTGCTCACTGAAGGGAGTGTTTTTTTGTAGCCAAAAACTCCTCTGTACTCATTACAGTTGCATATACTCCATTTAAACTAGCCAAAATTGTGTTATGAATATAAACGGCCGGTATAGTAGCATTCTTAAAAGAAAGATCTTTTGTAGCACAAGCATCATGTATAACGGTACATGGAAAGCCGAAATCAAAAGCAGCCCTTACGGTAGCATCAATACACATATGAGTCATCATCCCGCATATGATGACGTGCTCAATGTCTAAACGTTGTAATTGTTCTAGAAGATCAGTTTCGCGAAAACTATTTGGATAATGTTTGAGTATAACGGTTTCTTCTCTAAGTGGACGTACGCTTTCATGAATATGTACACCTTCTGTATTGGGTAGGAAAAAAGTAGCGTCATCTTTTATTGCTACATGTTGGATATGAAAAATAGGTTCGTTTTTCGTTCTAAAGAGTTGTAGCAGCTGACTAGCATATTGGCTTGCTTCTACTGGATTACGCAATTCCATCTTTCCATGTGGAAAATAATCATTTTGAATATCAACGAGTAAAAGAGCTGTTTTCATATATTTATCTTCCTCCGATTTCATATTCAAATAATGGTATTCAATTTATAGAGAGGATTCTCCTTTTAAAAAATATGAAGGAGGAGAATTTAACATAACTTTAAAAATCATTATTGTATGTGATTTTTAATTTGAAAATTTTAATAGAGGGATAATTAATATTTTTCTAAAAAATGTATTGACTCTTATTATTCTGAGTTCTATAATGAGAATTAATTAAACGACAATTAAATCGATACATTCTTATCCAGAGAGGTGGAGGGACTGGCCCTACGATACCTCAGCAACGGGTTTTTTAATACCGTGCTAACTCCAGCAAGCCTATAAAGGCTTGGAAGATGAGAAGATGTGAACGAGTACATATAAGTGCTCTCCTTCTTATCTTTATGGTTGATAAGAAGGAGAGCACTTTTTATTTTACCTCGAAAGCTCTACTTCAAGTTTTTACAGCATATAGGAGGGAAGAAAATGATTTCTTTTAACAACGTAAGTAAAGTATATGAATCAGGTGGGCAATCTGTTCATGCGGTGGAGGATGTAACATTATCAGTTGAGAAGGGCGAAATTTTCGGTATCATCGGTTTTAGTGGTGCTGGAAAGAGTACGTTATTACGCCTAGTAAATATGTTAGAGAGACCAACGGCAGGAACGATTTCAATAGATGATAAAGATATTACATCTTTATCAACGAAAGAATTACGGAAGCTAAGACAAAGAATCGGGATGATTTTTCAAAGTTTTAATTTATTTAATTCAAGAACAGTGTTTGGGAATATTGCTTATCCATTAAGGTTAGCGAAAGTACCAAAGAATGAGATAAAAGAAAGAGTAAACGAACTGCTGAAATTTGTAGGATTAGAAGATAAAGCAAACTATTATCCAGAGCAACTATCAGGCGGTCAAAAACAACGTGTTGGCATTGCAAGAGCACTTGCAACATCGCCAGATATTCTTATATGTGATGAGGCAACATCAGCTTTAGATCCGGAAACAACGACAGAAATTTTGAACTTATTAAAGAAAGTAAATCGAGAATACAATGTAACGATTCTACTCATTACACATGAAATGCATGTTGTGAAAGAAATTTGTCACCGTGTAGCTGTAATGGAGAAGGGAAAGGTTATTGAAGAAGGAAAACTGTTTGACGTTTTCACACAACCAAAAACAAAGACAACTCAAAACTTTGTACGCTCCATTATTAATGATCATTTACCGGAAAGTGTTCTAGGGAAAATTCAAAATGGTGGACAGATTTATCGCTTAACATTTACTGGTGAAGAGACAGGGCAGCCGGTACTATCATATATCGCGAAAAACTATAACGTCGATGTAAACGTACTGTACGGAAATATTATTGAACTTCAAAATGTGCTATTTGGAAATCTACTTGTAGAACTGCAAGGTGAGCAGAAAGAAATTCAAAAAGCATTACAACATCTACGACTACAAGTGCAGCTGAAGGAGGTAGAAGCTCATGCGAGTTGATTGGAGTATATTTTGGCCCCGCATAGTAGATGCGACGGGGGATACCCTCTTAATGGTAATTGTAACCCTTATATTTGCTACAATTCTTGGTATACCTCTAGGTTTACTATTATATGTAACGAGAAAAGGAAACTTTTTAGAAAATAAATGGGTCTTTTCTATTCTTAATATCATTATTAATACAATTCGTCCGGTTCCATTTATCATCTTCTTAGTAGCTTTAAGCCCACTAACAAGAAGTGTTATCGGAACGACGATTGGAACAGCAGCAGCAATCTTTCCAATGACGTTAGTTGCATCAATTGGTATTGCTAGAATGGTTGAAACAAATCTTGTTTCAGTTCCAAAGGGAGTCATTGAAGCAGCTCAAGCGATGGGTGCTTCACCAATTAGAATTGTTTTTGAAATCCTTGTGCCAGAAGCGTTAGCGCCATTGATTTTAGGAGTTACATTTATGACAGTTGGTCTAATTGAATTTTCTGCAGTTGCTGGGCTTGTCGGTGGTGGCGGTCTTGGTGACTTAGCGATGACATATGGTTATCAACGTTTTGATACGTCAGTTATGTTCGTAACGGTCGTTTTACTTATTATTCTAGTACAGGTAGCTCAAAATTTAGGAAACTACTTTGCGAAAGTCTTTTTACGCAGATCATAAAAAGGAAGAGGGGAAAAGGAAATGAAGAAAATTTTAGCATTTGCATTATCAGCGATTGTAGGAATTTCGGCGTTAAGCGGCTGCTCAAGTGGGGACACGGGGGCAGGAGCAAAAGAGAAAGTAGTTCGCATTGGTGTAACTGGAACAGATGGGAACGCTTGGGAAATCGTAAAGGAAAAAGCTGAAAAAGAAGGGATTAAAGTTAAACTGATTGAGTTCTCTGATTACACGACGCCAAATAAAGCGTTAGCTGATGGAGATATTGAACTAAACTCATTCCAGCACGTTGCTTTCTTAGAGCAATTTAAAAAAGAGCATAAGTTAGATATTACAGCTGTTGGTACAACGCAAATTGCACCAATGGGCTTATACTCTGAAAAACATAAGAAAGCAAGTGAAATCCCAGATGGTTCAGAAATTGCGATTCCAAATGATCCAACGAACCAAGCTCGTGCATTAAAACTTCTTGATGCAGCAGGTTTATTAAAGCTTAAGAAAGACTTTGGCCTATTCGGAGATCCAAGTGGCATTGCTGAAAATCCGAAGAAGTTAAAAATTACACCGGTTATCGCACAGCAAACACCTCGTGTATTAAAAGATGTAGCAGCTTCAGTTATTAATAACGGTGTTGCTGGTCAAGCTGGATTAGATCCAGCGAAGGATCCAATTTTCTTAGAAGATCCAAAGAATGAAAATGCGAAGCCATATATTAATATTTTCGCAGCTCGTACGAAAGATAAAGATGATCCAACACTGAAAAAAGTAATTGAACTCTATCATTCAAAAGAGGTAACAGATGCAATTAAGAAAGAAACAAATGATGGTTCCATTTCAGTAGATCTTTCACTTGAGGAGCTTGAAAAAATCGTAAAATAATTATCGGGTTTAACGATTAACAGTAGGAACCCCTCCGCTGTTAGCTCGTTTAACATATAATCTACTTAACAAACAAAACCCTAATTCTGTACCTTCCAATTCTGTATAACGTAGAATCCAATGTTTGTTAAGCAGAGTGATGGACCAGGAGTTTTCCTGGTCTTTTTTTATGAATGAAAGCAGCTAGCAAATAGTAAGGTAATCCAAATTATAACAGGATAAGAAAATAAGCTGAAAATGAGTGTAATTATAAATTGTTTTTTACGAATGAGGTGTTTTTCGGATGAAAAAAAGAAAATAGAAAAGATAACAATGAAAACTGCTGATATTAAGCCAGGATTATAGGAACGATATATGAAAAACAAAATAATATGTTGAACGGAGTTGAAGAATATAGCCCCTTGTATAAAAATAATCCAGTATATAGAAGACAAAAAGTTTAGTTGATATAGAAAGACGATAAGTAAGACGAAGATTGTTAATGCGGAAACGGCAATGAAAAATTGTTGGCTTGTTATAAAATGAATTGAAAATTGATTAGCAAGATATTGTGGCATTTGGAAAGATTCTTCAAGGTTATGAATGAAAAATAACAAGGGAATAATCCAAAGCATAATAGTGGAATGTTTTTTCATCAACTTACATCACTCCAATAAAATATAGAAAGCCTAAAAAAAGGCCCTCTATACAGAGATAGTTATTCAATTATGATACTTTTTAAATTATCCTCATGATGCTCTCGTTCTTTCGGATAAGCAGCTAGCTCCTCTTGCAAAATATTTAGTATTTGCTTAGCTGATTGTTGAATTGGGGTAGGTAACTCTTCTAATATATTCATACCGACTTTTATTTTTGTACGAATTACCTTTCTTAGTAGTTCCTCATGCATGTACTACACCTCCAAACCGAATATTTAGTACATCTTCTTCGAACTTAGCTCCTTGAATAGAAAGGTGTGTTAACGTTTTTGGTAATGTGATGTTCCGTTTCACAGAACCTGAACGAATGATAAGTTCATCACCTTTTTGATTTAATGAAAGTTCACTTTTGTTTGAGAAGGGAATGGAGAGAACGAAAATATACTCATCGCCATCTTTTTTTACATATTGAGTGCGCCCGTTAAATTTCACTTCCGTAGGAGAAGAATCTGATTTAAATAAAGCGTCTCCTACACGCTCTAACATGGACAAACCGACAACTTCTTGTTCAAACATAGGAGCTTCGTAAATAGGAAGCGGCTGAAAACTATCTTGAATTAATGTTTTATATTTCTTTTGAGTATCTTTCCAAGCTTGAAAATAAGGATCGGTGACAGTGTTAGGGATGATGCGGTTAATCATAATGGCATCTACGTTATAATCGTATAAATTTAAATACGTAAAGCTACGCTGAGCTTCTTTAATGACCATTTTTTCGGGATTTACAACGATGCGGATACTTGTTATGTCTCGGTTTGATAAAATATCTCTCATTTCTCCGAGCTGTTCAAGTGTATTCGTTAATTCGTCCATAATATCATCGGTTGGAAGGGGGACACCAAGAAGTGGTTGAGCTACAGGACGAACAACTTTTAAAACTTTTCTTTTAATAGGAAAGAGTTTTTCCATCCACCAGCCAAGCATGTCTGGAAAGCTGAGCATTGCTAATGTTTCTCCTGTTGGAGCACAATCAATGATAATAACATCATATGTGTTTTGTTTATAATAATCGAGTACGCGGAGTAAGCTAATTAAATCTTCCATACCAGGAAACATCGTTAACTCTTCTGTTGTAATATCATCAGCTGCTTTGGAAGTGAAGAGTAGTGTAATATATTTCTGTAATTTTCCCCAGCCTTTTTCCATCTCATAAATTGTATTAATTTCTTGTGCCCACAAATTTTTACGAATTTCTAGTGGCTCAGAAGATAACTTTATACCAAATGAATCTCCTAAACTATGGGCTGGGTCTGTGCTCATTACTAATGTTTTTAATCCCTGTTTTGCGCTTTGAAGTGCTGTTGCTGCTGAAATACTAGTTTTTCCTACGCCGCCTTTACCTGTATACAAAATAATTCTCATCATTCTATCCCCTTTATTTCGAGTATCGGATATTACGAGTTGCGAAATATTTCTTTGAATAAAAACCCTAGTAGGGTTTTTATTCAATCGGAATGTTTTTCATTTTAGGTGTAGAAACCTTTTCTTCTGTTTTTTGCTGTGACGTAGCGATGTGGTTCATAATCTTTTGGAAGATTTGTAGTAAGAATGCTTTTTCTTCTTCTGATAATGCTTCTGTCACTAGGCTAAAGTAATGGGCTGCATTTTGTTTTACTTCTTGAACGAGCATTACGCCGTTTTCTGTTAAACGAATTAATACAATGCGTCGGTCGTTTTCATCACGGTACCTTTCAATATATCCCTTTTTTACGAGGCGATTTACAACACCTGTCGTTGTACTCATTGGTATATCAAGAAGGTCAGCAATTTTTGTCATTGTAATATCTGTATTTCGCTCCATCCAAAGTAAACAAAATACTTCTGTTTTAGAAAGTGTTAAATCTAGGCTTACCCATTCTTCAGGATAAAAAAGTTTCTTGGCGTTATCTAGCAGTAAGTCTAAAAAATGTTCATATTGCAACAATTATTTCCACTCCCGTATATTTCGAGATTCGTAATATTTGTTTTTATTTTATGTAGAATTGAAATAAATGTCAATGGTTTTAACTGTTTTTTCAGATTAGGCAGAAAACTAACTTTAAAATAGTATTTTTTTATGATAGATTTATAAATATAAAACTAGAATTTACATAAAAATCCATCATGGTAAATATACTTATCTATAATGGATGTACAGCTAACGAGGGGGAGAAAGATGAGAAGACGTAATACGCAAGCGTTCACGTTTTTAGCATGGACTTCATTTGTTTGTGCACTTTCAGGTATGCTAATTGGAATTTATACGTTAGATGAAACGCTTAGTGTAAAAGGATATTATTTAATTGGAACATTATTTTTAACGATGTCTTGTTTTGTATTACAAAAAACAATTCGTGATAATGAAGAAGATAACGAGAGATTTCCGAAAAATAAACCGTTAGATAAGGAGTAAATTGTAAAGAAAGGCATTCGCCTTTCTTTTTTTATGTAAAAATGCCGTAAGTGCCGTGTGTTGACTTGCTTGAAGTACTGAAAATTTGGTATCATCAATAGTATTGTAGATTGAACGATATATTATGGAGGTGGCCTAGCCGTGTCAAGAATTTCCGTTGAGAATGTAAAGCACGTAGCACATTTAGCACGTCTTGCAATTACTGATCAAGAAGCAGAAAAATTTCAAAAACAACTGGATGCAATCGTTACATTTGCAGAACAGTTAAATGAATTAGATACAACAGATGTAAAACCAACAACTCATGTATTAACTATGAAAAATGTTATGCGTGAAGATGTACCAGAAAAAGGTTTACCAGTTGAAGAAGTATTAAAAAATGCACCGGATCACAAAGATAATCAAATCCGTGTTCCAGCAGTATTAGAATAGAGGAGGGGAATTTCGATGTCATTATTTGATCATTCCGTATCAGAGTTACATAAGAAATTAAACAACAAAGAAATTTCCGTTACGGATTTAGTAGAAGAATCTTACAAACGTATTGCGGATGTTGAAGATAACGTAAAAGCTTTTCTTACATTAGATGAAGAAAACGCACGCGCGAAAGCGAAAGAATTAGACGCGAAAATTGGTGCTGAAGATAATGGTTTATTATTCGGTATGCCAATTGGTGTAAAAGATAACATTGTAACTAACGGTCTTCGTACAACTTGTGCGAGCAAAATGTTAGCAAACTTTGATCCAATTTATGATGCGACAGTTGTGCAAAAGCTAAAAGCTGCTGACACAGTTACAATCGGTAAATTAAATATGGACGAGTTCGCAATGGGTTCTTCAAATGAAAACTCAGGTTTCTACGCTACGAAAAATCCATGGAACTTAGATTACGTTCCAGGCGGATCTAGTGGTGGTTCTGCAGCAGCTGTAGCGGCAGGAGAAGTATTATTCTCTCTAGGTTCTGATACGGGTGGTTCTATCCGTCAGCCAGCTGCATATTGCGGCGTTGTAGGTTTAAAACCAACTTACGGACGCGTATCTCGTTACGGATTAGTTGCATTCGCATCTTCACTTGACCAAATCGGACCGATTACACGTACAGTAGAAGATAATGCATACTTATTACAAGCTATTTCAGGTATTGACCGTATGGATGCAACTTCTGCAAACGTTGAAGTAGGAAACTACTTAGCTGGTTTAACAGGCGACGTTAAAGGTTTACGCATTGCTGTACCGAAAGAATACTTAGGAGAAGGTGTTGGCGAAGAAGCTCGTGAGTCAGTACTAGCTGCTTTAAAAGTATTAGAAGGTATGGGCGCAACTTGGGAGGAAGTATCTCTTCCACACTCTAAATACGCTCTAGCAACGTATTACTTATTATCTTCTTCGGAAGCATCTGCTAACCTTTCACGCTTTGATGGCGTACGTTACGGTGTTCGTTCTGATAATGTAAATAATTTATTAGATCTTTACAAAAACACACGTAGCGAAGGTTTCGGTGATGAAGTAAAACGTCGTATTATGCTTGGTACATTTGCACTTAGCTCTGGTTACTATGATGCATACTACAAGAAAGCACAACAAGTACGTACATTAATTAAAAACGACTTTGAAAATGTATTTGCTAACTACGATGTTATTATTGGACCAACAACGCCAACTCCGGCATTTAAAGTGGGCGAAAAAGTTGATGATCCAATGACAATGTATGCAAACGACATTTTAACAATCCCAGTAAACTTAGCGGGTGTTCCAGCGATTTCTGTTCCATGTGGATTCGGTGCTAACAACATGCCACTTGGTCTACAAATCATTGGTAAACACTTCGATGAAGCGACAATTTACCGCGTTGCACATGCGTTTGAGCAAGCAACAGACTATCATACAAAAAAAGCAAGTCTGTAAGGAGGCGAGCATAGATGAATTTAGAAACAATTATTGGTTTAGAGGTTCACGTTGAGTTAAAAACAAATTCGAAAATTTTCTCTGCGAGTCCAACAGAATTCGGAGCAGAGCCAAATACACAAACAAGTGTAATTGACTTAGGATACCCAGGGGTACTTCCTACTTTAAATAAAGAAGCAGTTAACTTTGCAATGAAAGCTGCAATGGCATTAAACTGTGAAATCGCAACGGAAACGAAGTTCGACCGTAAAAACTATTTCTACCCAGATAATCCGAAAGCTTACCAAATTTCTCAATTCGATAAGCCAATCGGTGAAAATGGTTGGATTGAAATTGAAGTAGACGGTAAAAAGAAACGTATCGGTATTACACGTCTTCATTTAGAAGAAGATGCTGGTAAATCAACGCATACAGCTGATGGTTCATTAGTAGACTACAACCGTCAAGGTATGCCTTTAATCGAAATCGTATCTGAGCCAGATATGCGTACACCAGAAGAAGCATATGCATACTTAGAGAAGTTAAAATCAATCATTCAATACACTGGCGTATCTGATTGTAAGATGGAAGAAGGTTCCTTGCGTTGTGATGCGAACATTTCCCTTCGTCCAGTTGGACAAGAGAAGTTCGGTACAAAAGCGGAACTGAAAAACTTAAACTCATTCACTTACGTACAAAAAGGTCTTGAGCACGAGCAAGTGCGTCAAGAGAAAGAATTGTTATCTGGTGGTATCATTCAACAAGAAACACGTCGTTATGATGAAGCAACGAAGAAAACAATCTTAATGCGTGTGAAAGAAGGATCTGACGATTACCGTTACTTCCCAGAGCCAGACTTAGTTGAACTTTACATCGATGATGAGTGGAAAGAAGAAATTCGTGCTTCGATTCCAGAACTTCCAGATGCACGTAAAGCTCGCTACGTTGCAGAAATTGGCTTACCAGCTTATGATGCACACGTATTAACATTAACGAAAGAAATGTCTGATTTCTTTGAAGCAACTGTTGCAGACGGTGCTGACGCGAAATTAACATCAAACTGGTTAATGGGTGAAGTGCTTGCATACTTAAACAAACAACAAAAAGAATTAAAAGACGTTGCATTAACGCCTGCTGGTTTATCTAAAATGGTTCAATTAATTGAAAAAGGTACAATTTCTTCTAAAATCGCGAAGAAAGTATTTAACGAATTAATTGAAAAAGGTGGAGACCCAGAGGAAATCGTTAAAGCAAAAGGTCTTGTTCAAATTTCTGACGAAGGTACACTTCGTAAGGTTGTAACAGAAATTCTTGATAATAATGAGCAATCTATCGAAGACTTTAAAAACGGTAAAGACCGTGCAATTGGCTTCTTAGTTGGTCAAATTATGAAAGCTACAAAAGGACAAGCAAATCCGCCGCTTGTTAATAAAATCTTACTTGAAGAGATTAATAAGCGATAAAATAGTAGTAACTTTTAAAGATTAAGCAGAAAAACACCCGTGCATGGGTGTTTTTCTAGGTTAATCAAACGTTTGTTTAAATGAGACAAAATCGTTTAAACAAACGTTTGATTAACTGTCAAAAGTGGAAAAATGTTTGTATAGCAACTATGGTATGATAGTTGCAAAAAGGTGGGAATAATGATAAATCTAGACATAGAGGTTTTTTTCATCTCATGAAATAATAGATAATTATTATTCGTTATATGTAAATTGTTGTGAGGAAATAGATGGACATAATTTTTTTGTCAAATAAAACAAAACCATTGAAATGAATATTTACTTTTGATGGACTACACGAATCGGGTTCTTACTGCCTGTTTGAGCGGGATAAAAGAAGGATAGGAAGATGAGAGGAGGTAGGCATAGGAATACTGAATAGAAGTTCGGTATGTTCTTTTTCGATACATAAAGAAATTTCCTGTGCTAATAAATGATGAAGCGAGCAAGAATTATTTATAATCCTACTTCTGGGCGCGAGCTATTTAAGAAGAGCTTACCGGAAGTATTACAAAAATTAGAACAAGCTGGATATGAAGCGTCTTGTCATGCGACAACTGGTCCTGGAGATGCGACTGTGGCAGCGAGGCAAGCTGCGGATCGTAAATTTGATGTGGTTATTGCAGCTGGTGGTGATGGTACATTAAATGAAGTGGTGAACGGTTTAGTAGGACATGAACATCGTCCGAAGTTTGGAATTATTCCAGTTGGAACGACAAATGATTTTGCGCGTGCGATCGGTGTACCTCGTGCTATTGAAGAGGCTGCGGATATTATTTGTGAAGGGAAAACAGTTCCGTTAGATCTTGGTAGAGCGAATGATACATATTTCATTAATATCGCTGGTGGCGGCCGTATTACAGAATTAACATATGAAGTACCGAGTAAGCTAAAAACGGTATTAGGCCAACTTGCTTACTATTTAAAAGGAATCGAAATGTTACCATCATTACATCCAACATATGTTGAAATTGAGTATGATGGAAAGTTGCTACAAGAAGAAATTACGATGTTTTTAATTACGAATACTCGTTCAGTTGGTGGATTCGAAAAAGTTGCACCATATGCATCGATTAATGATGGTTTATTTGATTTATTAGTACTGAAAAAAGGTTCTATCGCTGACTTAATTAAAGCAGCAACACAAGCGCAGCGTGGTGAACATATTAATAACCCAAAAGTGCTATATACACAAGCAAATCGAATTAAAGTGCATTCACCAGATAAACTAATGATTAACTTAGATGGTGAATACGGTGGAGATGCACCGATGGAATTCGAAAATATATATCATTGTCTTGAACTATTTGTTCCTGAACAACAAGAGGATGCCCTGTAAAGGCATCCTTTTTATTATATAGAGGAATTGTAAATTGGAAGTTAGTTTGATTTTCATGGTATTTTTACAATTCGTTTATTTTATATCCATACTTTATTGATACACTGGAGGAGATAAGAAATGAGAGGTAGGATACTATGGAGAAGGTAAAAGCAATACTATTTGATAAAGACGGGACATTAATGGAGTTTCATTCAATTTGGATAAAAGTAGCTGAAGAACTTGTGGCGGAATGTATAAATCTATATCAACTTCCAAAGTCAATGCAGCAGGATTTATTAAAAGAGATCGGTGTGGATGGGGCATTTGTGAACCCTCGTAGCGCAATAGCGGCAGGAACAAGCCTTGATGTTGCAAAGGGGCTTTGTAAGTATATTACGTCATCTAAGGAAGAGGAGATGCATGAGTGGGTAAGTGAAAAGTTATTTTCTCTTATGTACGAGCATCGTTCCTATATGAGAATGACTGCGGATTTACCAAGAATTTTACAAGGTTTAAAGGATAAAGGATTTATTTTAGGTGTTGTTACAGCTGATGATTTCGCACCGACAGAATTGTTTTTGAAACAATATCAATTAGAGTCTTATTTTGATTATGTTGTAGCTTCAGATACGTTTCCGGCACAAAAACCAGATAAAAGAATTGTAGAATCGTTTTGTGAAAGGTTTCATTTAGAGGCGTGTGAAGTAGCGGTCGTTGGAGATACACCAACTGATTTATATTTAGCGAAAAATGGCGGCGATTGCTATGCGATTGGAGTACTGTCTGGTACAGGAGATCGTCAAACTTTAGAACCACTTGCGGATTTAGTAGTACAATCTGTTGGGGATTTTATTTCTCATTCAGGTGAGTTTATTTGGGAACAAGGAAAGTCTAATGTGTAAGAAAAATAAGTCTATAAGGACTCTTGATGAGTCTTTATAGACTTATTTTTATGTTGAAATAGAAGGCATGTAGGATGAATGCTGGAAAAGAATGTTGGCATACATTTTGCAATGAAAAGAGAAAACAATGTAAAGAAAAGGATGGGGTACGTAATGAACACAAAAAAATTTGCTAAAGTAAATGAACAAATTCCTGGACCGAAAGCAGCGTCTTTATTAGAACGCCGCCAAAATATAGTACCAAAAGGAGTAAGTAACGGCATCCCAACGTTTGTACAATCTGCAAATGGTGCTCTTGTAACAGATGTTGATGGCAATCAGTACATTGATTTCGCGGGGGCAATCGGAACAATTAATGTAGGACATTGTCACCCAGCTGTTAAAGAGGCGCTCCATAAACAAGTAGATCAATACATTCATACTGCTTTTAATGTCATGATGTATGAGCCATATATTGAATTAGCAGAAAAACTTGCGGCATTAGCGCCAGGAAGTTTTGATAAGCAAGTACTATTTTTAAATAGTGGTGCAGAAGCGGTTGAAAACGCGGTAAAAATCGCTCGTAAATATACAAAAAGAACTGGTATTATCGCATTTTCTAAAGGTTTCCACGGGCGTACATTAATGACAATGACGATGACAAGTAAAGTAAAACCATATAAATTTGGATTTGGCCCATTTGCGCCTGAAGTCTATAAAGCACCATTTCCATATGAATATCGCCGCCCAGAAGGATTAACGGAAGAGCAGTACGATGACTTTATGATTGAAGAGTTTAAGAATTTCTTCATATCAGAAGTAGCGCCAGAAACAATTGCAGCCGTTGTAATGGAACCTGTTCAAGGGGAAGGCGGATTTATCGTTCCAAGTAAGAAGTTTGTGCAAGAAGTACGCAATATTTGTTCAGAACACGGTATCTTATTTGTAGCGGATGAAATTCAAACAGGATTTAGTCGTACAGGAAAATATTTTGCTATTGATCATTATGATGTCGTTCCAGATTTAATTACGGTATCTAAATCATTAGGCGCTGGTGTACCGATTAGTGGCGTTATTGGGCGCAAGGAAATTATGAATGAGTCTGCGCCAGGAGAGCTTGGTGGAACGTATGCAGGAAGCCCACTAGGATGTGCAGCAGCATTAGCAGTGCTTGATGTAATAGAAAAAGAGAATTTAAATGATAGAGCGATAGAATTAGGAAAAGTTGTAATGAATCGATTCGAAGAGATGAAAAATAAATATAATTGCATCGGTGATGTGCGTGGTTTAGGAGCAATGTGTGCATTCGAGCTTGTTCAAGATCGGAAGACGAAAGCACCTGATAAAACGTTAACAGCTAATTTGTGCGCAGAGGCAAATAAACGTGGATTACTCCTACTATCAGCAGGGACATACGGTAATGTTATTCGTGTGTTAATGCCATTAGTTATTACAGATGAGCAACTTGAAGAAGGATTAACAATAATTGAAGAATCATTGCAAGTCTGTTATGAGAAAGCAAATACTGCTCGTGTTTAAAAGTTAAATAATAAATCGCAAACATTCTAGCTGACTCTATATAAAAGGCAGAAAATTCACTTTATAATAAAGGTAGTGAAGTGAATCGATGGATTGGAAGATAGGGGTGGCTAGGATGGTTGGAGAAAAGGAACGAGTGTTAATGGATTTACAAGATGTATTTGAATATGCGTTTGACGAAATTTTTGTGACTGACGAAAAGGGAATCGTTGTGCGTGTAAATAGTACATGTGAAAGGCACTATCAACTAGCTGCTAAAGAGTTAGTAGGTAAGCATGTGAAAGAATTGCAGAAGGGTGGTATCTTTTATCCATCGGCAACGTTAGAAGTAATTGAAAAAAAGAGACCGATTGAACTCATTCAAACGACAAAATCAGGAGAGTATTTACACGTTCGTACAAGGCCTGTTTTTGATAATGAGGGAAATTTAAGAAGGGTAATTAGTTATTCTCGTGATCTTACAGAACTCTACCAATTACGTCAAAAGGTAGAGGAAATGGATAATCAGTTAAAAACATATAAAAAAGAATTAAGAGAAACATATGAACATGAAGGACTTATTTTTAAAAGTATCGCTATGCAAAAAATAGTCGAGACAATCAAGAAAGTATCCGTGGTAGATAGTACAGTTCTCGTTTTAGGTGAGACAGGAGTAGGGAAGAGTCGATTAGTACGTCATTTACATGAAGTGAGTAACAGGAAGAATGAAAGTTTCTATGAAATTAATTGTGCGGCATTGCCAACAAATTTAATTGAATCAGAGCTTTTTGGATACTCAGGTGGATCTTTTACAGGTGCGAATCGTGAAGGGAAAAAGGGATTATTAGAATCAGCTCATAAAGGAACTCTTTTCTTAGATGAAATTGGCGAAATGCCACTTGAAATTCAAGCGAAGCTTTTGCAAGTGTTGCAAGAAAAAACGTTTCGTCCTATTGGCGGAAGAGAATTAAAAAAAGTGGATGTTAGAATTGTAGCGGCAACAAATCGAGATTTAAGTATGATGGTGAAACAAGGAACATTCCGGAAAGATTTATATTATCGTCTGAATGTCATTCCAATTTTAATTCCGCCACTCAGGGAAAGAACCGAAGACATTTTGCCGCTCATTTATCATTATTTACAGCACTTTAACGAGAAATATGGCCGGAATGTAAAATTAGCACCTAGCACATTACAAATGTTTGTTGGTTACCCTTGGGAAGGAAATAATAGAGAAATTGAAAATGTGATTGAGCGAATTGTTATAACTGCTGACGATATCGTTACGATAGAAGATTTGCCAATAGCAATGCAAGAATCAACGGTTGAACAGTCCGGTCAAAGTCTCTATAAAATGTTAGAAGAAGTAGAACGGAATATTATTTTGAAAGCATATAAAACGTATGGATCGAGTTATAAAGTAGCGGAGTTTTTAAAGATAAGTCAATCTGCTGCCACTAGGAAAATAAAGAAACTTATAGAGGAGGAAGAAAACATTGGATAAAAAAGCGACGTTTGTAAATGTAGAGAAAAAGGCGATGTATATAAATGGTGAGTGGATTACATTGCAAGAACAAATCGAAGTAAATAATCCAGCAACGAAGGAAATATTTGCGACGGTACCAAAGGGCGGGGTGACAGAGGCAAAGCAAGCTGTTGATGCTGCTCATGAAGCTTTTAAATCATGGTCTAAGTTAACAGCAGCAGACCGTGCAGTAAAGTTAAAAAAATGGTTCACACTTATCGATGAAAATAAAGAAGAGATTGCAGCAATCATGACGAGAGAACAAGGAAAGCCATTTGCAGAAGCACTTGGTGAAGTGAATTATGCAAATAGCTTTGTTGAATGGTATGCGGAAGAAGGAAAACGCGTATACGGTGAAATGATTCCTGCTTCTCATCCGAATAAACGTATTTTAGTTATGAAGCAACCAGTTGGAGTTATGGCAGCTATTACACCTTGGAACTTCCCGGCTGCTATGATTACGAGAAAGGTAGCCCCGGCGCTTGCAGCAGGATGTACAGCAGTTGTAAAACCTGCAAGTCAAACACCGTTAACTGCGTTGAAATTAGCTGAATTAGCTCATGAAGCGGACATTCCAAAAGGCGTAATAAACATTGTAACAGGCAGTGCGAAAGCAATTGCTGATACGTGGATGGAAGATGGACGTGTTCGAAAAGTTTCCTTCACAGGATCAACGGAAATTGGGAAGGAATTAATGGCTAGTGCTGCACAAACGATGAAAAAAGTTTCACTTGAGTTAGGTGGTCACGCGCCGTTTATTGTTATGAATGATGCGGACTTAGATAAAGCGGTAGAGGCGGTAATCGGTTCGAAATTCCGTAACGCAGGACAAACGTGTATATGTACAAACCGAGTATTTGTTCAGGAAGAAGTGTATGAAGTGTTTGTAGAGAAGTTCCAAAAGGCAGTAGGGCAGTTGAAAGTAGGAGACGGTTTCGGTGACGGAACGACTGTAGGACCACTTATTGACGAGAATGCAGTTTCGAAAGTACAGGAACATATCGAAGATGCTATTCAAAAAGGGGGAACAGTTTTATTTGGTGGCCAAAAGGTTACAGAGCTAGATGGACACTTTATGCAACCAACTGTAATTGGATTGGCGAACGATACGATGCTTTGTATGAATGAAGAAACATTCGGTCCAGTTGCACCAGTTGCGAAATTTAAAACGGTTGAAGAAGTAATCGAACGTGCAAATCATACACCATATGGCTTAGCTGCTTATATTTTCACAAAAGATATTAGTCAAGCATTCCAAGTTAGCGAAGCACTAGAGTACGGTATTATCGGATTAAATGATGGACTTCCATCAGTTGCACAAGCACCATTCGGTGGCTTTAAAGAAAGTGGTATTGGCCGTGAAGGAGGCCATTTTGGTATCGAGGAATATTTAGAAATTAAATATATTTCATTAGGACTATAAGTAGTATACTAGAATCTCTATAAGGTAACAGAGAAGGAGATTCTAGTATGGTATATTGGCTATTATTACTCGTAACAATTATTTTTGAAGTAGCTGGAACAATTGCGATGAAACTATCAAATGGTTTAACAAAGCTCGTTCCAAGTGTACTTATTTTCGTATTTTATGGAATTTGTTTCAGCGTATTTGCTATCGTTGTCAAAAAAATTCATTTAAGTATTGCTTATGCGATTTGGTCTGGTGTAGGAACATTACTTATTACAATCATTAGCGTGTATTTCTTCAAAGAGCACATTAACTTATTCCAAGCATTTTGTATTCTTTTTATTGTTTTAGGAGTAATTGGGCTTAAGGTTTCATCGGCATCATAAAAGGCTATCTTCCGGTGTGGAAGATAGCCTTTTATTTTTATTAAAATGCCCAGTTACCTTTACGGAAGATAGGTTCATGTCTTCCGTCATCTGTAATACCATCGATATCAAGCTCAGCTGATCCGATCATGAAGTCGTTATGTGTAATACTAGTGTTTGCTCCATTTTCAGCAAGTTCTTCTTTAGACATTGTTTTTCCGCCAACTAAGTTGAATGCATAAGCACTTCCGATTGCAAGGTGGCAAGATGCGTTTTCATCAAATAGCGTATTATAGAATAAAATATTTGTGTTTGAAATGGGTGAGTCATGAGGTACTAAAGCCACTTCTCCTAAGAAGTGAGAACCTTCATCTGTGTCTACTAAATGTTTTAAAGCCTCTTCACCAGTTTCCGCTTTATAGTCTACAATACGTCCGTTTTCAAATGTTAACGTGAAGTTATCGATAATGTTACCTGCAAATGCTAACGGTTTTGTGCTAGATACTTGGCCGTTTACACCTGTTTTAAGTGGCATTGTAAATACTTCTTCAGTTGGAATATTCGCCATAAATGGTACGTTCTTTTCATTTAAGCTACCAGCACCAGCCCATACATGCTTTTCTGGAAGTTCGATTGTTAAATCTGTTCCAGGAGCTGTATAGTGAAGGGCTTTATAATGCTTTTCGTTTAAGTAATCAACTTTTGTATGTAACGTTTCATCGTGTTCTTTCCATGCTTCCACAGGATTTTCTAAATCCGCACGAGTAGCTTTGAAAATAGCATCCCATAGTTTTGCTTCTTGTTCTTCTGGTGCAACGTCAGGGAATACTTTCGCAGCCCATTCTTTCGTAGGAACGGAAATGACACACCAGCTTACTTTATCAGCTTGTACGTAATCACGGTATACTTTCATTGCTTCACCAGCTACTTTATGAGCTGTTGCGATACGCGTTGATTCTACACCTTTTAATAAATCAGGGTTTTCTGCATAAATAGACATAAATGCAGCGCCTTCTTTTGCTAATTCTTCACGAGCGTTTGCTTTCCAAGATGGGAACTCAGCGAATGCTTCTTCAGGAGCTAGATCGAACTTTAAGCGTGTTAACGTCTCATCATTCCAATCTACATATACGTGTTTTGCACCAGATTTATATGCTTTTTCTGTTACGAGGCGTACAAATTGTACAGCTTCAAGAGGTGCACTAATTGATAATGTTTGTCCTGGTTGAATATTAACACCAACATTGACTGCAAGGGCAGCATATTTCTCTAACGTTTGTTCAAATGACATATGTATAATCTCCTTTAATTTGAAAGATTTCTTACTATATATAATACAAGAAAATTCAAAAAATATATATAAATAAAGCGCAAAAAGAGAGCTCAAAATATATTGAGCTCTCATCATTATTTAATCGAAGAAGCAAATTGTTCTACGGTCGTTGTATTGTGTATGCGAACACGCTTCATTTTTAATAATTCATCGGGTTCACTTTTTGTGAGGAACTTTCCGGATTTTGTTGTCGTCGCAAATTGATAATATTTCTTCGTTTCTGCAACGACTTTATCATCTACATGACCAAATGGGTAAGCAACTGCGATAACAGGCTTACCCGTTATTTTTTCTAGCTTTTCTTTCGATCCCTTTAATTCTTCTTCATAGTTTGTAATCTTCGGTAAGTCTGCATGTGTTGCAGTATGAGATTGCATGGAGAAAATGCCGGAATCAACCATTTCTTTTATGTCAGATGTAGAAAGAGATCCTTCAGCATCAACATTATTAACAATCATATATTCTGTTGCCGTTGGTTTAAACGTATCGTCTTTTAGCTTTTGTAAAATATGAAATGCATTCATATTATTTTTCATACCGTCATCAAATGTAACAAAGATAGGTTTATTCACTTTATTAATATCGCTCCAACGTTCAAAAGTTAGTAATGTATAGCCATTGTCCTTTAAATATTTCATTTGGGCTTCAAAATTAGCAGGTGATACGAATAAATCTTTAATGCCTTGTCCATGATAATCATCGATTGCATGGTACATAAGAACGGGAACCTTTTGCTCGAAAGTAATAGTAGATTTTGTGAGTGGAATGTTTTTCCCATCTTCTTTCATTCCTATTGCTTCAATTTGAAACTCACCGCGTTTTCCTTCAAATTCTTTTATGTTAAAAGGAAGTGTAAACTGTTTCTCCTTTTCTTTAGAAGAAAAAGATTTAGCGTGTTCCTTTCCGTCAGCTGTGCGCCAGATTTTATATTGTACTTCGGTTAAAGCATCTTTTATGCCTGCAATATGAATACTTGTGTTTGTAGATTCGTGTGTAATAGGAGTATAAGAAATTTTACCTTGTTCTTGCATAATCTCTTCTTGTTTCTTAGATTCTTGAACCTTTTTCTCTTTTTTAGGCTCTTGACTTACATCGCTAGTATTACAACCTGCTAGAATGGCAGACGTACATAAAGCGATTGCTGCGTATTTTCTCATAAGATCACCTTCTATTGTGTATTATGTTGCATACGTATTTAAAATCCCCACCGCTGTAAGAGAGGTGGGGACATACCCTTGTTCATCATATCATTTTAGTAATGAGATAGGTTAGTGACTTTTAATAGAGCTATTTCTATCATCTTTTAGTAAAGTTTACTGTATCCCGCTATTTGTGGGCAGTAAGACCCCACCTCAGAATTCAGCAAAAGCAAAGAGGTTAGGTGGGGGGATCAACTGCCCGTAAAAGCCCGATTGGTGAGGGCTAATAATCAGTGGGGGTGAACAAAACCCCCACTGATTAAAGTTTTACTTTATAAGAGATATGAATTTTTCCATTGATGTATTAGGCCCTACAAAGTGCCGTTTAATTAAGTACTGTTCGTTTGGCATCCCTTTTGTAATGTGATTACCGTGATCAGTAGTTACTGCGAACTCATAATGTTTTTTTGTTTCTTCAACAGCTGGGTCATTATAAGAACCTACTGGATAGGCGAGAGCGATGACCTTTTTACCAGTAAGGGCTTCGATTTTTTCTTTCGAACTACGTAATTCCTCATCATAATTGCTTGAATGAGCCATCATCGTATGATTAGCAGTATGTGATTGAATAGAAAAAATGCCTGAATCCATCATTTGTTTTATCTCATCTGTTGATAGACGATTTGGTTTGTCTATCTCATTTGCAGTAAGGAATTCAGTAGCCGTAGGTTGAAATCTATCATCCTTTAATTTTTGTAAAATATGAAGAGCGTTCATATTATTTTTTCGACCATCATCCATCGTTACAAAAACAGGTTTATTTACACGATTTATATCATTCCAACGTTCAAATGTAAGCATCGTATAACCGTTATCTTTTAAATATTGCATATGTTTTTCGAATTGCTCAGGTGGTACGTATAAGCCGTAATCCCCATCACTTGGTCCAGGGTATTTTTCAATCGCATGGTACATTAATACGGGTACATGTTGCTGGAATGTAATTTTAGATGTTACTAGATTTGTTTCAGTATGATCTTCTTTGATTCCTACTGTTTCAATTTGAAATTCGCCACGTTTTAAATGAAATGATTTTAAATGTAGTGGGAGGGCAAAGTCACGTTCTTTTTCTTGTGAAGTAAAAGTTTGTTTGTTTTCAGGACCGTCAGCAGTACGCCAAATATTGTAACGTACTTGTGTGAATGAATCTCTTAAATCCTTTGTATAAAGCGTGGTATTTTGTGCGTTATATTCATACGGATCCCATGTAATAATCCCTTGTGTTAAAGGCAGTTCAACCGCTTTCGCTTTTTTTTGTTCAACTGTTTGTTTCGCCGTTGCTTCTTTTATTTGTTTATCACTAGTGCTACTAGTGTTACAACCTACGAGAATAGCAGAAGAAAGTAAAGCGATATATGTATATTTTTTCATTCTATCATCCTTCTATTGTGTTTTAATTATCATCACTTATGTCTTGAAATTATCATTCGTATAAGTGACACTAACTCAAATTTTCGATTTTAAAAATTTGAATTATACCCTTGTACATCATATCACTATAGAATATAGAGGGGAATACATTTTTGGAATAATTCGGAAAAACACCTTATATTTTTCTGGTGAGGTTTACATAAAAATACAGATAGAAGAAAGTAAAAAAACTCCACCTAAATTTCCTTTTGAAAAAGGAGAAGTAAGGTGGAGTTTTTTATTATATAAACAATCCAGCGATTGTTGCAGATAAGATAGAAGCAAGTGTTGATGCAAATAACATTTTCCAACCGAATCTAGATACGACACTTCCCTGTTTTTCAGAAAGAGCACGGATTGTCCCAACGATCGCACCAATTTGGCTAATACTTGCGAAGCTAATTAAGAATACTGTAACGATTCCGACTGTACGTGGAGATAATGTTGATGCAACACCTTTTAAATCAAGGATTGCTACAAACTCGTTTAATACAATCTTCGTACCCATAATTCCACCAGCTGGGATAATATCTTGAGTTGGAATACCCATTAAGAATGCGAATGGAGCAAGTATATAACCGAAGATTTGTTGTAAAGTAACAGCATATCCCATTGCACCTGAAGCTGCGCTAATTACGTAGTTTACAACTTCCATCACACCGATGAAGGCAATCATTAATGCAGCAACGATACCAGCTACTTTTAAACCATCAAGCGCACCGTTAATCATTGCGCCGATAAAGCTGTCTCCGAATAAAGTTCTATCAAATTTTTGAATCACTTCATCTTCTTTCTTCGTATCAACTGGTGTTAATAGCGAACAAACGATCAAGCTTGAGAATAAGTTTAGCGGAAGAGCGGCTAGTACATATTTCGCATCTAACATCATTACGTATGATGCTGTAACAGAAGCAGAAACGGAACTCATTGCAGAACAACAAATGATAAACATACGGTTTTTGTTAAAATGCTGTAAATCGTTTTTAATAACGATTAACGCTTCACTTGAACCGAAGAATACAGAGTTTACTGCGTGGAATGACTCGACGCGTGGTAAACCAGTAATTTTTGAAATTGCACCGCCGACAACGCGAACGATGAATGGTAAAACACCTAAATAACTAAAGATAGAAAGTAGTGCTGAGAAAAATACGATAATTAATAATACATTTAAGAAAAAGACAAAATCTCTTTGAATTCCATTAAAGAGAAAATCGACACCTGTCGTACCAAGTTTAATTAGTTTGTTGAAAACTTTACTAATGAAGATGATAATTTGTTGACCAATTTTTGTGCCAAACATAAACCAACCGATTAAAATTTGGAAACCAATCATAATAGCAATTGCACGGAAGTTGATTTTACTTCTATTGTTTGACAAAGCAAAGCATAAACCTAAAACGACAAGAATACCGATAATGCTCATTACATATTGCATGTAGTTGCCCCTTTCAGAAGTTCGTATAAAGTTTGTACATAAAACGCTCGTTATATTACTAAAAATAAAACAAAGAGGTTTTATGTCATACGTAAGATGTCTGACCTTTTAGAAAAATAAAAATAAAAAAAGACCCATATGGATTCACTTTCATCTATGAGAGAAAGCTAATCAATATGAGTCCTTTTTTGCACATAGGCTAATATTCATTAGTTTTCCCCATAGTCCAGCAATTTAAGGTTGCCGGGTAGAAACTCTCGATCCATATTATCGAATATATATGAGGTAACATCGTCCGTATTAAATTAGTAGTAGCGTAACATTAACAGAGAACTATCGTCAATAGCTTTTTTTCTTCCGATAGAAATAGACCATATAAGTATGATAAAATGTAACGCAGTGTTATGAAAAAGAGAGGTCGGAAAATGAGTACAAAAATGACGCCACCAGTTGAAAAAAATGATTTTATAGATGTAGTATTTGAAGATTTAACCCATGATGGTGCCGGTGTTGCGAAAGTAAAGGGCTATCCTATTTTCGTTAAAAACGGATTACCAGGTGAAGAAGCACAAATTAAAATTATTAAAGTGAAGAAAAACTTCGCATTCGGTCGTTTAATGCAGCTTCATACAGAGAGCCCATATCGTAAAGATGCAGAATGCCCAGTGTACAATCAGTGCGGCGGTTGTCAACTTCAGCACTTAACATATGAAGGACAATTACAAGCGAAAGAAAAACAAGTACGTGACGTTATGCAGCGCATTGGCGGATTAAGCGATGTTCCTGTTCACCCTGTACTTGGTATGAAGAACCCATGGGTATACCGTAACAAAGCACAAGTACCAATTGGAGAACGTGAAGGTGGACTTGTCGCTGGTTTCTATCGCCAAGGAACACATGACATCATTAATATGGAATCATGTTTAATTCAGGCAGAAGAAAACGATACATTAATACAGGAAGTAAAACGTATTTGTGAAAAACACAGTATTTCGGCATACAACGAAGAGCGTAATAAAGGAACACTTCGCCACGTAATGGCTCGTTACGGACAAGTAACAGGGGAAATTATGCTTGTCTTCATTACTCGTACAGCAGAATTACCAAACAAAAAAGCAATCATTGAAGAAATTGCAGCGAAATTCCCAGAAGTAAAATCGATTGTTCAAAACGTAAACACGAAACGTACAAACGTAATCTTTGGAGACACAACGACAGTACTGTACGGATCAGAATACATTTATGACTTTATCGGTGACATTAAATTTGCAATTTCAGCACGTTCATTCTATCAAGTAAACCCAGAACAAACGAAAGTGTTATACGATAAAACGTTAGAATACGCAAAACTAGATGGCAACGAAACAGTAATTGATGCCTATTGCGGAATTGGATCAATCTCCTTATTCCTAGCGCAAAAAGCGAAAAAAGTGTACGGCGTTGAAATCGTCCCAGAAGCAATCGAAGACGCAAACCGAAACGCAGCACTAAACAACATGACAAACGCTGAGTTTGGCGTAGGAGAAGCAGAAGTAGTTATTCCAAAATGGTACAAAGAAGGCATAATCGCCGACACAATGGTCGTAGATCCACCGCGTAAAGGTTGTGATGATGCACTACTAAACACAATCATCGACATGAAACCAAAACGCGTCGTATACGTATCATGTAACCCAGCAACATTAGCACGTGACTTAAAAGTACTAGAAGAAGGCGGATATAAAACGCAGGAAGTACAACCTGTTGATATGTTCCCACATACGACTCATGTGGAGTGTGTGGCTTGGCTTAAGTTGGTATAATAGGAAAGCAGTTGATATAGAAAAAGTCTATACCATCTGCTTTTTGGTTTATTGAGAGTTCGAAATTGTATTCATATTGAGAGGATTTGAATTTGAAATGATAGATAATTTTTGGCGTGATTTACCACGACCATTTTTCGTACTTGCACCAATGGAAGATGTGACAGACGTTGTTTTCCGTCACGTAGTAAGTGAAGCTGGTAGCCCAGACGTATTCTTCACAGAGTTCACAAACTCGGATAGCTATTGTCATCCAGAAGGTATGAAAAGTGTACGTGGCCGTTTAATTTTTACAGAAGATGAACAACCGATCGTGGCGCATATTTGGGGGGATAATCCTGAATACTTCCGTCAAATGAGTATTGGTATGGCAGAGTTAGGATTTAAAGGTATTGATATTAACATGGGTTGCCCTGTACCGAACGTAGCATCAAGAGGAAAAGGTAGTGGCCTTATTCTACGTCCAGACGTTGCGGCAGAACTTATTCAAGCAGCAAAAGCAGGCGGACTACCTGTCAGCGTAAAAACACGACTGGGCTTTAAAGAGTTAAGCGAATGGGAAGAGTGGTTAACGCATATTTTTAAACAAGATATCGCAAACCTTTCTATTCACTTGCGTACAAGAGAAGAAATGAGCCAAGTCGATGCGCACTGGGAGCTAATTCCGGAGATTAAAAAATTACGTGATCGTATTGCACCAAATACGTTAATAACAATAAACGGAGACATCCTTGATCGTAAAATGGGGCTAGAACTTGCTGAAAAATACGGCATTGATGGCGTAATGATCGGACGAGGTATCTTTAAAAATCCATTTGCTTTCGAAAAAGAGCCAAGAGAGCATAGCAGTAAAGAACATTTAGATCTTTTAAGACTACAACTCGATCTTCAAGATCAATATGCAGAAGTATTACCACGCTCTATCACAGGACTACATCGCTTCTTCAAAATTTATGTAAAAGGCTTCCATGGAGCTGCTGAACTAAGAAATCAATTGATGAGTACGAAATCAACGAATGAAGTACGTGCATTGCTTGATAAGTTTGAGGCGAGTGTTAATGTGGTAGAAGGTAGTGAAACAGTGTAACTTTTGAAAGTTACACTGTTTCATTTTAATTAAGGTAAACCGTATCATAAGTAAGTGAGGTATTCTATGTAAAAAAGGGTAAGAACAGAATACAGGAGAAAAGTGAAAATGGTAGGTTGGTCTTGATTTTCAATGACAGTATCATGTTTATTTTATTATGCCTATAATTGGAGGCCATGTGAATGTTAAGTGATCAGGCGAGATATTCTAGGCTCGCGAATATAACAAAAATAATAAATACAAAATTAGAACTACGTGAAGTATTGCAGCGTGTAACAATGGCGATATCAGAGGAGATTGTTAAGTGCAACGCTGTTGGAATCTATTTACCCCAGGAAGATGGAACATTTAGAGGGTTTGCAGGAAAACCAGAGACAATAAATGGCGTAACGCTCGATACTCAGGTAATTGATCCTGAAATAGACTTACTGGCAAAAGAAGTTATTGAAACTAAAGAAACTATTTATATTCCTGATACATCAAAGGATCATCGGCCGGATCCGAGACCAGTTGCTGCGTTCAAAATTAAGTCCTTATTAGCTCTACCTATCTCATTTGGGCAAGAGTTATTTGGTCTGGTTTTTTTATTTGATTATGGAATTCCAATGAACTTAACAAATTCAGAAATTCAAAGTGTTGAAGCTTATGTAAATATGGCTGCGGTCGCAATTCAAAACGCAAATAATTTAACACAAAAGGAAAACCTTATTGCCGAGAAGCAGCTGTTACTAAATGTTACCCGTGATTTATCAATGTGTTCCTCGATACAGGAGAGTTTTGATAAATGTTTTTTTTACTTAGGACAGATTTTAGAGAGTAAAAACATGGCTGCCCACCTTTTAGACCCGCTAGACAAAACAACGATTAAAACAACGAAGTTAAGCAAGGACTGCGATTGGACAGAAGCGGATTGGGTGGAGAAAAGCTATGAAGTTAAGATCCAAGAGGTTATTCAAACAAAAAATATAGATAGTAAGGATCTACTGATGATTCCATTGGTTTCAATGGGAGAAGTATTAGGGGTAATCGTCGCTGGTAAAGAGGGAAAAGGTCACAACTATGATAATTCCCAAATACAACTGGCAAAATCTATCGTTGATGCCACAGCGCCTACGTTTTCAAACTTGTTATATATGGATCGACTTGAAAGCATGGTGGAAGAGCGAACGAGAGAACTAGCTGTTGCTAATGAAAAAGTTACAAGTGTGATTGAAAGTATTACGGATGGATTCTTTACTTTAAATAATACATGGGAATTTACGTACGTAAATAAGCATCAATATTTTCCAAAAAGAAAAACAGCAAAAGATGTATTAGGCAAGAATATATGGGGGATTTTCCCGAGTAGCGTTGACGAAGTTATGTATAAGGAACTTCATCGTGTAATGTCAGAGCGAACTACAGTGTATTTTGAATTTTTTTCTGCCTCTGATGAATATTGGCACGAAGTTATTGCATACCCGTATGATGATGGTATTTGTTGTATTTTTAAAAACATAACGGAAAAAAAGCAATATGAGCAGGAATTGAAAAGGTTATCCAACATAGATTTAATAGGGCAAATGGCAGCGGGTATCAGCCATGAGATTAGAAATCCAATGACAACAGTACGAGGATTTTTGCAGTTATTAAAAGAAGAGCCCACCTATGAGAAACATAATAAGCATTTTAACTTAATGATTGAAGAACTTGACCGTGCCAATTCTATTATCACTGAATTTCTCTCAATGGGTAATACAAAGAAATCAGATTTGCAGATGTTAGATTTAAATGCAATTATCCACGATATTATTCCTTTAATAAAGATAGATACGCATAATCAAAATAAATATATTCAAGTCGATACAACTGACATCCCGGAACTACTTTTAAATCGTAATGAGATACGGCAATTATTAATGAACCTATACCGTAATGGCTTAGAAGCGATGAGCACAGGGAAAACTCTAACAATTAGCACCTATAAGGAAGGGCGAAATTGTGTGGTGCTTGCAGTACGGGATCAAGGAGAAGGTATCAGGCCTGAAGTATTAGAGAAACTGGGTACTCCATTTTACACGACCAAAGATAATGGAACTGGATTGGGGCTAGGCATATGTTATGCCATTGCTGCCCGTCATAATGCAAAAATAGAAATTCAAACAGGATCGGAAGGCACGACCTTTTTTGTTAAATTTAATTATGAAAATCATGAATAATAACCTCATTTAGATTAGTTACGGTGAACTGTACCACAAATAAAAAGTAAAACTTAAGTAAATATAATCAATATATTTCACCTGAATTTTACGTAACATTCACGTTTGAGTTGCCAATTAAATTAGAGATGCATAAAAAGAAATGGACTAACCTATATCAGGTTAGTCCATTTTTAAGTGTGTTAATTAATAGTAAATCCCCATCCGTAATTTCGCGCGATTATCTCATCCTTTTTTGCTTTCTTAATTTCTAATAAAATAAATTCGTTATTAGAAGTATCTCTTAATAATAAATAAAATCACCCCCACAAGCATTAATCCACCTAAGACTACAAAACCTCCCCCTAAAATGTTAAAGTAGTAACTTAACGACATTAATTTACACATGCTAAAAGCATTACTATAATCAACATTTCAGGAGGCAAAACAATGGCAATGAGCAACAACGATATATTAAAGAGAGTAAGGTACGCTTTAGATATAAGAGATATAGATATGGTAGAAATCTTTAAACTTGGTGGTATGGAAGTAACGAAAGAAGACGTAGTTGATATGCTTACAAAAATAAAGAGGGCGCCTCAGCATGAAGCTGAAAATGATGATGTGGTCGAAGATGAGTACGTATTAACATGCGATATGATGATGTTAGAGGCATTTTTCAATGGATTTGTTACTTTAAAAAGAGGGAAGCAAGATCCGAAACCAGGACAACCGGCACCTGTACAAAGCAAAGAGAGTGCGAATAACCTTCTTCTAAAGAAAATGAAAATTGCACTATCTTTAACGAGTGAGGATGTACTTGATATATTAGATAGCGTAGGCGTTACGGTAACAAAAGGAGAGTTAGGCGCTCTGTTAAGAAAAAAAGGCCATAAAAATTACAAAGAGTGCGGCGATAGATACGCAAGGAATTTCATTAAGGGATTAGGTGTAAAGTATAGAGGGTAATGAGTTTGTTAAAGCAGCAAATGATATAATAGGTAGAGTAGGGCGTTTGTATCCTACTCTTTTTTATTTGTAAAAATAATATGCTAGGTGATGAAATGGTACATACATATTTAGGTGAGACGATTCATTTTCATAGAGGACAGACAATTTTATAGTTTCTCATGATTCTTTGTATCTTTTTACGACTAAAAATTAGGTCCAATCGTTCTCTTGCTTCTCGGCCAGTGGATGATTGTAGGTAGTTATAATATCCAGAATAGGAAACCTCTAAAAGATCACAAAAATACTTAGTCATTCACTTAAATTGATTGTGTTCAATAGTCATATAAATCAACTGATATACTTTATTCGGTTTTAGATTTTCGCTTGCGTTTAGCAGCCTCTTTTCTGTCTCTTCTAGTTTTTTTTATAGTTCCACCTGCCCTTCAAGTAACTTGATCTTTGCCCTCTTGCCTTTTTATTACTTCGGACGGTGTAAGCTTTCGTTTTAATGATCTACCAGACTGAGTTCTACGCGAATCAGTTAATCCGATTAAACCATTATTTTCATAAGTTTTTTTCCATCTGTAGGCGGATTGTTCAATTCGCTTCATTCCTATCACGTTCATACCGAAGCCATTCTCTATAAAAATTTGTCGAGGAAGCTTACCAGCTAAATACTCATCAATAAATCTATTTTTAAAGGATTCAGTATAGGTAATAGCTCGCTCGTTGTATATTTGAATTGTTTTGAAGCCTTTTTATCTCTTTAGTTGACAATATTATTTTACTCATGATGTCTCCTAATCTCCATACCTTGAAATTCAAGTGTCCTAACTATCGGTACCAGTTTAAATTGGAAGAACTCTTTTTTTATTAAAGAAATGGTTGTTAATCTTATGAGGAAGAGAATGTATTAGAAGATCGTATCGTTTTTTGTAGCATAAGAGTCTCTGTATAAGTAAGTTTTTGTATAGAAATTTTCTGGCGAACTTAATTTTAGGATGAGAAGTTAAGTTCTCATAGAAATGAACCCTGTAGATGGGACTTGAAATTTATGTAAGTGAATACTTTGAAATTCTGAGAGTGTAAAGAAATTTGATTAAAATAGGTATTTGATAGAACTGGCAGTTAAATATATAGTTTAAAACCTATTGTAGTTACAGTTTTTATAATTTATTTCTCAATTCAAAACAAAAAAAACAAAAAAAACCGGAAATATCAATTAATTTTAACAATATGAATAATTAGAAAAATGAATTAACATGTAATTAATGGATATTCATATTTTGGACAGAGGAGCTTAATTATGAACACAATGATAATTAATAAGGAGAAAAAATGGTACGAGGAGGGGATGAATAGAATAGATCCTGATTTATATAAAAGGTACATGATTTATTTATATGATTTAGAAAAGTATTCAATTGAGAATCACCCATTTCTAGATGAACTTTCAAAATCATTAAGTTTCACTCCTTTTTCTCCAGAAAAGGCTTTATTTGTTAAAGAAAAACTGGAATTAGGTGAAAATGTTAGGAGGCTAGAGATTGATATTACAGATGTTTGTAATTTTAAATGTCCAGGATGCACCTTTCAATTTAGTCAAATGGATAAACAACTTCCGTTTGAAAAGTTAGATAGCTTTATACAGGAATTAAAGGAAGCAGGGTATACATCTATTACATTAGCGGGTGGAGGAGAACCGAGTATTTATAACTATAACGGGAAGCGGCTCCCTGATGTTACAGAAAGGTTTTTAGAAAATGGAATTGATACGTTTGTTATTACAAATGCCTTTGCTTTAGGAAGTCAAGATGATGTTAGAAGGCTCCTGCTTTCAACAAAAGGGATAAGAATTTCTTATTATAATTTTGTTGCACCGGGAGAACCTGAAAACAAAAATGATATTGTATCTGATAATGTCCGTTTATTATTAAGAACGAAAGAGTTAATGAATATAGATACAGAAATCATCGTTGGGAATTTAGTATCTTGGAATAGCAAAAGGGATTATGAATTTACAATCGAACTAGCTAAAAGATATAGAACTATTATCACACCTCGACCGATGATTTCAATTAATCGAGATGCTAAAAAAGCTGTGAAAGGTGAAAGTCTCAATAAGGTATTAAATAGAGTATTAGAGAATTACATGGGGATAAAGGAACAGATTGATAGTTTGTACAGCCCAGTAGCTGCCAGAGAATTTTTAGAAAGAATTTTGGCTTTTCATTTACCGCTACCAAAGCGATGCATTGTTACAGAGTTAGGGCTAGTTGGAAAAATGAGAGCTAATGGTGATTTATACAGATGTGGTCAACTTTCGGCGAGATCCGGCGAGATTGAAAAAAAATATCCTAATGTAGATAAAACAACTTTTTACAATTCGATAGATGATAGTACTGATTATTTGAAAAGTCATATAGATGGTAAAAAGGGATTGGTGTCTTATAATATGTGCCCTGTTTGTAGGGAAACGATTAATAATATTAGGTTTAGCAAGTTTCATGAAATCCCTAGTGAATTAAGAAATCCAATTTTACAAGAAGTTAATAAAGCTTTTAGTCATAATAAAAATTTAGCTGGTTTTTGGTAGGAGGAAAAAATGATTAAAGATAGTGCTTTAATAAAGGAAACAAAAGAATGGTTAAATACGGCAGCTTTTCAAATAGAAAACACTGAAAATTCAGATTTAATTGCTTTTGTATTTCAAGATGATATGTATGCTGAATTAAATTTAAAGCTATCCAAGTTTATTTATCATTGTCCGGATTTAGGGGGCAAAGTGAATTATGGAATTCATCCAAACTTTAAGAGGGTAGCAAATTATACTGATCAAATTAATATTTACACTTTTTCTAAAACTGAGTGGGAAAGTGGGGAGTTTTTTCTTGAAAATCGGGCTGTAGAAAATGTTTTGTTTTCTAATTTTGAAATAGAAATTACTATCCCATCGAAAGTAACAATAGAAGAAAAATACTTTATTTATAATCAGTATCGTGGATTCTTACATCGATTACCATTTTGTTTTGCCAATGAAATGTATGATCAGGAATTTAGAGGTATATTAAATTCCTTTGAACTAACTAATGCAGATATATCTGTATTAGATAGATATGAAAATATTTTTTTAAACGCAGATAAAGATTTTGACATAGTCTTTAAAAATAATAGTCATTACAAAAAAGTAGACTGGGTTTAATGAGGGGGAAGAAAAGTATTGGATCGTAAAATATTGGATAGCTTTGTTGCGGCATTTAGAGAGAAAGTTATTTATAGGTTACAAAATGAAATTGATTTAGCATTTATTACAGGAAGTTATGTTAGAAAAAAACAGTTTGATGATGAACCTAACATTAATATTTATCTTGTGTCAAAAGAGGATAATTTTTATAGAGCAAATTATTTGTATGGAAAATTACTTTCTGAATTAATCGCTGCGTGGTCAAATGAAACTTTAGAAGTGTTTGTAGATTTGCATCCGTATGCTTTCGGGAAAAGAAATACTACAAATATGGTAAAAAATAGAATTAGTATCACAACTAATATGTTCAATGGAAAAGACAAGGGAAATCGTTTGAACCTAACACAAAATATCGGTAATGGTTGGAATACTAGTTTTAAACTCTTATATGGTAATGAGGAAATTTTAAGAGAGCTGAAGAATGAAGTTACCAAGAGTGAATCATGGTGGCTTGAGCGAAAATATGCATTACATTTATATAAAAGCCAAGTTCAAGCCCTGCCATTCATCTATCCTGTTAAAGAGAGCCCATTAATCTTGTTTAGAGAATCACTTCACTATGCAGAGGAAGGTATTCGTGATGGTGTAAGTATTCAATTAGATTCTGAAAGTTTGGCTACAGGGGGGGATTTGCAAATTATTCATGATTGGAGAAACAAATTGGTTCCATTTTATCGAGAGAATTATAATGAGAAAATTTCTAGTATAGTAAGTAAATTCTCGGAACTTAAGTATTCAAAATTTGAAGAGCAGTGCGATTTAGAAAAAGCTGAAGAGTGCTATAAGTGGACTGTGGAATTATTACAAGAACTAATAAAAGTCTGTGAATCTAAATATAAAAATAGAAAGAAGGTTTACTCAGTTGAATAAGAGATATAATGTAGCAATAATAGGTATGGGTATTTTTGGTAAAAATCACCTTGAAGTATTAAAAAAACTAGAAGCAGTAAATATTGTTGGTGTTTACGATAATAACCCAGCACGAAAAGCTCAAATTTCTATTCTTTATCCTGATATTCACTTTTTTGATCATTTTGAAGAAATTTTGAATCATGCGGATATAAATGTTGTGCACGTTACAACAGACGAAAGAACTCATTTTGAAATTGGTAGGGCTGTTTTAGAAGCAAATAAACATTTGTTTATGGAAAAGCCAATTACAGCCAATTATGAAGAAGCAGTGGCACTATGGGGGTTATCACAGGCACGTTCAAAAAAAATAGGGACAGGTCATTTATTACGACATGAAAAGAAGCATAAAAAATTAAAAGAGAAAATATTAAATGGTGATATAGGAAAAGTAAAAGCTATCACATTAAAGCGTAATTTTAGCCATGAAATGTTAGATCATTATGGAAGAATTAATGCGTATATTACAGCAATGGTACATGATATTGATTTAGTTCAATTTTTCACAGGAAGTTCCATAGAAAAAATTGCGGGGATACAAAGTGATCCTACAAAACAATCATATTCGTTTAACACTGCTTATTTAGAGACTCAAAGTGGGGTGTCAGCTCATATAGAAAATATTTGGTTGCTACCAGATTCTTATCCATACGGTATGGATTATGAGGTAACTATTTACGGTCAAAAAGGAGTTCTTCGAACAAAAATTAACCATGATATAGAGATATATAATGAAAAGACTACTTATGAAGAATTGTTCTTAGATGAAGCTCTAAAAGAGGAATTAGAATTTTTTATCGATACTATTATCAATAATAAAGAAGTGACAGAACCAACTATTGAAGAGGCTATTCATAATATTGAAGTTGCTGAGGAATTAATAAAAGTGGCTAATAGAGGAGTAATTCCAATAAGCAGTAATACAACAAAGGATGAGCCCATTTATGGTTAAAGTTAAATTAATGAATAAATTATCAATTCAAGAATTTTTAGATGAAAATGCTTATGAGTATGAAACAGACATATCTAAATTAGAGATTTATAATTATGATGCTTATGTAACGAAAGGTGATGCAAGGTTTATCATTTTTCCTAGCAGTCAGGAACAGTTTTCAAATCTTGTTCAATATTTAAATAGACATCAAATTCCGTATCTTATTAGAGCTTCAGGGACGAATTATTGCGGATCTGTACAAGCAAGAGAAGAGGATATTATTATCTCTACAATTAAAATACCTTTGCATGTAACTAGTGAAACAGAAAGATTATTTACGGTACCTGCAAGTATCCGTTTAAAAGAAATTAATGAGCGGATTAGCGGGAATCAAAAATTTTATCCTCCAGATCCCTCTTCTCATAATATCTGTACTATGGGTGGAACGATAGCCATGAATGCTGGTGGTGCAAAATGTTACATGTATGGTGTTACTTCAAATTATATTAGAACATTAAAAATGCTCACGCCTAAAATTGGAGAGGTATTATTAGGGTCAAAATACTTATACGCATTGTCAAATCAGGCTCTAAAGCACATGGTAATTGGTTCTGAAGGAACGTTAGGAGCGTTTACTGAATCAGTTATAGAAACTCAAAACCAACTTGAGTATCATAAAGATTTAGTTTTGGATTTTGTAAATTATCAGCAAGCAATTGAATTTGTGTTTTATATTATTGAGAATAAACTATTAACTAATTCTATTGATATGTCTACAAATCCATATATCCCAAATAAGTCAAAAGAAGTAGGGGCAAAATTAATTATTGGAATTGAGCATGATGATGAAGAAACAGTTAATCAAAAAATTACTTACTTAAAAGAGGCTGTTAGTGCGTTTAATGGAAGGGTAACTGCTGAGGGAAACTTGCATGAATTAAGAATAAAAGTTGTTCAAAATAATGTGAAACACATATTAGAAAATACAAATAAAAAGAAGTATTTTTTATTTGATACAGTAGTACCAAGAAGTAGGTTAAAAGAAATTATTGATTATTTCTTTAGTTTATCACTTAGTTTTGATTTTCCTCTATTAAATACGTATCATGCAGGAGATGGAAATATACATCCCACAGTTTTTTATGATCCTGAGTCTGAAGAAGAAATGGAAAAATTGGAGTTGTTTCTATTTCTTATTATAAAAAAGGCGAAAGAATTAGGAGGGGCTATAAGTGGAGAACATGGTATAGGAATTGAGAAAAAACATTTGCAATATATTTTGTCAGCGAAATATCAAAATAAGATGTATGAAATGATAAAAGATTATTTTGATCCTAATCATCTTATGAATAAAGGGAAAATGTTTAGTAACTTTAATGATAGTCAAAAGTATGTACATCGAATTTCACAGTTAAAAGATACATATCACATAACAGAATGTACTAGTTTAGATTATGTTAAATACGAACCAGTTAAAGAGGATGGTTTGAAGGATGTAAGTGTGAAAGAGCCATTTGAAGAAGTTAATGAAAGGCTCAATAAATCAGAATTAACTATTCCATATTACCCCGTTATAAACTTAAAATACTCTTTGGAAGAGTTAGTTAGATTGAATATCCCGAGTTTTATGGATAACTTTTATAATTTGGACTCCTTAATTAGAGCAGTTGAGTTTGAAGATTCTAAAACTATAGGTGCGAAGACATTAAAAAATGTAGAAGGATACAATCTTGTACCTTTATGTGCATTATTTGATGGGATAAAAGAATATACAATTAAAAATGTATTTTTGGAAGAGTTATATACAAGATTTTATTTTTATAAGATAGATGTAAATTTAGAAGAGCCATTTGAAATTCTAGAGAATGAAAAGGTAAAAAAATATTTAATTGATTATTATGTATGTTCTAACGGTACATTAATATTAATGTTTTCAAAAGCTATTGAACACGAGCAATTCCTCTTATTTGATGTTTTTAAGGGTGAGAATTTAGGTGAGTATAATACATTCACTATTATTTCATTAAAAGAACCCATGCCATTTTCAAGTATTAAATTTAAAAATTGGTTATATATGAATAACGAAAGATGTTTAATTGTGTTTGATAAAGACATAGATGAAATAGAGTTAAATAGTTTGAAGCCTTTATCACTTTCTATAAGGAGAATAGAAGATAGAAAAAGCCATTATATCTTTTTGGACGAAAAATTAAGGCAACAAATAAATATACAATCACAAGTTGAAGAGGGGCTTAAAAATGAATTATTTAAACTGTGTTAGGTGCGGTCTATGTTTAAGTAATTGTCCACAGTATATTAATAATAGGGACGAACGTGTGACACCAAGATCAATTATGATTCATCTATCAAATGGAGATAAAGAAGAAGTCAATAATATAGCTCTTACTTGTAAAGACTTTTGTGAAAGTGATTGTGAAGGTTTAGTGATGTGTCCGATGGGAATTGAATTGAAAAAATTTGTTGGTTAGTGAGGAGAGAATAAATGGTAATAGATATTCTAAAGGATATAGTGAAAATTAATACAGCTAATCCTGGTGGGAATACAAAAGACTTAATAAATTATATTATAAAAAAAATAAATAAGTATGATTTTGAATATGAAATATTTAAGACCAGTGAGTCAAAAGTCAATTTAATTATAAAAGTAAGAGGTAAAGTTAATAAAACAGTTGTGTTGAATGGTCATCTTGATACAAAGCCTTATGGAAATATGAATGAATGGAATTACGATCCATATGCTGCTACTGAAGAGAACAAGCGTATCTATGGTTTAGGTGCATGTGATATGAAGGCAGGAGTAGCCTCTATGATTACTCTTTTATGTACAATAGGGGAAGAAAAATTAATTCCAAGGTGGAATTTAGAATTTCATTTTGTAGATGATGAGGAAAATAATAGTACATATGGAATGAAGAGTTTGTTAAATTCGAATATTTTACAGAGAGATTTGTATGATTTAGCAGTTGTGTGTGAACCTACTGAAAATAGTCTAGTATTAGAATCTTTGGGGAATTCTTGGAAGATAATTAAAGTAAAGGGGAAGAAAGCCCATGCTGGCCATTATGAAGAAGGGGTAAACGCTAACGAAGTATTGGCAAATGTATTAATAAAGGCTCAGAAGAAAATCAGCAAAATGAAAGGAGAAAATCTATCTTTTCCAATGTTCCCTAATATTAATATAGGAATTTTCAAAGGTGGAGATCATCCAGGATCTGTAACGGATTATTCTGAAGCTGTTATAGACATTAGGGTAAGTAAAGAGTTTGAAAAAAAGATGATATTGGAAGAAATAGAAAATGTTCTTGAAGAGTATGATGTGCATTATCAAATTAATGATTACCTTCCAGAGATGTATTCATGGGATTATAAAAATTTATCAACTGAATTTTCAAGTGAGTGTTTAAACATATTAATGGATAAATTTAAAGATACTTTTAAGCAAGTTATAGCAAAAAATAAATTTTATGGAGGTTCCGATGCTGGCTATTATGCCGAAAAATTAGGGGTTCCTACTATTATTTTTGGGCCAGGTAGTTTACAGCAGGCTCATCAACCAAATGAATGGGTCAATATTAAAGGTGTTATGGATCATTTTAAGATTTTACAGAAATGGATGATTGATATTGATTGATATTGTTGGAAAGGGAAACATGGCTGCGCATTATCGGGAAATTATATCTGAAGATTCGAAATTGAATAAGTCACCTAATAAGAATATGATTATTGCCATACCATTTTTTTTACACGAGACCTATTTAAGTAGCGCCGAAACTAACAGATTATTAATAGAAAAACCGGCTGTAACTACTAGGAAGGGAATCGAAATTCTAAAAAACAAATGTGTATATGTGGGACATATATTAAGATTTTTTGAGACAACTGAATTTGTAAGGGATTTGTTGAATGAAACTCAGGCGGTTGTTTATGAAATTGATATTAAACGCTATACCAATAAGAAGAAAAAAGATTGGTGGTATAAATGTAATAATTTTTTGTTTTGGTATGAAGTTATTCATAGTATAGATTTAATAGATTATGTATTCCCTATAAAAAATTTTGAGTGGCGAGAGAAAAGGCTAAATATTAATAATGGGTTATTAATAGGAGTGAAAAGTGGTTTTGTAGTAAATGGTGTAAAGGGTAGATTAAATCATTTTATGGAAAGTAGTTATGAAGAAAACAAATTCACATTAAAGACTTCGATAGGGAATATCGAGATTATTAATTATGAAAGAGTGTACGTTAATGGGAAACTAGAAGTGAATTTAAATTTTGAAGAAGAATTTAATAAAGCTTTAAGAGAACAGGTAAAATCTTTTGTATTTAAAACTCCTAAGTTAGAGAGAATAAGTTGGGGAAATCTCGAACATATCTATGAAATAATGCTTGAATTTCAATAAGAGATTTTAAATAAAGGAATTACTCTTAAGGATAAAGTGAATTCTATATAATAAAAAGAATATAGGTGAAGGGTATGAAAATGAAATTTAGATATATAGTATTTGTTTGCATGAGTATAGCATTAGTAGCGGGAACTAGCTTCTCGATGGAATTAAAAGAAAAAAATATAGTAGAAGAACATCCGCCATACAATAGTCCAAGTAAATTATTAGTAGAAGAACATCCGCCATACAATAGTCCAAGTAAATTATTAGTAGAAGAACATCCGCCATACAATAGTCCAAGTAAATTATTAGTAGAAGAACATCCGCCATACAGTAGTCCAAGTAAATTATTAGTAGAAGAACATCCGCCATACAGTAGTCCAAGTAAATTATTAGTAGAAGAGCACCCACCATACAATAGCCCAAGTAAATTATCGAGAGAAAAATATCAATTGTATAATAATCAGAATAATGTATTGATATAAAAAAATATTTTAAGTTCATGGATATAATAAAGAATAAAACACATAAAAAAAGTACTTGTTTTTTACAAAACAAGTACTTTTTTTATGTGAGTTTAAATCCTATTATTTAAGTATTCAGTAAAATGTTTTTCAAAAAAATGGAATTGTGGTAAAATTTCTTGAGGGGGGGGTTCCATGCAAGAGAAAACATTGGAGAATTTAGGATCATTTATTCGTTTTAAAAGAATAAAAAAAGATTTTACTCAAGAGGGGTTAGCTCATGGAATATGCTCAGTTACATATTTAAGTAAAATAGAAAATGAAAAAATAATACCTAATCAAGAAATAATAAAGTTATTACTAAAAAGATTAGGTATTGAAATAAATGATAGTTTGAAAATACATGATATGATAAATCGTGTAAATTCGTTAATAGATGAAGGGATTGAATTATTAGAAGAAAAGAAATTTAAAGAGGTTGAGGCAATATTTAAAGAAATTCAGAAAGATAAAGAGATGATTTTAAATAATCCTAATATTATTTATGACTATTATATTTTTAAATTAAGATACCTTGTTGTAATTGATGATCTTGATCAAGCAAAAGTAGTTATTGAACAATTAAATGGTATAAAAGATTTATTAAAGCCTGAGTTGTACTGTTCATTTCTTCACTATGCGGGTATGTATAAATGTAAAAAAGATAAATATAAAGAAGGATTGCAATTACTACAAGAAGCAGAAATTGTTATGAATCAAATTGGTAAACCTATACCTAGTCTTTTGTACCATATGGCTTTAACTTTTAGTCATTTACAAAATAGCGTATTAGCAATATATTATACAAATGAAAGCTTAAAAGTTTATTCTAATCAAATGAATTATCAGCGGATAATAGATTGCAAGATGATAATCGGTATTAATTATATAAGAGTAAAGAGATGGGAAGAAGCAGAAAAGGAATTTAATAATATAATGAAAGTAGCATCTGCTATAAATAATAAAGTAGTTATGGCGACAGTGTATCATAATTTAGGTTATTTATATTCCAAAAAAGGAAATCATGATGCAGCGATGCGCAATTTTCAATTAAGCTTAGATTTAAAGGGGACAAAAGATTCCTCGTATTTTACTACAATCTTGTATTTTGTAACATATCTTTATGCCATAAAAAGATTAGAAGAGTGCCAAGCTATATTAGAAAAGGTTTTAAAAGAAAAAAATCTTAAATCCTATGCAATGCTTGAAGTTCAATTGAGAAGTATATGGTTTGAAGTTGTTTTCGAAATAGGGAAAAAAGAAATAAGTGATGTGATTTCTTTTTTTGAAGATGTAGCACTACCATATTTCTTGGGGATAAACAATCAAAAGCATTTAGGCACTTGCTATTATAAATTAGGTAAGTATTATTCTAAAAATCGAAAGTACAAAATTGCTAGTGAATATTTTGAAAAAAGTTGTATATTAAAAGAATCATAATAATTAATGCTACTAAATCTAAATTTAGTAGCATTAATTATTATGATTAACGTGATTCGATGTATTCTTGATTATTTAAGTATTTTCTTAATGCTCTGGGTATATAGATGGATCCATCTTCTTGTTGATGAACTTCAAGTAAGGGGATTAATATTCTTGGTGTCGCGATAGCTGTATTATTTAAAGTATGACAGTATTTTATTTCGCCATTATTATCTTTATATCTAATTTTAGATCTTCGAGATTGAAAGTCCAATAAATTGGATGCAGATTGTGTTTCGCCATAACTGTTTCTGCTAGGCATCCAAGTTTCAATATCATATTTTTTAAAAACACCCTGTCCAATATCCCCTGTACAAACAGAAACAACACGATAAGGAAGCTCGAGCAGCTGTAGAATTTCTTCAGCATTTTGAGTGATTTCTTCTAAAATAAGGTTAGACTTTTCAACATTATTTTCACATAGAATAACTTGTTCAACTTTACTAAATTGATGAACTCTATATAATCCTTTTACATCCCTTCCAGCGGCACCTACTTCACTTCTAAAACAATTTGATATTCCAGCTAATTTGATAGGTTTTTCTATATTAACGAATTCATTTGAATAATAGGAGACGATAGGTACCTCAGAAGTTCCTATTAAATATTTATTACTGTTTGCTAGTTTATAGGTTTGGTCTTGTCCAATTGGAAAAAATCCAGTATTAATAAACATTTCTTCATTAACCATTGCAGGAACTTCTAAAAGAGTGAAGCCTTTTTGAATTAAATGATCAATAGCTAGTTGCTGAACTGCTCTATGTAGAGAAGCTCCCATATTTTTTAAGTAATAATTCCTTGTACCAGCTACTTTCACACCTCTTTTTATATCAATGATGTCTAATGAATGTCCAAGTTCAATGTGATCTTTGATACTGAAAGTAAACGTTGGTTTTCTTCCGCATTCTTTGACAACAACATTATCTTTGTCAGAAAGACCGATAGGTGTATCGCTTGAAATAATATTAGGTACTAAAAGCATTAGTGTATTGTATTCATTTAATATAGACTCTAAATTTTGTTGATTAGCTTTTAATGACTTATTAATTTCATCTATCTGTAATTTTATACTTTTTATTAGGTGCTGATTATCGCCTTTTAACACAAAATCTTTCATATCATTAGATAATTTCTTTTTTGTGAATCTAGCTAATTCGATATCATGAATTAGCTTTCTCCTTTCAAAATCTAGTTGAATAATTCTCTCGATTGAAATATTAATCCCCTTTTGTTTAGCAATTAAACTTAGATCTTGTTGGTGATTTCTAATAAAATTAATGTCTAACATAATTAAAAACCTCACTTTTTTTACATTGAATTGATCGAATCATTTTTGATTTAGGCATTTAAAATTAATAAGTAATATTTAATCAAAACTATAGATGAAAGGTTGTATAGTGTAAAGGATTCTTAATGTATATTTTATACTCAAAAATGGCGAAAAAATTGCGATTTAAGTGCCGATTTTATCAATACCCTCTTCTATTATTAATTTGTATTATAGAACTATACATAATTATTAAGGAGGAAATGTTTTGCCAAATAATAAAAATAAAGAGGTTGAAAATACATTAATAGAACAAGATGGAGATACATTTAGTGTATTATCAACGTTTAAGGAGAAGTTATTAACTTTTAAAGGAAAGAATATTATCCTTTATTTTTATCCAAGAAACTTTACGAGTGGTTGCACTAAGTTAGCTTGTAATTTTCGAGATTATAGTTCGGAATTTGTAGATTTAGATACAATTATTATTGGTATTAGCCCTGATTCAGCGGTATCACATCAAGAGTTTATTCAATCTTATAAGCTACCTTATATTTTAATAGAAGATGAAAGTATGAAGATCGCAGATATGTATGGGGCGGTTGTTGAAGCAGATGATCGTAAGAAGATTATAAGAAAAACGATTTTTATCAATCGTGATGGAGAAATAGTACAAGAGTGGATTTATGATGATGTCGATGGACATGTTGAAGAAATTCTTCACTTAATAAAAAATTATAAATAGTATGGACTTTTTAAGAGTTGTAAGGTGAAACAATGGAGGGATTAAAATGAATAGGGAGTATTTAATAAAGAAATTAGAAGAACATGCGAATGTAAATCCTATGAAAATAGCAGTAAAATGTAAAGATAAGGAGTTAACATATCAGCAGTTTAATCAAATGACTAATTATGTTGCAAAGAATTTACTTAGAAAAACCGGTGGAGAAAATGTAATTATTCCATTGCGGACAAGGGATAATTTGAATACTTTAATTAGTATATTTGGAATTCTTAAAGCTGGGGCAGCTTGGTTACCTATGGCGAAGGAGATTACGCATGCTAAGTGTCAGGCTATTTTAAGTGAAATTGAGACATCCTTTTTTATTACAGATTTTGAAACTGAAAATTTTGGGAAGAAAATTATTCAAGCTAGTACTTTAATGTCTCAAAATAATTCTAACCTAGAATATGAAAGAGCCCAAGATAATTATAGGGATCAAAATATTTCATATGTACTATATACTTCTGGTACAACGGGTAAACCAAAAGGGTGTTTACTGGAAGACAAAAGTTTAATTCAAAAACTTATAACCCTTGATAATACGTTCCCTTTTAAAGAAAATGATAATTATTTATTTTCGACAAATTACTCTTTTGATGTATCTATCACAGAAATATTTGGTTGGGTATTTGGGGGAGGGACGATTACTTTATACGATTCTACTATTCCTTCAACTGGATTACCTAAATATATTTTTGAAAAAGAAGTAACCCATGTAGCTTTTTCACCTTCATTTATCAAATTATTCTTTAAAAATCAAGAGCATTATTTCCGTAATATCAAATATATGTTTATTGCAGGGGAAAAATTCCCATCTGATTTAGCTCAGAAGTTTAGTCGGGCGGCTTTAGATATGCAAGTATACAATTTATATGGGCCGACTGAAACGTCTATATATGCAACTTATTTTAATATTAATCAATTATCAGATGAGGATTTAAATGTTCCAATCGGTTATGCTTTAGATGGCGTGGACATTAAAATTTATAAAAATAATCAATTATTATCCGATGGAGGGATTGGTGAAATCTTAATTGGCGGAGAAGGCTTAGCAAGAGAATATTATAAAAGAAGTGAATTAACTGAAGAGAAATTCTTTTTAATTGATAATAATAGGTACTATAAAAGCGGCGATTTAGGGTATATTCAGGATGGGAAAATTTTTTATTTGGGGCGTGAAGATTCACAAATAAAAATTAATGGAATTAGGGTAGAAGCTGAAGAGATTGAAAGTACATTAAAAAAAATAATGCCTATCGAAGATGCTATTGTTCGCTTAGAAGAATATGAAGGGAAAAAATTCTTAACAGCATATATTAAAACAGATTATTACCTGGATTTTATGGCTTATGAACCTAAACTAAAAGAACAAATTGAGTCGTATTTTATCCCTAAAATGTATGTAAGTATAAAGGAATATCCTTTAAATAAAAATAATAAAGTGGATTTTGACAAATTACGTTTTGAATTTATTAATAAATTAGAGGACACTAATATAGAAAGTTTTGAGTTTAGTGATGCAGTACAAAATAGCTTGGCAAATATATGGAAAACAATTTTGAAGAGTGAGATTAATGTTAAAGACAATTTCTTTTCCATTGGTGGAGATTCTTTAGATTCAGTAGCGCTTATGATGGAAATTGAGGAAAAATTTGATGTTATTTTATCAAATGAAGAAATTATTAAGAATTCTACATTTTCAAAGATGGCCGGGGTAATTTCGGATAAAATAAATAAGGTTAATATAGGGGCATTTAAAAGATATTGGGGAAAAGTGGAGTTAGATTTCGAATTTGATATAAAAGAAGAAAATGAAGAAAATCTTTTAATCGTAAATCAAGAAAAAGAGAAATTAGTTTTACAAAAGTATTGTGAAAATCTTGATATAAGTGTGCAACCTGATCGAATTCTTTGCCTAGGGGGTATAAAACAGGAATATAAGTATAAGGAAAACGTAGTTATTCCGGTTTCAGCGCAAGGGACACCAAATGTCTCTACTTTTCCATTATTCAGTAGACAAGAATTTTATTTAAGACGAAATTTTAATTCTATTTTACTTAAGGAATTAGTGGTAATGAGTAAAGACGTTTCAAGAGTACTTGAGACGATTAAACATCTAGTTAATACGCAACTATTGTTAAGGGTAGTAATTGCGGAAAATAAACAATTTGTTGAGAAGAAAACAAATCCAAATATATTTAACGCAATCAATTATTATGATTTGTCAAATTTACCGTATGAGGAATCTATAGAGAGATTAACAGAGATTAAAAAGGATACACTTGAATCTTTGAGTAACCTGGATATCTATAATCACTTTTTATATGAAATTATACTTGTGAGAGAAAATAGTAAAAAACTTAAGGTTATTTTCTTTATGAATCACCATATCGCAGATGCATTTGCGTTAAATGTATTGCAAAGAGAATTTTTTGATTTTTATGATAATGAATCTTTAAATGTAGCAAATCAGTTGTTTGATTATCGTGATTTTACAGAGGATGTATTAGCTTTATGTAATGAAAAAACTATTTTAGATGTACAAAATAGTGAGTATTATAGAGAACTTAAAAACAATTTTGATGAATTAAAACAAAATTTAGTTATAAATTCTGAGGCGCCTATTTATGAAATTGTGGTAAATAATCAACATAAGGATAGAAATCAAAGAGCGGATTTAGTATTTAATAAAATTGCGAGTATTGTTGAAGAAAACTATGGTAGTACAAAACAATGCTATCAAATTTTAAAAAATTTAAACACATATAATGGTAAAAACTATGAAAATCAATTAGGGGATTATCATGTAAGTATTTTTGTACCATTTGATTCTCAAAATGAAGAAAACCTATTTTCTAAGAGTGAATTATTATTGAAAGATATATATATTGATAAGAAGTGGCATTTAGATTACTTATGTTCTTCAGAAAAATACAAAGATAATGAACAAATGCGGATCTTTCCAGAAATAAATTTAAGTATTAATTATCTAGGGGAGTTTACCTTAGAAGACTTAAATGATTGGAGAAATAAACTAGCAGCATCAAGGGAAATGACAGCTAAATTAAATACAAAAATAAGAATTACGTGTTTTAATTACAAGAATCAGTCATACATTTATATTTTAAACAATGCGGCATTGAATACTAATTATGATACGTGTATTTTCAATGCTAAAAAAGTTATTCTAAATTAAATTGTAAGATAATTCTTTCTTCTTCCTATCGATTTTCCTGTCCTTTTAATTTAGGATAGGAAAATCTTATATGAAATAAAAATTTAAAAATAGAATATGCAATTTTAAAGTTAAGGAAGGATATGTATGCAGGAGAAATTATGGTTACATAAAAATTTTTTACTTTTGACATTTGGAAATGTGACATCAAAATTGGGAAGTAAAATTTATGAAGTTATGTTAGCGTGGTGGCTGGTTGAAAAAACAGGCAGTGCTAAATTATTTGGGATGGTAACAGCTGCTGGTTTAATTTCAGTTGTTGTATGCAATATATTTAGTGGTGTTATAGCAGATAGATTTAATAAAAAACATATATTAGTTATATCCGATTTAATTAGTGCGATTGTTTGTATAATTGTAGGGCTGTTCGTAATGAATGATGTTTTGCATGTACCGATACTGGTGTTAGCAGCAATTTTGTTAGGGATAACTAATAGCTTATTTACGCCAACATTAAAAGCGATTTTACCCTCTTTAATTGAAAAAGAAATGATAGTTAGTGCTAATTCTATAACTACTGTAATTAGTCAAGTTGTAACGGTGTCAGCTCCCTTGTTAGCTGGTATGATGATTAAAGGTTTTTCATTTGGGCTAGGAGTTGCATTTCTTGTTAACGGTATAACTTATTTTGTTTCTGCAATAAGTGAATTGTGTATTAAATATTGTCATAAAGTTGAAAAAACATCGAAAAACATAAAATTTCTTACAGACATAAAAGAGGGTTATTCTTATGTGAAAAATCAAAAGTGGTTATTACATTTAATCTATGTATCTGCTGTAGTGAATCTTTTTATTGCAGCTTATAATACAATTTTGCCCATGTATTTTTTGCATAGTTATTCAGACGATGGCTCACTTTATAGTTATGCACTCGGCGCAGAGGCTGTATTTGCAATTGTTGCGGGAATTGTAATATCTAAGAAGAAAAATGATAATCCTACTCCAGCTTCGTTGAAAAAAGAGCTGATCTTTTGTGGAGTACCGATTATTCTACTTCAACTTATTCAAGTAAGTTATATTTCAATCCTACTCGTAGGGTTCTTTGGTTATTATCTTACTAAATTTAATATTTATTTCTTTTCTATTGTTCAAAGAGAAGTCTCTAAGGATAAATTAGGTAGAGTTTTTTCAATTATATTTATGGTTGCTTTATCTATAATGCCATTGGGAAATCTGATTTTTGGATTATTTAGTAATCAAATCATAAGTTTTGTGTTCATTATTACAGGAGCCGGGATAATTATTTCTACATTGTTAATTAAGGTGAATGATTTAGAGGATATTAGTATAGAAAATGATAAGGGCATCTTAGTTGTAAAAGAGTAGATTGTTATATTAATTAAAAAAAGATGCTATGAAAGTTCTTATAAGAACTTTCATAGCATCTTTTATCTTATTTTAAATTAGTAATTAGAGTATGATAATAACTAGATAAATTTTAAGGCTTGTTATTATTGAGTTCACTCTATTTATAGAAAACATTAAAGATTTGAAGAGATACGCTGGTTAAGTTTATATATTTTGCTTTGATTTTTTTATATGTTTAATAATATTTATCAGCTTGTTTTTGTCAGCTTTCTCTATATGCCTCTATAATAGGTAGAGTAGGGTGTTCGTATCCTATTTGTAAAATAATACACTAGGTGATGAAATGGTACATACATATTTAGGTGAGACAATTAATTTTCATATAACTTATAAAAAGAAAAAGTCCGTGCGTCTTTTTGTAGATTCGTACGGAAATGTGGAAGTGCAGGCTCCAAAGGGAACACCTGTTGAATACTTAGTCCAGTTGCTAGAGGAGAAATGGGATTGGATTCAGAAAACACGTAAGGAAATGCAAGAGCGAGCGCTTGGACCACAGGAAAAGGATTATGATCAAGGAGAGGGCTTTCTGTATTTAGGAAGTACGTATCCGATACAGATTTCTCAAGATGCAAGTATTAAGCAAGACAATGCAGTGTTTGAAGGGAATAAGCTACATATTTATGTGAAAGAGCTTAAGGATGAGAAAATACAACAAGCTTTAAAACGATTTTACTATAAGCAGTGTAAGTCATTAGTAGAGAAGAGTATTAAAGCACATCAAAGTAACTTCAAAACAAAACCGCGTTCTATTCGTATTACAGATAGTAGCCGTACGTGGGGAACTTGTGATTCAAATCTACAACTAACGTTCAATTGGAAGCTAGCGATGGCACCACAGCAAGTAATTGATTACGTAGTTGTTCATGAAATGTGTCATATGGTTCATTTAAATCATGATCGTTCTTTTTGGCGTCTTGTCGGGAAAATCATGCCTGATTATAAGGAAATGGAGAATTGGTTAGCGTTATCTAGCTGGAAGATGACGGTTTAGGAAGGGATATCGATTTTTGTCGGTAAATCGATATTTCTTGTCGAATCGTTGATATATTGTAAGTTATGATAGATATATTCGAAAAATCGTTGATATAATTTCATTTACTACAGAATTGTTTAACGGATCGAAAAAAGGAGATGTCACAAGGGACATCTCCTTTTTTCGAGCATATAGATCATCGTCCAAACTTCACAACAAAATCTCCGTCCACTTTTTCCATCTCATACCCACGATACCCCTCTGAAATCAACGCCTGCTGCCCAACAGCATCGCTCATCGGAACGCTCTTAAACTCCGCCCACACTCTCTCCTTGTCCTCACGTAATTCCTTCACAAAAACATACCGCATACTCCCGCCATATTTCTCCTTCAATGCAGCAATCTCCATTCCTTGCGCAAACTTATCTTTTAAACTTGGAATGTTAAAAGGAGCAACGGTGCAACAAACGTAATCGTATTTGCTATCTTCGTTTTGTAATTCGTCCATGATAACTGTCGCTAATATTTTTTGCATCCCATTTCCTCGGCAGTTCGGATGAACATTTGAAATTTCTTGATAAATGACGCGATGTAGTTCGCTTTCTGCTATGCCAATATCAAGTCCTAAATGTTCATCGTCAATAGGAGGGACGAGTAGGGCACGAAATGCGATGAGTTCGTTTTCGATAAAAGCACCGATCATCATGCCGTTTCCTTCTAGAATGTATTGAAACTCTTCTAGCGAGAGTGGTTGTAAGCGACTTTTATCTTCTAGCACCTCAACTACGACGTTTTGTAGTGATAAGATTTGCTCGATGTTCTCTAGTGATAGTAATGTAACGTGAAATGGATCGTTATTTTGTTTTAATGATCCTTTGTATAGCACTGTCATGCGTTAGTCCTCCTTTAGCGTACAACGTCTTGAAAGACGGTTAGTTCTTGTAATGTATCTTGGTTTATTTCAATGCCGAGTCCTGGCTTTTCGTTTAAGCGAATGAATGGTACGTCGTAATGTAAGTTTCCGATGTCTTTAGTGAACTTTAATGGACCTGTTAGCTCAACGCTAGTAATAATTTTTTTTGAGAAAGCGACATGGAATCCTGCGGAAGAAGCAACGGATGATTCGACCATTGAGCCAACTTGGCATTCAATGCCTGCCATTTCAGCTTGATGAGCGAGTTTTACAGCTGGATATATACCGCCGCATTTCATTAGTTTTATATTTACTTTATCAGCTGCGTCTAATTTAATGATTTGGCGCATTTCACGAGAGCCTTTTAATCCTTCATCAATCATAAGCGGAAGGTCTGTTTTAGAACGAATGTGAGCCATTGCGTCAATATCATCCGCTATAACAGGCTGTTCAATCCAGTCGATGTTTAAATGCCCCAATGAACGAAGTGCCGTTAATGTGTTGGCGCTATTTTTCCATCCTTGGTTTACATCAACGCGAATCGCAATATTATTTCCTACACGTTCACGTACCGCTTCAATTCTTTTTACATCTTCTTTTACATTCGTACCGACTTTCATTTTGAAAGATTGGTAACCTTTTTGAATCATGGAAGCAGCTTCTTCAGCCATGTCTTCAGGTTCGGCGATACTTAAGACGTGAGTGACAGGAAACTCTTCATGGTAGCGTCCGCCAATTAATTGATATACAGGTTGATTTAATTTTTTGCCCATTATGTCAAAGCAAGCGATATCAATCGCAGCTTTCGCTGTTGGAACACCGTAAATTGTATTGTCCATCATATCGTGTATTTTTTCGATATTCATTGGATTTTGTCCAATAAGAGTAGGAGCTAGTGTATGTTTTAAAGTATGGAAAGTGCTTTCCCATGATTCACCTGTAACGTGATCATCAGCAACGCCTTCACCGTAGCCGACAATACCTTCATCTGTTTCCATTTTGACGATAATAGAAGGCATATCAGAATAAGAACCATAACTAATAACAAACGGATCGCGAAGTGGTAAACGAATTGCGTAAAGATGAATAGCTGTAATTTTCATTAGGTAGAGACCCCTTCCTGTTTACAATAGTTTTGTACATTTGATATAGTTGACGTTAAATAGTCGTTAATTAATGATAAGGAGTTAAAGAAATGATGATAAAAATTGCAGTTGTCGGTTCAAAGGAGTTTATGGAGAATCTTTTACCTATTGCTCATAAACTAGAAGAAATAGAGATTGATCCATATATTTACCTTCATCCGGCGGAATCTTCTGAACTTTTAAAGCGTTTAAAGCCTTGTGACTTCATCTTTTTCTCAGGTGCTTTACCTTATTATATGGCAAAAGAAATAAGAGAACAATTACGAATTCCAAGTACGTATTTACAGCAAGACGAGACAACTGTCGTATCTTCCATTCTTTCTGTCATGTATCACCAACGTATTCAACCACATAAAATTTCAATTGATTTAGTAGACCGCTCATTTATTACAAATGTGTTCCATGATATCGGTATAAAAGAAAGTCCACAAGTGTTTGATTATGAAAATATGCTGTGGAGTAAAGACGAAATAAATAGAGTTACGGATTTTCATAAAGCTAAATATCAATCAGGAGAAACTCATTTAGCTTTAACTAGTATTCATGCTGTCTATGATGAACTTCAAAAAATAGGTATTCCTTCAGAGCGTATGATAGATCCGAAGCAATCCATTATACATGGGTTAAAAGATGCAAAAATAAAAGCTGAGTTAGCAAAAAGCCATTCAGCTACTGTCGGTGCTTGTATGATTTCTTCTTTAGAATTACGAGAAGGTTTGCTTGAGCAATTAGATGCTATTTCAAAAGCACTACATGGTTCATTTAAAAAAATTGATGAAATGACGTTCATTTTGTATACGACTCGTGGTGATATTGAATCAATTATAAAAACAAATATGATAAATACCCTATTTGCAAGTATAGAAGGAACGATAGCGATTGGATTTGGTTACGGAAAAACTGTGAAAGAAGCGGAGCAAAATGCTAAAATCGCTCAAATTTTCGCGAAGAATAATCCAATAGACCACTGCTTTTATATACTAACAAGTGATAAAGAACTATTTGGTCCGTTCCCGAAAGAACAGAGAGTACAAAGTTTGAAAAATGAAAACCCGGAACTCATGAAAATAGCGAAGGAAACGAAACTTAGTCCAGCAAACTTATCAAAAATTATTCAATTTAGTCAGTCACATTCGTCATTGAAGTTTACAGCAGCAGATCTTTCTGAATACTTACAAGTGACTCGCCGATCAACAGAAAGGTTATTAAAGAAACTAGTTGATTATGGGTATGCTCATATTTGCGGCGAGGAAATGCCCTATCAACAAGGGCGCCCTCGCGCAATATATGAACTGAATTTACCGTTATCTTTAAGCTTCTAATTGAGCTTGTTGTTTTTTTAGTAGTTCTGCTTTTTCAATATCAGATAGTTTTGTAATTGTGAGACCAGTTATGCCGTAAAGGATTGAAATAATAGGTACGATGAAATTCAATATAGCATAAGGAGCATATTCGAATGCGCCAACTCCAAGTGTTGCGAGTATAAATACACCACATGTATTCCAAGGAACGAAGACAGAAGTTAATGTTCCACCATCTTCTAATGCTCTGGATAAATTTTTAGAATGTAGTCCTTTTTCTGTGTATGCATTTGCGTACATTCTTGAAGGAACAACAATTGAGATATATTGTTCAGAGCAAGTAAGATTGGTTGCAAAGCAAGATGCGATAGTAGAAGCGATAAGTCCTTTTGCTGATGTCGCTAATTTTAAAATTTGATTTACAATTGAGCGAAGAATACCAGTATGTTCTAGTACTCCGCCGAAAGTCATAGCGACAATTGTCATAGAAACTGTATTCATCATCGAATCTAAGCCACCGCGGTTAAAGAGTTCGTCTACTAGTTTGTTGCCAGTGTCTATGACAAATCCATTTTGGAGTGCACCGACAGAGGCGGAGACAGAACCACCTTGAATAAAGACTTGTGATAAAAATCCTAAAATAATACCTACGAGAATAGCTGGGATCGCAGGAACCCTTTTAGCGACCAATACCATAACGACTACAGGTATGATTAATAGGAAAGGTGAGATAACAAAGTTTTGTTGCAATACTTGTAACGTTTGATCGATACTTTTTGCATCAATATTGTTAGCGCCGAAGCTTTTTCCTAAGAACGCATAAACGATAAGAGTAATAATTAAACCTGGAATTGTAGTAAATAACATATGACGAATATGTGTGAATAAATCTGTATTTGTTAATCCTGCAGCTAAGTTTGTCGTGTCTGAAAGCGGTGACATTTTATCACCGAAATAAGAACCGGAAATGATAGCACCGGCAACCATTGGAGCTGGGATTCCCATACTTAGGCCAATTCCCATTCCTGCAACACCAATTGTTCCCATTGTAGACCAAGAGCTACCGATAGCTAATGCAACAATAGAACAAATAATTGTAATTGAAACTAAAAATAGTGATGGAGTTAAAAGATTTAAACCGTAATAAATCATTGTTGCGACAATTCCGCCGCCAATCCAAGCACCAATCGTTAAACCTACTAGAATAATGATAACGATAGCGGGTAATGCGAGGCGAATTCCTTTATACATCGCTTCTTCAATGTCGTGCCATTTGTAACCGTAACGCCAAGCGACGATAGAAGCAACGGTTGTACCGATAATAAGTGGGACGTGAGGGCTTTGTTTTAATACAACAATTGTAACCATCATAACTGCAACTGTAATGATAATAGGGATTATTGCTACGCCAAAAGGTATTTCTTTTTTCATAAACTGCCTCCTCATTATATATGTTTATATTTTTAGAATTGTCGCAAAATAGACGTTATTAAATTATAATAACTAAAAAATGATATGAGCGTCAATAAAAAACAGAAAATAAGGAATGTTCTATCGTTATAAAGTGAGTGGAAATGAGTTGTCGATCTCATTTGAAAATAAATAATTGACTTTTTTCTTAAAATTCAATATGTTCATAAAAACATCTGTTTTTCATAAGTATAATTAACCTGAATGGTTTTGGAATTTGGGAAGGAGAATGTAGCTTTGAAAACATTAGAACTACAAGAGCGGTTAACTGAAATTTTTCAGCATTTACATGAAAACCCTGAAGTGAGTTGGAAAGAGTATGAAACGACAGCGTATATTACTAACTTTTTAAAAGAAGAAGGAATTTCATATAAAATATTTGATGATTGCCCAGGCGTGATTGCTGAAATTGGAAGCGGAAATCCAGTTATTGCAATTCGTGCTGATATGGATGCACTTTGGCAAGAAGTGGACGGAGAGTTTAAAGCGAATCATTCATGTGGTCACGATGCTCATATGACAATTGTGATGGGGCTTATTTTACAATTGAAAAATATGAGGTGGGATAGTGGGACGGTTAGGTTTATTTTTCAGCCGGCAGAGGAAAAAGGAAATGGTTCTTTAAAGATGGTAGATAAGGGTGCTGTGGATGATGCTGATTTCTTATTTGGTGTTCATTTAAGGCCGATTGAAGAACTGCCTTTGAAACAAGCTGCCCCATCTATTCGCCACGGAGCAGCAGGATTTTTAGAAGGAACGATTCATGGAGATGATGCACATGGAGCACGCCCGCATCAAGGGATAAATGCAATTGATGTCATTTCTATGATCAATATCGGTTTGAAAAATATATGGCTACCACCGCAAAGTTCATATTCAGTGAAGATGACAAGGTGCCAAGCTGGTGGAGATAATTTAAATATCATTCCAGGTAACGGGCATTTTAGTTTAGATGTAAGAGCAGAAAATAATATATTACTAAATGAATTGAAGCAAAAAATAGAGCGAGTAATTCTATCAGCGGAATCAATGGGATCTAAAGTATCTTATGAGTGGATCGATCTCGCACCAGGAGCTGAAGTGTCAGAAGAAGCTGAGCGCTTTATGCGAAAAGGCATTCTTGAAGTGTACGGAGAAGAGGGATGCACTGGACCACTGTATACGACAGGAAGCGATGATTTCCATTACTACACAGTGAAGAGACCATATTTAAAAGCTGTCATGCTTGGACTAGGTGCCAATCTACAACCTGGATTACACCATCCATATATGAAGTTCGATCATAGTTGTATTATGGATGGAGTAGAAATATTGAAACAAACTGTATTGAAAGTATTAAAGGACAGGGGCTAGATAGCTCCTGTTTTTTTGTAGGAATTTGTCGGTAAGTCGATATTCCTTCCTTGTTGAAACGTCGATATATTGAGAAAATCGTTTATATAATTTCACGTATCAATTAATCCAATAAAAAATGGGTTTCCAGTACATGGTGTATAATAATAAGTACCATTTTCTAATAGGAGAAGACGAATGAACGAACAATATTACGATGCAGTATTACATATAAAAACTGTCGGTGAGCAAAAGGGCTTTAATAAATCTATGCACTATCATCGTTATGAACCGACGCCATATAGCGGATTAGATGAATTATTGAATCAATATGAAATAAGAAGTAGCGACCAAATTGTAGACTTTGGATGCGGAAAAGGACGATTAAATTTTTACATGCACCATAAGTGTGGTGCTTCAGCCGTTGGAATTGAAATGAATGAAGAGTTTTATAAAGAAGCAATGGATAATCTTGAACGCTATGCACGAAAGGTAAGAAACAGTAAAGATAAAATTGGGTTTGAATGCTGTTTAGCGCAGGAATATGAGATTGATCCACGTGATAACCGGTTTTATTTCTTTAATCCATTTTCTGTACAAGTATTTATGAACGTAGTAAATAATATTTTGCTTTCGGTAGAGGAAACAGAGAGAGAAGTGGATATTATTTTATACTATCCTTCTGAAGATTATATTTTCTTCTTAGAGAACCAGACTGCGTTTGAGCTGAAGAGGGAAGTAAGGTTACCTGGAGCTTATGAGAAGAATGGGAATGAGAGGTTTTTAGTTTATACATTAAGATTATAAAAAAGCAGGTGCCTTGGCACCTGCTTTTTTTACTCACGTCTATATAATTAGTTACGGATTAAGTAATCAAATGCACCTAAAGCTGCGTTTGCACCTGAACCCATAGAGATGATGATTTGTTTGTACGGATTATTTGTACAGTCACCTGCAGCAAACACTCCTGGTACGTTTGTAGCGCCGTGTTTGTCTGTTACGATTTCACCGCGAGCGCGTTCAACTGTTTCGCCTAACCAGTCTGTATTTGGCACAAGACCGATTTGTACGAATACACCTTGTAATTCAACGTGATGAACTTCTTCAGTTTCACGATCGATGTAAGAAATACCGTTTACTTTATCAGTACCAGTGATTTCTTTCGTTTGAACGTTTTTCAGAACAGTTACGTTTGGTAAGCTGTTAAGACGCTCTTGTAATACAGCATCAGCTTTTAATTCTGGCATGAATTCAAGAACAGTTACGTGCTTAACAATACCTGCTAAGTCGATAGCTGCTTCAATACCAGAGTTACCTCCGCCAATAACTGCTACATCTTTTCCGATGAATAATGGACCGTCACAGTGTGGGCAGTATGCTACACCTTTATTTTTGAACTCAGCTTCACCTGGTACGCCAACATTACGCCAGCGAGCACCTGTAGAAACGATTACGCTCTTACTTTTCAGAATAGCGCCGTTTTCAAGTTCCACTTCAATAAGTTCTTTTTTCTCTAAACGTTTCGCACGTTGTAGATTCATTACATCGATGTCGTATTCTTTTACGTGCTCTTCAAGGCTTGCTACTAGCTTAGGACCTTCAGTACGTTTTACGCTGATGAAGTTCTCAATACCCATAGTATCCATTACTTGACCACCGAAGCGCTCAGCAACGATACCAGTGCGGATGCCTTTACGTGCTGCATAAATTGCTGCACTTGCACCAGCTGGGCCGCCACCAACAACAAGAACATCGTATGGATCTTTATCAGAAAGCTCTGATGCATCTGGACCGTTACCCATTTTAGCTAAAATTTCTTCAAGTGTCATACGACCGCTTCCGAAAGATTCGCCGTTTAGGAAAACTGTTGGTACTGCCATGATGTCTTTGCTTTCTACTTCCTCTTTGAATGCAGCGCCATCAATCATAGTATGTGTAATACCAGAGTTTAGAACGCTCATTACGTTAAGAGCTTGTACAACATCAGGACAGTTATGACAACTTAGGCTGATATAAGATTCAAAATGATATTCGCCTTGAATGTTTTTAATTTGATCGATTAATTTTTGTTCAACTTTTGGAGCGCGTCCACTTACTTGTAGTAAAGCTAACACTAATGAAGTAAATTCGTGTCCTAATGGAATACCAGCGAATACGACACCAGTGTCTTCACCAGGGCGATTTACGCTAAAGCTTGGTGTTCTCTCTAATTCAACTTTTTCTACTGTAATCTTAGATGACATAGTAGCTAATTCGTCTACTAGAGATAACATATCTTTAGATACGTCGTCGTCTCCAGCGCTTACTTTAAGTAAAATATTGTTCTCCATTAACTGAAGATATTGGGATAGTTGTGTTTTTATATCTGCATCTAATATCATTTTGATCGAACTCCTTAGATTTTGCCTACAAGGTCAAGGCTTGGTTTAAGTGTTGCAGAACCCTCTTGCCATTTAGCTGGACAAACTTCACCTGGGTTGTTACGTACGTATTGAGCTGCTTTAATTTTGTTAACAAGAATGCTTGCGTCACGGCCGATACCGTCAGCATTGATTTCCATAGATTGGATAACGCCGTCTGGATCGATGATGAATGTACCACGAGCAGCAAGACCTTCTTCTTCCATTAAAACGTTGAAGTTTGTAGTGATTGTGCGAGTTGGGTCACCAATCATAATGTATTCGATTTTGCCGATAGTTTCTGAGCTATCATGCCATGCTTTGTGAGTGAAGTGAGTGTCTGTAGATACAGAGTATACTTCAACGCCTAAGTCTTTTAGAGTTGCATATTGGTTTTGTAAGTCTTCAAGTTCAGTTGGACAAACGAATGTGAAGTCAGCTGGGTAGAAACAAACTACACTCCATTTTCCTTTTAAACTTTCGTCAGTAACTTGGATAAATTCTCCATTATGGTAAGCGTTAGCTTTAAACGGTTTTACTTCTGTGCCGATTAATAACATATTAAAATTCCTCCTAAATGTTGGTTTTGAGCATCAAAAAATAGTGTGCTCATAAAATATATTTTTTAATTAACTATAATAATTCTAATTCGATATTAATTATCATATAGAAGTGGTTATTTTGTCAAGAGAATAAACCAACTTTATATCAATTTAATTAATATTTATTCTCAATTAAGGTTGTTAGAGAATGAAAAGGTAGTTTTCATGTAATCGATTTTCAATGAGTATATAAAAGAGTAGTGTGTATGTTAGAGACATGGTGTAAGTATAAATTGTTAGGAAGAGAATACTTCTTAGAAGTTGTGGAGTTGAAAAGGATTGCTTATTTCTATTTTACAAAGAATTGTGTGATAAATAAAATAAAATGAATTAAAATCTTTTTGAACAATTTTTGTCATCTCAAATATATAATTAGGAAGTATATTGCAATGATATAGAAACATTGACTCAAGGTGCTAACAAGATATAATAAAATCTAGATATACCTTTCAAAAAGAAGATATAATATAGGATGAAAAAATTTCACCCTATTATTTTTTTACGACCTTTAGAAAACGCTTACAATTAGTGTGGAGGGGAAACCATGTCTAAGTTCACGAAGTATTTTTTAATGGAAGCTAACGATGTGATTGTGTATGTGAAAGAGAAATTATCTAAGTTTAAGGATGCAAAGGGGTTACAGTGTAAAGAAATAGGCGATGGTAATTTAAATTATGTATTCCGCGTTTGGGATGAACAGAAGAATATTTCTGTCATTGTAAAGCAAGCTGGGCATACAGCACGTATTTCAGATGAATTTAAGTTGTCGACGAATCGTATTCGTATAGAATCAGATGTTTTGCAGTTAGAGGAGGAGTTAGCACCTGGGCTTGTTCCAAAGGTGTATTTGTTTGATAGTGTGATGAATTGTTGCGTAATGGAAGATTTATCGGATCACATTATATTACGTACAGCACTTATCAATCATCAAATATTTCCGAGGCTTGCTGACGATGTAACGACTTTTTTGGTGAACACACTCTTATTAACATCAGATGTTGTAATGAATCATAAAGAAAAGAAGGAACTTGTGAAGAATTATATAAATCCTGAGTTATGTGAAATTACAGAAGATCTCGTCTACGCTGAGCCATTTACAAATCATAATAAGCGTAACGAGTTATTTTCGCTAAATGAGGGATGGATTAGAGAGCATATTTATAGTGATAAAAAGCTTCGTATGGAAGTAGCAAAACTTAAGTTTTCTTTTATGACGAATGCACAGGCATTGCTTCATGGTGATTTGCATACTGGTTCAGTTTTTGTGAAAAATGATTCCACGAAGATTATTGATCCTGAGTTTGCCTTTTATGGACCAATGGGATATGACGTTGGGAATGTAATGGCGAATTTAATGTTTGCTTGGGTGAATGCAGATGCGACGATGCCGCCCGGGGCTGAGAAAGATACGTATATGGGTTGGCTACAATCGACAATGGTAGAGGTAATTGATTTATTTAAGAAGAAGTTTTTAGATGCTTGGAATATTCATGTGACCGAGATTATGGCGAAGGAAGAAGGCTTTAACGAAGTATATTTACAATCTGTATTAGAAGATACGGCTGCAGTGACGGGCCTTGAGTTAATTCGTCGTATTGTTGGATTAGCGAAAGTGAAAGATATTACTTGTATTGAGAATGAGGAAGCACGTGCTAGAGCGGAACGCATTTGTCTTCAAGTAGCGAAGAAGTTTATTTTACGAGCGAATCAATATAAAACGGGCACAAGCTTTGTAGAAACGTTAAAAGAACAGTCAATGCACTACGCGAAGTAAGGGGAGAAAATGATGGAAGAGCAATTACTACCAATTCAATGGAAAGATGATGCTTTAGTTTTATTAGATCAAACATTATTACCGAATGAGGTTGTCTATGAATCTTTCAAGACAGCTGAAAGCGTGTGGGATGCCATTCAAGTAATGAAAGTACGAGGAGCACCAGCGATTGGTGTTTCAGCAGCGTATGGTGTGTATTTAGGAGCTAAGGAAGTTACTCAAAGTACGGTGGAAGAATGTATAGAGGAGATCAAAAAGGTATGTGCATATTTGGCAACATCAAGGCCGACAGCAGTAAACTTATTCTGGGCACTTGAAAGAATGGAAGCGGTAGCGACAGAGAACGCGCATTTATCAATCGTCCAGCTGAAAGATAGATTACTAGAAGAGGCAAAAGAGATTCATAGAGAAGATGAAGAAATTAACCGTCAAATTGGAGAGCATGCATTAACGTTATTCCATGATGGAATGGGAGTATTAACACATTGTAATGCAGGTGCGTTAGCGACGACTAAGTATGGTACCGCAACAGCTCCAATGTACTTAGCGAAAGAAAAAGGATGGAACTTAAAAATCTTTTCGGATGAAACACGTCCTAGATTACAAGGTTCAACGTTAACAGCATTAGAACTACAGCGAGCGGGGATTGATGTTACTGTTATTACGGATAATATGGCAGCTATGGTTATGTCACAAGGAAAGATTGATGCGGTGATCGTCGGATGCGACCGTGTGGCCGCAAATGGTGATGTAGCAAATAAAATTGGGACATTAGGCGTATCTATTTTAGCGAAATACTACAACATTCCGTTTTATGTAGCAGCACCAACACCGACAATCGACTTAAAAACACCGACAGGAAAAGAAATTCCAATCGAGGAAAGAGATGCTTCTGAAGTGATTAATCGCTTCGGACAATATTCTGCTCCGAAAGAAAGTAAAGTATATAATCCAGCCTTTGATGTCACGCCACATGAAAATGTAACAGCGATTATTACGGAAAAAGGGATTGTAAAAGCGCCGTTTACGGAGAACTTAAAAAATCTATTTCAATAAGTAGATAGATTTAAAAAGTCAGTCATCATAAGCTTCATACTTAGGGGGATGTATATGTTATTACAAAAAGAAAGAGAAGAAATTGTAGCGTATGGAAAGAAAATGATTTCTAGCGGTTTAACAAAGGGGACAGGCGGCAATATTAGTATTTTCAATCGCGAGCAAGGTCTTGTTGCAATTAGCCCAAGTGGTTTAGAGTATTATGAAACAAAACCTGAAGATGTAGTTATATTAAACTTAGATGGTGAAGTGGTAGAAGGAGAGAGAAAACCATCAAGTGAATTAGATATGCACCTTATTTATTATAGAAAGCGTGAAGACATAAATGCGCTCGTGCATACACATTCTCCTTATGCGAAGACGATTGCATCATTAGGATGGGAACTTCCTGCAGTGTCATATTTAATTGCTTTTGCAGGCCCGAATGTCCGCTGTGCACCGTATGAAACATTTGGTACGAAGCAATTAGCAGATGCTGCTTTTGAAGGAATGATTGATCGTCGTGCAGTGTTACTTGAGAACCACGGTTTAATTGCAGGTGCAAATAACATAAAAATGGCATTTACTATTGCAGAAGAAATTGAGTTTTGTGCTCAAATTTATTATCAAACGAAAAGCGTCGGGGAGCCGAAGTTATTGCCAGAAGATGAGATGGCAAATTTGGCTAAGAAGTTTGAAGGGTATGGGCAGCAGTAGAATGAAATAAAAACACCCTCAAGAAAAAATCTTGAGGGTGTTTCTATGCTTTCTTAAGCAACAAATACATAAAGTAAGGAGCACCAATTAAAGCAACGACAATACCTGCTGGGATGCCATTAGGATCAACGATGTTTCTTCCGATTGTGTCTGCTAATAGCAATAGCCATCCGCCGATTAAAAGGGCGATAGGCATGAAAATTTGATGTCTTGGACCTACTAAAGATTTCGCGATATGAGGAGCCATTAGTCCGATAAAGCTAATTCCTCCTGTTACGGAAACAGCTGCAGCTGCAAGCGCAACGGCTGCAACTAATAAGTATCTGCGTTCTTTTTCAATTTCAATTCCAACACCGATTGCGACTGGCTCGTTTAATGCTAGAATGTTTAATCGATTTGCTTTATAGAAAACGAACGGAATTAATACGATTAACCATGGGAGCATTGCTAAAACGAAGACCCAGTCATCTCCCCAAATGTTTCCGGCAATCCACTTGGCGATAAAGTCCACTTTCATACGATCAGCGGATGAAATAAGGACAATCATCATTCCAGATAGTGCAAATGAAAAACCAATACCAGTTAATGTTAGTCGGATTGGCTGAAGCCCAGTTGATTTACTATATGAAAATACATAGATTAAAACAGCTGTCAGAAAAGCCCCGATAAATCCAACGACTGGTAGTAAGTAAAGAAATGAACCTACATCTATTGGAAAGTATAAAAAGAAAATAGCAACAGCAACACCGGCCCCAGAGTTGATTCCGAGAATACCAGGTTCAGCTAAATCATTTCGAGTAATTCCTTGGAAGATAGCCCCTGATAAAGCTAGAGCCATACCAGCTAATAATGTAATAACAATTCTAGGTAGTCTTAAAGAGTATAAAACAAACTCCTCTTTAAAAGTCCCTTGTCCCATTAATGTTGGGAGTAGTCGATCATAAGATAAAGATGCTGAACCAAGTCCCATTCCACCTACAATGGTGGTGATGGTCAGTATTAGTAAAGCGAGTATAATAAGACGTTGTTTTCTTAGAATAGATTGCATCATGAGAATGTTTTTCCTCCTTTACGTACAACGAATAGGAAGAATGGTAGCCCTACAATTGCGACAATAGCGGCAACTGGTGTTTCGTACGGAGCGTTAATAGTACGACCGATTGTATCTGCAAGTAGCATAAAGGATGCTCCAGCAATTGCTGACATCGGTATAACAAAACGGTAATCTGGACCGACAATTGGGCGTACCATATGAGGTACCATTAAACCGATAAATGCCATATTTCCGACAAGCGCTACAGACGCACCAGCAAGTAAGATAATAATGATAAATAGAATGGTTTTAATAACAATAATTTTTTGACCTAGTCCAATAGCCACTTCTTCACTGAAACTAAGGACTGTCAATTTTCTTGCAAATAAGATAGCGATAAAGATACTAATTGAAATGACTGGAATAATAATTTTTAATTGGCCCCAAGTTGTTCCAATTACGCCCCCAGCAGTCCAAAGTGATACCTCTTGTGAAATTTTAAAATAAATGCCGACACCTTCTGAAATTGCAAGCAAAAATGCTGAAACTGCAGCCCCTGCTAATACAATTCGAAGAGGAGAAAGTCCACCTTTTTTCACCATGCCAATGCCAAATACCATAATTGCGCCAATTGCAGCACCGATAAAGCAAGCAAATGTTAAGTAAAGATAGCTGATGGAAGGGTTGAAGGCTAGCGTTAACGCAAGTGCAGCATTTGCTCCACCAGATAATCCTAATAATCCAGGATCTGCAAGTGGATTTCGTGTTAATCCTTGCATAATTGCTCCAGAAACAGCAAGGCCCGCCCCTACAAAAATAGCAGCAACTTCACGTGGTAAACGTATTTCGCGAATAATAGATATTTTGTCCCCTTTAGCGGAGGTAGTAAGTGCTAACCATACGTCTTTTATTGAAGTATCTGCAGCACCTAATACCATTGCCACCATAAAAATAAGAAAGAATGCAATTATGCTCAAAATGAGTTTGTATGTAAAAGCTATAGAACGTGGATTGTCGTGATCTTTTGTCATTCGTTTCACATCTTTTCTGTTCATAGAATAAAGGAAGAGGAATTCTTAAATTAAGAATTCCTCATGTTTGTATTATTTACCAAGAAAGCTCTTCTTGAAGAAGTCTAGTTGGAAATCTAAAGTAAGTGGATCATTGAAATAGAATTCCATCATGTTTGCTTCGTATACGCGATTATTTTTTACTGCTGGGATGTTTTTATATGATTCTGTCTCTTGGAATGAGTTATCAGTATCTTTGTTTTTACTTACGATTAAGTAATCACCAGCAAATTCAGGTAATACTTCAGTAGATAATGCGTAGTAACCTTCTTTTAATGCTTTTTCTTTTACTTTTTCAGGCATTTTTAATTTCATTTCTTGGTACAGAATTTCTGTTCCACGGCCCCAGTTTTCGCCGTATACATAAAGCTGTTTGTTGAAGTTTTCTACAACAGAAACTGTTGCATCTTCACCAATTTTTGCTTTAATTTCTTTACCAGCGTCTTGTGCACGTTTCTTGAAGTCATCAACCCAAGTTTTTGCTTCTTTTTCTTTGTTTAATAATTTACCGATTTCTAAATGCTGTGTTAAGTAATCAACTTTTCCGTAAGTGTACGTTACAGTAGGAGCGATCTTCTTTAACTTATCAACATTTTTAATATTTGATAAACCAATGATTAAATCTGGATTTAGTTCAGCGATTTTTTCAACGTTTTCATCTGATACTTCAGCAACATCTTTAAGTTTGCTATCAAAGCGTGGGTTTTGTTTAGACCATGAATCTACCCCAACAAGATTTACATCTAATGACATTACGTTACCAGCGAATGATGATAAAACAACAACGCGTTTTGGATTTGCAGGAACTTCTACTTTACCATTTTCAGATTGGTATGTAATTGTTTCTGATTTACTACCTTTTGCATCGTTCTTTTTGTCTGTAGAGCCATTGCTACAAGCGCTCATAACAAGAACGAAAAGAACTGTTAGTGAAATAAATAACTTTTTCATTGTCTTTCTCCTTTAACATAGATGATATGTGTATATAATAATTTGTTTAACTGCAATCTGTTTGAAAGAGTAGTGGTAATGCAAAATACTTATTAAAAATCTTGAATATGAGATTTTACAATATAGTATTAACCATATTAGTGAAAGAAGATGTAATCTCATATTTGCTAATTATTAACAAAATGATAATGATTATCACTATTGATTCTTTAAATACTATAATTTTATATAGGTGTATTGTCAATAGTGATTTTGATTGTAAAATTTATAAAAACAAGTTATATTTTATTGAGAATGATAATCAATTATTAGTAGCTGAGGAGTGACACGAATGAATCAAGAAGAATTGTTTGATGTAACTGTGATAGGCGGAGGACCTGCAGGGCTTTATTCAGCTTTTTATAGTGGACTAAGAGAGATGAAAACGAAAATAATAGAATTTCAACCACAGTTAGGTGGTAAAATACATGTTTATCCAGAAAAAATGATTTGGGATATCGGCGGATTGTTACCGGTTACTGGTGAGAAATTAATTGAGCAACTTGTACAACAAGGATTAACATTCCAGCCAGAAGTTGTATTGAATACAAAAATAGAATCAATTATTCGTAATCAAGATGGGATTTTCACATTAAAATCAAGCTCTGGGGAAGAACATTTTTCAAAAACAGTGATCGTCGCAACTGGGAGTGGTATATTGAATCCACAAAAGTTGTCAATTGAAGGTGCGGAGAGATTTGAAGTCTCAAATTTAAATTATACAGTTAAATCGTTAAAACGTTTCAAAGATAAAACGGTAATTATTTCAGGTGGAGGGAACTCTGCTGTTGATTGGGCGAATGAATTAGAACCAATCGCGAAAAAAGTGTATGTAACATATAGAAAAGAAGAATTATCTGGTCACGAAGCACAAGTAAAACAACTTATGAATAGTTCAGCAGAATGTTTCTTTAATACATCGATTACAAAACTCATTGCTGGTGATAATCATGAAGCGATCGAATATGTAGAATTAACGAATCATGAAACAAGTGAAATTTCACATTTACCTATTGATGAAGTGATTATTAACCATGGATATGAACGTGACATTACGTTATTAGAAAATAGTGAGTTAGACGTTGCAATTATAGATAATTATTATATTGCAGGGAATGCGAATAGTGAGTCCTCTGTAGATGGATTATATGCTGCGGGAGATATTTTAAAGCATGAAGGGAAATTACACTTAATTGCGGGAGCGTTCCAAGATGCTGGAAATGCTGTAAATAAAGCGAAACAATTTATTCAACCGGATGCAAGCGAGTACGGAATGGTTTCGTCGCATAATGAAGTATTTAAGAAGAGAAATCGTGAATTGATCAAGCAGATGATGAAATAATAAAAAAACAAGTATACCCCCATTTACTTCTCTATTCGAGTGACGAGAGAGGTAAATGGGGGTTTTCCTGTTTACTATATTTTCAATCATTATAATGACACCGGTTTCATCAGTTCATGTGATATGAACGTTTTATTTGTAAATCTTCCTAGCAAACAATGAATCTATGTTTTGCTGACGCAGAACAGTATTACATTATGCTGTCCCTTTAGCTCGTTCGTTAGGAAATGGCATATTTAATATAGACGCAATATACTGTTTTCCATGCATTCGAGCTAATGATTCTAATATTTGACGGACGCGTTTTGTAAGATGTCCTTGTCCCTGTATAGCTTCACAATATGCGTCATAGAAAGCGTATTTAGCCCAAAGGAAATCATCTTGTTGGAATAAAAAATGATTTTTGTACCATTCCCCAATTGTATGGTAACAATTGTTTTCATGTATTACTGAGCTTTGAGAAAGAATACGATCAGATAAAGATGTAGTTAAATGAGAAATTGTGTTTTCTGTTTCAACCTGTAATGTTTTTTCTAACATTGTAATGATGTGACGAGTAGCCATATGTTAACTCTCCTTTGTGTAAATGGGTAATACCATTCTATATTTAAAAAATCCTTACTATATTATTATACAATATATGGAATGCATCCACCTTCTTTTTAAATTGCATTTACAAAATCTTTTTTATTTGTTTACAAAAATAAAGTAAGATACAGTATATATGAAAAAATAATAAAGGAATGAACGCGTTGTATATAACAGTAGAAGAAGCTGCGGAGTATTTGAATTTACCAAAGTCGTATATTGAAGAGCTAATTCAGCAAAAGAAAATTCGTGCACTATTTGATGGAGAGCAATATTTATTAAATAAAGAACAATTCAATACACATTTAGAACAAATCGAGAAATATAAGCAATTAGTGGAAGAAATATTAAATGAACCAATTCCAGAAGATATGGATGTTAAAGACGAAGATTAAACGATGGGAAATCCCGTATGAAGATATGCAGAAATGTATCTTCATACGGGATTTTTTGTTTAAAGATATCAAAAGCCTAAGGAGCGTTTAGCATTTCTTCGAATTTTGATAGGTAGTAGTCTACCATGTTAAAAGCATATTTTTTTCTAGCTAGGACAAACATAGAGAACGTAACCTGTACAGATACATATACTATCAGTGCAAATGCTTATAAATTAATGGAAGGGGTTTTCTCGTGAGTTTATTTCATTGGGATTTTTTGAAAGACTTAATTGGATCTTTTGTGAGAGTAAACAGAGGTGGTCCAGAATCTCAAAAAGGAACAATAATATCAGTATGTCCGGACTACTTCGTATTGCAGAATGAAAAAGGTGAGCTTTATTACTATCAACTTAGTCATCTAAAAAGTATTACAAAAAATGCGAAAGACTGTGGATCAAGTGAGTGCGATTGGGAAGATTGCGCATGTGCAGAAGACTTTGAAGCACTACTTCAAAGCTTCAAATATTGCTGGGTGAAAATTAATCGCGGTGGTCCAGAGAAAGTGGAAGGCATTTTACAGGATGTTTCTTGTGATTTCGTGACATTAATCGTAAAAGAGGAAATTATATTAATTGCAATAAAGCATATTAAAAGTGTTAACTATAACGCATTAGCATGCGGAGAGAGCGATGAGAGCGACGATAGTAGCAGTAAGGAAAGTAGTAGCAATAATTCAGGTCGCGCTCGTGCACAAAGACAATCAAGTAGAGGAAGATAATAAGAAAGGGGGATACGAAATTGGAGAATGTATTATGCTATGACCAAATTAAATGTTTAGTTGGTGAGACTGTAAAAGTAAATCTTCGCGGGCCAGAAAGTCGAGTGGGTGAGCTCGTATCGTTAGGCAAAGATTATCTAACGCTACAATTACCTCATGGTGAATTAGTATATTATCATTTGAAACATGTGAAGAGTCTAGTTAAGAAAGTGAAAGAAAGTAAATGTGGCGATTGCTATAGTTCATGTTTCTGCTCTGATGAGGATACTTTTTTGGATATATTAAAAGACTTGAAGTATAAGTGGGTAAAAATTAATCGTGGCGGTCCAGAATGTGTGGAAGGTTTATTAAGTGAGGTACACCATGGCTGTATTACACTAGTAAATTGCGATGAAGTTATTTATGTAATGAAGTCTCATATTAAGAGTGTGAGTCAAGTAGTGAAATGTAAAAAGAATGAAGAAGAATAATGTTTGATAAATAAGAGGGGCATTATGGTTGAAGGCGAAGTACGATTTCTTATTTCGGATAGTATGAAAAGGAAGTCCTTACTATTAAGACGGAACATTGCCCCTGATTATTTTTTTGAAATGGAGAATAGGAAAGTAGAAATTCATAGGAAGGAGGATATAGATGAATGAGTTAAACAAAAGTATTGGAGAAAATATATATGTTAAATTAATCGGTGAACAAAGATTTAAAGGTGTATTAATAGACGTAGGAAATGATATTGTTGTTCTTTACAATGGACAAGACTACGTATATATATCTTTATACCATGTCCAATATTATAAATTTTTAAGACCACATGATGAAGAAATATCAAAACCTGATGTTGATTCTGTAATTAAGAGGGAATCCCCTTCTATTTCTTTGAGAAAAGTATTAAGTACTTCTAAAGGGATTTTTACAGAAGTTTATGTAGCAGGAAATGCTCCAATACATGGTTATGTTACAAGTGTAATGAATGATTATATTGTTTTTTATAGTCCAGTTTATAAAACAGTATATATATCTTTAAAGCATTTGAAATGGTTAATTCCGTATAAAGAAAATCAAGTCCCGTACGCCCTCAATAAAAATGAACTCCCCGTGAATCCATTAAATATTACGTTAGCTAGAACATTTGAAGAACAGCTTATTAAAATGTCCGGCAAAATCATGGTGTTCGATTTAGGTGAGGAATCTAATAAAATCGGAAAGATGGCAAAGATTGATGAAGGGCATATTGAAATATTAAAAGCACGTGATGCAAAAATGTATGTGAATATTCAACACGTGAAATCTGTCCATTGTCCGTAGACTAGTTGAAAGGGCTGGCTTTTTCTTTTATATGCAGAAGAAAAGGTCGAGCCTATTTGTTTAGCTCGATTTGAATAAGAGAGGGAAAATGAATTGAATACAAATATGTTAGCTTTACCTATGAAGAGCTAATCTTGTGCAAAATTATAAAAAATATGTACGAGCCATTTTTTCATATATTCAATTTGTTTTTTTGAGGGGGAACTGTTCAACTAATATATTAAAGGGGTTTTGTTTGTGGAGCAGTTTCTAAATTCGTTATCGATTACATTACTTGGTAGTGCTGGTGGAGCAGCAAAAGCAGTTTTAGCAATTTTAAATCAAGCGATAGTAAATGAAAAAGACCCGATTTATGAAGCGATAAAGAATGTTACATTTCATTTGGTTGATATAAAACAAAAAGATAGGACTTATTATGATGAGTTGTTTCCAAATTTGAAAGATCAATTGTTTTTATATGAAATCGACCTTCAAGATGTAGTGAAATTCAAGCAACATTTGAAAGAAAAAAGTACGGGTATTGTTATTGATGTTTCGGGGGCAGATACGATTAGAGTCTTAAGTTGTTGTAATGAACTTGGAATTTTTTATATTAATTCAGCTTTGGAAAATGAGGCAGTAGATCAAGACGATAGTTTAATCGGCTTTCAGCTTACGGAAAGATATACGAGGTTTGAGAAGGAGAAAGAGAAATTTACAAATACAAAAGCAATTATAGGCTCAGGTATGAATCCAGGTGTTGTTCAATGGATGGTCGTTGAACTTATGAAGGAACGTCCACAGGAAAAGCCAAGAGCATGCTATATAGTAGAACATGATACGTCATTTTTGAATGATACAGCACTGATAAAGCCTCATACACTTTATGCTTCATGGGCAGTAGAGCGATTTCTAGATGAAGCGATATGGAGTTATCCGATGTATATGAGTCATCATCGTCCCCTTTATTTTTATGAAGATGTATATGCTTCAGAGTATAAAGTAAAGTTAGGAGAGAAAGAGTTTTATGGTTGTTTAATGCCACATGAGGAAGTTTTAATTTTAGGAAAAAAATTCAACATGGAAGTGGGTTTTCTCTACCGAATTAATGAGTATACGACCAATGTAATTAGACAGAACTTAGATCGAGTAGAAGATTTATGGAATTGGAATCGTAAAGTATTTAATCCAGCGGAAGAAGAAATCGCCGGGGAGGATCTGGTTGGTGTAATACTCGTTTATGAAAATAGCGAGACGTATATGTACAATGTAATGAATAGTAGCCAAGTTTTTCATAAATATAAAACGAATGCAACTTACTTTCAAGTAGGGTGCGGGATTTATGCAGGCTTGTGCAGTTTATTATTAGATCACTTTGGACAAGGTGCTTACTATGTCGAGGAATTATTATTAAATACAGAAAGTAAGTACGGCGAATATCTAAATTTATATATGAATAATTTTGTAAAAGGACATAATAATTTTACGGATGGTCTGCTACATGATCGGGTAAGGCGGATATAAATTATAGTGAAAAGGTTGTATATTGCCCTGAAAGCAATTTCATACTTAAAATTTAAGGAGGTAACACGTAGAGTTTTTGTATGAATCATGAGGAGTATTTATATGAACAAATTTAAAAGCTTGATACAGGAAATTCTTTTATATGTTGTACAACTAATGGAAAGTTATGCAGCGCAATATAGAGTGAGATTTCATTTGCAAGTAGCATGGGAATAGGAACGAAAGTAGAAATTTTTTTACCGACAGCATAATGTGCTAGAGAAAAATATTTTTCAGAAAAGTGTTCTTGTTGTGTAAATATAAACATTTTATAAAATGTTTCAAGAAGGGTTTTTTTTATAAAATACTTCGTTTATAATGGAGGAAAATATCGACATGAGATTTGTTATTCATGTAACGGTTCGGTAGTGTTAGAGAAAGAAGGGGTGCACGCGCATCCTTTTTTCTATGCAGATATTATGAAAGAGGTGGTATGATGGAATTAACATTAAATTCGACTGTATGTTTACACACGATTCAATTTCGAAAAGAGCAAAAGAATTATATTGTAAAAGATACAATTACAGGAGAAAAATATGAAATGCCGCCACTTTGGATTGATGCATTGGCAATGATGCGTGACGGTTTTTTATTGGGGGAAATTGAGGAGAAATTAAAAGAAGAGTATCCAGACGAAGAAATAAATATGTTAGCATTTACGAGGCAACTGTTAGAGCTAGAGCTTGTCGGAATGGTAGATGGGGAAGAAATAGCTTGTACAAAGAAGAAAGAGAAAGATTATTTAGCTTGGGTACGTCCTCGTGTCGAACAATTCTTTCTTAATTTAAATAAAAAAAATAGAAGCAAAGGTCAATGATGATCTTTGCTTTTTTGTATAGTTTGTTTAAAAAATCACAGCGAATGCTCTTGCGAAAGCACCGTCGCTATCTTTAATTTTTAAAGGTGCCGCTGAGAAAAAGAAACGTTTCGTGTTAATGGCATCTAAGTTTGTTAAGTTTTCGATTAAATAAATATTATTCCCAAGTAGTATGTGATGAATTGGTGATGTTTCTGTCGTTACTTCATCAGGAGAAATGAAATCTAGACCGACCGATTTTACTTTTAATTGAACTAGTTCTTCGGCTAATTCTTCAGAAAGATAAAAGGCTTCTTTTTCATACGCTTCTGTATTCCATTTAGTAGATAGATTGGAATGGAAAATAACAATATCTCCTTCTTGTATATCAACATTATGCAATACTTCCTTACGTAACTTTCGCTCTTGAATATGAGTTACATCGACAAGAACGGCTTCGCCTACAAATTGATCAAGAGGTAGTTGGTCAATAGTCGTTGCGCCTGAAATGAAATGCGCAGGAGCATCACAATGCGTACCAACATGAACAACAGAATGAAAATCTGTAACTTGATAGCCTGTCTCTTCAACGCTTGTAATGGCTCCTAAATTGATTTTTGGTGTTCCAGGGAATTGGGACATATTGTTTTCAAATGTTTGTGATAGGTCAATTACTTTCATTTTTAATACCTCCAATATATGTTTTGAAATAAAAAAACTCACCTTTCATAATCAAGAAAGATGAGTTTTGCACACAATAGTTACGTTTTATCTTTCAAAATGCAATGCATTTTGCAGGAATTAGCACCTATTCAGTTTGTATAAACTGAGGTTGCTGGGCGTCAAAGGGCCGGTCCCTCTACCTCTCTTGATAAAGACATATTAAGTTTTAATTTCTGAATATTCACCACTTTTAAATTGTAATTCATTTCCTTTTTTCGTGCAATACAAAATAGGTATTCACCCAAATAAAGTTGCTCGCATATTGTAGCTTATGTAAATAGAATGCTGCGAAGGAGTGAGTGCAGTGACAGGGAATGTATTGAATTATTATGCTGGTGGAAATACAGCTAGAGGATTTCATAATTTATACGACGAGAATTTAAAAGGGCTAAACAGGTTATTTATTTTAAAGGGTGGTCCTGGAACCGGGAAATCTTCTTTAATCAAAGCAATAGGTCGTGAATGGGTTGAAAAAGGATATGATATTGAATTTTTACACTGTTCTTCTGATAATAAATCGGTTGATGGTGTAATTATCCCGAAGTTAAAAGTAGGAATTGTTGATGGAACATCACCGCATGTTATTGAGCCGAAAATGCCAGGAGTTGTCGAAGAGTATATTAATTTAGGGGTTGCTTGGGACTCAAATAAATTAAGAAAGCAGAAGGTGGAAATTGAACGATTTGTTTCAGAAGCAAGCAAGGCTTTTCAAACTGCTTACGCATGTTTTAACGAGGCACTAGTTATACATGATGAGTGGGAGAAAATATATATTAATAATATTGATTTTAATAAAGCAAATGAATTAACCAATCAGCTGATTCAGAAGTTATTTACAGATAAAGGCGGGAAACAATCGCTTGTGAAACATCGGTTTTTAGGGGCAGCTACACCGAAAGGGGCAGTTGATTTTGTTCCTAATTTAACAGAGGGATTACCACATCGTTATTTTATAAAAGGACGCCCAGGCTCTGGGAAATCAACAATGCTTAAGAAATTAGCTAAGGCAGCAGAAGAAAAAGGATTTGAAGTTGAAGTATATCATTGTGGATTTGATCCAAATAGTCTTGATATGGTTATCGTAAGAGAATTAGGGTTTGCAATTTTTGATAGTACCGCACCACATGAATATTTTCCGAGCCGCGAAGGTGATGAAATTATAGATATGTATGCCTTGATTGTGACACCAGGGACAGATGAGAAGTATGCGACAGAAATTCGTGACGTGTCGATTCAATATAAAGCAAAAATGAATGAGGCGATGTCTTTCCTATCGAAAGCGAAATCAGTTCGTGATAAATTAGAACGAATATATATTGCTGCTATGGATTTTTCAAAAGTAGATGCATATAAAGAGGAGATTCAAAAAGAGTTTGAACGAATTGCGGTTAGTGTAACAGAAAAGAACAAGTAAAAAATAAAGAATTTTGGTAGGCTGTCGGGAATTTTCTGACAGCTATTTTAGTATGTAGTAAACTTAGCAGTATATTTGTCGAATTTCCAAGGAAATAATCAAAAAAAGGAGAGGGTATGAAATGAGAGAGAAAATTAGAGTGGAGTTAGCAAGAATTGAACAAGAGAATGATGTGAAAATTTTATTTGCAGTGGAATCAGGGAGTCGTGCTTGGGGATTTCCATCGAAAGATAGTGATTATGATGTTAGATTTGTTTATATGCATCCGGTAGAGTGGTATTTATCAATTCATGATAAACGAGATGTAATTGAGTATCCGATTAGTGATGATTTAGATATAAGCGGATGGGATATTAAAAAGGCGTTACAGTTATTCGCAAAGTCAAACCCAGCTTTACTCGAATGGATTCGATCACCGATTTTCTATTCGAAAAACTCTCATTTTCCAGAACAGCTTCAGCAAATGAGTGATAAGCACTTTGATCCAAAAGCAACGATATATCATTACTTACATATGGCTTCAAAAAATTATCGTGAATTTTTGCAAGGTGAGAACGTAAAATTGAAAAAATACTTTTATGTATTGCGTCCTATTTTAGCTTGTAAGTGGCTAGAGGAGAAAACAACTTTACCACCTGTAGAATTCGATCGATTGATTACAGAATTATCGTTAGAACGTAGCGTATTAGATGAAATTGAACAGTTGTTAATAAAGAAAAAGGCAGGTACTGAATTAGATATTGGATTAAAAATTGAGGTGTTGAATCAATTTTTAGAAGAACAAATTCATTACTATCAGCAATATGTAAAAGGAATTGAAAAGGGATCAGGGATCGATATTGAGAGTTTAAATACATTGTTTCGAGATATGTTGTTTGCAGTATATGAAAAAGAGCACAAGTGAGTTTGTGCTCTTTTTTATTTTGTAGGAATAAAAAAACAGATATAGCTGCGATAAGACTGCAAAGGAGAATAAGTAAAAATTCTAGGCTAAGTCATATTGCATTGTCTACTCGATATCAACTCGTTTTAACGGTTGATCTGCTGGACCTTCCATAACATTTCCCTCAATTGAAAAGCGGGAACCATGACAAGGGCAGTCCCAAGTACAATCGCCATTATTCCATTCAACTTCGCAGCCGAGATGTGTACAAGTTGTATCGACAATATGTAATTTTCCATCTTTGTCCTTATAAGCACCTGCTCGTTTCCCATTAACATGTACGACAGATCCTTCACCAACTTCGAGATCTTCTAGCTTACGTAATGCGGTTTCGATCTTTCCTTCAATTAAATGTTTCGCAACATCAATGTTCTGGGAGAGGAATGTTTTTATATCTGGATTTGCATGGAAGCGTGATGGTGCATACAGTTCCTTATAGGGATTGTGGACTTTTAGAATGGAGTCCTTCAGTAAATGAGCAGCAGCAGTTCCAGTTGTCATTCCCCATTTACGATATCCAGTTGCAACAAATATATTTGGATTTCTTTCGTTAATATGTCCGATATAAGGAAGCTTATCTAGCGTGATTAAATCTTGTGCTGACCATCTATAGGGAACTTCATCTACTCCAAACGTTGCTTCCGCAAAAGAATACAGTGCTTCATAATGAAGCATTGTGTTTATTCCTTGTCCTGTTTTATGACTTTCTCCGCCAATTAAAATTAATTTTTCCTCATTGTTTGTTGTATAGCGCAATGAGCGTTTTGGGTCATCAATACTTAAATACATGCCACCTGGATAATCCGTTTTTGCTTTGATTGCAAGAGCATAAGAGCGTTCAGCATACATTCGCGTAAAGAAAAAGCTATTCGCATCATAAAAAGGAAAATGCGAACAAGAGACAACATATTTGCAAGTGATGCGATGCCCGCCTTTTGTAATGACTTGCGGATAATCACCTTTTTCTACATCAATAGCTGTTGTTTGTTCATAAACTTTTCCACCCATCTCCACAAACTTTTCTAAAAGTGTTTTCAAATAAAGGATAGGATGGAATTGTGCTTGGTTTTTCATGACAAGTGCAGATTGTACTGGAATCGGAATTGATAGAGATTGAACATAGTCACAAGGTATATTTAATTTTTGATAGGCTTCATATTCTTTTGATAAATTTCTTAATCCATTATCAGTATTTGTATATAAATATGAATCTTCATTTGAGAAATTACAGTCGATTTTATATGTTTGCACAGTTTTATTTATGAATTGTAGAGCATGATTATTTGATTCATAGTAAAGCCTCGCTTTCTCCACACCGAAATGATTGATTAATTCATCATAAATAAGATCATGTTGTGCTGTTACCTTCGCTGTTGTATGCCCAGTCGTTCCATTTAAAATAAGGCCAGAATCAATTAAAACAACGTTCATACCTTCTTTTGCAAGTAAATAGGCAGTCGTAATGCCTGTAATACCAGCTCCGATAACAGCAACTTCAGTTTTTGTATCTTCAGATAAATGAGGAAAAGCAGGGATTTGAGTAGATTCAATCCAATAGGATAATGGAAATTGTGGAAATGTATCGCTTGTCATTATAGAAACCTCCCGATTTTAGAACAATTTTCCTTTTAATATTTCCATATGATAGGAAATTCATGTGTGCTGTTTTAGAAGGAGTCTATTTTTATTAAAAGAAAGATAAAATTATTTTAGTATAATTATTTAGCGGTATCGGTATGAAGAAGTAGGAGTTGTGTAAAACTAGATTCAGATGAGTTTATTTGTTGTTTACACAGAGAGTTCTTGAATAAGATAGAGTCTATAGTATGTTAGTGTATGTATATGCATAATGGATGAAGCCTTATAAAATCTATGTTTTTTCTTTAGTGAAATAAAGTATGATTATAAAAATATAACCAACTTTTATTACTAGGTCATAAAAGTTATTGACAATATAGAAATTCTATTGATATGATTCATCATGTGGAAAGGTTGATAGAGAGTAAAAAGAGAAATGTTTTTCATTGATAATAAAAGCGAAAAATAAGTGACGATAGAGTGAGTTTATTTTCCTTATAATAAATGCTTTTTTAATCACCTAGTAAAATCAATCTGGAAGCAAGAATTGATATATGTAAGTTGCGCAAGGCGCGGCATAAGAAAGGGGCAAAAGGATGAAGGAGCTTCATACGTTTGGGTGGTATGCAGCACGTGTATCACCACATTTGCCGAAAAAAGCATTTAAACCAGTTCCTACTCGTTTATTTGGTGGACTGGCTTATTTGCTTGTGGCATTGGCGGGGTTAATATCGATTGGTGTATTTGAATTGAATGTGTGGGCGAATCTAGGAATTGCGATTGTTCTTGGATTATGTTTTGCTTCACTTGGATTTTTAGGACATGAAATTTTACATGGAACTGTTGTAAGAAAAGCATGGCTTCGTGATTTTTTAGGCGCGATAGCATTTATGCCATTATCAACTGGACCGAAGCTTTGGAGAAAGTGGCATAATGCAACGCATCATGTTCATACACAACATGAAGAGAATGACCCAGATGCATGGCCTACACTTGAGAAACTGAAAAAGAGTAAGTTTTTAAGCTGGGTATATCGCATGCCTCTTCATGTTCGTTCATTCTTTAGTTTTCTGTCACTAACCATTCAATTTACGTTACATTCAACTCGAATGTTCTTTCATTTTATAAAGGATTTTAAGTCATCCAATCAAAAATCTGTATGGCTTCAACTTCTTTTGCCTTGGACTGTTTGGATTAGTTTATTGTTTATTATGGGACCTGGAAAATGGTTATTTGCATATGTAATTCCATTGTTAATTGCTAACTTTATTGTAATGGCATATATCGCAACAAATCATCGCTTAAATCCAATTGTTCCAGTAAATGATCCGTTAGCGAACTGTTTATCAGTAACAGTGCCGCGCTGGGTAGACGTTTTACATTTCAATTTTTCATATCATACAGAACACCATTTGTTCCCTGCTATGAGCTCTAAATACTATCCGTTAGTAAAAGATAAAATTAAAGAAATGTGGCCGGAACGCTATCATGAGATGCCAATGACAAAAGCTTTGGCAGCGCTATGGAATACACCACGTGTGTATTATCAAGGAAGTGAATTAGTGGATCCGCATAGAGAGCATTTCTATGGTTCTTTAGGAAATGGACTAGATCCTCATAATATTTCATATCGTGAGGAACATATAGAGGAAGAAGAGAGTATTAAAAAAGTAAATCAGTAAAAATTGATATATTTTGCAGTGAAAAAGCAAGCCATCTCAGGCTTGCTTTTTTTTTATAAAGAGACTTCTTTTTTATTCTTTTTGCTAAATTGAACTGAATTTGTTTCTTTTCTTTGTAATCGTTTTTCTAAAAGATTAACAAAATAAGTAAATAGAAGAACAAGTACGAGGTAATATAAACCAACGATTATGTATGTATCTAATTGTTGGAAGTTACTTGCAGCAATTGATAAACCTGATCCCCATAATTCAGACAATCCTACATATGCAACGAGAGAGGAGTCCTTTAATCCAATAATAAACTGATTTCCTAAAGGAGGAAGAGATTGACGAAATGCTTGCGGTAATACAATACGGCGCATTGCTAAAGGATAAGGCATACCTAAAGAACGAGCAGCTTCCAATTGTCCACGGTCGACAGATTGAATGGAACCGCGGAAAATTTCAGTAATATATGCACCGTTATGGATTGCTAAAGCAATTGCTCCTGCCCAAAAAGGGGTGAAGACAATAATCGATGTAATACCGAAATAGAGAATGGCAATTTGAACAATTAAAGGTGTACCACGAATAATGGCGATATATACATGAGCGATACTATTTAAAATCTTATTGTTAGAGATTCGAAAAAAAGCGAATAGTAATCCAATTAGTGAACCGAGTACTAGGGAAGTTAATGTTAATTGTAATGTGACAATAGTAGCCTTTAAGAGTGTGGGATAAGTAGACATAAAAATTTCAAACATATGTGTCACCTCATATTGTATGGATTTTGGTAGGGAATGAAATACCCCACATAAAAAGTGGGGCATAATGTATGAAACATGTGACTAGCTAATTTACTTCGTTTTTTCCTCTTCACCGAGAATATTACGCCCAAACCATTTTTTACTGATCTTTTCATACGTACCATCTTTAATGATTTCATCTAAAGCTTTATTTACTTTCTCAACCATTTCTTTATCATCTTTACGAATAGCAATTCCCATTTCATCAAGATTTAATGGTTTTCCAGCTTCTTTTATATTTGATTTACCTTCTTTGATCATACGTAAACCGACCATTTGATCAGTGATTACTGCATCAATACGTCCAGGCTCTAAGTCCATAAGTGCAGTAATATCGCTATCATATTCTGTAATTTGATTTGTATGTTTTGCAACAAGGTCTTTAAAGGTACTAGCTTTTACAACACCAATTTTCTTACCTTTCAAATCTTCTGGAGAAGAGATAGATGTATTCTTTTTAGCCACAAAAATTTGGGCACCAGAACGATAATAAGGATTTGAGAAACTAACAGCTTTTAAGCGTTCTTCTGTAATTGCCATACTGCCCAATATAGCATCATATTTTTTCGATTGTAGACCTTGAATTAGCGTTTCCCATGGATTTGTAATAGGAGTGGGTTTCATATTCATTTTTTTCGCAAGTGCCTCACCAATTTCCACATCAAAACCGGCAAGCTTTCCGTCATTTTCTTTATAGTTAAAAGGTTTATATAAGCCACTCATTGCATAACGAAATTCTTTTTCACCATTTGAAGAAGTAGTAGCACTTTCCTTACTACAGGCTCCTAGTATGAAGGATGTACATAATGTAATACTCGCAACAATGGTTAATAGTTTTCTTTTCATAAAACCCCTCCTATATATTGATCATACGGATGGTTTTAAGTATGTTACTGAGATATTTTATTTGGACAATTAGTTGTGCACCGTATGAATGTATTTCTTTTCATTTGAAATAGAAGTTACATTATAAAACGTTGCGTAAAAATTGTTTTGCTCGTTCATGTGATGGAGCTGAAAAGAATTGTGCTGGCGGAGCGTCCTCTACAATCTTTCCGTCATCCATAAATATGACGCGATCAGCTACATCTCTTGCGAAATTCATTTCATGAGTAACAATAATCATGGTCATTCCTTCTTCAGCAAGTTCTTTCATAACTTGCAATACTTCTCCAACAAGTTCAGGGTCTAAGGCTGAGGTAGGTTCATCAAATAGCATAATTTTAGGATTCATAGCAAGAGCTCGTGCAATGGCAATGCGCTGTTTTTGACCACCTGACAGGAGGTGAGGAGTTACATCTGCTTTATCTTGTAGGCCGACTTTTTGCAAAAGCTGATTTCCAATATCCTTTGCATTTACTGTTTCTAATTTTTTTACATGGATAGGTGCTTCTATGATGTTTTCTAGTGAGGTCATATGAGGAAAGAGGTTAAAGTGCTGAAAAACCATACCGACATTTTCACGGACTTTGTTTAAATTTGAATGCTTGGGATCAATTCGTTCACCTTGTAAGTGAATTTCACCTTCATCGTACATTTCTAAAAAGTTAAGACAGCGAAGTAATGTACTTTTACCGGAACCACTGGCACCAATTAAAACAACAACTTCTTTTTCTTTTACTTCTAAATCAATTCCTTTTAAAACATCAAGCGAGCCGAATGATTTTACTAGATTTCGAACCTGAATCATACAAAACCCCCAGTCAAAAATATATTTTACAAATGTTTCCCCTTATTTCTGTTATTAGCCACAAATTGTCAGAATCCTTCATTTTTTTCGTGGGATTTGATATTCAAGGAAATATTAAATTTTAAAAATCCCTATATCCTTCTATAATGAAAATATGGATAATAATATATAGGTAGTATTTATATTGCTTATAAAAAGGGGGAAAGAAAAAATGGAAAAAGAAAGGAAGACATTTTCCTTTGGCTTACGTATGCAGCTTATGCTATTCACTACAATTTTAGCTTTTATTACATATTCGACAAGTTTAATTTTTATTTACGTTATATATGATTATTTTCAAGATTATGTAAGTCAAACCGTTTATAATATCATTGTTATGCTATTAGGCGTAGTATGGTCTGGAATATTAGCGTATGGAGCAGCCATATTTCTAATTAAACCGCTTCGAAAGTTAGAGGAGGCGGCAAGGAAAGCGGCTGAGGGTGATATTCGTGAAGATGTTCCATTACCAAAGGCAGATGATGAGATTAAATCTTTAAGTGTTGCATTTAATATGATGCTAGGGAACTTAAGAGGTATGGTAAAAAATATTGATACTACATTTTCGTATACAAATAATCAAGTTCAGCAAATTAGAAGGGAAACAGTGGAAGCGACAAAGCAAGCACGAGGTGTGTCTGAAACTCTTGCAGAGATTTCTTCTGGCGCTGAGCAATCAGCTGCTTCCATTCAGGCGATTGTTTCTGCTGTTGATACAACAACTTCTATTGCGAGTGAAGTAGAAGAAAAAGCAAAACAGTCTGACGAGTTGTCTTTAGAAATGGTTCAAGCTTTAGGGCAAAGTACACGAGTCTTTACTTCTTTAATTCAAGGCATTCAAGCATTGGCAAAAGAAAATGAAAATTCGATGCAAAATGTACAGAAATTAGAAGAACGAATGAAACAAGTAGAACATATTGTTTCCGTTGTGAGTGAGATTGCTAGTCAAACGAATTTATTAGCACTGAATGCTTCTATTGAGGCAGCTCGTGCTGGAGAGCATGGAAGGGGCTTTGCAGTTGTAGCTGAAGAAGTACGTAAACTTGCTGATGAAAGCGATCATTCTGCAAGAAACATATCGCAGTTATTACGAAATATGCAAGAGGAAGTGCAACAAGTCGCATTGAAAATGACAGAGCAAGTGAAAACAGCTAAAGAAGAGGCGAAACGTGGGGAAGCTACCGAATTAATTTTAAAAGAAATGTCATCAAGTATTATGGAAGTTGCCGATGCAACGAAGCAAATTAGTGGCTATATGAATGAGCAAGTGAGTCATATTCATCAAACAGGAGCACAGACGAAGGCTGTAGCAGCAATTGCTGAGGAAACATCAGCTGGTTCGCAAGAAGTAGCACGTGTGACGTTGCAACAATCTCAAAATATGGTAGTAATCGATCAATTGTTAAAGGATTTAGAGAAGCAAGCAGCAGACTTGAAACAAACAATTGAACGATTTTCAATGTAAAAAGGAAGAACAGAATGCTGTTCTTCCTTTTTTACGTATGAAAAGGAGGGATACTTTGTTGAAAACGAAAAACATTGCAAGGGTCATATATGGTTTTCACTTTACGCAATCTTTGAAAGTTAGGACCATAATAACTAGTTTGCCAATTTTTAATGTCGATATCGGGCCAATTGACATAGTCACCTAGTGTATAAGGATCTAAGCTTTCTCGTAAATCTTTAACCCAGCGTATATTACGATTTTCTTCATCATCGCATTTCCAAGAGGTAATGTATTCTTGCGCAATAATTGCTTTACGATGAAAATAAGCTGTTTCAGTAGGAGGAATATTTTCAACAGCACCTACAAGCGATTGGTGCCAAATACTCGCATCCTTATTTGGAGAATGAGAAAGAAAATGTTGCATGATTTGAATTCCTTTAAGGGGAATCGGTTTATATACATAGGAACCGGAGCGCTTGAAGCTTTCAGGGATGTTACCACTATTAAAAAATTCAACAGCCTTTATATAAGGAACTTCATCTATAAAGAGAGAGGGGGTACCAGTTTCAAGAAGAGGAGATAATAAGGAATGGAGTTCAGAGGGAGAGCCAACAAATTCACCTTTTACTTCAATTTTATTTCGTTGCTTTGCGAATAATTCAATTGATGAAGTGAGACGTTTGTCTATATAAGGTGCCCAGTTTTGCCACGCTTGAAATGCAGCGATAAAATCTTTCCATTCCCATGTAATTGAGAAGATTGATACATTTTTTATAGGATGGACTCGAAAAGTTAAAGAAGTAACAATTCCGAAGTTTCCACCACCACCACCGCGGCACGCCCAAAACAAGTTATGGTTTTCATGTTCGTTTGCGCGAATGATTTTTGCTCCAAATTTACCACACGCTTGTACTATTTCAACTTCTACTAATTGATCACATGTTAATCCAAATAAGCGTGAAAGCATACCGATGCCACCGCCAAGTGCTAATCCAACAATTCCAACGCTTGCACTTGTACCAGCCGGTATTGTCACACCAAAATTCCAAAGCTCTTTATAAACAATGCCAAGATTTGCACCAGCTTCAATTGTTGCTGTTAATTTATCTGTATTAACAGTAATACGATGCATTTCACTCACATCAATAATAAGTCCTCTATTTAAAAGAGAAAAATTTTCATAGCTATGACGTCCGCTTCTTAAGCGAAATGGTACATGACGTTCGCGTGCCCATTTTAAGGCGTTACAGACATCATTTTGATTTTGACAAAAAACAATAACGCAAGGGAGTTTTGGAATGCTTAAATTTAAATTCATTCGGGCTACGTCATAGTCCGGGTCTGAAGGAACGACGATACGACCTGTTAATTTTGTTTGTTTCAATTTATCACTCCTTTCTAAAACAAGCAGTGCTTTTTATTAATATATGAAAAGTGTATGTAACGTGCGTGGACAAGAGCAGGTGAGGAATGAGATTTGCTTTTGTGAGAAATAAATAAAGCATAAGAATAAGGAATCTACATAGAGTTCAATGAAAACAGTTGCAAACTATTTATATTTTGTTATGATAGTGTTACGAAAACGTTTGCATAAAATTTCCGATGGGATGCAAAAGGAGAGAATGACTATGAACAAGACATGGTGGAAAGAAGCGGTTGCTTATCAAATTTACCCACGTAGCTTTATGGATTCAAATGGTGATGGTATTGGAGATTTACAAGGTATTATTGCAAAACTGGATTATTTAAAAGATTTAGGTATAGATGTAATTTGGATTTGTCCAATGTATAAGTCACCTAATGATGATAATGGTTATGATATTAGTGATTATCAAGATATCATGGATGAGTTTGGTACGATGGAAGACTTTGATGCTTTACTAGATGAAGTTCATAAGCGTGATATGAAGCTTATTATTGATTTAGTTATTAATCATACGAGTGATGAACATCCATGGTTTATTGAGTCGCGTTCATCTAAAGACAATCCGAAGCGTGATTGGTATATTTGGCATGATGGTAAAGATGGTTCGGAACCAAACAACTGGGAAAGTATTTTTAACGGTTCGGCATGGGAATATGATGAAGTAACAGGACAATATTATTTACACTTATTCTCGCGTAAACAACCAGATTTAAACTGGGAGAATAAAGAAGTTCGCGAAGTGTTATACGATACAGTTAATTGGTGGCTTGATAAAGGAATTGATGGTTTCCGCGTGGATGCGATTAGCCATATTAAAAAAGAAGATGGTTTCAAAGATATGCCAAATCCAAAAGAACTAAAGTATGTACCATCTTTTGATAAACATATGAATGTGGATGGTATTCAACCTTTATTAGAAGAGTTAAAAGAAAATACGTTTTCTAAGTACGATATTATGACTGTTGGTGAAGCGAATGGCGTTAAGATTGAAGATGCTGAGCTTTGGGTTGGAGAAGAGCAAGGCAAGTTCAATATGGTATTCCAATTTGAACATTTAAGTTTATGGGATGCAGAAAAGAAGAAAGATCTTGATGTTGTAGGGTTGAAAAAGGTATTAACGAAATGGCAAAAAGGGTTAGAAAATAAAGGATGGAATGCTTTATATATTGAGAATCACGATAAGCCACGTATCGTTTCAACTTGGGGAGATGATAAACAATATTGGCGTGAAAGTGCAACAGCTCTTGGAGCAATGTACTTCTTTATGCACGGTACACCGTTTATTTATCAAGGACAAGAAATTGGGATGACGAACGTTCAATTATTAAATATTGAAGATTATGATGATGTAGCAACTAAAAATTTATATCGAGAGAAAATTGCAGAGGGTGTATCACATCAAGATATGATGGAAATTATATGGGCTTCTTGCCGCGATAATTCACGTACACCAATGCAGTGGAACGATGAGATGAATGCTGGATTTACAGCAGGTGCGCCTTGGTTTAGTATGAATCCAAACTACAAAGAAATTAATGTTGAAAAGCAAAAGAATGAAGATAACTCTATTTTCAATTTCTATAAAAAAATGATTGCCTTGAAAAAAGAGCACGATGTACTGAATTACGGTACGTACGATTTACTTCTAGAAGATGATCCGCAAATTTATGCATATACTCGTACATTAAACGATGAAAAAATCGTTGTAATTAGCAATATCTCAAAAGAGGAAGCTGTGTATAATGAGGGTTCATTTGCACTGGAACGCAAACGTTTGCTTTTAAATAACTATAAAGTTACGGAAAATGAACAAGTAACTTCAATCACGTTAAAGCCTTATGAAACAAGGGTTTATCGTATTTCATAATAAAAAAGGATGCTCTAAGAGCATCTTTTTTTATGAAAAAAAATAAATTTCTATTGCAAAGTGAAAACGCTTTTATTAAAATAGATTTATGAAAACGGTTGCGTAAAGATAAAAATAAAGTAACATAAGGAATCGTTTTCATAATAGGAACAGAAATTATAATTTAAATCATTATGTTGTTATAAATAAAGGGGAGGAAGAACAGATGAAAATTACGTCTTTTGATTTTTGGCAAAAGTTCGGGAAAGCATTGTTAGTTGTTGTAGCTGTAATGCCAGCAGCTGGTTTAATGATTTCTATCGGTAAGTTAATTGGGATGTCTGCTGGGGATATTAACGCAGTTCATACAATCGCTCGTGTAATGGAAGACATCGGTTGGGCAATTATTACAAATCTACACATCTTATTTGCAGTAGCAATTGGGGGGTCTTGGGCGAAAGATCGCGCAGGTGGTGCATTTGCAGCGCTATTAGCATTCGTCTTAACAAACCGAATTACAGGAGCTATATTTGGCGTAAACGCTGAAATGTTAGCGGATTCAAAAGCGACAGTTTCTTCAGTATTAGCAGGAGATTTAGTTGTAAAAGATTACTTTACTTCTGTACTTGGTGCACCAGCATTAAACATGGGAGTTTTCGTAGGGATTATCACAGGTTTCTTAGGAGCTACTCTATATAACAAATATTATAACTATAATAAACTGCCACAGGCATTAGCATTCTTTAACGGAAAACGATTCGTACCATTCGTTGTAATTGTTTGGTCTACAGTCACTGCAATTGTATTATCACTTTTATGGCCGTTCATCCAAAGTGGATTAAATGAATTCGGTCGCTGGATTGCAGCATCTAAAGATAGTGCACCAGTTGTTGCACCATTTGTATATGGAACGTTAGAGCGTTTACTATTACCATTCGGTTTACATCATATGTTAACGATTCCGATGAACTACACAGAGCTAGGCGGAACATATACGATGTTAACTGGTTCAAAAGTTGGACAAATTGTAGCAGGACAAGATCCTTTATGGCTTGCATGGATTACAGACTTAAATAATTTACTAGCAAATGGAGATACGAAAGCATATAACGATTTATTAAATAACGTTGTACCAGCTCGTTTCAAAGCTGGACAAGTTATTGGCTCAACAGCAGCGTTAATGGGTATTGCTTTCGCGATGTTCCGTAATGTTGATAAAGAAAAACGTGCAAAATATAAACCAATGTTCTTATCGGCTGCATTAGCAGTATTCTTAACAGGTGTAACAGAACCAATTGAATTCATGTTCATGTTTATTGCTCCAGTATTATATGTTGTATATGCAATTACAACAGGACTTGCATTCGCATTAGCAGATTTAATTAACTTACGTGTTCACGCATTTGGATTTATTGAATTAATTACTCGTACACCGATGATGGTTAATGCAGGACTAACAAGAGATTTAATCAATTTCGTTATCGTTTCATTAGTGTTCTTCGGTCTGAACTTTACATTATTCAATTTCTTAATTAAAAAATTCAATTTACCAACACCAGGACGTGCAGGTAACTATATTGATAATGAAGATGAGTCATCAGAAGGAACAGGAAATGTACAGGATGGTTCATTAGCAACAAAAGTTATTGATTTATTAGGTGGTAAAGAAAATATTGCTGACGTAGATGCTTGTATGACGCGTTTACGTGTAACAGTAAAAGATTTAGATGTTGTTGCACCAGAAGCACAGTGGAAACAAAATGGTGCTTTAGGACTTATCGTAAAAGATAAAGGTGTACAAGCAGTATATGGTCCGAAAGCTGACGTATTAAAGTCAGACATTCAAGATATGTTAGGTGCGTAATAAGATGAAATTGCTAACTTTAAACTGTCACTCTTGGCAAGAAGAGAATCAAATGGAAAAGATAAAATATCTTGCTAAAGTCATTCAAGAAGAAGAGTACGATGTCATCGCATTGCAAGAAGTAAGTCAGTCGATACAAGCTGAAAATGTATGCGGTAACAAGAAAGAAGATAATTTTGGACTTTTACTATTAGAAGAGTTAAAAGCGTTACATGTAAAAGATTACAATATTACTTGGGATTTCTCTCATATTGGTTATGATGTGTATGAAGAAGGATTAGCGATTATAACGAAGCATAATGTTGTAAAAGAAGATACGTTCTTTATTTCAGAAAATAAGGATACAACGTATTGGAAAACACGCAAAATTGTAAGTGCGACAATTGCTTATAATGATAAGAACATCACGTTTTACTCTTGCCACCTCGGTTGGTGGAATGATGAAGAAGAATCATTCAAAGATCAAGTTAATCGTTTGATGGGGCGTGTAGATAGTAATGAACTTTCCTTCTTAATGGGTGATTTTAATAATAACGCTCGTTTACAAGGTGAAGGCTATGAATATATGATGCAAAAAGGTTTGTATGACACATATGAACTAGCAATAGAGAAGGATGAAGGAACAACTGTCCAAGGTGAGATTGCTGGTTGGGATGAAAATAAACATAACTTACGAATCGATCTAATATTGTGTAACCAAAGTGAAAAAGTTCGTTCTTCAAAAGTCATTTTTAATGGTACGAACAGAAATGTAATTTCAGATCATTTCGGTGTAGAAGTACAAGTAGATATATAATAGAAGAAATCCTCACAGATGATGAAAAGCTGTGAGGATTTTTTTGAGGAATACAAGTATTTCCAAGAGAAAATACTTGTATTTTTTATGACATTTCCTATATATTTGTTATTATTGAATGTAAAACTAATTTGGTCATTTTGTATGCATACTTTTTTTACTTCGTTATATAATGAAGTAAGTGAAATATTTAATGGGAAAAATAGTATGTTTTCGTTTAATCTACGATGTAGAAAGTGATATAATGGCAAAATGTATGTATCATTTTCTAAAGAAAGAAAAATATATAATTAGGTGATTGCTTATATGAAACAGATTTGGCGTATTTATAAGACAGATTTACGGAATGTAGCTAAACATTGGGCTGCAATTGTTATTGTTTTAGGGTTAATGATTTTACCATCGTTATATGCATGGTTTAACATTAAAGCTTCTTGGGATCCTTATGGAAATACGAAAGGAATCCAGATTGCAGTTTCTAACCAAGATGTTGGATCAAATTTAAGAGGGAAAGATATTAACATCGGGAAAGAAATTGTAGATTCACTTAAGAAGGACAAAAATTTTGGGTGGAAGTTTGTTGATGAAAAGCAAGCGATTTATGGGGTAGAGCGTGGAGATTATTCTGCAAGTATTACTATTCCAAAGGATTTCTCTGAAAAGATTGCAACAGTCTTGGATGAAAATCCACAGAAACCAGAAATTGAGTATTACGTAAATGAAAAGGTAAATGCCATTGCGCCGAAGATTACAGCTAAAGGTGCATCGGGTCTTACAGAAGAGATTAGTAAAAACTTTGTTAAAACAGCAAACGGCGAGATTTTTGAAATCTTCAACGATCTTGGAATCGATTTAGAAACGAACTTGCCGAGTATCGAGAAAGTAAAAGACCTTGTATTTAAGTTAGAAGCGCAGTTCCCGGAAATGAATACATTGATGGATAAGGCGTTAGATGATGCGACTCGAGCAGAGGATATTGTGAAAGTGGCGCAGAAAGATTTACCTGTTGTAGAGAGTGTCATAAATGATGGGCAGGAAGCGTTGGCGAATTTAGATAAGTTCTTTGCAAGACAAGATCAAACATTAAAAAATGCTCCAGGGAAGATAAGAAATGATTTAGTAGTAGCACAAGGTGTTATGGATAGTGCAGCTGCATTTACCGACTTTTTAATGAATCCAGGTGTTGATCTAAACATCCCTGATTTCTCTGGAATGAATGGCCTGCCTGAATTCCCTGCAAGACCAGACCTTTCTAAGTTGAATAGTGATGGTTATAAGGGGATAGCACAAAATATTAATCAAACAGTAAATAATGTTTTAAGCTCATCACGTGCAGGAACAGCTTATGGGAAAAGTGTTGTAAATGGATTGCAAAATGGTCAGTTTGATCCAGAGCAAGCAAAGAAAGATTTAAATGCAGTATCAGATCAACTGCAAGCTCGTACAGAAAATATTTCATATCTTATTAATATGTTTACTGAACTTCAAAACTCAGCCACGACTGATTTTGGAAAAAGCTTCTTCCAAGGGCGAGTGGATCGCTTAACTAAGCTTAAAGGTAGTATGGAAAATGCAAATAACGGCATTAAAGATATTGTAAGTGTTATCGGTACAGGACAAGAAGTAAAGAAAGATGTAACAGATGTAGCAAATCAAAAGTTAGATGCAGCAAACTCATTAATTGATCAAGCGGAAAAAGATTACAATGAAACATTTGTAGCAGATTATAAAAAAGCAGTTAGCACAGTAGATCAAGCTAAAGCAGATGCAAATGAAATATATGATAATGCAAAAGCGGATTATGAGAAAGCAAAGAATAGTCTTGAAAGTACTAAATCTAGTGTCCAAAAAGCATTAGAGGATGTACAAAATAGAGGTGTGAATGGTTTAGAAGGTTCGAAGGAAGCCTTAAAAAGTTTAAATGGTCAATTCCAAGCTGGAATTGGTTTAATCGATGATATGATTCCAGTTCTAGAAAGTACAAATAAGGTTTTAGCAGATGTAAGTAGTGATAAAAACCTTAATAATGGAATTGCAAAATTAAATAAAGCAAAAAGTAGTCTGCAAAAAGGTGTAGATGCAACGAATAAGGGAATTACACTTCTTAACAATGGACAGAAACCTACAAAAGATGTAATTGAAAGTATTAACAACGCTGCGAAGGGCGGATCAGCTCAATTAACAGATGTATTATCGACGTATGATTCAGAAATTGTACCTAATTTCAATACAGCAATTGCTCGTACAAAAGAGATGTCGAAAAATACAACTCAAATTTTAAATGATGCAGACAAAAAGCTCCCAGATGTTAAAAAGTTACTAGAAGATTCATCAAAAGGCTTAGTAGACGGTAGGAAAAAATTAGCGGACATTAAAGCTGAGATGCCGGAGACTGAGAAAAAGATTAAAGACTTAGCAAATAAAATTCGCGATTTTGAATCAGAAGAGGATATAAAAGACATCATACGCTTATTGAAAAATGATGTTGAAAAGCAAAGTGATTACTTCGCGAATCCAGTAAATTTAAAAGAGAATAAGTTATTTGCAATGCCGAACTACGGTTCAGCAATGTCACCATTCTACACAGTGCTTGCATTATGGGTAGGCGCATTATTAATGGTTTCATTATTAACGGTAGAAGTACATGAAGAGGGCGCGAATTATAAGAGCCATGAAATATACTTTGGACGTTTATTAACATTCTTAACGATAGGTCTTTCACAGGCGTTTATCGTATCAATGGGGGATATATTCTTACTCGGTACGTACGTAGTCGATAAATTCTGGTTTGTGTTATTTAGTTTATTTATTGGCGGAGTATTTGTTTGTATCGTGTACTCACTTGTTTCTATTTTCGGAAACGTTGGGAAATCGATGGCAATCATTTTACTTGTGCTTCAAGTAGCAGGGTCGGGCGGAACATTCCCAATTCAAATGACACCACCATTCTTCCAAGCGATTTATCCGTTCTTACCATTCACATATGCAATTAGTGCAATTCGTGAAACGGTAGGTGGAATGCTTTGGGATATAGTTATTAGAGATTTACTTGTACTAAGTGTTTTCGTAGTAGTCATCGTTATTGCTGCGTTATTATTGAAAACACCAATTAACAAATCGAGTGAAAAGTTTGTTGAGAACGCAAAAGGAAGTAAAATTATTCATTAATAATAAAAAGGTTCCTACCGAGAGTGGTAGGAACCTTTTTATTTAATCGAATTTTAATTTCTTTAAAGCTTCTGCGAACGGATTATTTAATGGCTCTTCTTCTTTGTTCTGTTGTTTCATATATTTTTGAACATCGCGTTTATCAGCTTTGCTTCCAGATTCCTTTTTACGTCTTTCTTGGAATGTCGATAATTTCTCGCGATAGCCACATTTACATGCGAAGATTTGTCCTGCACCTTCACCGCGTAATTCTAACTTTTTCTTACATTGCGGACAACGAGCGTTTGTTGTACGAGATACATTTTTACGATGACCACATTCACGGTCTTGGCATACAAGCATTTTTCCTTTTTTGCCGTTTACCTCTAACATTGGTTTACCGCAGTCTGGACAAGACTTTGTTGAAATGTTGTCATGTTTATATTTTTTATCACTCGATTTAATTTCAGAAACAATTTCTTTCGTATAGTTCTTCATTTCTGAAATGAATACTTCTTTCTTTAATTTTCCTTTAGCGATAGCTTCTAACTTTTGCTCCCATTCACCAGTTAGTGTAGGAGATTTCAGTTCTTCTGGTACTAAATCAAGTAACTGACGGCCTTTTGAAGTAATATGAATATCTTTACCACGTTTTTCAAGTAAGAACGAATTGAATAACTTGTCGATAATATCAGCTCGTGTAGCTACAGTACCTAATCCACCAGTTGACTTTAACGTGTCAGCAAGTTGTTTATTTTGCGTATCCATGTATTTTGTTGGGTTTTCCATCGCTGAAAGTAAAGTTGCTTCATTAAAGCGTGCAGGTGCTTTTGTTTGACCTGATGTTTGGACAATTAGTTTTACGTTTAATGTATCGCCTTTTTCGATGCGAGGTAAGATTTGTTCTTTTACATCATCGATTGTATCATCATCTTCAAATCGATTTTCATAAACCTCTTTCCAACCAGCATGTAAAATCGTTTTTCCTTGTGCGATGAACGTTTCATCACCAATTTTCGTGCGCAATGTTAGTTGTTCATATTCAAAGGCCGGGAATAAAACAGCTAAGAAACGTTTTACAACTAAGTCATAAATTTTACGTTCTTTATCTGTGAAAGCTGAGAAGTTTACATAGCTCTCTGTTGGAATAATCGCGTGATGATCGCTTACCTTACTATCATCAACAAATGATTTATTAGATTTTACAGGTTTCTGCAATACTTTATGTGCTAAAGGACGGTATTCTCCAACTCCGCACGCCTTCAGACGCTCTGGAAGTGTGCCGACAATATCAGATGAAATATAGCGTGAATCTGTACGAGGATACGTTAAAACTTTATGCTGTTCATATAACTTTTGCATAATGTTTAATGTTTCTTTCGCAGAATAACCAAATATTTTATTCGCATCACGTTGTAGCTCAGTTAAATCGTAAAGACCAGGAGCGAACGATTTCTTTTGTTTTTTATCGATGTCTACAACAGTAGCATTTTGCTTACTGATTTTGTTCACAAGTGTATCGATTTTTTCTTTATTGAAGCTGCGACTATTTCCTTTTGTGTCTTGCCAAGTTAGTTTTAATCTCTCAGCTGTTTGAGCTTCGATACCATAGTAAGTTTGAGCTTTGAAATGTTTAATTTCATCTTCTCGGCTTGCAATCATGGCTACAGTAGGTGTTTGGACACGACCACAATTTAGTTGAGCATTAAAGCGAGTAGTTAATGCTCGAGTCGCATTAAGGCCGATATACCAGTCAGCCTCTGAACGTGCGACAGCAGAAGCGTATAGATTGTCATATGCTTTTCCTGGTTTTAAATTTGCGAAGCCATCTTTAATTGCTTTATCAGTAACAGATGAAATCCATAGACGTTTAATTGGTTTCTGTATTTTAACTTTATCGATAATCCAGCGTGCGACCAACTCTCCCTCACGACCGGCGTCAGTAGCTATAATGATTTCATTTACATCTTTTCTAAGAAGCTGACTTTTTACAGCGTTAAACTGTTTCCCTGTTTGTTTAATAACGGTTAGTTTTAAACGCTCCGGTAGCATCGGTAAATCTTCTAAATTCCACTGTTTATATTTCACATCATAGCTTTCTGGATCAGCTAGTGTAACGAGATGACCTAAAGCCCAAGTTACAATATATTTACTACCTTCAAGGTAGCCGTTTCCTTTTTTTTCGCACTTAAGTACACGCGCAATATCACGTGCAACAGAAGGCTTTTCAGCGATTACAACGCTTTTTGACATATTAAAAACATCCTTTCAAATTTCCATACGTTAACTATAGCATACATTTTCTTGAGATTCAGTTTCGCTCCATGTTTGATCGATTTTTAGTGGAATGAACAAAACTTGTTTGAAATCAAATGATGGCGATAGAACATAATCTGAACAATGATGAGACTATGAAAAAAGATACTTATTTATTATACGTATTGTTTTATCAGTTTCTTCTATATGAAATAGAAAAGTAAAGAACTTGTTATTTTACTAGAATAAGAGTAGACTTTGAAGTAGATGAATACTAAACACATGGGAGTTTGTGGATGCAAACTGAGAGTATGACTAATCCGTCATTGACCATTTGAACCTGTTGGATAATGCCAGCGTAGGGAGAGTGTAAAAGCACATGTTCAGGCACTTTGCGTACGCGCAAAGTGCCTTTTTGTGTATCTCCCATCACAATAGTTAGGGGATGAGAAGGATGAATATGAAAGAAATTAGTAAAGTAGTGGATTTGGTGAGAGAATTTAATCCGCTCGTTCATAATATTACCAATGTCGTTGTAACAAACTTTACAGCTAATGGTTTGTTAGCGTTAGGAGCATCGCCTGTAATGGCGTATGCAAAAGAAGAAGTGGCAGAAATGGCTAGCATTGCTGGAGCGTTAGTATTAAATATGGGGACACTTCGTCCTGAGGAAGTAGAAGCGATGTTACTTGCGGGTAAATCAGCAAATGTGAATAATGTACCAGTACTATTTGATCCAGTTGGTGCAGGAGCAACATCGTATCGAACAGAAGTTTCGAGACATATTCCGGCCGAAATTGATTTAGCGATTATCCGGGGAAATGCAGCTGAAATAGCGAACGTTATTAATGAGAGATGGGAAATTAAAGGGGTAGACGCCGGTGCTGGAAATGGCAATGTCGTAAGTATTGCAAGGCAGGCAGCGGATGAATTAAATACAGTAGCGGTGATTACTGGAAAAGAAGATGTTGTTACAGATGGAGAACGAACGATCCTTATTCGAAATGGTCACCCTATTTTAACGAAAGTTACGGGAACTGGTTGTTTACTAACTTCTGTAATAGGAGCATTTGTAGCAGTAGAAAAGGATTATGTAAAGGCAGCAGTAGCTGCATTAACGTTTTATGGTGTAGCTGCGGAACTGGCGGCTGCTAAGACAGTGGAAAAGGGACCTGGTAGTTTCCAAATTGAATTTTTAAATCGGTTAGCGAATACAACTTCAGATGATATTGAGAAGTATGGGAAGATTGAGCTTATATAGTAAGGAGGGGAATTAGATGTCGCGTATTACAGAGGCTGAAATGTCTAGATTATTATCAGTATACTTTATTATGGGAAGTAACAATTGTACGAAGGAGCCACTACAAGTGTTGAGAGATGCACTTGAAGGCGGTATAACAATTTTTCAATTCCGTGAAAAGGGGGAAGGGGCTTTAACGGGAGAGAAACGTATTTGTTTCGCAAAAGAATTACAAGCAATTTGTAAGGAGTACGGTGTCCCATTCATTGTAAATGATGATGTGGAACTAGCTATCGAGTTAGATGCAGATGGCGTACATGTTGGACAAGATGATGAAGGAATTACTTCTGTTCGTGAAAAAATGGGGGATAAAATTGTAGGTGTATCTACACATACAATTGAAGAAGCACGCTGGGCAATTGAAAACGGAGCTGATTATTTAGGTGTTGGCCCTGTTTTTCCAACGAGTACGAAAAAAGATACGAAAGCAGTTCAAGGAACGAAAGGTTTAGCTCATTTTAGAGAACAAGGAATTACAATACCAATCGTTGGGATTGGTGGCATTACAATTGAAAATACCGCTGGGGTTATAGAAGCCGGTGCGGACGGCGTTTCTGTTATTTCCGCGATTAGTTTAGCTGAATCTCCGTATGAAAGTACGAAGAAGCTAGTAGAGGAAGTAAATAGGAGTTTGTAGGAAAAGAGAACTTCACAAAAATAGTAAAGAACATAATGGACAGTTAAAAATATTTAAACAAACGTTTGATTAAAAAAGCACAAACCCTTTAAAATTGTAGGTTTGTGCTTTTTCTTTAAAACATAATTGATATTAAAAGCATTCCAATTCCGATAGAAGTGAATGTTGCGATTAGGCCTGGAATCATAAAGCTATGATTTAAAACATATTTACCAATGCCTGTTGTACCAGTGCGATCAAAGTTAATGGCAGCAACGATTGTTCCATAGTTTGGAATGAAGAAATATCCATTTACTGCAGGGAACATTGCGATTAGTAGTGCTGGTGGAATACCGAGTGATAATCCAAGAGGCATTAAAGCACGTACTGTTGCTGCTTGACTATATAGTAAAATAGATAGAATGAATAATGCGATGGCAAATAGCCATGGTGCACTTGTTACTAGGTGCTGAATTGATCCTTGAATCATGTTTAAGTTTCCGTTAAAGAAAGTATCTCCCATCCAAGCGATACCGAAAATAGCAACAACTGCTGTTGCCCCCGCTTTAAAGACGTTACCAGACACGATGCTTTCTACATTTGGTTTGCAGAAAATAATAATAAGAGCTGCGATAGTTAACATAACCATTTCAATTGTGTTTGGCATGGAAAGACGAACTAACTTCCCGTCAACCATCCATCCTGGACGAAGTGCTTCAAATGAACCGAGAAGTACGACAAGGAAAGTTCCTACTAAGAAAAGGATAACGGATAGTTTAGCGCCTTTTAAACCAACAAATTCTTTCTTCTCTTCAATTTTAGGAATCATTCCTTCTTTTAAACGTTTCAAGTATTCAGGGTCTTCATTTAATTCTTTCCCCATTTTGCTAGCAACAAATGCAGCTACCATACAAGCGATGAAGGTAGAAGGGATACTTACTTTTAAAATATCTAATAAAGTGATTTTATAGTCAGCTAGCATTGCTAAAAGTGCAACTGTTGCAGCTGATATAGGACTAGCTGTAATTGCTTGTTGGGAAGCGATTACGGCAATTGACATTGGTCGTTCCGGTCTAATCCCAGATTCGCGAGAGACTTCTGCGATAACAGGAAGTACAGAATAAGCAACGTGACCAGTTCCTGCGCACAGTGTAAATAAATAAGTAACAATTGGAGCAAAGAATGTAATGCGCTTTGGATTTTTTCGCAATGCTTTCTCAGCCAGATGAACAAGGTAGTCCATTCCTCCAGCGGCTTGCAGTGCACCGGCAGCTGTAATTACTGCTAAAATCATAAGCATTACATCAATAGGAGGAGCTGTAGGTTGTAAGTGGAAGATGAAAACAAGTATTGCCATACCAACGCCACCCATTACTCCTAGACCGACTCCGCCTAGGCGTGCGCCAATAAAAATGCAGAGTAGTAACGTAAGAAATTGTAGCCAAAACATGATAAACTACCTCCGGAATTCATTAGTTAAGATATATTCGAATAATTAAATTTGAATGAAAATTAAAATAAATACTCAAAATAATCCTTGTGTTATATACATTTTTTATTATATAACACAAGAAATGTAACATTCACGAACTTTGTTAAATTATTTCGAAAAAATAATACGTTGAAACTTTACATTTGCATCTCTAAATAGGTAGACATTTTAATTTTTATGTTGTAATCTTTGATAGAGAATAATTTAATTCTCATAGAACTCCCATATCGTTCAACTCGTTCAGCGAGAAAGGCAAACTGATGGAAACATTAGGACGCAAAACTACAGGAGCTAAGGCCCAAAGGCTATGCTAGCCAGTTACCGGACGGATAGGGTTGGTCTTGACCAATGCTCTTTTCATTGGTCTTTTTTTTGTTTATAAACAAATGAGAACCGTTATCGTTTATTGATAAGGTGTATATTTTAATAGCGTTACTTTATAGTAAGTTAATTAAGAAAGGTGATGTTAATGAGAAAATGTTGGCATAAGTTATCATTTCTTCAAAAAAATGTATTGTTAACTGTATTAGTTATTTTGACGCTTGTCGGTACTATGGGAGCGTTAAGTTTTAACATGTTTCAAAATAGTATGATGTCTATGTTTGAAAGGCATTCTTTTGAAACCGGAGATACGGTATTACATAAATTAGACTCGGAAATATTGAGAGATGTTGCAAAAGACCCAACGGCAGAAAGAGAAAAGAGAGAGAAGTTAACAGAGAAATTAGATGAATCAACGGAAGAATTGAACAGTGTTGGACAAACGTATATTGTTGGAGCTAAAAAAAATGAAAAAGGTGAGCTACAAATCATTGATTTGTCTACAGGTTTAGCAAATGTTGTTGAAGTAAGGCCGGGGGAATATTATAAACAACCAGATCTTTGGATGAAAGCATATGATAAAGTAATGAGCACGAAAAAAGCAAACATGACAGAAGTATATGAAGACGCATTAGGAACATGGGTAACGATATTAGAGCCGATTAAAGATAGGGAAGATAATATTGTGGCACTTGTTGCAGCTGATGTAGATGCCTCGATTGTTCCTAGTACAAAGGAAAAGTTCATTATACAAGGTTTACTGTTTATTTGTATTTCTGTTTTAATTGCAACTGTTATTCAATTCTTAATTGTGCGTAACGCACTTGCTCCATTGCGAGATTTACGTGAAGGATTACGCAAAGTCGGGGAAGGTGATTTAAGTATTAAGTTAGAGGAAAGACCAGATGATATTGGTATTATTAATGCGTATTTTAATAATACCATCGAGAAGTTTAAAGGAATTATAGATAAAGTGAAGCAGACAGCAGAACAGGCTTCCTCATCTTCACAAGAATTGTCAGTGAGTACGAAAGAGAATAGTATGGCAGTTCAAGAAATCGTAAGTTCTATGGTTGAGTTAAGAGCTGGCGCTCAATCACAAGAAACGTCAGTACCACAGTATTTAGGTATTGTATATGAAATGGAAGATAAGATGGAAGAGATAAAGAATGCTGCAGAACAAATGGCGAAAGAGTCTGAAGGTACGGAGCATCATTCAGTAAAAGGAAATGGTGTTATTAAACAGGCGATTAATCAAATGAATATAATACAAAATGCAGTACAAGATTTATCTTCTATCATTCATTCTTTGGAAACAAGATCAAAAGAAATTAGAGATATTGTAAATGTAATTACAGGTATTTCAAATCAAACTAATTCGCTAGCTTTAAATGCTGCTATTGAAGCTTCACGTGCTGATGCAAGCGGAAAGAGATTTGCCGTTGCTGATGAAGTGCGTAAATTAGCAGAGCAGACGGAAGCATCAGCAAAAGATATAGCGAAATTAATAGGGGAAACACAAGCTGAAACGGAAGAAGCTGTTGTTTCAATGCAAAAAGCTTCAAAAGAAGTAGAATCTGGAATGAAACTTGTTGAAAGTAGTGGCACTTTCTTTGAAAAAATTTCAAAATCAGCACAATCTGTTACAAATCAAGTTAAAGTTGTTTCTAGCAATTCAAGTGATATATTGCAAAATAGCCAAAATATTGTTCGTGTTGTAAATGAGCTATCACTTATCGCAAATACGTATGCGAATAGTAGTAGTAATATTGAAGAAAGTATGAAAGAACAGGAAATGTCTGTACAAGATATTGCTGAATTAGCTAGTTCTTTAAGCTGGCTTTCACAGGAGTTACAAGAGTTAATTGGGGAATTCAAAAGTTAAATGAAATAATTATACGTGCTTTTGTTTGTTCAATAAAATAAATCATGCTACAATGAAGACGAATTAAGGACCGGGGAGCCAATTGGCTGAGAGGATGTAAACAAACATCGACCCTCAACCTGATCTGGATAATGCCAGCGTAGGGAGTTACTTAAAGTGATGTAGCATATGTTATTCTATAATAACTTGCATACAAGGCTTTCCTACGCAGTAGGAAAGCCTTTTCTTGTTTTAACATTTCATTTTATAAGGGGGATTTTACTATGTCACAACAAGTTACGATTTCATTTTCAGTAGTACCGCAAGCGAAGAACAAAGATGTGTATTCTGTTGTCGATAAAGCAATTGAAGTTGTACAACAATCAGGAGTTCGTTATGAAGTAGGGGCAATGGAAACAACGCTGGAAGGAGAATTAGATGTACTTCTTGATGTCATTAAACGTGCGCAACAAGCTTGTGTGGATGCTGGAGCAGAAGAAGTGATTACTTCTATTAAAATCCATTATCGTCCAAGCACTGGTGTAACGATAGATGAAAAGGTTTGGAAGTACCGTGATGAATATGCAAAACCAGAAGCAATCTAAAATAATTACAACAATTTGGCTTATCCTTCTCATAGCGATATGGGAAGGATCTGTTTCATTATTTAAAATTGAACCGTGGATTTTACCGAAGCCTTCTGCCATTGTTCAAGAATTAATTGGAATGAAAGATTTACTATTACCGAATACGATGCAAACGTTACAAGAGGTTCTAATCGGACTGTTTTTTGCGATTTTAATTGGGACAAGTATTGCAATTATTATGGATGTTATCCCTTTATTTCGTATTTTAATAAATCCGTTGCTTGTTATTTCGCAAACGATTCCAATCGTTGTACTTGCACCGTTATTTATTATTTGGTTTGGATATGGAATGTTACCGAAAGTAATGGTAGTAATACTCGTTTGTTTCTTCCCGATTGCGCTTAGTATTTTAGAAGGTTTTCAAACGGTAGATAAAAATATGCTGAAGTTGTTGCAAACGATGAAGGCAACGAAATGGCAAGTTTACCAGAAAGTAAAGTTTCCAGCAGTGCTTCCATACTTTTTCTCTGGTTTAAAAATTGCAGTTACATATAGCGTAATGGGAGCAATTATTGGGGAATGGCTCGGTGCCAGTGAAGGATTAGGAGTTATGCTTACGAGAGCTACAAAATCCTTTTTAACAGCCCGAGTATTTGGTGTGGCAGCAATTATTGTTATGGTGACATTATGTCTGTATTTTATCGTGGAGTTTATGGCAAGAATAACAGCACCATGGATATATAGAAAGGACGGCAGAAAATGAAAAAAGGTTTAAAAGTTATATTGGCTGCCTTATTAGCAGTAGGTGTGGCTGGATGTAATCCGGCGAAGAAAGAAGAAAGTGCAAGTAAAGATCAAAAAGTAAAAGTAGTATTAGATTGGTTTCCGAATACGAATCATACTGGCCTATATGTAGCGCAAGCGAAAGATTATTATAAAAAGCAAGGATTAGATGTAGAAATTATTCAGCCAGGTGATAATGTGACAGCGGAGCAAATGATAGCTTCCGGAAAAGCTGACTTCGCAATAAGCGCACAAGAAAATGTAACGTTGGCTCGTGTGGAAGGTATTCCTGTTGTATCTGTAGGAGCAATCATCCAACATAACACTTCAGCTTTTGCATCACTTAAAAAAGATAATATGATGTCACCAAAAGATTTTGAAGGTAAACGTTACGGCGGCTGGGGAGGACCAGCAGAAGAAGCAACGTTGAAGACAATCATGGAGAAGCATCAAGCTGATTTTAATAAAGTTGAAAAAATCATCTTAGGACAAACAGATTTCTTTAAATCAATCGGTCGTGATGCAGACTTTGAATGGATATATTACGGATGGGATGGAATTGAAGCGAAGCGCCAAGGAAAAGAGTTAAATACGATTATGGTGAAAGACTTAGACCCAGCGCTTGATTTCTATAGTCCTGTTATTATTACGAGTGAAAAACATACGAAGCAAGATAAAGATTTTGTGAAAAAGTTTATGAGTGCAACGACAGAAGGTTATAATTTTGCAATTAAAGAACCGAAAGAAGCTGCTGATATTTTAATTAAAGCAGTTCCAGATGTGAATAAAGAATTGGTACAAGAAAGTCAAAAATGGTTAAGTACGAAGTATCAAGATGATGCAAAAGCGTGGGGAGTACAGAAGGAAGAAGTTTGGACGAATTACATGAATTTCTTATATGATAACAAAGTTATTAAGAAGAAAATTGATGTGAAAGATGCCTTTACAAATGAGTTCCTTCCAAGTGAAAAATGAGTGGATTACAAATAAAAGAGATTGTAAAAGCTTTTGATGGAAAGAATGTATTAGCGAATATTAGTGCTTCTATACGAGAGGGAGAGTTCGTTTCCTTTGTAGGACCGAGTGGTTGCGGGAAAAGCACATTATTAAATATGATTGCAAATGTTGAAAACCCAACAAGTGGGAATGTAACGTATAAGGATAGGCACGTACAAGAGCAAGATGTTGTAAGTTATATGCCACAGCAGGATTTATTACTACCTTGGCGATCAGCTTTGCAAAATATAGTTCTTCCATTGGAAATCGAAGGGAAACCGAAAAAACAAAGGCTGACAGAGGGAATGGAAGCATTAAAGCAATTTGAATTAGATGAATATGCAGACCATTATCCAGATGAATTGTCTGGTGGTATGCGTCAAAGAATTAGTTTTTTGCGCACATATTTATGTGAAAAGCCAATTATGCTACTTGATGAGCCTTTTGGAAAATTAGATGCCTTTACAAAAATGGAAGTACATAGCTGGCTTTTAAACTCTTGGCACCAAGAGAAGCAAACAATCGTTATGGTTACACACGACTTAGATGAGGCAATTTTGCTTTCGGATCGCGTCTTTATTTTATCCCAAAGACCAGCATCAATAGTTGGTGAGGTACAAGTGAAATTACCTAGACCACGAACGATGGATATGTTAACATCACTTGAGTTAAAGAAGGATAAGGAAGAAATTTTGAGAGTATTAGCTCCTTATATGAAAAAATAGAAAAAGCTCTTACCAGATTTAAATATAATTGCTGGTAAGAGCTTTTTTATAGAACATGAAAAGAATGAGAAGGAACAAAAGAAAAAATAGAGAATAGAATATAACAGAGTAGTTTATACTCTTAATATAACAAATATTAAAGGAGTGAAAGGATAAAATGACTTTATCAACTGTTCTTCAAATGGTTTTAGCTTGATACGGGAGAAGTCTGCCCATTTTTAACGATTAAGCTAAATTGAAGACAGCAGGTAAAGAACCTTAATCCTTTTTTACGATAATATGTAATGGGTAAGGTGTATTCACCTTACCCATTTTTTATATGCACAATTAAATAAGGCTTTTTACTGTAGCTCTCTATTTAGCTTATGAACCATAAGTAGAGGAGAGAAAAAAATGAGTATATTAACAGTAGAAAATTTAAGTCATTCGTATGGTGAGAAAACCATTTTATATAATGCGTGTTTTCGACTATTAAAGGGCGAGCATGTTGGGTTAGTTGGGAAAAATGGAATTGGAAAGTCAACATTGTTAAGGATTTTAACAGGAGAACTTATACATGATGACGGAAACATTGAATGGTTTCCACATGTGAAGGTAGGTTTTTTACAGCAGCATATGGATTTACAAGAGGGGATAACAATTGAAGGATACTTACAAAGTGCATTTTCTAATTTGTATGGGATTGAATGCGAAATGTTAAAAATTGCTGAAGAAATGAATGGAGCAGGAGAAGTAGAAAAACTGTTAGTAAAGTATGGAGAATTACAAACTATATTGGAAAGCTCTAATTTCTATCAAATTCATACAGAAATTGAAGAAGTAGCAATCGGTTTAGGTTTATTTGAAATAGGGTTGAAAAAGGATGTTTCAAAGTTAAGTGGAGGACAGAGAACAAAGTTATTACTTGGGAAGCTCCTTTTAGAAAAAGCTGATGTTTTATTGCTAGATGAGCCAACAAACTATTTAGATACAGCTCATATAGAATGGTTGCAATCGTACTTGAGACTGTATGAAAAAGCTTATGTAATCATTTCACATGACGAAGTATTTTTGAACAGTATTACGAATGTTATTTATCATCTAGAAGAACGGAAAGTGAAGCGGTACGTAGGAAGTTATGAAAAATTTGTGCAAAGTTATCAATTGCAAAGGAAACAATTACAATCGGCGCATGCGAAACAACAAAAAGAAATTGCTCAGTTAGAAACATTTATTCAAAAAAATAAAATTAGAAAAGCGAAACAGGCCAAAAGTCGAGAGAAAGTATTGGAGAAAATGCAAAGGATTGAAAAGGTTAATCATGTACCTCGATCCCGTTTTGATTTCAATATTTATGAGGAGCCAGTTAGTCGCATATTACAGGCTGAAAAATTAAGGATAGGATATAGTTCTCCGTTATTTCCAGAATTGAATTTACAAGTAAAAAAAGGAGAAAAGATAGCGATTGTGGGTCATAATGGAATTGGAAAAACGACAATGTTAAAAACGTTATTAGGTCAAATAAAGCCGCTAAGCGGTTCAATTTCTGTTGGAGAACGAGTAAATCCTGCTTATTTTGCACAGGAAGAGTTTGCTTCAGAAACAACACCATTAGAAAAAGTTTGGGCAGAACGACCAGATATGACAAAGAAAGAAGTACGCCAAGCATTAGCAAAGTGTGGATTGAAAGAAGAACATGTATTAAAACCTATTCGTTTATTAAGCGGCGGGGAACAAACGAAAGTACGTTTATGTGAACTTATCGTAACGAAAAGCAATGTTTTAATTTTAGATGAGCCGACTAATCATTTGGATATAGAAACAAAGAAGTCTTTGCAGGAAGCGTTACAACAATATAAAGGAACAGTTTTACTTGTCTCACACGAGCCTTCTTTCTATGAAGCATGGATAACAAAAGTATGGAATATAGAAGAGTGGGATGCTGAACGATATGAATAAAGAAAAGGCATTAGCTTGTATAAGCTAATGCCTTTTCTTTGTGATTAACATGATTTTCGAGAACTCTTACATGAGAATTGTATGAAGAAGCACTCTTATGGTGCGCTTATAAGCGTGCTTTTTCTTATGTTATGTTTATATTTAGATGCCTTTCCCTAACAGGCGACTATCTTTCTTTATATATATAGATAGTTTGAAATGGAATAAAAATAATTCCTATATGTAAAGGATAATGTGATTAGTATAGGAAGACAATAGAAATTAAAGGGAATTCATGTAAAATTCAGATGAACTTCACATGAACTTCATATTAGAAATTAAATATAATTATAATAGGTTATTATAATATCGATTTGTGATTTTTCATAAAATTAAAAGTTTGAATTTAGGATAGAGCACTCAAACCTAAATTCAAACTTTAGTGAAATAATTAATGGAGGTTACGTTTAGTTTTCGCTAATAGATGCATTTAAAAGTTCGGCAGGATTGCCTGTTCCTGCCCCTCCGATTGTAATCGATCCGCCAGGAGGAATTTCACCATTCCATCCTGCATTCGTAATTACGTAATGATTATTTATTTTACTACTAATTTTAGAATCCCAAACTTGTGTTAAATTGCCGTTATAATCAAATTCTAATTTCCAGTTTTTAATAGGGGTCGTTCCGCTATTTTTAATTACAATCGAGAAGTTGTAACCACTTCCCCAGTTTGAAGTGACTGAAAAGGTAGCATTGCTATTTCCACCAGGAGGTGTTGTGTTAGTATCTTCTGTTTTTACAAGAATGGAAGTAGGCTGTGATTTATTCCCAGCAGCATCCTTTGCTAATACTGAAAAGGTGTATTCTGTATTAGGTTTTAAGTTTTTAATTGTAATACTATTTGTTGTTGTACTCCATTTCTCTTCTCCGGCAGTAATTTCATATTCAGTAACTCCTACGTTATCAGTAGATGCAATCCAGTTTAATTGAACTGAGTTTGAATTTTTATTTGTAACAGCAGTATTTTTTACGTTTGTTGGTGGTTCAGTATCTTTTTGAGTAATAGGTCCACCAAGTAACTCTTTTACTAACGTATCAAGTAATTTTGGCCCACTACAACTATATTTTGGACTTGTACGGCAATCCCCGCTTAGTTCCCAAAACATTGCGCCACTTAAACCCTTTGTCTTTATATAGTCTGTTTTATATTTCATAGATTCGTTGTCATCATAGCTAATAAACGTGCCTGTAGTCGCATTATATAAATAAGGTACTTTCGCTACATCGTTCCAGTGGCGAACAAAACCATTTTTATTAACATAATTAGCTGCTAAATCACCATAATCGTACACACCTGTGTCACCGGTAGAATAATCATCCCAAGTACCTTTAGAAGCGAGCTTTCCGTCACTACCTGGTTTACAAGGTTGGTATTGCCCATTATTTTCTTTTCCGCAACTTTTCCATCCACGTCCGTAAAAAGGTACACCTAATACGAGTTTATCCGCTGGAACCCCTTCATTTGTATAAATGTCTATCGCACCATCTACGTAAAATTTCGTATCCGCTGCTGGGTCATTTGGATCTTTGTATAGTGCTGCATTATGGTTAGAAGTAGCTTCCCAGCCACCGTGGAAATCATATGTCATAATATTAATCCAATCCAGTATTTGAGAGATTTTCTTTAGCTCTGTATGATCCGCATAACGTTGGCTTGCACCTGACGCGATTGTTAGTAAATATTGTTTCCCATCTTCTGCAGTAGCTTTCGTTAATGCATTTCGAACATCTTGAAGGAGTAGGGTGAAGTTTTGTTTATCTTCAGGACGATAACTACCACCAGGAATCGTTTCAACACCCGGGTATTCCCAGTCTAAATCAACGCCGTCAAATCCATATTCGCGAAGAAAAGCTACTGTAGATTCAGCGAATATTTTTCTTGTTTTTTCATCAGCGGCCATATCAGAAAAACGGTTAGACCAAGTCCAGCCACCAACGGAAATAATTGTTTTTAAGTGAGGATACTTAGCTTTTAATCGTTTCAGTTCTCCGAAATTTCCACAACGGGCGTATTTATCACAATCTTCCCAAGTTGTACCTGATCCTGGATAAGATTTTGTGACATCAGCCCACGGTTCACCGAGTACGAGAGTGCCATTAGGAACCTCTTTATTTTGCAGTGGTACACCAGACTCTTTACAGTTCCACGTTTGTTTATTTGGATTATCGGGGTGAGTAGAAGGGTTTCCATGTTTTCCATTCCAGCAAATATCAGCGAAAGCATAGTTTAAATGAGTTAGCTTTGATGCATCAATGTCTGCAACTTGATAATTACGTCCGTAAATGCCCCATGAAGGAAAATACCCAACAATTTTTTGACCTTGCTTTGGTGAATCTGCTAATGCAACATTTGGAGTAATAAAGTTTGTGAGAAAAAGAGGTAAAAAGAGTAGTAGGGATAGTAATAGCAGTGTGAATTTTTTTGAGCTCATAGTCATTTCTCCTTTCAAAAATAAAAGATATATTTAAAGGCATGCGCCAATAAACCAAAGTGAATCTAGACGTATGAAACGTCTAGATAAAGTGAAACTTTAATCAGTGGGTGGGCCTCATCCACCACTGATTATTAGTTGAACCAATCGGACTTTTATGGGCAGTTGATTCCCCACCTAACTTCTTTGCTTTCGCTAAATTTTGAGGTGGGGGTCTTACTGCCCATTAAAGCGGGATAAAAATGATCAGACATCACGAAGTCTATACAAGGGAGCTGGGGGTGATTAAATCGTAGCAAATGTAAGATTTGGTGTAAACGCTTTATTTAATTCGCAAAGATTTTCTCAATATGAAATGGCTCTAATACAGACTACACATGAAAATAAAATATTGATTAGGGAGGAAAAGGCTCCTTGTAATTAAATTTGAGAAAAAATTGTATAAAGTCAATTTGTAATAGCGTAGCAAGATGAGAAAATATCATGTAAAATAATAGTAAAAATATGTAAAGGAGCGAATGGTGTGGATGTCTTTTTGAACATTGCTGAAGAAAAAATTCGACAAGCAATACGGAATGGAGACCTTGATCATATTCCGGGAAAAGGAAAACCACTACAATTAGAAGACCTTTCAATGGTACCTCCAGAACTTAGAATGAGTTATAAAATCTTAAAAAATGCGGGTATGATTCCACCAGAAATGGAACTACAAAAAGATATATTAAAAATAGAAGACTTAATTGCGTGCTGTTATGATGAAGTAGAGAAAAAAGAATTACAAGAAGAGTTAACAGCAAAAACGCTGCGTTTTCAACAGGTAATGGAAAAGAGAAAGATTAAAGATAGTTCAGCTTTTCGTATGTATCAGGGTAAAGTATTTCGTAAATTACGCTAAGAGGGATAAGATGAATACATTTGAAACGATAGAAGAATTAGCGACATATATTGAAGGACAACAATTAGTACTGCTGTTTATTAAAACGGAAAATTGTGGTGTTTGTGATGTTATGTTAAGAAAAGTAAATTGCGTATTAGAGAATTATGATTACGTAGAGAAAGTAGAAATATTACTACAAGACATGCAAGAGATCGCGGGGCGATATGCAGTATTTACAGGACCAACAGTTTTATTATTTTATAATGGAAAAGAGATCCTTCGTGAATCGCGCTTCATTTCACTTGAAAATTTAGAGAGAACCATTCAATTATTCGAAGATTAAGGGAGGCTTTTATATGGAATTTATTATTGTCATACTATTATTTGTTGTAGTTGGAACGATCGTAACAGCAGTTCGATCAAACAAAAAGAAGGTAAATCTTACGAAACAAAATAACATTCATAATTCATCCAACAGCTCATCACCATTATTTTTCTTTGCTGGATCGGATAATGATAGCTCACACGATGGAGGTTCACATGATTGCGGAGGTTCTTTTGGTGGAGATAGTGGAGGTAGTTGCGGCGGTGGAGGCGGTGACTGATGAGAATACGCCCTATAAGGGGCGTATTTCTTTTTAAACAAACGTTTGATTAGTTGGCTTACATATGCATAAAAACAGTTAAACAAACGTTTGATTAAATATTTTTAACATGCTAGGGGAAATGAAAAGAGGACCGTATTTCTTACTAAATTAGGATTTAAATTTGGAATAATACATATGATTCGAATGTGGTTTGAAAGTACGTTTTCTTAAATAAGGAGTATAGCCTCTTGCGATAGAGGTTTTTTATTTGTTATCATTAGACTGAACGGTCGGTTTAAAGAGGTGTGAATATGAGAAGAAGCGCAGAAGAGATAAAGAAAGAAATTGCATATAAAGCAGAAAGTCTGTTTTCACAGAAGGGTTATGCAGCTACATCTATGGAAGAGATTTGTGAAATTACAGAGCGAAGTAAAGGAAGCATTTATTATCACTTTAAAAGTAAAGAAGAATTATTTTTATTTGTAGTGAAACAGCATACGTATGATTGGCTTGAAAAATGGAATGAAAAAGAGAAGTTGTATAGTACGAATACTGAAAAACTATATGGTCTCGCGGAATATCATGTCGAGGACATACAGCAACCAATTTCAAATGCAATAGAGGAATTCTCTATGAGCCAAGTTGTAAGTAAAGAGATTTTGGATGAACTATTGGCTTTAACTAGAGAATCATATGTTATGTTTGAGAAACTAATTGAAGCAGGCATACAGTCTGGAGAGTTTCGTGAAGATAATACGCGCGACCTTATGTATATTGTGAATGGATTATTATCAGGGCTTGGAGTACTTTACTACGAGTTAGATTATAAAGAGCTGCAACGTATTTATAAAAAGGCAATAGATGTATTGTTAAAAGGAATGGCAGCTGAATAATAAGTCAGTTGCTTTTCTTACAAAATAATTTAGACCGAACGGTCGGTTTATGAAAGGGGAATGAAAATGAACGCTTTATTTAAAAACCGAGCATTTATGCTCGTTATGGCATCTGATATTTTACAACAATTTGCAATTTGGATCAGAAATATGGCTCTTTTATATTTCATAATGGAACGAACGAATAATGATCCAGTTTCCGTTTCATTGTTATCGGTTATGGAATATGCACCTATTTTTATTTTTTCGTTTATCGGTGGTGCGCTAGCTGATCGCTGGAATCCGAAAAGAACGATGGTTGCTGGAGATGTATTAAGTGTACTGTCTATTGTAGGAATTGTCTTATTGCTAAAGCTGGATTATTGGCAGGCTATTTTTTTTGCAACACTCATTTCCGCGATTGTAGGTCAGTTTTCTCAGCCATCATCTTCGCGTATATTTAAACGCTATGTAAAAGAAGAACAGGTAGCAAATGCAATTGCATTTAACCAAACATTACAGTCATTATTTATGATTTTTGGACCAGTGGTAGGATCGCTTGTGTATACACAACTTGGTTTATTTACGTCACTATATAGCTTAATCATTTTATTTTTGTTATCTGCTATCGCTCTTTCGTTTTTACCAAAATGGGTGGAACAAGAGCAAGTGGCGAGAGATTCATTAAAAAATGATATAAAAGAAGGTTGGAAATACGTTCTTCATACGAAAAATTTACGTATGATTACGATCACTTTCACCGTTATGGGCTTAGCTGTTGGACTAACGAATCCATTAGAGGTATTTCTTGTAATAGAGCGCCTTGGAATGGAAAAGGAAGCAGTTCAATATTTAGCCGCAGCTGATGGAATCGGTATGTTAATCGGTGGTATTGTTGCTGCAGTTTTCGCTTCAAAAGTGAACCCGAAAAAGATGTTTGTATTCGGTATGAGCATATTAGCAATGTCATTTTTAGTAGAAGGGCTATCTACATCATTTTGGATTACTAGTTTCATGAGGTTTGGAACAGGTATTTGTTTAGCTTGTGTTAATATCGTTGTCGGTACGCTTATGATTCAACTTGTACCAGAAAATATGATTGGAAGAGTAAATGGAACAATTTTACCACTGTTTATGGGAGCAATGTTAATCGGAACTTCACTAGCTGGAGGATTGAAGGAGATGACCTCACTAGTTACTGTATTTTGTATGGCAATGGCACTTATTTTATTTGCGATAGGGCCAGTTCTACGCATGCAAATAAATAAAGAAGATGTCGCTAATAAAGAGGAACTAACAAATTCGTTAGCTTCGAAATAACCATTGTAAGGGAGCAGGATTGCTCCTTTTTCTTGTGGCAATCTTTTGACAATGAAATGCCCCAACTATATACTGATGATGTAAAAACGATTTTACAGGTTAGGAGAAATGGTGTGAAAAATCAAATCTATGAATTACGCACTGAAAATAATATTTCACAAGGTGCATTGGCTGATAAGTGTAAAGTTTCTAGACAGACGATAAATGCAATTGAGAATAATAAATATGATCCAAGCTTAGCGTTAGCATTCCGTTTAGCTGAAGTATTAGGAACAACTGTTGATAAACTATTTTTGTACAAGCTGTAGGGGGAGTAGTTGTTGGGGAAAGAGAAAATAAGCCTTGTAGTTACGGCATTAGTAGCTATAAGTACGTTAGTGTTTGCACTTTATTATTGGTTAACTGAACTTCAAGTAAACTGGTATGCACTATTTATTTGTAGCATCGCATTACATTATATGTTTAAAAGTTTGGCATCGCATAATGTGGAAGGGATAACGGAGGAGAAAGAAGATGTAGAAAAACATGTATTAAAAACAAGTGCAAATGTTACGTATTATGTACTTGTTGTATTAATTTTTGGTTTGTTTTTCGCATCGGTAGGTTTTAATAAATGGATTGATTTTCATAACATACCGCTTTTGTTTGCGTTATGCGCTGCGATAGTTGTAAAGCCGGCTGTAGAATTTTTAATTGTAAGACGTTATCGCTAAAAATAAAGAAAAAGATCCTCTTCTCATGCGAAGAGGATCTTTTTCTTATAGCGTTTTAGTTTTTGGACTAGGTGGTGTAACGGATTTATCATTTTCGGGAACTCTAGTTAGTAAGAATCCACCGATAACGAACAGTACAATAATACTAAGGACACCAGCGTTTGTTTTTCCCGTTAATTGCGTTGTAACACCGACTAATACGGGACCCATAATTGCCGCGAATTTACCAAAGATATTATAAAATCCGAAGAATTCATTTGCAGATTCTTTTGGTACTAGTTTTGCAAAATAGGAACGACTAAGTGCTTGAATACCACCTTGAGAAGTGGCAACTAACATTGCTAAAATCCAGAAATCGAGTGTCGTTTTTAAGAAATAAGCATATATGCAGATAATGATATAAATAATAATACCGACGTATAGCATTTTTTTACCTGTAAATGTTTCTGATAACTTTCCGTATAATAAGGCGAATGGACAAGCTACAATTTGTGTGACAAATAAGATGATTAATAGATTCGTTGCACTAATACCGAGATCTGTTCCGTAAGCGGTAGACATAGTAATAATTGTATCGACCCCGTCAATGTAGAAGAAGTAAGCGATTAGGAACATAAATACAGTTTTATATTCTTTAATATTTTTAAAAGTATCAGCAAGACGTTTGAAGCTCATTGCAATTGGTCTTGGATGACGTTCAATATAATGTGTTTGTTCTACATTTTTTAGCATTGGAATTGTAAATAATCCCCACCAAAGAGCTGTTATTGCGAACGAAATTTGACTAGCAATGCCGACTGATAAAGGGATAGTTCCTTTTTGAGCAAGGATAATAAGAGCGATACAACCGATAAAAGGAATTGTGCTCCCAATATAACCTAATGCAAAGCCTCTTGTAGAAATTCGGTCCATTCTATCTTTAGAGGTAACATCTACTAAAAATGCATCATAAAAAATGTTTGCTCCCGCAAAACCGACTAATGCGAGCATATAGCAGCCTAATAATAAGTACCACTGAGACGTTGGGACGACTGCTAGCATACTTGTAAATACGATACCGAGTCCAAAGAAGAATGTGAAAAATCGTTTTTTAAATCCTTTATAATCAGCAACTGTGCCGAGAATAGGAGCAAGTATAGAAATTAAAAGTGTAGCAAAAGAGTTTGCATATCCCCAATATGCCGTTGAAGTTGCACCAGATAGTCCGGCTTCTTTTGCAGCTGCTTTAAAGTAAATTGGAAATAATGCAGTGGTAATGACGAGCGAATATACCGAATTCGCCCAATCGTATAATATCCAGCTTTTTTCTTGTCTGGACATTTTTTTCATATAATGTTCCCCCTTAAATTTGTTCTACTAACAGTGTACAAAAATAAAAATTATAAAAAGAGAAACAGTGATGATTTTTACATAACTTTTACATATATACACAGTTCTTTACAATTGAAGTAAATCCTCTACAATTGATCCGTCTGTTTCACCTAAGTGTAAACCGAGTAGTCTAGCGATAGTTGGACCTTCATCAATAAGTCTCATATACGGAATGGTAACGCCGCTTTTTATCCCTTTCCCAGCAGCGATAAAAATTGTTTCATAGTTAGGTTTTGTTGGAGAGTATCCATGCGTACCAAATGTATATTTTTTACTAGGCGTAACATCTTTTTCAGTAATTTCTTTTATAAAATCGCCTGTATAGTTTTCAGTGAAATAATATCCTTCTTGTGCTTCCAACATAAATAAACAATTACCATCTGCACCGCAGTCTTTTGCAGCTTCATCATGAAGCATAAATTCAATACCGTTTTGTTTATTTTGAAGTAACTCTTCAAGTAGTAGTTGTACTTTTCGAATTGTATCCGTATCATTTTTGTCCTTCACATATACATAGGCAGAGCCGTCGCAACTTTGGCAATAGACCTTCCAGTCTACTAATTTTCCTTTTGAATTTATAGATATAAGCCCTTTTTGATAAAATAGTACATTTAATTGGATGGCTTTGTTTTCACTTAAGGCGCTATGATCACCGAGAGCGATAATTGTACTTTCTTCGTATAGGTCACTGTCTTTTAAAGCTTGAATAATTTTTCCTAGCCGTTCATCATGTCTATGGATAGCAGCTATTGTTTCGTTAGATTCAAAGCCGTGATAGTGTCTTTGAGTGTCTAAATCGGTGAAATGTACAAACATGACATTAGGCTTCTTCGTCTGGATTGTATGCACAGCAGAAGCAAGTACGAAATCATCGAGTCCAGGCTGTGATAAGCCATTTCTTATATGACCAAAACGCTGATTCAAATCTAATTGATATAGCGGGCTACCGCTAAATAATGAAACTAAGATTTGATTTTGCCACGGTCTATTTGGAAAAATTTCAGGTAAATTGTAATCAATATTTGCTCTGCCGGTAACAGGCCATAGAAGGGCAGCTGTCGTTAAATTTGCTTTATGTGCTTCATCGTATAACGTTGTTCCTTTAATGGATTTTCGGTACCAATGCCAATCTGGTGACTCGCGTCCAGGTTGAAGTAACGTATTGCTAACTACGCCATGTTTATTAGGGTAGTTTCCAGTAACGATTGTTGAGTGACTTGGATATGTTACAGAAGGATAAATAGGTTCCACTTTTCTCGCCATCGCGCCCTTATTTATTAATGTTTGGAAATTAGGAAGTTTTTGTAATATAGGAAAATCTAAAGCTGATAAGCAATCGAAAGATAAAATAATGACGTGATTTGTTAATGCTTTATCCATAAAGTTCCCTCCTGATTATATAAAACCTATTCTTATATATTACTATTAATACCTAGTAATAAAAATATATTTCTAGGTAAAAATTTATTATTTATTTTCAGAAAAATTAAACATATAATTAAGTATAAGGGAATGAATGGGAGGAGGGAATACTATGGATTGGCTAGATGGATTTAGTATCTTTTACATCATTGGCGGAATTACGATTATCCTTGTATTTGCTATTTCGTATTTACTAAAGAAACGGTTTCCAAACAAACAGTTCGATATTATATTTGCACTTAGTTTAATACTTCTTTGCTTAGCATCCTTTCCGATTACAATGATGGTGATTGGTGGATGGGAAGGAATGGGATATGGATTTATTGGTTTCTTCGTTCTACTTGGTACACTTATCGGTATGATTGCACATCAACTGGTAAAAATCTCGCGAAAAAGCTACGTATAAAACTGCAGAAAATGAAAAGAATATATAAAAATGAGAAAATTAGCTATTGTTTAAAAAAAGAATTTGTATTATGATAATCAACAAATTTATTTCGTTATAACGATGAAAAAGGACTAGTACATGTTCAACCTTTTTAGCAGAGAGAGAATCCGCCAGGCTGAAAGATTCTTAAAAAGGCGATATGGAACCTACCTTTGCGTTCTGCATATGCAGCGGGAATTTCCCGTTATCAAAAAGAGAGCATGCACAATTTTTTGTGCATGAATCAGGGTGGTAACGCCGGCAAAGCTCGGTCCCTATTTAGGGACGCGGGCTTTTTTGTATTTTCAAAAGGAGGAAGACTGACTATGGCAAAAGAACAAGTACAAGCGATTACGAAGATGGAAGAGGATTTTGCACAGTGGTACACAGATATTGTAAAAAAAGCAGAACTTGTTGATTATTCAAGTGTAAAAGGATGTATGATTCTACGCCCGTACGGTTATGCCTTATGGGAAAATATGCAGAAAGTTATGGATGAAAAGTTAAAAGCAACTGGTCATGAAAATGTATATATGCCAATGTTTATTCCAGAAAGTCTATTGCAAAAAGAGAAGGATCATGTAGAAGGATTTGCTCCTGAAGTAGCATGGGTGACACATGGCGGGGATGAAAAATTAGCGGAGAGACTTTGTATACGGCCTACATCTGAAACTTTATTCTGTGAGCATTTTTCAAAAATTGTGCAATCCTATAATGATTTGCCAAAGCTATATAATCAGTGGTGTTCAGTAGTTCGTTGGGAGAAAACAACGAGACCATTCCTTCGTACAACGGAATTCTTATGGCAAGAGGGTCATACAATTCATGAAACAGCAGAAGAATCGCAAGCTGAAACGTTACATATTTTAAATCTATATGCTTCTTTCTGTGAAGATTACTTAGCGATACCAGTAATTAAAGGGCAAAAAACAGAAAAAGAAAAGTTTGCAGGAGCAAAGGCAACTTATACGATCGAAAGTTTAATGCATGATGGGAAAGCACTTCAAACAGGAACATCCCATAACTTTGGAACGAATTTCTCTGAAGCATTTGATATTAAATTTTTAGATCGCAACGGTAAGTGGCAATATGTACACCAAACATCTTGGGGTGTATCAACAAGAATGATAGGTGGACTTATTATGGTTCATAGCGATAATAATGGTCTTGTAATGCCTCCTAAAGTTGCACCGGTGCAAGTTGTTATTGTCCCAATTGCGCAGCATAAAGAAGGAGTTTTAGCGAAAGCAACAGAGTTACAAGAACATATTCAAAAGGTTGCACGCGTAAAAATAGATGCTAGTAATAAAACACCAGGCTGGAAATTTAACGAGTATGAAATGAAGGGCATTCCAATTCGATTAGAAGTTGGTCCTAAAGATATTGAAAAGAATCAAGTTGTACTTGTTAGAAGAGATACGAAAGAAAAAGAATTTATATCAATGGATCAATTAGAAAAACGTATTCCAGCACTACTTGAGGAAATTCATAATTCTTTATTTAATAAAGCAAAAGTATTTCGCGATGAGAATACGTATAGTGCGGCGAATTTCGAAGAGATGAAAAAAGTAGCTGATGAAAAGCAAGGATTTATTAAGGCAATGTGGTGCGGAGAATTAGCTTGTGAAGAGAAACTAAAAGAAGAAGTTGGAGTATCTTCTCGCTGTATGCCTTTTGAGCAAGAACATTTAGCTGACGAATGTATTTGTTGTGGTAAAGAAGCTAAACAAATGGTGTATTGGGGAAAAGCTTATTAATGTTTTTTTGATAGGTGATAAAAAGGACTTTGGACTGCATAATAAAATGCAATCCAAAGTCCTTTTTAGTTTTGCAATTTGTTTCATGTATGTTTTAGATGGAAGGATGTGTTTTTATTTTGCATTTTTACGGCGAATAAATAGTAACATACCGATTAGGAATGTTGAAAGTCCCATTAAAATAGATGTAGGATAATGTGTTGCCGTATTAGGTAACTTATCGCCTTGTTTTTTCGCATTATCTTTTACATTGCCGCCTTGGGATCCGTTGCCACCTTGAGAACTGCTATCGCCTTTAACGCGGTTGCCGCCTTGAGAGCCATTACCACCTTGAGAACCGTTGCCACCAGAGCCACTGCCATCAGAACCGTTGCCACCAGAACCATTGCCACCAGAGCCATTGCCGCCAGAGCCATTGCCGCCAGAACCGTTACCACTAGAACCGTTGCCACCAGAGCCACTGCCATCAGAACCGTTGCCACTAGAGCCATTACCACTAGAACCGTTACCACTAGAACCGTTGCCACCAGAGCCACTGCCACCAGAACCGTTGCCACCAGAACCGTTGCCGCCAGAACCACTGCCACCAGAACCGTTGCCGCCAGAACCGTTGCCGCCAGAGCCGTTACCACCAGAGCCGTTGCCACCAGAATCACTACCGCCAGAACCGTTGTCACCAGAGCCACTGCCATCAGAACCGCTACCGCCAGAGCCATTGCCACCAGAACCATTGCCACCAGAGCCATTGCCACCAGAACCACTGCCATCAGAACCGTTGCCACCAGAACCACTGCCACCAGAACCATTGCCACCAGAACCATTGCCACCAGAACCGTTACCGCCAGAGCCGTTGCCACCAGAACCGTTGCCACCAGAGCCACTGCCACCAGAACCATTGCCACCAGAACCACTGCCATCAGAACCACTGCCATCAGAACCGTTGCCACCAGAACCGTTGCCACCAGAACCGTTGCCGCCAGAGCCGTTGCCACCAGAACCGTTGCCACCAGAGCCACTGCCGCCAGAACCGTTACCACCAGAACCACTATCGTCCTGAGAACCATTGTTTCCTGGTGGTTTATTATTATCTTTTGAGTTGCCTTCTGCTAAATGATCGTTATTTTGTACAATTGCGTTTGTTGCTGGAGAGAAGTCTTCTGTTGCTGCATTACCGATATTTAAACCACTAAAAAAAGATAAAGAGAGTGTTGATGCTAAAATGAAGAGTTTCGTCATTGTTTTCCTCCTAAGAAATTAATATTCCATCTAAAATACATCCCTTTGTAATATTTCTTAGGAAAAAGAGTTTTATGCAAAAAAAAACATATATAGAAAAAGGTGGTGTATTTCTGAAGAGAGAAAAGAGTTAGTATAAATTCTTTATAATAGTAGAGTGGTGGGAATTTGACACTCATTACAGTAGAGGAAGTGACAGCAGATGAAAGAATATATTGCATTTGATATTGGTGGTACAGAAATTAAATATGGAATTGTTTCAGAAACAGGAACAGTACTAAAGCATAAAATAGTTTCAACAGAAATTCATTTGGGTGGGGAACAAATCATTCAAAAACTTATTCTTCTATCCAAAAAATTAATGAATGAACATATGATTTCGGGAATTGGTATTAGTACTGCGGGAATTGTTAATATTCATAAAGGGGTTGTAACGGGAGGGGCGGAGCATATTCCGAACTACGCGACTATTCCTATTATTGATAGATTGCAAGGGGTATTACAAGTTCCTGTGTCCGTTGAAAATGATGTGAATTGTGCAGCTTTGGGTGAGAAGTGGAAAGGTATTGGAAACGGAAAAAGAAATTTTATTATGCTTACTCTTGGAACTGGTATTGGAGGAGCGATTTTTATAGATGGAGAGTTATACAGAGGACATTCTTTTAGTGCTGGTGAATGGGGAAATATGTTAATAGAAGGAAAGCAGTTTGAAGAGGTCGCTTCCATTTCAGGGTTAATTCGTCTTGTGCGAAAATATAAAGGTGAAAGTGATTGGAATGGAAAAACGATTTTCGAACTGTATGATAAAGGAGATAGAGAAGTTACGCAAGCAGTTGAGGTTTTCTTTAAACATTTAGCGATTGGAATTAGTAACCTTGCGTATATTTTTAATCCAGAAATGATTGTTATAGGTGGAGGAATTACTGATAGGGGAAATCAGTTCTTAAAAGAAGTAAAAGAAGAGGTAGAAAAATATTTAAATAAAGAGATTTATAATAATTGTGAGATTGAACTTGCACAAAACGGAAATTGCGCAGGAATGGTTGGTGCTATTTACCACTTCTTACATTGGCATAAATAAGTTATATGAATGTTTTCATATAACTGAGAATTTATCCTTTTTATCACTAGGTAAATAATGCTACAATATAAAGGAAGAATACAATATTTTCCGATTTGGAAAATGCTTTGTAGAAAGGAAGAAACTTCATGCCTATTATTTTAGAAAAAGGTCAAAAGATCGATTTAACGAAAGGACAACCAAAAGTAGCAAAACTACAGGTTGGCTTAGGCTGGGATCCAATTGGACAATCAGGTGGGTTTCTGTCTTCATTATTTGGAAGTAAACCAAATGTAGATTGTGATGCATCTGTTGTTATGTTAGAAGGGGATCGCTTTTTAAACAAAAACGATTTAGTTTACTTCGGAAACAAACTTTCTACTTGTGGTAGTATTATTCATTCAGGAGATAATTTAACAGGTGAAGGCGCTGGTGATGACGAAACAATTTTCGTAGAATTACATAAAGTTCCGAGCCGTATTAATCGTTTAGTATTCGTTGTAAATATTTATGACTGTGTAAATCGTCGTCAAGATTTCGGGATGATTCGTAATGCATACATTCGTATTCAAAGCCCGCAAACTGGTGAAGAATTAGCACGCTATAATTTATCGGATAATTATGCTGGCAAAACGACTCTAATTGCAGGTGAAATGTATCGCCACGGAAGTGAATGGAAGTTTTCAGCTGTTGGAGAAGGCACACAAGATAAAAACTTAAGTGAGATTGTATCACGTTATCAATAAAATAAACCGAGGAGGAATTGAATATGGCATCAATTTCATTGAAAAAAGGACAAAAGGTAGACTTAACAAAAACAAATCCAGGTCTTTCAAAAGTTCTTGTAGGACTTGGTTGGGATACGAATCGTTATGATGGACAAAACGATTTCGATTTAGATGTTAGTATTTTCTTAGTAGGTACTAACGGTAAAGTTTCAGGTGCAGAGGATTTCGTCTTCTATAATAATCCAAAAGGTGCGAATGGTGCTGTCGAGCATTTAGGAGATAACCGAACTGGCGAAGGTGAAGGCGATGACGAATCGATTAAAGTAGATTTAAAAAATGTACCTGCACATATCGAACGCATTTGTTTCTCAATCACAATTTACGATGGAGAAGGTCGTAGCCAAAACTTCGGACAAGTTTCTAACTCTTTCGTACGTATTTTAGATGAAGAAAAGAATGCAGAGTTAATTCGTTACGATTTAGGAGAAGATTTCTCTATTGAAACAGCTGTTGTAGTAGGGGAATTATACCGTCATGCAGGTGACTGGAAGTTCAATGCAATCGGAAGTGGATTCCAGGGCGGATTAGCGTCTCTATGTAATAATTTCGGTTTAGATGTAGAGTAATAGATTTTATATATCCATCGGTGAAACAGGTGTTTACTGATGGATATATTTTTTAAGATATAAAATATAGAGGTGAATATAAATGGTTATTCAATTGCAAAAAGGACAGAAGATTGATTTAGGTAAGACAAGCCCTGGCTTAACAAAAGCAGTAATTGGTCTTGGATGGGATATTAAATCTTATGACGGTGGATCAGATTTCGATTTAGATGCATCAGCATTCCTATTAGATGCGAATGGAAAATGTACGAAGGAAACTGATTTTATTTTCTATAATAATTTACAGTCTCCTTGCGAATCTGTTCTACATACAGGAGATAACCGCACAGGTGAAGGTGAAGGCGATGATGAACAACTTGTTGTAGACTTGAAGAAAGTTCCGGCAGATGTGCACAGAATTGCTATTACAGTTACAATTTATGATGGAGAAGGCCGTAATCAAAACTTCGGACAAGTAGAAAATGCGTTCGTTCGTTTAGCGAATGAAGAAACAAACGAAGAAGTTCTTCGTTTTGATTTAGGGGAAGATTTCTCTATTGAAACAGCAGTTGTCTTTTGTGAATTATACCGTCATAATGGACAGTGGAAGTTTAATGCAGTAGGAAGTGGATTCCAAGGTGGCTTAGGTGCGCTTGTAAGAGCGTATGGCTTGGATGCATAAGAAGGGAAACGATATTCGTTTCCTTTTTTTGACCTTTCTATAAATCTAGCAAAGAATAGGGGATAAAGGTAAGATGAGTATTTTGCAAGGAATCCTTGATACGTATGCTCAGTTTTTCGACTTGGACATGTGGATTAAAGTGTTGCAGGATCCAGTATCTTGGGGATTAATTGGTACACTTGTTGTACTTGAAGGATTATTATCTGCTGATAACGCACTTGTGTTAGCAGTAATGGTAAAACACCTTCCGGAAGAGAAACGCAAAAAAGCATTATTCTATGGACTTATTGGAGCTTATGTATTCCGCTTTATTGCAATTGGAATTGGAATGTTCTTAATTAAATTAGCTTGGGTAAAAGTATTAGGTGCACTTTACTTAGCTTGGCTATCAGTTAAATATTTCATTGATAAAAGAAAAGGTAATGCAGAAGAAGAGGAAGCTCATGGTATGAACCAAAACAGTATTCTCTTCAGAATGTTTGGTGTCTTCTGGGGAACAGTTGCGATGGTTGAATTAATGGATATCGCGTTCTCTGTAGATAGTGTACTTGCTGCATTTGGTGTATCAAATGAAGTTTGGATTCTATTATTAGGCGGAATGCTTGGTATTTTAATGATGCGCGGTATCGCTGGCGTATTCTTAAAATTGTTAGAGCGTATTCCAGAACTTGAAACGACAGCATATATTTTAATCTTAATTATTGCAGCAAAAATGTTATTGTCTGTTATTCATATTGAAGTAAGCCATACGCTATTCTTTATTATTTTAGTTGTAGCATTTGGAGCAACGTTTATACTTCACTACATGAAGAATTCTGGACAAGCTAAAGAAGAAGTTGCAGCTACTAAAAATAATCATAAATAATTGAAATGGGTTTGCTCGTTATGCGAGCGCCCATTTTTTATAACTAAAAATAGTTTATAATAGAAGAGAGACTTTATAAAAAAAGTAAATGTTTTTGGAGGTGAACTGTTGTGTTTTCACGTTTTACACTTCAACCATGTGCATTAAAAGACGAATCAGATTTAAAGCAATTTGAAGCGCTTTTAGAAAATCGCTCACAATATGAACTGACAGAGAATGAGATGAAGTTTAGTTATATAGCAACTCGTATTCTTGGTGTTCCTAATGATGTAGATGAATATTTCAATGAGCTATTTGATTATAGTGAAGTAAAAGGGATCGTGGTTTTGCATGAACAAAATTTAAATAAGGTGATTGATCCCGAAAAACTACGCCATATTCAAGAGGTTTTTACATTACATCAAGAAGCACCGAATGGCCTTACAGTAAATAGGCTTGTCGCCCATCTGTCTGGAAAACAACTATTACCACAAGTAGACAATCCTGACTTACAGCATTATATACATACGACGTTTATTTCTGTATTGAAATTGTATGAAAAACAACATAACCAATCATTAAAAACAGAAGGATTCCGTCGTTTCTTAATCGATATGATTAAGTTAAGTGACAATTACGTAGCGAAGTGGTTCTCTACGATTAATTATAAGAAACAAATGCCGCGTATTATTTGGTACGGTGATGCACAGGAAAGCCGTATATATTTCTTATACTTTCTTATTATGCTCGGTTGCGATGTACTTTATTATCACCCAGAAGGAAAAGATGGATTTGAGAATGTTGATGAGGAAGGAAGAAGTTTTGTTGTGTCTCATCCAGGTCGAATTTCTCTTGAGCCATTTCCAGATCGCCGCCGTGAGCGAGTTGCGACAGTAGCGTATCAAGCTTCAAAAGAAATTGAACAAGTACTTCACCATGATAACTCACTCCTGTACAAGCCATGGCAATTTCGTTCCTATACGCCTGTAGCTCGTACGCTCAAAACAACGTATGATGAACTCTTTTTAATTACGAAAGAAAAGGCATTTGTGCGTCCAACATTCTTTGTTGAAAATAAACACATCTATATCCCTTCTTTATTTGCGAAAATATCAGGTGTCTCAAAAAATGATAAAGAATATTTTCAGCGATTAAAAGCTATTACATCATTTGATAACAGTTTATTAATTAATACATTTCCGTTTACGAAAGAACAAAAAGCGAATTTCCAATATCATTACCGAGATGCGTTAGACCGCGGGGGGAAATTACACCCTGATTTAATTATGAACAGTCATTGGTGGCCACATAAACGTTTGCCAGAAGGATTGCAACATGGTATTGCAGAGGCAATCATCCATACGTGCGAAAGTGAAATGTGTAAACCCATTGCGAAAGAGACGAAACAAGATGTAGCACTGTATGTTTTCGCACAGCTTTCTCAAATACCGCCGAACATTTTAGAGCAACTTGAGAAATTTGATTACTCGCAAGAAGTACCTAAAATTGTTATATTTAATAATGAGAAGAGCGGAGAATTAAGCCGTTCGGATGCTGTTTTATTATTATTTTTAAATCAAATTGGGGTAGATGTATTCCACTTTAATCCAACGGGGAGAAATGATATCGAACCGTATATTGAAGCAGGAGCATTTGACTCCCATTGGCTTGAAGAAGTTAATTTCGATCTTGAGTTTCATGGTTCATCAGCCTATAAAAATTTATCACAAACAATAAAAGGACTATTTCGTCCATTTTTATAAGGAAAGGGAGAATACCATATGAATAACCCAGTCGTACTAGATTCGAAAACAGAATTAAATGAGCAAACAGCACAAGATGTTCGCTTACAACTTAGACAAGATGCAGAAGTACAACGTATTTATAATGCAGTAGATATTAAAGATCAGTTAGAATTAATCGAGCTTGGAAAAGAACCATCTATGGAAATTTCACGTTTCGCTGATCAAATTTTACATACAATGTCTTTATCAAAAATAGAAGACTCTGGAGAATTATTAAAACAGCTTGGTAAAATTATGGATAGATTCGATAGCAAAGACTTTGCGGAAGAGAAAAGCGGTTTCTTCTCACGTATGTTCAAAAAAGCTGATAAAATGATTGAACAGATCTTTAGTAAGTACCAAACAATGGGTCGCGAAATGGATAAAGTATACGTAGAAATTACAAAGTATCAAGATGAAATGAAAAAATCAATCGGTACGTTAGATGGTTTATATGAGCAAAATTTAAAATATTATTTAGACTTAGAAAAGTATGTAGTAGCAGGGGAAATGTTATTAGAGCGTTTAAATACAGAGTTGGTTCCAATGTACGAAGAGCGTGTGCGTAACAATGACCAATTAGCAGGTATTGAATTAGAATCACTGAAAAACTCTGTTGAAATTTTAGAGCAGCGTATTGATGATTTAGAAAAAGCACGTATGGTTGCGCTACTTACAGCACCACAAATTCGTATGGTTCAACGTGGTAATAATAAATTAATTGGTAAAATCAATACAGCATTTATTACAACGATTCCTATCTTTAAAAATGGTATCATTCAAGCGGTAAATGCGAAACGTCAAAAGCTAGTTGCAGATTCTATGGCTGAACTGGATCGTCGCACAAATGAATTACTTAAGAAAAATGCACAAAATATCGCAACGCAAAGTGTGGAAGTAGCGAGATTATCAGGTTCTTCTAGTATTAAGATGGAAACACTTGAGGAAACTTGGAACATTATTTCAAGAGGTATGCAAGAAACACAACAAATTGAAGAGCAAAATAAACGTGAGCGTGAAGAAAGCCGCAAGCGTATGGCTACTTTAACAGAGAACATAAAAAAAGAATTACAAGGATAAAGTGAAACTTTAATCAGCGGGGACATCTCCCACAAATAGTGAAATAAATGAAAAGGCAATGAGGAATAATCCTCATTGCCTTTTAGTTTCTCTTTACTAATTTAATGATCTCATTCACAACAAGTGGAATGATACTTAATAAGAGAACAAATCCCCAATCTCGCATCGTTAATGCATGTACACCGAATATATTTGCAAGAGGTGGGATGGAGATAATACAAACTTGCATAAGAACACCAATAAGAAGGGAGAAGACTAAATATTTATTTGTAAAAATCCCGATTGAAAAAATGGATTTCGTTCTTGAACGCAAGTTAAATGAATGAACGAGCTGAGAAAAACTAAGAACGACAAATGCCATCGTTTGAGCGTGTAATAGAGCGTCTTCATCAATTTTCTCTGGGAAGAGAGGAAATAAATTTGTATCTCCGGTATAGAATTTTGCCCCGGCGATAAAGGCTACTAACGTTAAAAGTCCAATGACAGCACCATTGAAAATAAGAAAAGGAACGCTACCACTAAACAAGCTTTCTTTCGCATGTCGTGGTTTTTCTTTCATCACATCTGGATCTTCAGGATCAACCCCAAGTGATAATGCAGGCAGTGTATCTGTAATCAAATTGACCCACAAAATGTGAATAGGTCGTAGTGGTGTTGCCCAGCCGAGTAAAATAGCTAAAAATAAAGCGATAATTTCTCCAAAGTTACAAGAGAGTAGGAAGAGAATTGATTTTTTTATGTTACGATAAATATTTCTACCTTCCTCAACAGCTTTCACGATAGATGAGAAATTATCATCTGTTAATACTACATCCGCTGCCCCTTTTGCAACGTCTGTTCCTGTAATGCCCATCGCTACGCCAACATCAGCCTGCTTTAAAGATGGAGCATCATTGACACCATCACCAGTCATAGAAACGATATTTCCTTTTGCACGTAATGCTTTTACAATCTTTACTTTATGTTCCGGAGAGACCCTAGCGAATACATTTAAGTGATTAATTTTATTTGCTAGTTCTGTATCTGGGATGTTATCTAATTCAGTTCCAATCATAATTTCAGATATTTCTTTGGCAATACCAAGTTCTTTGGCAATTGCAAAGGCGGTATCTTTATGGTCACCAGTAATCATAACTGTGCGAATACCGGCTTTTTTACATTCTGTAATGGAATCTTTTACTTCAGTTCGCGGTGGATCAATCATACCGACAAGACCAATAAAGATGAGATTTTCTTCAAGATGATCTATAACCACATCGGTTGAATTGTATTGTTTAAATGCGAATGAAAGTACTCTTAAAGCCTCTTGAGACATTGACCCGGCAGCTTCTAATATTTGATTTTTATCAGCATCTGTTAGAACCTCGATTTTACCGTTTTTAAATATGTGGGTACATCGAGGTAAGAGTTTATCAATGGCACCTTTCGTCATGCTATAGTAGCTTTCATCGTATGTATGAACGGTTGACATCATTTTACGATCTGAATCGAAAGGCAGCTCGTTAACGCGTTCATGTATCTTTTCTAAATGATCTTTTTGCATGTTAAAAGTGTTTCCAGCAACAAGAAGGGCGATTTCTGTAGGATCCCCTGTTTGTGAATCGGAACCGTAAGACGCATCGTTGCATAGCACCATATTTTCTAACAATAGACGTTGTACATCATTATTTACATTTAAGTTTTCTAAGTGGTCGTATGTGTTATCACTATAAAAGTGAGTAACGGTCATTTTATTTTGCGTTAACGTACCTGTTTTATCTGAACAAATAATTGTGACAGAACCGAGAGCTTCGACAGCTGGTAGTTTACGAATGATAACATTTTGTTTAATCATTCGCTGCACACCAATTGCAAGAACGATGGAAACGATAGCCGGCAAGCCTTCTGGAATAGCTGCAACGGCTAAACTAATAGCAGTCATAAACATTTCTAACGTATCTCGTCCTTGTAAAAAACCGATGATAAACATAATGACGCAAATAAATACAGCGACAAAGCCTAAATACTTTCCGACTTGTGCTAAGCTCTTTTGAAGTGGTGTCATATCATCGTCGGCTTCATGTAAAAGGGTAGCAACCTTACCAATTTGTGAGTTCATTCCAGTTTCAACAGCGACACCGACTCCGCGCCCGTATGTTACTAGTGTCGACATAAAGGCCATATTTTTTTGATCGCCTAATGGTACTTGCTCATCGTTTTGCATAGAAGGGTGGTAAATTGCATTTTTATCAACAGGGACAGATTCACCAGTTAGAGCAGATTCTTCAACTTTCAAATTGGCGGTTTCGATAAGCCGTAAATCACATGGGATATAACGTCCTGCATCCAGCATGACAATATCACCTGGAACGACTTGTTCAGATGGAATTTCTTTTAGTTCACCATCTCGCTTGACGATAGCTTTAGGTGTCGCCATCTTTTTCAATGCCTCTAAAGCTTGTTCTGCTTTCGATTCTTGGATGACACCAATAACAGCGTTTAAAACTACAACGAGCGCGATAATACTTGCATCAGCCCATTCACCTACAAAGGCAGAAATAAGGGCAGCAATAATAAGGACATATACGAGGACGTCATTAATTTGGGCGAAAATGCGCTGCCATAACGTGCGTTTTTGTTTTGTAGCTAATTCATTAGAGCCGTATTGCTGTAAACGTTCATTTACGATTTCATCTGTTAAACCGTGTTGTTCGTTTGTTTCTAGGTCGATTAATGTTTGATCTTTCGTCTTACTGTACCAATTGCTCATAAGTAAGCACCTCCAGTAAAAACAGTTAGCAATGGTAGTTTTGCTATTATTTGTGAGTAGTATGTATGGAGAAAAAATCTAAGGTGAGGTTCTACTTCCATTGTACAGTATTTTACAGTTGGTTGAGGGAAAGAGAAGAGTTGTCATGAATTTGTTGAAAATAAAAAAAGCCTCATATAAACGAGGCTTTTTTTACTTTTTAATTAATGTACCTAATTCTTCTGTAATAGCTTGCATTTCACTGATGCTGAATGTTTCACGTTTCATAACATGCTCATAAATGTCACGTAAGTCTTCGTACATTTCTTCATTAAAGCTAGCAGCTCTCATCGCTCCAGCATTAACCATACGTAATTTTTCTTTAATAGCTTCGACCATATATTCAACGTTTTCTTCTGACTTTACGGATAAATCCACCGAAGTGTCCCCCTTTAAAATAACATAAGGATATCTTAACATTTTTTATCATTTTCGTTAATGAATCTTTTCAATCCTATTAAATTAGTAGGGATTTCCTTTATAATTAATAATTGGTTGTTTATACTATAAGTATATATTAAGAAATGCACCAAGAAAGGAAGAAACAAATATATGGTTCAAGTATTGTTTGTTTGTCTTGGGAACATTTGCCGTTCGCCGATGGCAGAAGCAATTTTTCGAGATCTTGTCGTAAAAGAGGGACTCGAGGAGAAAATTGTCATTGATTCTGCAGGAACTGGAGATTGGCATGTTGGCCATCCGCCACATAAAGGAACACAAAAAATTTTAAAAGAAAATGCAGTCACTTTTGAAGGAATTAAAGCAAGGCAAGTAGAAAAAGAAGACTTAACAAAGTTTGATTATATTATTGCCATGGACAACAAGAATATAGCAGATTTAAAAAGTTTAGGTAAAACTGGAGGCTATATTGGTAGACTGTCCGATTTTGTTCCAGACGGTGGCTGGACAGACGTTCCCGACCCTTACTATACAGGGAATTTCCAAGAAGTATATGACCTTGTAACAGAAGGGTGTGCAAAGCTATTAGCTTTCATTCGAAATGAACAAGGAATATGAGGAAGCTTAGAAAGAAATACTTTCTAACATAAGAAATGAAAGGGTGAAGGAATATGGCAAAGAAAAATAATATTGCTCGAAACATTGCGATTGGTGTAGCTGCAGGTGTGGCTGTATCTATGATGAAGAAGGAAAACCGTGAAAAAGTAAAAAATACTGCGGAAAAAGCAAAAACAAAGATGATTGAAATCGGTGAAAATGCGAAGATAAAAGAAAAAGTGCAAACTGTTACAGATAAAGGACGCGAACTCGCTGACTTCAATGTAGTAAAAGCGAAAGTAGCAGAAATTAAAAAATTGACGCCGTCTGTTGTAGAGACGTTAAAAGAAACGAAAGAAATTTTTAGTAAGAAAAAGGTTGAGCCAGCAGAGAAGCCAGAAACGATTGAAATTCAAGCTGTATCTTCAAAGGTAGATGAGCTGAAAGCAGAGGAAGAGCCAGTAGTTGCTGAAGATGGTGGTATGAAAGAAGCGCGTGATCTATTTATGAAAGAATCAAATGCAGAGGAAAAAAAAACTGAAGCGTACATTGAGTTGAAGCAAGATAAAGAAGAGAAGAAAAGCGTTTAAACATATATGAGAAAAATTTTAGAAAAGGTGAGAAGAAATCGTACTTATTCGTTTGGTAAAGATTTGTATGACCGGACGATGCGTGACGATGTAGCGGGCTTGGCAGCACAGCTCGCTTATTTCTTCTTGCTTGCGATTTTTCCTGGGCTTGTTTTCTTAATTACGCTTCTTGGATTCATTGACCTTCAAACAGAAAGTGTGCTCAATTTATTAGAACCGTACGTACCCGAAGATGCAATGTCCTTAATTGAAGTAAACGTTGATAAAGTTGTAAATGAGCAAAATGGTGGTTTATTATCATTTGGTTTACTATCAATGCTATGGTTTGCTTCAAACGGGGTAAATGCGGTTATGAATGCTTTTAACCGTGCGTATGATGTAACAGAAACACGTTCCTTTATTAAAACGAGAGCTTTATCAATTGTGTTTACGTTAGCAATCATTTTTATGATTGTGTTTGCGCTAATTGTTCCAGTATTTGGACAAGTCATTGGGGCAGCGGTATTTAAAGCAATTGGTTTATCGGATAGTTTTTCTTACGTGTGGAGTATTACGCGGTTAGTAGCGAGTTTCTTCGTGTTATTTGCATTGTTTAGTTTTTTATATACATTCGCACCAGATCGAAAGTTAAAAAGAAGAGAAGTCATTTCAGGAGCAACATTTGCTACTGTAGGATGGATTGTGGTATCGTACTCATTTGCTTATTATGTAGATAAGTTTGCGAATTACGCCAATACATATGGTGGTCTCGGTGGTATTATTATTTTAATGTTATGGTTTTACTTAACTGGATGGGTAATTTTACTTGGCGGTGAAATTAATGGTTTACTCCATCATTATAGGACAGGTGACAATAATTCCCGTAATGAAAAGTGAGCTCTTGTTCCATAATAAAAGGGAACAGGGGGGATATTTCATGAGTAATAATAAAAAGAACCACAACAATAAAAACAACAATAAACAAAAGAGTAGTTCGCATCGAAAGCATAAAACGAGTAGTAGTGCGAACGGGCATAATAGCTACCACTAGAAAAAAACGGGTCCTCTATGAGGGACCCGTTTTTATTTGTTTCCTTTTAATAATCGTAAGCCATTCAAAATGACAAGAATCGTACTTCCTTCATGTCCAATAACACCGAATGGAAGAGCTAAAAATTGCAAGAAGTTTGAACAAATCAGCATTGCAATTACAGCTAGTGAAAAAATTACGTTTTGCTTTACAATACGGTTCATTCGTTTTGATAAACGGATTGCTTGGGAAAGGCGAGATAATTCGTTCTTCATAAGTACAACGTCAGCAGTCTCTAAAGCTACATCTGTTCCTTCACCCATTGCTACACCAATGCTGGCAGTAGCGAGTGCAGGGGCATCATTTATACCATCTCCGACCATTGCTACTGTCCCGTATTTTTCTTTTAGCTTTTTAATCGTTTCAACTTTTGTTTCTGGTAAGCATGATGCGTAATATTCCTTTATATTACTTTCAGAGGCAATTGCTTTTGCCGTTTCTTCATTATCTCCAGTAATCATAATTGCTTCGACACCAATGCTTTGTAATTCACGAATAGCAGCTATTGTTTCTTGGCGAAGCGTATCTTTTAAAGCGATCAGTCCAAGAATGCCTCTCTCATCACTAATATAAACGACAGTTTTACCTTCTTTTTCAAGGGAGGCAGAAATACCATTATGAAATGTCTTTGTTTCTACACCGATAAAATCAGCTTTACCTATTTTATAAGCTTTGTTTTCAAATATTCCTTTGAGTCCAAAACCAGTTACATCCTCAACATTTTCTGGTTTTTTTAATGCAATGTCATACGCATGTTGTGCATATTTAACAATAGATTCAGCTAAAGGGTGTGTAGAGTGACTTTCAATTGATGCTGTAATAGAAAGTACTTCTTTTTCTGTCATACTTTCTCGAACATATACATCTGTTACGGTAGGTTTTCCTTGTGTTAATGTTCCTGTTTTATCAAAGGCGATCGCTTTTACTGAAGCGAGGCGTTCTAAATGTATGCCACCTTTAAAGAGAATACCGTTTCTTGCGCCGTTAGAAATTGCAGATAAAGTTGCTGGTGTAATAGCAGCAACGAGTGCACAAGGAGATGCGACTACAAGTAAGATCATAGCGCGATAAAATGTTTCATTCCAGCTCCAGTCAAGTAAGAAGTGAGGGACGAACATCATAAGCGCAACAACGAGCAGTACGCCTTTTACATATGTTCCTTCAAATTTTTCGATGAATAGTTGCGATGGTGATTTTTCGCTTTGTGCACTTTGGACGAGACGGATAATCTTTTGGAATAATGTTTGATCGCTCGGCTTCGTAATTTTAACTTCGATAGCACCGCGTAAATTTACAGTACCGGCAAATACTTCATCACCGAATTTTTTCTCATTCGGAATAGGTTCCCCTGTAATAGCAGCTTCATCGATATTTGTTTCACCGTTATGAATCGTACCGTCAGCAGGAACACGCTCACCTGGCTTAATTAAAATAATGTCTTTAATTTGTAATCGTCCAACAGGAACACGTTCCTCGGTTCCATTTGAAATACGTAATGCTTCTTCAGGTTGTAAATCAAGAAGCGCTGAAATTTCTTTTTGACTTTTACTTAATGTATAAGATTCCATTGCACCACTTAGTGCAAAGATAAAGATTAAAATCGCACCTTCTGCCCAGTAGCCAATGATTGCAGCACCGATAGCAGCAAAGAGCATGAGCATTTCGACATTTAGCTCTTTCTCTTCAATGGTATCTTCAATACCTTCCTTCGCTTTTGCATATCCACCAACTATATAAGCGAGGATATAGCAAGTAATGCCTACATTTATTGCATCATTCTTTGTGAATAACCAACCAGCTAAAATAAAAATACCAGATGCGATTGCAAAGATAAGTTCATAATGTTTCTTTAATGTATCCCATAAAGAGGGATGAGAAATAGACTTTTGTACTTGTAATGTTTTTACTTCTGAGTTCATTACTATTCGCTCCTTCCGAATTCTTATTGAGAAAAAGAATCAAAATCGAAACCCCTATAAAACGACGAAAGCTGCCATCCATAATGGATAGCAGCATTTCTGTTGAATCTGTTTTTAATAGTTATTATGTTGTAATTATTCTATAGTATATCATATGTTTTTATAAGATGGCATAGTTTTGTTTCAAGTATAAACGGAAAACTTGTGTTTTCGCAATACCTTTGGTATATATGAATATTGTTCATAAAAGATCGGAAAGGAAGACAACAAGTGAAGACAGAGAAATTTTTTACCCATCCGATTGGCGTACTAATTGCTGCAATAGTAGCGACTTTCTTATGGGGGAGCGCATTCCCATTTATTAAATTAAGCTATGCTGAACTTGGAATTCAGCCACAAGAAGTTGGGGAACAAATACTATTTGCTGGTTATCGTTTCTTTTTATCTGGAGTCATGCTCTTAGTATTCTTTAAAGTGTTAGGAAAAGATATGAGCTTCAAAAAAGGAACGGGGAAGCAGTTAGTGCAAATTGGTTTATTTCAAACATTTCTTCAATATATATGTTTTTATATTGGAATGAGCTATAGTTCTGGTATTGAAGGAGCTATCATTTCAGGAACATCATCATTCTTTCAAATTTTACTTGCTCATTTTTTATATAAAGATGACGCTCTCAATATGAGAAAAATAATTGGGGTCTCTATCGGCTTTTGTGGTGTCATTTTAGTAAATGTACCGAGTGATGGTAGTTTGTCATTCCATTTCGGAATCGGTAGCTTATTACTTCTTAGTGCAGCAATGTTGTATTCATATGGAAACATATTGGCGAAAGAAGGTAGCAAAACATTAGATGTTGGCTATATGACAGCATACCAAATGATTTTTGGTTCTATCGGGCTATTATGTATAGGGGCTTTGCAAGTTGGAGCCATGCCATTTACATTTAGTGTACATGCAATACTTATGCTTCTCTACTTATCTTTCTTATCCGCAGCAGGCTTTTGCATTTGGAATACAATTATGAAGTATAACAAGGTTGGAAAAGTATCAATGTACATGTTCTTTATACCCGTATTTGGTGTGTTATTATCGAGCATGATTTTAGGAGAAGCAATTCATTCATTTGTATTATTCGGTTTGGCATGTGTAGCCGCGGGAATTATCGTGGTGAATCGTAAGCCAGCTAAGCAGAAAATGGAGCAAGAAAAACAAGTAGCATAAATAACAGGAAAACGATTACAATGGAAGAACAGTACTGTTCTTCTTTTTTTATATAGAAAAAGGATAATAGACTAGGTATAACGAAAAAAGATACAAAAAGCATTTATTGAGGAGAACATGTTATGAATCTACTTTACATGGTGTTAATTGGACAAATCATTCTTTTTTTAATTGGTGCAATATACGCAATAGGACAGACAAAAAAGACAAGAAATAATATGCCGTTACCTTTAGCAGTGCGTCTTATTCTTAGTTTTTCTTTAACGGCAAGTGCAATTTGGATATGGTTACAAGATCCATCAGTGGAGTATAGTACGTGGGTTGCACTAGGTATGACGTTATCAACTGTAGGAGATTTATTTATGGCAGGTTTGATTCCAATTGGTCACAGGTTAATTGGAGGGATGATTACTTTCGCGCTTGCACATTGTTTTTATGTAAAAGCATTTTTGCAAACAGGCATCTCATGGAATGGTTTTTGGATTGGTTTACTCGTATATGGGCTCTTTCTCATTATAGGATGGTTCTTTTTTATACGAAATGATAAACAAGATAAATTGTTTACGATAGGAGCTCTAATTTACGGATTGTGGGTTGGAGGAATGGCTTGCTTTGCATTCGCCCTATACTATGAGAATACAGGAATATGGTGGATACCGGCTTTTGGTGGTTTACTATTTGTGATTTCTGATTTTATTATAGGCGTGACAGATATTGGAGGGCGCAAATTAAAGTATGAACCACTTTGGATTTGGTTTACATATGTAGCGGCTCAAATGTGTATTGTATATGTGGGAATATAAAAAGATACTCTCAAAAATAGTGGATAGACTATTTTGAGAGTATCTTTTTTTGTTACTATGCTACGATGTTTTTTTGTTGTAGAGCAGAAAGGCTATATTCATCAGCTGCTTTATAACCTTGAGCTAATAAATCATTGATGTAAAGTTTGTTGTAAATAAAGCAGAAGACTAGGTTAGAGAATCCGAACGTAAACATGCTAGCGATTAAAATAATTAAAAACCATTTCCAATCTCCACGGAATATAGCAGGGAAGAAACCAAAGAAAAATATAGTCCAACTAAAACCAATTTTTGCTTGTTTAATTTGGCCGGTATTTTCATTTTTAAGCATAACTTTCATAGAAAAAGTCCTCCTAAGTAAATAAAAATATAAAATAATACATTTTTTAATATTGTTATTTAAAAGTTTGTAATATTACAATTTTACAATTCAGAATTTTATGGAAATTTTACAGTTGAATTCCTTATAATAAAAGTAAAAAGATGATGAGATGGTGGAATGATGCAAAAGAAAAAACGTTGGCGTGAATTCTTTGGAACAATTGCAATTGCATGTTTGTTAGTGTTTTTAGCGAAAATTTTTGTGTTTTTTCCTACGACTGTAAAAGGAGCGTCCATGAAACCAACGTTACAAGATGGGGATAAGGTGATTGTTAATAAGTTGGCAAAGCAATTTGAAAGTTATGGGCGAGAAGATATTATTGTTGTGAAGACAGATAATTTTTATGTGAAAAGGGTTATTGGTTTGCCTGGTGATGTCATTGAGGTGAGAAATGATCAATTATATGTGAATCATGAAGTGATACAGGAAGCGTATTTGTATAGTAATAAAAAACAAGCTGAAAAAAAACTTATGAATTTAACAGAGGACTTTGGACCGATTACAATTCCTAAAAATAAGATTTTTGTTATGGGAGATAATCGCTTAATAAGCAGAGATAGTAGAAATGGTTTAGGACTTATTGATAGAGAAGATGTATTAGGAGAATTAGCGGCAATTTATTATCCATTTGAACATATGAAAATAATGAATTAAAGTAAAAAACCAAGCAAACTGAAATTTGCTTGGTTTTTTATGTTAAATCGTAGGAGACTCATTAAATTCATAGACGTCTTCATTGTTTTTGTTTGTACTTAAAACGAATTTGTGCTGCAATAGTTGCAGTTTAAAGAATGCTAACGGATCGTGATACGTTTCTGGGTTGCTTCTTAATGTTGTTAATGTTTGCTCGTCTTCCTGTATTTCAAGTTGAGCTGCTTCTACATTTTGTTTCAATATGCTAAGTGGATCTTTAAAGAACATCATGATATCTCGTTCTAATGCGCCTTCAAATACTTCAAATTGAAGGAAGAATTGTTTTGAGATTGTTTGAGCAATCTCCGTATAGTCTTCCGTTTCAATGTATTGTTTATATTTGTTTGCGAGCATAGACTGATTTTTTTGCATGTTACCAAATAGTTTTCCAGCACTTTTTAAGAAAAATTGTGTCGGTGTAAAGCGTAATAAAATATTGATGTTCGATACTGTAATTCGATTTGTCATACGTACAACATCTCGATGCCAATCATCTAGTAATTTGAAATCACAAGGAAGTTTCATGCGTTCTTCTTTATATAATTTATTAAACGTTTCACTCATTTCATCTAAATAAGATTGAGCTTGAATAAATTCATTATGAGCTGTTTCAATCCATTCTTGAATAGAACCAGTAAATTTAGGAAGAAGCACTTGTTGTACATGTTTTTGAACTCGTTCGTTCATCGCAGTATTTAATTCTTCATGAACTAATTTGAAGTCGCTATCTTCTTGAACAAGGTCAGAACAACTCTGTAATAATTCAGGAATTTGAGAATGGATATCTCGTGTGATTTCTTCTTTCGTTAAAAGATAAGATTCTGTAATAGAACGAATTTTATCTTTTTCAAGAGCAGTAAGGTTGTTAATAAATCCATTTAATTTAACTGAGATATGTTTATTCCAGCGTACTGATTTCACTAATGTATTTTCTAACTCCACACGTTCATTTACAAGGTATGCGATTGTTTTTTGTGTAAACCATATTAGTTTTTTTATACGTTCTTGTTCCATGTTACGCTCTGCTAGATTAGAAAGAATAGACTCTGTCACGTCTCCAAGTTGCTGGCTACTCTCTTGTGAAGGAGAGTATGGGAAGAACTGTGCCTTTGGGAAATGGACTTTCATCTTACTCATTAGTTTTTCATTATTGGTCGTATTATTTGTGTGTAATACGAAATGAATTTGTAAATTTGGCACTTGTTCACGTAAATAAAGTAATGTATCAAGTTCTTCACCATGTAATGGTGAAGAAGAATTTAATACGTAAATAAGGCTATCTGCTGCTTGTAAGTATTCAAAATATGAGCTGTTTTTATCCACTTGCCCTTGAACAGGTGGCGTAACAAGAAATGCAAATTTATTTTTTCTTAAAAATCTACTTGGTAACTTAATTTCTATACATTTTTTCTCAAGTTCTGATTCGGAAGGTGTAGCCATTCTTTGATGGAATTCATCAAAGCTAGGTATATTGTGTACATCTAACGCAGTGAATTCTGTTATTTCAGTTTGGCTATCATCTTTAAATAGAATAGGAGTTGTTACAGTCTCAGTTAAGATGTTCTCTCCTAATATTGAATTGATGAATGATGATTTATCATGGTCACTAGTTCCCGCTATTAGTAATTGTGTAACATTTAAATCACACAGTTCGTGAACGAGTAACGTAAATTGATGACTTAAATCCACATCGTTTTTTTCAGCCCATACAGCAATTGTTTCGAATAAATGAGAAACTGTTTCCATATTTACATTTGTTTCAGCTGTTGAATTAGAAAGTAGGGCTCCAGCACTTTTTACGAGTAATGACTCTAAAGTTGTAGGTGAAACTTCATTCCATGCTAACACTGCAGCAGAGACAAATAGGGCATCTTTTGCTTTCGTTAAACTAAACCAATTGGTTAATAAATCTGGTACAAGTCCCTGCATTTCATGCATGAAATGCTCACCAGTAATTAACTCAAAGTACGTATCTTGATAGCGTTCAACAATTTCATGCCAATCGTCATTGTTGTCTGTTTCAATATGTAAGAATAAATGATTTATTGTTTGAATCCAAGGTAGATGCAAGTTTTCATTTTGATAGCTGTTCCAAAGCGCAATAACAAGTTCTTTAAATTGGACTTGATCAATTGCATATAAAGCTTTTAAAGATTCATAGAAATATTCTGGTTTGATTTGTTTCGTGAATCCTTGATTCACATAATTGATTAAAGTATCGAACCAGTGTAACGATTTTGTTCGAATTCCTTCTTGAACGGCAAGTTCGATGGCGTTATTCCAATCTTCTTGTTTTTCATAGAATGAGCGAGCAATTGCAGTGATATTAGGATAGTCAGGTTGAAATGCAACAGCCTCACTAATCGTCTTAAATGCTAGACCTAAACGTTCTTGTTCGATGTAAAGAGAAAGAAGTTGTAAGGAAACTTCCATTGTAAGAGTTGTATCTTCCGTTTGAATGGATTGATAAATCTCTTCTGCTTTTGGCAAGAATCCTAGTTCAAAATAAGAATCTGCAATATTTTTGGTTGCCCAAAGTGCAAGTTCGTTATTTACTTTCTCCCATTTAAATATCGCTGCTTCAAAGTCTTTATTTTGGTAATAAAATTCACCTTGAGCAAAGCGGATATTAGAAATGTTGGAGAATTCATTTGTAGATTCATTTATATATGCTTCACCGAGTACTTCTGATACTGGAGTAGAAGTTTCTGCTGTTAAAAATGTTTTATAGTAAACCTTTTGGATAAATTGATTTTCAATGGTCATGTTCGTTCCCCCTGTATAATTTAGAAAAATGATGTTGTATGTAAAGGGTGTATGTTCTTTTAATAGGTAGAAGTTGCATTATATCGACCAAACTATGTTTTTGCTAGATATATCATTTTTCCTGAGAGTTAAACCGTTGCGAAAAGTAACTTTCCTTTATTGTAACAAAAAAACAAGCATATGAATTTTTATTTTTTAATCCGGCTATTTGCGGATAGTAAGACTAGCGCTTCAAAAATCGGTGAATACAAGGGAAGTAGGTGGGAGTCGGGCGCACAATTGGTGTGTGCTAAAAATTAGTGAGGATGAGCAAATCACCATTGATTAATGGTTCACTTTCTTCCTGCTAAAGGAATGGATAGAAGTAGAGTTCATTATAAAAACAATGTATAGTGAATATGTATACCATGTTTGTCTGAAAGATAGAAAGGGCACAATGTGGAATAACGATCGTGCATAGGATGTGTTTTCCGAATGGAACAACATATTGGCGAGTTAATCGCACATTATGGGTATTTTGGAATTATTATAGCTTTGGCCGGTGGAATTGTTGGATTACCGATACCAGACGAGTTTTTATTGACTTTCGTTGGTTATAACGTTTCTAAAGGAGTTATGTCAGGAACTGCTGCTTTTTTAAGCGGGATGGCTGGTGCGATGTTAGGTATTACATTAAGCTACATATTAGGTTTAAAACTTGGACTCCCTGTTTTAAAAAAATATGGGCCGAAGATTAGAATTAAAGAACATCACATTGAAAAAACACATGTTTTATTTGAAAAATATGGACCATTTCTTTTAATGATTGGTTACTTTATCCCGGGAGTACGTCATTTAACAGCATATTTTGCTGGGATGTCGAATTTAACACTTTGGCGTTTTTGTTTGTACGCTTATGGTGGTGCGCTTATTTGGATAAGTGTTTTTATTGGACTTGGCTGGAAGTTAGGAGAGAAGTGGCGTTTCGTTGAGTATAATCTACATCATTACGGAATATGGATTTTATGCATTTCAGTAGTTGTTACATGTATTGTATGGTTTTATATAAAGAAAAAGAAAAACCGCTAATAGCGGTTTTTTTAGCTGAAAGCAATAAATAATACACCAGCTGTAATAAAGACTACACCAACGCCAGTCATAAAGTTTAACTTTTCACCGAGTATAATCATCGCGAGAATGATAGAAAATACGACGCTAAATTTATCGACAGGAGCCACTTGTGAAACTTTCCCTGTTTTGAGGGCAAGAAAATAAAATAGCCATGACGAAGCACCTGCAACCCCACTTAATGTGATAAAGAGCAGTGCTTTTTTATTTAGCAGTACGTCGCCGATATTTTGAAATTTACCTTGGATAATAATAACGCCCACCATAAATAATGCCATAATAATAGAACGAACCGTTGTTGCAACATTGGCATCGATTCCATCTAAACCAATCTTTCCGAAAATAGATACAAGGGCAGCAGCAATTGCTGATAATAGTGCGAATAAGAGCCATGAACTCATAGTAAAATTCCTCCAATCTTACATTATTATACATGAAAACCATTCTCATGTATAAAGTGAAACTTTAATCAGTGGGATTTTACCGCCTCGCAAATAGCGAAATAAATAACGAAATAATCCCCACCTTATATTGCTAATAAGGTGGGGATTATTATACTACTCTGCAATTTCCTCGTACAAAAAGTACGTTACATTATAAATATGTTCTACTTCATCGTCTGTCATAAACAATAATTCATCACGCTCAATCCCTTTTTTCTTTTCAATAAACTCAATCATGTTTTTGCGTTCTTCTCTTTTCATCAATTTTATTTCTCCTCTCAATCTGTTTTAATACAGTTTATTTAAGTTAATGCTATTATATAACAGAATCTTTAGAAAGTTCCACCTATTTTATTGTTTTTTTCAGAAGAACTTTTCGACAAAACAAGCCCACCTAAAGGGGGCTTGTTTTATTTTATAGTCGTAAAAACTCAGGCTCCGTCGTACCAGCACCATCGATGTAATAAATTGTGTCGGGATTGATTTTTATTAATACGTAATTAGGGTCTTCAGGACCGAGTAACCAACGTTTTAAGCTATTATTCCAAAACTTATTTTTTAATGTGGAGTCTTCCTCGATGGAAGCTAAGCCTTCAACTTCAATATAATCTTCATCTAATTTCTTTCCTTCACGTCCAAGTAGTACATGGACATTTGGATTGTTCTCGATATCTGTTATCTTTTTTGATTTCCGATCTGTTGCAACATATAATACAAAATCTTCGTGGAAAAACATCATAAAGGTACTATGAGGTTTATTTTCACGTACAGTAGATAATACACCAGTTCGTTGACCGCAAATAATAGTTTCAATTTTTTCTTTTAAATGCATGCTTTTAGCCCCTGTTCATAATTTATTGTTTTCTCCGTTTAAACAAGATAATTTAAATATCTTTCATACTGTTTTCTTCAATCCGATTTTTTAAACGTAATTGTGATGAAATCGGACAAGTTAGGAGAAGAATAATAATAATATCGAGGAGAAATACATACGATGGAAGGATGAAAAGCATGTTTAATAAAATATTTCTTATCTTAGCGCTGATCGGGGTACCACTTTCTGTACTTGGAAAAACACTTCATTGGCCTCAAACAATTATGTTCGCTGTGTATTGTATTACGATTATCGCATTAGCGGGTTTTATGGGGAGAGCGACAGAAAGTTTGGCGATTGTCTCGGGACCTAGAATAGGCGGATTATTAAATGCTACTTTCGGTAATGCTGTTGAACTAATCATTTCAATTTTTGCACTTCAGGCAGGATTAATTGAGGTCGTGTTAGCCTCTTTAACGGGTTCTGTACTTGGAAATTTATTATTAGTAGGAGGGCTATCCTTCTTTGTAGGAGGGCTTAAATACAAAAGACAAAGTTTTAATGTGTATGATGCAAGGCATAATTCAGCTTTATTAATATTTGCTGTTGTAGTAGCTTTTGTTATTCCAGAGATCTTTTCAATGAAGATGGACGCTGGAAAGACGTATCAATTAAGTATCGGTGTTTCTATTATCATGATTATTATGTATATTGCTGCACTGCTATTTAAGCTCGTTACGCATCGTGGTGTATATCAACATAAAACGGATGAAGTCACTCATGAGGAAGAACCAGAGTGGTCGAAAGGTAAAGCATTACTCATTTTAGCGATAGCGACAATTGCGGTAGCTTATGTGTCAGAGGCGCTTGTGCATACATTTGAGACAGTTGCAAAATCATTTGGTTGGTCAGAATTATTTATAGGGGTTATTATCGTTGCAATTGTTGGGAATGCAGCGGAACATGCATCTGCGATTATTATGGCGTATAAAAATAAAGTAAATATTGCAGTTGAAATTGCAGTCGGTTCTACGTTACAAATTGCCATGTTTGTTGCTCCTGTATTAGTACTGCTTTCTATGTTCTTTGCACAAAGGATGCCTTTAGTATTTACAATACCAGAACTCGTTTCTATGATTACAGCTGTTTTCTTAACGATCGCAATTTCAAATGATGGAGATACAAACTGGTTTGAAGGTGGTACTTTATTAGCAGCGTATGTCATTATGGGAATTGGTTTTTATTTATTATGAAAAATAGGCATAACAATTGTATTGGGAGAAAACAATAAACAAAGTAGTATATATACCTTTACGTAGGAAGGAGCCAGACAGGTGAAACGAGTATACAGCATATGTCTTTCAACTATGGTCTCGTTTATTCTATTATTTCCTAACATAAGTTTTGCAAAGACAACGGTAGAAACAAAAATGCCTTCATCTGTATTAAATATTTCCAAAGACAATACGTTTCCAAATGATGCGCAAGATTTGCCGCGCTTACAGCCGAGTAAGTTTGCTCAAGAACTATTGAAAACAGCAAATATTAAAATTGAAAATCCGGACTTAATTCGAATGTTTAATGAAACGACAATTTCGAATGCGCCGCTTGCGGTAGGGTACCGAGCAAAGATTTATTTAGGTCAATGGGCTTTGAATTATGAATCGGTTGAGACATCGATTAATTGGGAATATAAACAAGTAAATCGTAATGTGTACGATAATCGCGGAGGAGATCGCTTATATCCGCTACGCTATAAGCAAGAAACGCAAAAGACGGTTGAAGGTGATTTAACAGCAGATATGAAAAATACTGCGGATGTGAAAAAAATGATGCTTCTCAAAGCACTTGAAAAAGTACAATTGCCGCTTTCATTTAAAACGACCATTGGTTATGGTACTGGACATGAGCGTGTGTATAATATTAGTCCGAGTCAACTTGGATATTTATATGCTTATACACCAGCAGTAAATGAAAAAGGAAAAGTAACGTTTGGAGAAGTGTACCTTGTGTTAAAAGGAAATCAAAAGAGGCTTGTAGTGAAAAATATTACCTCACAAGGAATTGGAGCTGCTATTCCAATTCACGATCATTTGTATTTTAAATTCATTTCTTCTTCTCACTCGCAATAATATGAAAAAACGTCAGCTTATAAGCTGACGTTTTTATTTATCCCGCTATTTGTGGGCAATTGGTTCAACTAATAATCAGTGGGGAACGAACAAACCCCCACTGATTAAAGTTGAAATTTAAAATGTTATGTTTGCTGTTTTTGATAAGAAATCTTCTGTCGGATAGTAGCTATTTTTTACAAGAACATTTGGTCCAAGGCATTTTACTGCAGGACAGTGACAGCTTAATGATTGTGCTGTTTTTGAAGCACTCCATTTGTCATACGCTTCTTGTAGTGTGTTTGTTTGTACGTTACCTAGAAGGGGAACGTCACCGAAATCAGTTACAATAATATTTCCATCGAAAATGTTGACGTTTAAACGAGAACGACCATCTGGATCGTTACGAACCGTTACATTTTTGCTTTCTTGTAATTTCTTAAATGTGGCGATGTCTCGCTCGTCATCGCTACAAGCATAGAAAGGTAAAGTTCCAAATAACATCCATACATTTTCATCGCGAATTTCTAGTAAATGCTCAATTGCATCACGAATTTCAGCCTTTGTTAAGATCTCTAGATTACTCGCGAAGTCACTTGGATACATCGGGTGAACTTCATGACGTTTACAGCCCATCTCTTCGACAATTTGACGATGAATATGCTCAATATGCGGTAGAGTTCTTTTGTTTAACATTGTTTCAGCTGATACGAGTACCCCTGCATCTGATAGAGCTTTACTATTTGTAATCATTCGTTCAAATAATTTTGCACGTTGTTCATAAGTAGGTTTACGTTCCATCATTGCAAATCCACCTTCAACGAAGTCATCAATTGTTCCCCAGTTATGGGATATATGCAATACGTCTAAATAAGGAATAATTTGTTCGTAACGTGCTAAATCTATAGTTAAGTTTGAGTTGATTTGAGTGCGAACGCCTCGTTCATGGGCGTATTTTAAGAGCGGTGTTACATAGTTGTCGACGGATTTCTTTGAAAGCATTGGTTCTCCGCCAGTAATACTTAAAGAACGTAAATGAGGAATCTCATCTAATCGTTTTAATAAAAGCTCCATCGGAAGCGGATTTGGATCTTTCGGCTGTAATGTGTAACCAACAGCACAATGCTCGCAACGCATATTGCATAACGTTGTCGTTGTAAACTCAACGTTTGTTAATAGTAGTTTGCCGTACTCTTCAAGGTCCATATACGCTTCCCATGGATCGTAAGAAGGAGTAATCGGCTTCATTTTTTGTGATATCGTCATATGAAATACTCCTTTGACTATTGAAATAACAATTTGTCCATTCTCTATAATAGAAGAATATGTACTTTTTATAAAGTGAAACTTTTTTGTGAAAAAAGAGAGAGGGCTTACATTTGAATGAATGACTGTGACAAAATTGATGAAATTTCATGCCCATAGCAATCATTTTTGCGGTATAATAAAAGCAACTCGAATTAAAAGGAGAGTGCCTTCATGGGAAAAGCAATTGAAGATAAAGATTCACAACTAGTATATTTAAAAGAACGTTTAAATATGTTCATTGAAGTAATTGATACAATTGAACCTGAAGAAGTAGAGTTAGAAGATGTAGATCGTCTTCTTGCGATGTTAGATGAATTAGAATTAAAATGTGAGCAATTTAAAAAAGACGAATAATATATTAAAAAGGCTGCCAATGCAAAATTGGCAGCCTTTTTCTGTATGGATAATAGAAGGACGGTAGAAAAAAAGGTATAATCAAGTTGTGAAAAATTTCATTTATGCTTTAATAGCGTGAAACAAATAAAAAGCTGAAGAGCATAACAATGGAATTTTCAGCTCATAACGTTTTGGTAGCGTTCACAATTGAGGGGGAAGTAACAATGGAAAAGCTTCAAGAAAGCATGTATCAACTAATTGTTGAAACGTCAACGAACTTACCGAAAGATGTTCGTCGTGCGATTCAACAAGCGAAAGAACGAGAAAATTCAGGGACTCGTTCTGCGATGGCACTTGGCACAATTACGAATAATATTAAAATGGCTGATGATAACGTCTCGCCAATTTGCCAAGATACAGGGATGCCAACGTTTAAAATTTATACACCAGTTGGTGTGAATCAATTAAAGTTGAAGGAAGCTATCTATAATGCGCTTGAGCGGGCGACAAAAGATGGTAAACTTCGTCCCAATTCTGTTGATTCTCTTTTTGGAGACAATAGTGGAAATAATTTAGGACCAGGTACACCGGTTATTAAGTTTGAACAATGGGAAAAAGATTATATTGATGCACGCTTAATTCTAAAGGGTGGTGGCTGTGAGAATAAAAATATTCAGTATAGCTTACCGTGTGAATTAGAAGGACTTGGACGCGCTGGCCGTGATTTAGAAGGGATTCGTAAATGCCTTCTTCATGCTGTATATCAAGCGCAAGGTCAAGGCTGTAGTGCAGGTGTAATTGGTGTTGGTATCGGGGGAGACCGCACATCAGGTTACGAATTAGCAAAAAATCAATTATTCCGTACATTAGATGATGTCAATCCAGTACCAGAGTTACAAAAACTTGAAGAGTACGTATTAGAAAATGCGAATAAGCTTGGCATTGGTACGATGGGATTTGGTGGAGAAACAACTTTACTTGGTTGTAAAATTGGCGTGTATAATCGTCTGCCAGCTAGTTTCTACGTATCTGTTGCGTATAATTGCTGGGCATATCGCCGCCTTGGCGTAACAATCCATCCTGAAACAGGTGAAATTATGGATTGGCTATATCAAGAAGGTGAGGATACACTTCAGCAAGAAGCGCAAGAAAAAACAGAGCAACGTGAGATTGTATTACAAGCACCAATTACAGAAGAGCAAATTCGTGAACTTCGCGTTGGTGATGTTGTAACAATTAATGGCATGATGTATACAGGTCGTGACGCAATCCATAAGCATTTAATGGATAACGATTGTCCAGTAGATTTAAAAGGACAAGTTATTTATCACTGTGGTCCAGTTGTCGTGAAAGATGAAAATGAAAACTGGCAAATTAAAGCGGCAGGTCCAACGACAAGTATTCGTGAAGAACCGTACCAAGGCGATATTATGAAGAAATTCGGTATTCGCGCTGTCATTGGAAAAGGTGGTATGGGTGCGAAAACATTAGCGGCTTTAGAAGAGCACGGTGGTGTATATTTAAATGCAATTGGCGGTGCAGCACAATATTATGCTGAATGTATTAAAGAAGTAAAAGATGTTGATTTCTTACAATTTGGTATTCCAGAGGCAATGTGGCATTTACGTATCGAAGGATTTAAAGCAGTTGTAACGATGGATTCTCATGGTAATAGCTTACATGCAGATGTTGATAAAACATCACTTGAAAAATTAGCTAGCTTTAAAGAGCCAGTATTTAAGTAAACAAAAATGCATCTCGAATGATTCGAGATGCATTTTTTTGGTATATATAGAAAAACATGTTCAGCATGAAAGAATGAATGGCAACAGAAACTACAAGTACGATTATATATGGAAAGGAGACTATTTATGAAATATAAATGGTTATATATCGGTCTCATTTTTTCAATTATGATGGCACTTGTTCCAGTTTCAGCATTAGCTTATACAAATACTCCACATAACTGGGGAATCCCGCGTCCTAAAAATGAAACAGTACCAGATGCAGGGAAGCTATATACAGAATTACTACAAAAAAATGGCGGTTTTTATTTAGGGGACACGGAGAAAAAAGATATTTATTTAACATTTGATAATGGATATGAGAATGGATACACAGGGAAAATCTTAGACGTATTAAAAGAGAAAAAAGTACCAGCAACTTTCTTTGTAACGGGTCATTATATTAAAACACAAAAAGATTTGTTATTAAGAATGAAGGATGAAGGACATATTATTGGAAACCATTCGTGGAGTCATCCTGATTTTACAACGGTAAATGATGCGAAACTTCGTGAAGAATTAACGAGTGTAACGGAAGAGATTAAAAAAGTAACTGGGCAAAAAGAAGTAAAATATGTACGTCCGCCGCGCGGCGTATTTAGTGAAAGAACATTGGCTCTTACGAAAGAAATGGGCTATTATAATGTATTTTGGTCACTTGCATTTTTGGATTGGAAAGTGGACGAGCAAAGAGGATGGCAATATGCACATAATAATGTAATGACGATGATTCATCCAGGATCTGTTTTATTACTTCATGCAATATCAAAAGATAATGCAGAAGCACTTGCGAAAATCATTGATGATTTGCGCGAGAAAGGGTATCATTTTAAAAGTCTAGATGACTTAGTAAAAAGCAATCAACCGTAAGCATGTATGCTTGCGGTTTTCTCATGCTATAATGATGTGTAAAAAGGATGGGGAAACGTATGTGGAGCGAACATGTTACGTTAGAGTATCCGTATCATTTTGAAGAAGTATTAAAACGTTTATCTTTTGATCCTCTTAACGTCATTCAATTAGATGAGAAAGTCATTTATGTCCCGCTTTGTATAGACGAGGAACAGATTGTTGTTCGCTTGCAAGGGATTGGTACTGTTCAAAATCCACAGTTTTGGATCTCTAGTCAGGCAGGAGATCAAGAGAAAGTCATGAAACGAATGAGAGCCATTTTTCATTGGAATGAACCGTTTCAAGATATACAAAATCATTTTTTAAACACATCATTACGTCCACTATTTGAAACATATGCTTATACTCCAATTATTTTAGAGTTTGATTATTTTGCTTGTCTTCTTCGCTGTATCATTCATCAACAAATAAATTTGAAATTTGCTACTGTGTTAACTGAACAGTTTGTGAAACGATATGGAACAGAGAAGAACGGTGTATTCTTTTTCCCCACTCCAGAAATAGTAGCAAATATTTCAATAGAAGAATTGAGAGAGCAGAAGTTTAGTCAGCGAAAGGCTGAATATATAGTAGGGTTAGGTCGAAGTATTATCAGCGGTACATTAAATTTAGCGAGTATAGAAACCAGGGCGGATGAAGAGGTTTCCGCACAATTGTTACCAATTAGGGGGATTGGTACATGGACAGTGCAAAATTTTTTAATGTTTGGGATTGGACGGAAAAATATGTTTCCGAAAGCGGACATTGGGATTCAGCGTGCAGTGCAAGGTGTATTTCAATTAGATGATAAACCTGATGATGCATTTTTAGAAAAAGTGAAACAAGAGTGTGAACCATACTGCAGTTATGCAGCGTTATATTTATGGAAAAGTATAGAGTAGAGGTGTAATATTGATACAAAAGCAACATGAGAGTAAGTTGGAAGTTGGTCAAACGTTTCCTGTGACAATTAAACGTCTTGGGATTAACGGAGAAGGCGTTGGTTATTTTAAGAGACAAGTTGTTTTCATTCCAGGGGCATTACCAGGAGAAGAAGTTGTTGCTGAAACAACGAAAATTCAGCGTGGCTTCGCTGAAGCGAAAGTGAAAAAAGTTCGTAAAGCTTCACCACATCGTGTGAAAGCACCATGCCCGGTATATGAAGAGTGTGGCGGTTGTCAGCTGCAACATTTAGATTATAAAGAACAATTAAATCAAAAGCGTGATATCGTTGTACAAGCATTTGAGAAGTATATGAACAACAGTTTGGAAGAAAAAATTCGTCCAACGCTTGGTATGGAAAATCCATGGCATTATCGTAATAAGAGTCAATTACAAGTGGGACGTAAAGACGAAAAGGTTATTACAGGGCTGTATAAGCAAAACTCACATCAGTTAATTGATATTGCTCACTGTATGATTCAACATAAAGCAACGAATGAAGCGACAAAAGTTGTAAGACGTATATTAGAAAAATTAAATGTTTCTATTTACAATGAGAAAAAACAAAAAGGTTTAGTACGCACAATTGTGACACGTACTGCAGTTCAAACAGGGGAAGTACAAGTTACACTTATTACAACAAAAGAAGAATTACCAAATAAAGATCAATTTATCGCAGAAGTACAAAAACAGATGCCAGCTGTTAAATCAATTATGCAAAACGTAAACTGGCGTAAAACATCTGTTATTTTCGGTGATAAAACATTTAAATTAGCTGGAAAAGAAGTAATTCAAGAAACACTAGGTGATTTATCATTTGAATTATCAGCACGTGCATTCTTCCAGTTAAATCCAGAACAAACAGTTGTTTTATACGATGAAGCGAAAAAAGCAGCTGCTTTAACAGGCGATGAGAAAATTGTAGATGCGTATTGTGGTGTTGGTACAATCGGTCTGTGGCTTGCAAATGATGCAGCGGAAGTACGTGGTATGGATGTAATTCCAGAAGCGATTGAAGATGCAAGAAAAAATGCGAAGCGTCACGGATTTACAAATACGAAATATGAAGCAGGTAAAGCTGAACAATGGTTACCGAAATGGGTAAAAGAAGGATGGCGTCCAGATGTAATTGTTGTCGATCCACCTCGTACAGGTTGCGATGATAAATTACTGGAAACAATTTTAAAAGTGAAACCAAAACAAGTTGTTTATGTATCTTGTAATCCTTCTTCATTAGCACGTGATGTACAAGCACTAATGAAGAGTTATGAAGTGGAATATGTACAACCAGTTGATATGTTCCCACATACAGCCCATGTAGAAAATGTAGTGAAGCTTGTTAGAAAGTAAAGTTTATTCATATTCCCTCACGATATGAGGGAATATTTTCTATGAAGGAGAGTAAAATGAATAATTATAAATTAACGATTCAGTACGATGGTGCACGTTTTAAAGGATGGCAACGTCTTGGTAATAACGATAATACAATTCAAGGAAAAATCGAGAGTGTCATATCTGAAATGATCGGAAAAGAAATTGAAATTATCGGTTGTAGTAGAACAGATGCGGGTGTACATGCTTTGAATCAAGTTGCTAACTTTCAAAGTGATGAGAAGTTAGTGGAACATAAAGTGAAAAAATATTTAAATCAATATTTACCCAACGATATTAGCATTACGAGTGTAGAAGAAGTACAAGATCGCTTCCATGCTCGTTACAATTCTAAAGCAAAAACATATCTTTATAAAATTTGGAATGAAGAGCATACAAATCCATTTATGCGTAAATACAGCATGCATGTGAATAAAAAATTAAATGTGAAAAGCATGAAAGAAGCTGCGAAACATTTAGTTGGTTCACATGACTTTACTGCTTTTTCAAATGCGAAATCAAAGAAAAAGTCTATGGTTCGAGAAGTATATACACTTGAAGTGATGGAAGAAGCAGGATTTGTACAAATTAGAGTAAGTGGTAACGGATTCCTTCATAACATGGTACGAAAAATTGTTGGAGCATTAATTGAAGTCGGATTAGGACAATTAGATGCGGACGCAATCCCAAATATTTTAGAGGAAAAACAACGTAATCAAATTAATTGTCTTGCAGAGGCGAGTGGTTTGTATTTGGAGAATGTTGAATTTTAATAAACAGTAAAAAAATCGAGCTGTGTAAGCTCGATTTTTTTATTGTTTTGGCATTAAGAAGATTTTTCTTTCTTCATACGTATCTTCAAATTCCAAAAAGCAGCAAGCATAATAGCTGCAAAGGAGCCGCTAATTGTTGCTAATAGTTTTGCATAAGAATAAGCATTCATATCAACTAGTAACATCATACATACAATGGTAGGGAAGAAGGCTAAGTATTGTAATAACTTTAATTTGTTATCATTACTCATATATATCGTTCCTTTCTAGTATGTTATATGTTTATTATAGAATATTTTTCCAATTTATATTTACACTTGGAAGCAGATTTATCCTGCATTAACAGACAATAAAAGTCCAATTGGTGAGGGTGAACAAAACCTCCACAGATTAAAGCTTCACTTCATTTCATATGTGTAAATGCAATTTTTTAATTCGATATTGTAAGTTTTGCCTACTTAATCCTAAAAACTTTGCAGCCTGTGAGATATTACCGTGATACTCTGTCAGAATTTGATTAATGTAGTTCTTCTCCATTGCCTCTATTGTGTGCTTTAACGTTTTAGGTGCATCAGCATCGTTATTAGTTAGGGAAGGTTGCATATTGAATTCTTTTTTTATTTGTTCACGAAAGCGAGTGGGAAGATGAAACGCTGTAATAATATTTTCATCCTCGACTAAATTCATCGAACCTTCAATGATATGTTCCAATTCTCGTACGTTTCCAGGCCAATCATATGCATACAAGAATTCTCTTACATGTACATCTAAATCTGTTACGCCAAGTCCAAATTGAATGTTGTACTTTTCGATAAAGTGCTGCACAAGATCAGGAATATCTTCTTTTCGTTCACGTAAAGGCGGGAGACATAAAGTAACGACGCTTAATCGGTAATATAAGTCTTCCCGTAATCGATTGTGTGTAATAGCTTCAAGAGGATCTTCATTAATAGTTGCTATAATACGAACATCAATTTCTTTTTCTTGTGTGCCTCCGATTCTTCGTATTGTTTTTTCTTGTATAGCTCGTAGCAACTTCGCTTGAAGTGCTGGACTTAATGAGTTGATCTCATCTAATAACAAAGTTCCTCCATTTGCTTCTTCAAATAAACCAGCTTTATCGATAGCTCCTGTAAATGCACCTCGGTTCGTACCAAATAATAAGCTTTCCATGAGTGTATCAGGTATAGCGGCACAGTTTTGTGAAATAAATGGTTTTGTTGAACGTTGACTTTCATTATGGATACTTTGTGCAAATAGTTCTTTACCGGTCCCTGTTTCTCCTACGAGAAGTATGGATGAGGATGTACGAATTACTCTCTTTGCTTCTGTAATGACAGATTGAAGAGCATTAGAATCACCGATTATGTGATCAAAGGTAAATTTATTATTTTGTTTTCGAGAAAGGTTCGTTTTCATTGTTTGTTTGAAATGGCTAATCTCTGTTGAAATTTCAATAGCGCCTTTAATTTTTCCGTTTTCTATTATAGGGAAAGTATTGTTAATCGTTGTAATTTCTTGCCCTTTATTGTTAAAATACGTTTGTTTTATATTTTTGTTTGTTTTTCCTAATTTTAATGCCTCTATAAGAGTACTATTTTTCTTTTCTTCAAATGCGAATACTTCTAAAGGACTTTTATATAGCACATCTGAGCGTTCCATTGATTCAATTTCCATCATTTTGCGGTTATAGATAATCGTTTTACTTTCCTCATTAATAATATGAATCCCGATATCGAGCTCATTGAGTAAAGTTTCATATAGCATATTCATTTCAATGATCTGTTTAAAATTAATTTCTTCTGTACGCATAGATTATCTTCTCCTCATTTCACCCTATGAAGACTGACTTTTTATAATTTTATTAAAATTCTTATAAAATCGCAAAATTTTTTTGCTATTTTCCCTTTAAAACTTCTCAAATGATAGAAAAATTTTGCGGTTATGAAGATTTTTTTTTGAGAAACCTTCATTTTAAATAGGAATTGGAGATTGGTACGCATTTTGCATAAATAATAGTTGAAATCTCTAAAGGAGGGATATGCAACGTTTCAGTACCAATTAATAAGAAGGAGGAGTTTATAAAGTGAAGATGGTTATAGAAGGCGTGTATAGTCCTTGTTACGGGAAAGTAGAGAAGTTATTTGTTACGGAAAGTTCTTACGTATACGAGTGGGAGAAATTAGCGTTAATTGAAACAATAGATAAACAGAAAGTAGAAATTAAAGTAGGAATCAGTGGATATATCGAATCATTAGAAGTAGTAGAAGGACAAGCTATCGCTGATAAAAAGTTATTAATAACAGTGAGGGATGATCTTTTAATAACAGGTAGTGATTGATACTATGTATTTTGCTCTTTTCAATAATTATTCTTATTATGAATGTTTTTAAAAACGCTTACATGAAATAGGTTTCCAAAGGGAAAAGGGGGGATTTATATGATGGATCAAAACCAAGGGTTAAAACGGGAATTGAAAAGCAGGCACATCTTTATGATTGCACTTGGAGGAGTTATTGGTACCGGTCTTTTTTTAGGATCTGGGTATACAATTCATGAAGCTGGGCCTGGAGGAGCGATTGTAGCGTATCTTGTTGGAGGATTTGTTATGTATTTAACGATGCTCTGTCTTGGAGAGTTAGCTGTTGCGATGCCTGACGCAGGATCTTATCAAACGTATGCTACAAAGCACATTTCCCCTGCAGCGGGTTATGTAGTCGGCTGGATGTCATGGCTAAACTGGTCTGCTACGATAGGTATTGAACTGATTGCAGTTAGTATTTTAATGAAACGGTGGTTTCCTGATGTACCGTCATGGATTTGGTGTGTAGCGTTTGCGGTACTGCTCTTTGCTATCAATGCGTTATCTTCAAGAAGTTTTGCAGAAGTTGAATTTTGGTTTGCAAGTATTAAAGTAATTACAATCATTGCATTTATTATTTTAGGCGGGGCAGCAATGTTTGGTTTTCTAGATATGAAAGGAAATGAACCAGCACCGATGTTCTCTAGCTTTACTGATTATGGTGGGTTGTTTCCAAATGGATTATCAGCCATTTTAATTACGATGATTGCAGTTAATTTTTCCTTCCAAGGAACGGAACTAGTTGGTATTGCAGCTGGAGAGAGTGAAAATCCAGAGAAAACGATCCCGAAGGCAATTAATAATACGGTTTGGCGTATACTTGTGTTCTTTGTATTATCTATTTTCATTCTTGCAGGCTTATTCCCTTGGCAGCAAGCGGGAGTGATAGAAAGTCCATTCGTAGTTGTATTTGATAAAATTGGTATTCCTTATGCGGCGGATATTATAAATTTCGTTATTATTACAGCGGTTCTATCCGTTGCGAATTCAGGATTATATGCAACTTCTCGTATGCTATGGTCTATGTCTAATCAAGGAATGATTAGTCCAATTTTCGGTAAGTTATCTAAAAATGGTGTTCCTATTTATGCATTGATTGTAAGTACAATTGTAGGTTGCCTTTCATTACTATCAGGTATTTATGCGGAAGATACAGTTTATTTATGGCTACTTTCTATTGCCGGGTTCGGGGCGATATTAGTTTGGGCATCTATTGCTCTATCTAACTTATTGGCTAGAAGGTCATACATTAAGCAGGGCGGGGATGTGAAGGACTTGAAATTTAAAACACCGCTGTATCCATTCGTACCACTGCTTGCGTTAGTATTAAATGTAACAGTAATTATTGGTATGGCTTTTATTCCAGAACAAAGAATGGCATTATATTGTGGTATTCCATTTATGATTGTTTGTTTACTGTTTTACCGTGCGACAAGAAATAAGGCACGTAAGGTAGAACATATTGAAAAAACAAATACAACAGAGGTAGAAAGTTTGTAAATATATTAGCAACTTATGCTAAAAAAAGAGACTGTAAAATTGTAAACAGTCTCTTTTTTTGTGACAATAAAGCTGGAAACATACTATGTATGCAAAGGGGAATTAGCGATGAATCAAGAAGTTTCACAGCTATTAGAACAGATTGATTTACGAAAAGATGAGTTACTAGAGCTTACAAAGACTTTAATTCGTTTTGAAACACCAGCACCGCCGGCGAGAAACACAAATGAGGCGCAAGAATTTGTTGCAGATTTTCTAAGAAAACGAAATTTTAGTGTTGATAAATGGGATGTATATCCGAATGACCCGAACGTTGTTGGGGTGAGAAGAGGGATAGAAAGTGACACACATAAAAGTCTTATTATTAATGGACATGTGGATGTAGCTGAAGTATCAGCAGATGAAGCGTGGGAAACCAATCCGTTTGAGCCATTTATAAAAGATGGTTGGTTAGTTGGACGTGGTGCGGCGGATATGAAAGGAGGACTGGCTGGAGCACTGTTTGCTATTCAACTTTTACAAGAAGCTGGCATTGAATTACCTGGAGATTTAATCTTTCAATCAGTAATTGGGGAAGAAGTTGGAGAAGCAGGTACACTTCAATGCTGCAAAAGAGGTTATGATGCTGATTTTGCAGTCGTAGTGGATACAAGTGATTTACATATGCAAGGACAGGGCGGCGTAATTACTGGATGGATTACTGTGAAAAGCCCCCAGACGTTTCATGATGCAACACGCAGGCAAATGATTCATGCTGGAGGACGTTTATTCGGAGCGAGTGCGATTGAAAAAATGATGAAAATTGTGCAAAGTTTACAAGAATTAGAGCGTCATTGGGCAGTTATGAAAACATATGAAGGTTATCCATCTGGAACAACAACAATTAACCCAGCTGTTATTGAAGGCGGACGGCATGCAGCGTTTATTGCGGATGAGTGCCGGTTATGGATAACGGTACACTTCTACCCGGATGAAACACATGAACAAATAATAAACGAAATTGAAAAGTATATTGAGAAAGTAGCGGCTGCCGATCCATGGTTAAGTGAAAATCCACCACAATTTAAGTGGGGCGGAGAATCAATGATTGTGGATCGTGGCGAAATTTTCCCTTCTTTAGAAGTAGATAGTGAACATGCAGCAGTAAAAACCCTTAGCTCAGTACACGAATCAATTATATCTAAAAATGCAATTTTAGATATGTCTGCAACGGTAACGGATGGTGGTTGGTTTAGTGAATTTCATATTCCAGCTGTTATTTACGGACCAGGTACATTAGAAGAAGCTCATTCAATAAATGAGAAAGTTGAAGTAAAACAGTTAATTGAATTTACAAAAGTAATAACAGCATTTATATATGAATGGTGTCATACAAAAAAATAGACTAGTATATTGAAATCGTACAGGTATGTATACTTGTACGATTTTTTAGTGAACTATTTCAGAGTTGAACAGAAACAACTGAAATAGTTCTTTGGTTTTCTATGTTTTTCGTTTTAGTTCGATTAATTTCTCTTTCGCTAATTCAACAGCAATTGCATCATCTAAATAGCCAATTGGAAAGAGATAGTCGGGAATAATATCTGTCGATAAAATGAAATACAGTAATGCGCCTCCAAGAACTGCACGCTCTTCTTTTGAGATAGTTTCATTGCAAAATTGTTGATACATATCGGTTAATTGTTCAATAAAAGGACCAGCGCTATCAATTTGTTCTAATTTACTCGCGAAACTTTCATGAATACGTTTTTCACCTTCTGTTGTCTGAGCATAGCGTTCATAGTTTTCAAGTTCTTGTTTTACGCGAGTTGTTGTATAGTCGAAATCGAATAAGTTAGAGGATTGCAGAGTTTGCTGAATTGTATCGAGAGATGTGTACATATCCGTCTTTTCTTTATTAATGTGAGGAGAATCAGGATACATTTCATCAAATAACAATTGGGGTGGAACTTGCAAACATTCTGCAAATTTTTGTAGATGTTTTTGTTTTGGCGGTTGTTTACCATTCATAATTCTTGAGATTGTAGCGGGATCAATATTTGTATGCATTCCTAATTGGCGCATGGATAAGGCACGTTCTTTTAAAAGTTTTTTTATTAATGTACTAAGCCGCTCATTTGGATTTTCTTTAGGCATAGTGAAGGCACTCCTTTTTATTGTTGAAAAAATGTTGAGTATTTATTACATGTATATGAAACAGACAGGCACAGTTGCTCAACATTTTCATAAGATGCATGGAAAAGTGAGAAAAAGGGGTGGCTGTTTATGAGTACGGCAGGTCTATTTTCAATTTTTTTAATCGGGATTGCTTCTAATTTAGATAATGCAGGTGTTGGGATTGCATATGGCATTCGTAAAATTCGAATTTCGTGGCTTAACAATTTTATCATCGCATTTCTTGGATTTTTATTTACTTTATTAGCTGGATTTTTTGGGAACTGGATAGCGTTATTTATTTCAGAGTTTACTGCAAACCTAATTGGAGCAATCGTTTTAGGGATAATCGGTGTGTTTATTTTATGTCAGCCTTTCTTGGGGCAAAGAAATACTGTAGGCTCTAAAGATGGTAGTGTACTTATGGGAATTTTACGTGATCCAGAAAAAGCAGATTTTGATGGTTCTAAAACAATTAGTTTTTCAGAAGCAATTGTTTTAGGGATAGCGTTGTCTATCAATAATATTGCAGGTGGATTTGATGCTGGGGTAACAAACTTGAATCTGTGGCTTACGGCAACTATTTCTGGGGTGTTTAGTTTTATTTGTATTAGTGGTTTTGCGTATGTAGGAAAACGATTTTTAGCAGAATACTTAGGGAAATGGGCTACTGTGATTGCGGGCGTGCTATTAATTCTTATTGGGATAGATCAGTTATTGTAACATACAATGTTCGAGCATTTCCTCGGAAATACTCGAATGAATTGCATATATCGACATCGGATGCGCAATTACCGAAACGTTACTGTTTTTATAAATATTAAAGCACCTACATAGGTGCTTTTTTAACGTATATCTTCAATTAATTGTTCCGATTCTTCATGCATACTGTATTCACTTAACACTTGAATGCAAAGCCACTTTAATTCTTCGATAGTATGTTCAAGTTCTTCTGGAAGTACATGATGAATGTCTTCAAGTCCCATTCCGAAATGAATGAGTTCAAGTACTTGATCATCGATGTTCCGATCCATTAGTAGTTCAAGCACTTCTAAATTGAATATGTATCGGTGAGCTTCATCGAGTGAAACAACTTTTAACTTCAAGCTTTCTACAATACTCAATATAAAAAGAAGAATTGTTTTTTCAAGAACAGGCTGTTTTTCCATTTGAAATATTAGTTTCATCTTTCACACCTCCACATATAGCGCTAGGTTGTACTATATTATTCAGGAGGGGGGAGCAAATATGCATGATATCGAGAAACTTTCAGCACGGTTTTTGTAAGGGGATGGATAGCTGATAAGGTTGAGGGTTTTATGAAATAAAAAAATCCTGCTAGTATAGCAGGATAACTCTCAATTAAAAAATGCTCCAACCTTCTTGAGCAGAAAGAAGTTCAAGAATTTTAAAACCAGCGATACTATTTCCGTTTGCATCTAAAGCTGGTCCGAAAATACCAATTCCCATTTCTCCTTTTACGCAGCCGAAAATACCACCAGCTACACCACTTTTGGCTGGAATACCAACACGAATCGCAAATTCACCAGACTCGTTATACATACCGCATGTAACCATAAATGTTTTACAGATTTTTGTAATATGTTTAGGGATAATTTGCTTTTTCTTATATGGATCATAGCCATCCATCGCAAAAATTAAGCCAATACGTGCTAAATCGATACAGTTTACTTCAACTGCACATTGACGAGTGTATAAATCCATAAGTTCTTCGATGTCACAATCGATAATTCCGTTTTGTTTCATATAGTAACAAAGTGAACGGTTTAAGTAAGCTGTCTCTAATTCTGAATTGGCAACTTTAGAAGAATAATTAATAGTAGGATTATCTGTTATTTCACGTACAAAATGAAGGATACGCTCCATTTTTTCTTCATTATCGTTTCCTGTTAACATACTTGTAATAGCTAGTGCCCCTGCATTAATCATTGGATTAAGTGGCTTAGAAGGACTTGTCGTTTCTAACTTAATAATAGAATTAAATGGGTCACCAGTTGGTTCCATTCCAACTTTAGAAAATACATATTCTTCACCACGATCTAAAAGGGCAAGTGCAAGTGTAATTACTTTTGAAATACTTTGAAGAGTAAATAGTGTTTGTGAGTTGCCAGCATGGATGTATTCTGTTTCTTTATGGAAAATGGCAATCCCTAAATCAGCCGGATTTGCATTTCCTAGTTCGGGGATATAAGTAGCAAGCTTTCCTTTTTTCGTATATGGTTTTACTTGTTCTAACAACTGTTGTAAGTTGTTTGTTTCAATGCACTGCATAGTACCAACGCTCCTATTTCGAATTAAATAAGTTTACTTTTCCCGATATGCTCGGAAATAAATAATAACATGAAAAAGTGGAATGATAAAACGAAAGTTACATGTTCTATAGTAGGTATTTCGTTTCGAGTATTCCATATTAAAAAGGAGAATTTTCCTTTTATATAACAGTTTGGAAATAGGAGATTTATCCATAAAAAATTCAAAAATAAAAACTACACATCTATACAACTATATGTTATTATGGTTATGTAAATAGAAAGCGTTTTCTAAGGCGTACTTATAATGATAACGATTTCATAAATTTGATAGGGGGAATTAAAATGTTGCAGTTTCTACAACGTATTGGTAAAGCATTAATGCTTCCAATCGCCGTACTACCAGCAGCAGGATTATTGCTTCGTTTAGGGCAACCAGATGTATTTGATATTCCTGTTATGGCACAGGCCGGTGCAGCAGTTTTTGATAATTTAGCACTTATTTTTGCAATTGGTATTGCAATCGGTCTTTCAGTTGATGGTAGTGGTGCAGCAGGTCTTGCAGGTGCAATTGGTTATCTGGTTATGAAAAACAGTATTGATGCACTTAGTAAGGGATATTCTACTGTAGAATTACAAGATAAATTAGGCAAAGTTCAAGATTTAGTAGGTAATAGCGCTAATGTAGATCCATCTAAGCTTGCAGATACAATGACACAGGTATCTAAGGCAGCCGAATTATCGACTAAAGTGGATATGAAAGTTTTAGGTGGTATTATTGTCGGTGTTATAGCAGGACTTCTTTATAATAAATTCCATAAGATTAAACTTCCAGAATGGTTAGGGTTCTTTGCTGGAAAACGTTTCGTTCCGATTGTTACATCGGTTGTGATGTTACTATTAGGAATTCTATTCGCACAAATTTGGCCGGCAATTCAAAATGCTATCGATGCATTAGCTCATGGAATTGTTAATTTAGGGGCAGTTGGTTCAGGTCTATTTGGTTTATTAAACCGTCTATTGATTCCAATCGGTTTACACCACGTAATGAACACATACTTCTGGTTTGTACTTGGTGACTTTACAAATGCAGCAGGTAATGTTGTAAATGGTGATATTGCTCGCTTCCTTGCAGGAGATAAAACAGCGGGTATGTTTATGACTGGTTTCTTCCCAGTTATGATGTTCGGTTTACCAGCAGCATGTTTCGCAATGATTGCGGCTGCTAAACCAGAAAACCGTAAAATGGTTACAGGTATGTTAGGTGGTCTAGCATTAACGTCATTCTTAACTGGTATTACAGAACCAATTGAATTCTCATTCATGTTCTTATCACCAGTATTATATGGTATTCATGCTGTATTAACAGGTCTGTCTCTATTCATTACAACAACACTCGGCATTCACGATGGTTTCACATTTAGTGCCGGTGCAATCGATTACTTCTTAAACTTCGGTATTGCAACAAAACCAGTATTACTCGCGGGAGTCGGTTTAATTTACGCAGTAATTTATTTCGTTGTATTCTACTTCTTAATTAAGAAGTTCGACCTGAAAACGCCTGGTCGTGAAGATGAAGAGGAACTAGCTGAAGGTGAAGAAGCTCCAGTTGCAGGTTCAATTGGTGAAACTTACGTAGCAGCTTTAGGTGGAAAAGAAAACTTAACAGTTATTGATAACTGTGCAACACGTCTACGCTTACAAGTGAAAGATGCTGGTCAAGTAAACGAAGCAGCATTAAAACGTGCTGGTGCAAAAGGTGTTATGAAATTAAGTAACACGAGTGTCCAAGTTATCGTAGGTACAAATGTTGAATCTGTTGCCGATGATATGAAAAAACACGTATAAATAATGAGATAAGAGGATATCCCAAAAGATTGATAATATCAATTTTTTTAGAGGATATCCTCTTTTTTTTGTTAACAATTTAACGGGAATCTTACTTTTGTAAATTTTCTTTTTCTTTTTCATACATATAGGTTGGTAATATGTGCAGTGCGTGATAAAGTAGGGATGACGTCGAATGGAATGTCAAAAATCTATGAAAAAGATCCGGAATGAATCTTGTGTAGTGGAATTAAATTATCGGTAAATAAGGGGAAAAAAGCAATCATGGATCAGGAAAAAAATAATGCGAATGGGAAAGCACGTCGGCCGATTGTATACATAAAAAGAACAATCATTCTCGTCTTACTATTTTCAGTTGTATATTTCATGTATACAAAAATTGTTGCGCATAATAAGAAAGAAGAAACTTTAAAAGCAGCGGCAGAAATGAAGAAACAAGAAGAGCTAAAAAAGAAAGAAGAAAAGAAGAAGCAAGAAGCACAAAAACAAAAAGAGCAGGAAGAACAAGTAAAGCAAGTACAAGCTGTGGAGAAGCCTGCTGAGGGACCACCTCAAGAAATTAATGAAAACGCTCAATTAGATCAATATTTACAAAACGTAGGATTTAGCGGGACAGCTGTTATTGTGAAGAACGGAAAAGTTCTTTTGAATAAAGGATACGGTATGGCGAACAAAGAGAAACAAGTACCGAATAATTCAGAGACAACTTTTTATATTGGTTCTATTTCAAAGGCATTTGTAGCGACTGCTATTATGCAATTAAAGGATCAAAATAAATTAAACGTAGAGGATACGGTTGCAAAGTATATTCCAGATTTCCCTCAAGGTAATGGTATTCAGTTAAAACATTTACTAACACATACATCAGGAATTCCAGAGTATGAGCAGGGAACAGAGGATATTTCTCATGAAGAATTGATAAAACGAATAGGAAAGCAAAAGCGTGTTGGGGGTCCAGGAGAGAAATGGAAGTATTCCGATTCGAACTATTCGATACTTGCCTACATCGCTGAGAAGGTAAGTGGACAACCGTTAGAAGAATATATTAAACAACATATTTTTACTACTGCGGGTATGAAGCAGTCTGGTTTCGGCAAAGCGTTAGAGCAAACAAGGTTTCCATCGACAGGTTATAAAATAGTAAATAACAATATGACAACACCTAATATTCCAAGTATGTCACAACTATATGGTTGTGGTGATATATATACAAGTGCACATGATTTATATTTATTTAATGAAGCACTCTTCTCTGGAAAGTTAATTTCAAAAGAGAGCTATGATCAAATGTTTACAGGCGGAAAAAAAGATTACGGATTTGGTTGGTATGTAGACCCGGGCAGTTATTCAAATCACGGTGTAATGCCAGGATGGAATTGCTTAAATGGATTTAGTAAAAACGGAAGTGTGTATGTCGTTTTATTATCTAATATTCAAAACAACATTAAATCGTTTGGTAAAGTGAATAACGACATTTTTACGATGTTGCGAAATATTGAAGTGTAAGAGGCTATCCTATTGGATGGTCTTTTTTTATTGAGGAGGTGTATGTGCAATGAGATAATGAAAAAAATGGAAAAGAGGGAAGGGGTATGAGTATACATAAGCATCACGCACGTAATGCAAAACGCATTTTTTTTGTATCTGTCATCGTATGGATTATCATCGCAATTGGATTAGCGGTGGAATATAAAAAAGGGGTGCTATTCACTTCGGAGAAAGAAAATCTAAAATTAATAGGTGTTGTACTACCAGCATTTGGATTATTAATATATAGTTTTATGGAAAAACGAAGGTCAAAAATGCTTAAACAGGAAAATTATAATATAGAGACTTCTGAATTATTTGAGCAAAAAAAATTTGTTGTTCGCAAAGAGGTAGGGGTATTTCAAGTAATAACGTACTTTGGATTAGATGGCAGTGCAGTAGGATTTTTAAAAGAAGAGTATGATTTGGTTATTCAACGTGTATGGCAAGCAGTACTTTCATTTCTTTTTAAGGGACTACATAAGCAACAATTTTATTTATATAATCATTTGGGAGAAAGGTTGTTGCGTGTTCAAAAGGAGAAGGGATTACGCAATTTCTATACTTTTTCTAATGTAGATGGAAAGAAAATTGGAGAGTTGAAACAAGTACTAAGTTTAACAAAGTGGGAATGGATCTTTTTAGGGGTGAATGGTAAAGAATTTGGTAAAGTGACTGGGGACCTTTCAGCAACAATGCAGAAAATAGATTGGCGAGATGGAACGCATATTGATGTAAAAGAAGATGGTATTCCTTTAGAAGCTGTTAAGTATTTCTCGGCAAGTGGTGGTTCACTTGTTACAGCTTCTATAAGTGAACAGGCAGAATTACCACGAGTGGTTTATTATGGTGTAGCTGCTATTGTTACAATTAAAAATTAAAATATATATAAAGATAGATGGGATACCATCTATCTTTTTTATGTGACTAGAAAAGATTGTTTCTTTGAAAAATGTATGCCTTACCTATCACAAAAAAAGCCTGATTTGTATACATTAAGATGTATGGATGTAATTTTTAAACTTTAAAAAATAATAGGAGGAGAAGTATATGTGTCTGTTCGGTAAGTATTGGAAAAAGTTATCGAGATTGTTTAATAGGCAATTAGATTATTTTTTAGACAATAAGCTATTGCCCGCTGTGGAAAGACTTTTATTTTCACAAAACTTCGCGAGATTTATTCAAAGAAACTCTAAGCAAGCTACGGAAGAATTTATTGAATCAAGTAGATTTCAATCTATTATTTGTAACATATTAAAAGAATGTAATACATCACCGTTCAAAGAAATTGCACAGCAATATTTAGGTAAAAACGTCGAAATTACTGTGACGGTTGGACAGCTAACGGGTGTGATTGTAGCAGTTGGTGATGATTTCTTAACACTGCAAGAAGGAATAGGAACAGAAGTTTTATTACCATTTACAAGTATTATATCAATTAAAGAAGCGTAAGAAAGGAGACTTATATATGTTATTTACTGATGAATTGCGTAACCATGTTGGTGAGTTAGTGCAAGTTGTGACAGCTGTAGAAATTGTTGCAGGTATTCTGTTATCTGTGACAGACGGGGCAGTAAGTGTTCGTACTTCTCCTTCTTATGGACCACCGGAAGATGTAGTGGTACGTATTCCTATTATTTCTTATGTTCGCTTGGAAGGGTAAGAGTGATACAAGTATGAGAGTATCAGTTGTTATTCCAGTGCATAATGAAGCGAGTACTTTATCACAAGTTTTAGTAGAAGTGGAGAAGCTGAAGCCATATGAAATTATCGTAGTAGATAATGGATCGACAGATGGGACGAAAGAAATAGCGTTACGACATCATTGCCAAGTAATTTATTATCAATGCTCTCTTGGCAATGATGTTGGACGGGCAATTGGAGCAAGAGAAGCGCAAGGTGACATTGTTTTGTTTTTAGATGGTGACATTGTCATTGATAGTAAAGAGCTGCAACGTTTCGTAAAAGGAATTCAGCAAGGCCACCAAATTGTTGTGAATAATTTAACATGGTCTGTTTATTTAAAGATGAGACCGCATTATACGACGGTTGGGAAATTTATGCTAAATCGTTATTTGAATAAAAAAGAGCTTGTTGTTGGATCTTTAATCGCAATTCCACATGCAATGAGTAGGGAAGTTATTCAGAAATTTGGTTGGTGGAATTTAGCAGATCCAGCACTGTTTCAAGCGATGGCGATGTCTAGAGGAGTAGATATTGTCGATATGGCTTCGGTCGATGTTATTCATACAAATAAAGTGCGTCCTGTTCATACTGGTACATCACCCGATTCGCCTTATCCGAAAGCGACTAGTCGTATTATGGGAGATCATTTACGTGCTTTGCAATACGTAATCGAAATATATGGTAAGCGTGGTGGTTTTTCGGAAGGAAATAGGGATAGAGGGTTTATAGGAAAGTATAAACCAGTTGTATTACAAAAGAAAAAAGCGAAATATAGTGCCATTATCCCCGTATCAGAAGAGAAAATGACTATAAGATTTGTTATACAAGAAGTAAAAAAAGCAGGTGTAGATGAAATTATAGTGGTTGCGAATGGAGCTGATATTGAGACAATTAAACAAGCAAAGTTAGAGAATGTGATCGTTATTGAATTCGAGGAAGCTCTCGGGCATAATGTGGCCCGAGCGATAGGCGCTATGCATGCCACGGCCGATATTTGTTTATTTGTCGATGGTGATTTTGTTATTCCGGGGAAAAAACTAATTCCCTTTTTACATGCTATTGAAGATGGATACGATGTGGCATTAAATGATTTACAGTGTTTATTAGATATGTTTCATCCGGCAGACCCAATTAGTATGGGGAAATATTTTGTGAATTTAGTAGCAAAACGACCAGATTTATGGAATAACTCATTAACAGCAGTACCACATGCTATGCATAAAAAGGTAATAGAACAAATAGGATATGACTCTCTCGTTATTCCGCCATTAGCTCAAATGAAAGCTATTTTGGAGGGATTTTCTATTACAGCGGTAGAATTTGTAGATGTAATAAAAACAAATCGAGTACGCCCAGAGCAACATGGATTTGTAAATGGGCGTATTCCAGCATTTGACCGTATTTTTGGTGATCAACTTGAGGCAATTGCATATTTATTACAATCCACAGACGAACGCGGGAGTTTTACAGATGGAGAGCGGGATAGAAATATAATTCAACAATTGAGAAAGGAAGAAGAGAATACAGATGAATGTTAGTAGTACAGTTGCCATTATCGGATTAGGATATGTTGGCCTTCCTTTGGCAGTCCATTTTGCAGAGAGAGGACATACAGTACTTGGATTAGATAAAGATACTAGAAAAATAGAATCAATTATAAAAGGAGAAAGTTATATTCCGGATGTTTCTTCTAAATTGTTACAAAGTTTATTGGCTAAAAAAAAATTAATAGTAAATACACCGGATCAAGGTATTGCTGATTTTCAAAATAGTGATTATGTTATTGTCACTGTCCCGACTCCAATTAATGAACAAAGAGAACCAGACTTAAGTGCCCTCATTTCAGCTTCGCATTATATACAACAAAACCTTCAAAAAGGACAAACCTTCATTTTCGAAAGCTCCACATATCCAGGTACGCTCGAGGAAGTTATTATTCCGATTGTTTCTCAAGGCGGCCAAAAGGTAGGAGAAGATTTCTATATCGGATATTCTCCTGAGAGAATTGATCCAGCAAATAGTCAATATTCCGTTCAGGATATTCCAAAGGTTATTAGTGGACAAACTGAACAGTGCAAACAAAAAGTACAGGATTTATATAGCACGATCTTCGATGTAGTCGTTCCTGTTAGCTCTCCAAAAGTAGCGGAAATGTGTAAGTTATTTGAAAATATTCAGCGCCTAGTCAATATTTCATTAGTAAATGAGTTAAACACACTATGTGAAAGTTTAGGAATTGATTTTTATGAGGCGCTTGAAGCTGCATCTACAAAACCGTTTGGATTTACCCCATATTGGCCAGGACCAGGAATAGGGGGACATTGTATTCCAGTAGATCCTTTATATTTCCAATGGAGAATAAAAAAGAATGGGACAATTAGTCAATTAATTGAAGCAGCACATGTGATTAATGAAGAAATGCCAGAGAAAATAGTCCGGAAAGTAAAAGGCGTGGTGCAATCACCTGCATCAGTTTTAATTGTAGGAATTGCGTATAAGAAAGATGTAAATGATTTGAGAGAATCACCAGCTTTACCAATTATTGAATTGTTAATAAAAGAAGGATATGAGATAGAGTATCACGATCCATATATTTCTTCTGCAAAATTCGGAGATAAGGTGTACCAATCGGTTTCTTTGGATGAACAAGTCATTAAACAAGCGGGCTGTATTTTAATTTTAACTGATCACTCTAATATCGATTGGAAGCTTTTTAAAGGAATGAAGCGAGTAATAGATACACGTGGAATTATAAAGAAGGTGAGTGTATGAGTAAGAAATGTTTAATTACAGGTGGAGCAGGCTTCATTGGATCGCATCTAGCTGAAGAATTGGTGGAAAGAGGAAATGAAGTCACGATTGTGGATAACTTCTATAAAGGGAAAAATAAATATCATGATGAGTTAATGAAAGAAATTCGGGTTATTCCAATAAGCGTTTTAGATAAAAACTCTATTTATGAATTAGTAAATCAACATGATGTAGTGTTTCATTTAGCAGCAATTTTAGGTGTGAAAACGACAATGGAAAAGAGTATAGAGCTTATCGAAACGAATTTTGATGGAACGAGAAACATTTTACAAGCAGCGCTAAAAGGAAAGAAAAAAGTAGTCTTTGCGTCTACTTCAGAAGTATATGGTAAGGCAAAGCCACCTTTCTCTGAAGAGGGGGATCGATTATACGGGGCAACTTCTAAAATACGTTGGAGTTATGCAGTGTGTAAAACGTTAGAAGAAACATTATGTTTAGGCTACGCATTAGAAGGTTTACCGGTAACGATTGTTCGTTATTTTAATATTTATGGTCCAAGAGCGAAAGATGGTCCGTATGCAGGGGTAATCCCACGATTTATCAGTGCGGCCCTGCAAGGAGAAGACATTCTCGTATATGGAGATGGAAAGCAGACACGTTGCTTTACGTATGTAAGTGATGCGGTAGAGGCAACGATTCGAGCAATGGATGAGAAGGTAAATGGTGAGATTATTAATATAGGTTCTGAGAACGAAAAGAGTATAAAAGAAGTAGCAGAAGTAATTAAAAAGCTAACGAAATCTTCTTCAAAGATTGTCCAAGTTCCTTTCGAAGAGGTATACCCACATGGCTTTGAAGAAATTCCAAATAGAAGACCAGATGTAACGAAATTAAAAGAACTTGTGCAGTTTCAAGCGACAGTAACGTGGGAACAAGGATTGAAAGAAACTATTAAATGGTTTCGTGAAGAAAACAATGGCTAAGTCGCTGTCGGTTATTATACCTGTATGTAATGAAGCGGATACGATTTCAGACGTTATTCAATCGGTAAAAGGATTAAATCCAGTAGAGGTTATTGTAGTAGCAAACGGTTGTAATGATGGTACAGAAGAGGTTGCTGGTCGTTTAGGGTGTAAAGTAATCAAGCATACAGAGCTACTAGGGAACGATGTTGGACGTGCAGTCGGCGCAAAACACGCGATAGGTGATGTACTACTATTTATAGATGGAGATTTTGCTATTCAAACTTCAAAATTACAATTATTCCTGAATCCAATTTTACATGATCAGGCCGACATCGTTTTAAATAATTTGGACGCATTATTTTTAAAGAAACAAAAACCACACTCTGTAACAGTATGGCGCCAAATATTAAATGCAATGTTAGAGCGTGAAGAGTTAAAAATTGATTCTTTATTATCTGTACCTCATGCGTTGACGAAAGAAGTTGTTCAAAGCATGGGATATGAATGTTTTGTTAATCCTATTGTCGCTCATTTACGCCTAGTACAAAGCAAATGGAGAATTAGTCGTCATTGTGCAATTGACGTTATTACACCGAATAAATTTCGGCCGGCCGAGCATGCTGCGTATGGCACAGGTCTTTCTCAATCTGAAAAACGGATGATAGGTGATCATATAGAAGCTGTAGCGGAGCGAATAGTAGGCAGTGGTGAGCGCGGAGGGTATTATGATGGAAATAGGAAAAGAGAGTGTGTCTATCATACTTTAAGTTTCGAAGATTTTTATCAAGGATGGGGCGTTACATCTAAGTTGTATAAAGGAAAACAATTATCGGTCATTATTCCTGTACAAGATGAAGAGAAAACAATTGGAAACGTTATAGATGAGCTTCGCAAAATTGAACCTTTTGAAATTATCGTTGTTGTAAATGGTTCGTCTGATAAAACAGCAACGATTGCAAAAGACAAGGGAGCAACAACAATTGTATATGAAGAAGCACTTGGAAACGATGTAGGGCGTTCACTTGGAACTTATTTTGCAAAAGGAGAAATTGTATTATTTATAGACGGTGACTTTGTTATTCCAGCTAGGGAATTATATCCTTTCGCAAAAGCTATTGCAGATGGAATGGATGTCGCATTAAATGATCTAAATCATTATTTAGATTTAAGAGTACCGCTTCATCTTGTAACTGCATTTAAATATGCATTAAATTTAGCTTGTGATAGAAAAGATCTAGGAGTAGGCTCTCTTATTGCAGTACCTAATGCATTCAGTCATAAGTGTTTGAAAGAAATCGGGTATAGATCTTTGCTGTCACCTTGTGTAGCGCAAGTGAAAGCAATTCTGTCAGGATTCGAGATTGCATGTGTAAGTCGCGTAGAGGTCGATAAGATGAATCGCATTCGTCCCAGTGAACATTTTGCAAAAATAGGTCATCCTCCAGCTGTCTTGCGAATTATAGGTGATCATATAGAAGGATTAGAGCAATTAATTGTATTAGAAGGCAGTCGTGGTGGATTCTATGATGGGAATAGAAAAAGAGATGTTTTAGAGTAGTAACAAAAAAGTGTACAACATATGTACACTTTTTTGTTCTGCTATAAAAACTATAACAGATTAGGAGAAAAGAGTATTACAGCTCTACAATGGGTATTGTTCTTATATTACAAAATAGGACTCGTATATAAGGATACCAAAAAAATACAATTAAGGAAAGGGTTAATTATAAAGACTTTTAAGTGAAGTTAACACTATGCACATAGTAGTTTGCTCAACATTTCACAAACATGTCACAACTATTTCGTTCACTTTCGCAAAAAAGTAGTATTCTAAGTGTGTAAGCTGTTATATAAAAAATCTTAGTCCTGTACTAATCAAAAATGGAGGAGATTAGGATGACTCAAGTATTAGAAAATGTTAAAAACGCATGGGAAAACTTTAAAGGTGAAAAATGGAAAGCAGAGATTGATGTTCGCGATTTCATTTTAAATAATGTAAACGTTTTCGAAGGAGATGAATCTTTCTTAGCGGGAGCAACTGAAGCAACGAAACAACTTTGGGATCAAGTAATGGATTTAACAACGAAAGAACGTGAAAACGGTGGCGTTCTTGATATGGATACAAAAATTGTTTCTTCTATTACATCACATGAACCAGGATATTTAAATAAAGATATTGAAAAAGTAGTCGGTTTCCAAACTGAAAAACCATTTAAACGTTCTTTACAACCATATGGTGGTATTCGTATGGCGGAACAAGCTTGTGAATCTTATGGATACGAAATGGATAAAGAACTTAGTCGTATTTTTAGAGATTGGAGAAAAACGCATAATCAAGGTGTATTTGATGCATATACACCAGAAATGAAAGCGGCTCGTAAATCAGGTGTAATTACTGGTCTTCCAGATGCATACGGACGTGGACGTATTATTGGTGACTACCGACGCGTAGCATTATATGGTATTGATCATTTAATTGAAGTGAAAAAAGCTGATTTGAATTTAACTGGCGGTGTAATGAGCGAAGATACAATGCGTTTACGCGAAGAGTTATCTGAGCAAATGCGTGCACTTCAAGAGTTAAAACAAATGGCTGCTTCTCATGGCTTTGATATTTCTAAGCCTGCAACAAATACACAAGAAGCATTCCAATGGTTATACTTCGCATATCTAGCAGCGATTAAAGAGCAAAATGGAGCTGCAATGAGTCTTGGACGTACTTCTACATTCTTAGATATTTATATTGAAAGAGATTTAGCAAATGGTACTTTAACAGAAGAAGAAGTACAAGAAATTGTGGATCACTTCATTATGAAGTTACGTCTTGTGAAATTTGCAAGAACACCTGATTATAATGAATTATTCTCTGGTGACCCAACTTGGGTAACTGAGTCTATCGGTGGTATGGCATTAGATGGTCGTCCATTAGTAACAAAGAACTCATTCCGTTTCTTGCATACATTAGATAATTTAGGACCAGCTCCAGAACCAAACTTAACAGTTCTTTGGTCTAAACAATTACCACAGAACTTTAAAAACTACTGTGCGAAAATGTCTATTAAAACATCAGCAATTCAATATGAAAATGATGACATTATGCGTGCTGACTACGGCGATGACTACGGAATTGCTTGTTGTGTATCTGCAATGAGAATTGGTAAACAAATGCAGTTCTTCGGCGCACGTGCAAACTTAGCAAAAGCATTACTTTATGCGATTAACGGTGGTAAAGATGAAAAATCTAAAGCACAAGTTGGTCCTGAGTACGCACCGATTACTTCTGAAGTATTAGATTACGAAGAAGTAATGCGTAAGTTTGATATGACAATGGAATGGTTAGCAGGTCTATATTTAAACACATTAAATGTTATTCATTACATGCATGATAAATATAGCTACGAACGTATTGAAATGGCACTTCATGATACAAATGTTCTTCGTACAATGGCAACAGGTATCGCGGGTCTATCTGTAGTAGCAGACTCTTTAAGTGCAATTAAACACGCAAAAGTAAAACCAATTCGTGATGAAAACGGTATTGCAGTTGACTTTGAAATCGAAGGGGATTTCCCTAAATACGGTAACAATGATGACCGTGTAGATGAAATCGCTGTAAATCTTGTAAAAACATTTATGAATAAACTTCGTAAACATAAAACATACAGAAATTCTGTTCATACAATGTCGATCTTAACAATTACATCTAACGTTGTATACGGTAAGAAAACTGGTAACACTCCAGATGGTCGCCGTACTGGAGAACCATTTGCACCAGGTGCGAACCCAATGCATGGTCGTGATACAAAAGGTGCGTTAGCTTCATTATTATCTGTAGCTAAATTACCATATGAAGATGCGCAAGATGGTATTTCTAATACATTCTCTATTATTCCAAAAGCACTTGGTAAAGAAGATGATGTACAAGTACGTAACTTAGTATCAATGCTTGATGGTTATGCAGTAAAAGAAGGCCATCACTTAAATATTAACGTATTTAATCGTGAAACATTAATGGATGCGATGGAACATCCTGAGAAATATCCACAATTAACAATTCGCGTATCTGGTTACGCTGTAAACTTTATTAAATTAACTCGTGAACAACAAATCGATGTAATTAATCGTACAATGCATGAAAGTATGTAAGTGAAAAAGTGTCCCTCTGCTTTTTATAAATAGCAGAGGGAGGCTGCTTCAATAAAGGAGGAAGTAACATGATAAAAGGAAGAATTCATTCTGTAGAGTCTTGTGGTACTGTTGATGGCCCAGGAATTCGTTATGTCATATTTACACAAGGGTGTTTATTACGTTGTCAATACTGTCATAATGCTGATACGTGGGAGATCGGTAAAGGAAAAGAAATAACAGTTGAAGAAGTAATGCAGGATGTGACATGTTACCTTCCTTTTATTGAAGCTTCTGGAGGCGGTATAACAGTTAGTGGTGGTGAACCATTATTACAGCTAGATTTCTTAATTGAATTATTTAAGAAATGTAAGGAAGTTGGAATCCATACAACAATTGATTCTTCGGGTGGGTGTTATTCTGAAGAACCAGAATTCCAAAATAAGCTAGATATTTTAATGGATTACACAGATTTAGTTTTATTGGATTTGAAACATATTGATTCAAAGAAACACCGTAAATTAACAGGGAAACCAAATGAACATATTTTACAATTTGCTCGTTATTTATCGGATAAAAATAAACCAATTTGGGTAAGACACGTATTAGTTCCTGGTGTTACGGATAATGAAGAGGATCTACAAAAATTATCTAGTTTTATTCAAAGTCTGTCTAATGTTCAGAAAGTTGAAGTGCTACCATACCATAAGCTTGGTGTATATAAATGGGAGGCACTTGGACATAAGTATCCACTTGCGAATGTAGAACCACCTACTGAAAAAAAGGTAGAACAAGCAAGACATATTTTACAAGCAGTCTAATCCAAATATTGGATTAGACTTTTTGCTTTCTTTACAATAAAACCTAGAGTATATATATTGAAAAGAGTATACTGAAAATAGAATATCCATATTTTTGTAAGGAATAAGTGGAGAAATTTACATAATTGTAAAGGGAAATCAAAATAGTAAAAAGAATTAAGAAGTAAAAGAGTGAGTATCATGGAATAGAGAACATTTGTAAGTTATTGCGAAAGCTCTTATAGGAAAGTATAATGTAAAGATATGAGCACAGATAGGATTAAGGGGTCAATCTTATATGCTTTGCATATCCACGACAGGTACATAGCTGAAAGAGAAGTATTAGAATCTGTTTATGTAATTTTTAAGGAAAATGTTTTTCCTATTGTCGTATATGCAATATGGAGAAACAATAAGCTAGGAGTGGATTTGTTTGATAAAAAACCCCAAGGTTTTAATATTAACTGCACATTACGGTAATGGTCATGTGCAAGTAGCGAAAACATTAGAACAAACATTTCGCCAAAAAGGAATTAAAGATGTAATTGTATGCGATTTGTTCGGTGAATCACATCCAGTTATAACCGATATTACAAAATATTTATATTTAAAAAGTTATACAATAGGAAAAGAATTATACCGCTTGTTTTATTATGGCGTAGAAAAAATTTATGATAAAAAAATAGCATCTTGGTATGCGAACTTTGGAAGAAAACGTTTGAAATTACTTTTACAAGCAGAGAAACCGGATATTGTTATTAATACTTTTCCGATAATAGCTGTACCAGAGTTAAAAAAGCAAACAGGTATTTCAATTCCTGTGTATAACGTATTAACGGATTTTTGTGTGCACAAAATATGGATTCATCGGGAAGTAGATCGTTATTTTGTAGCAACAGATCACGTAAAAAAAATTATGATTGATATTGGTGTGCCCGCGGAGCAAATTGTTGAAACTGGAATTCCGATTCGGAGTAGTTTTGAGCTGAAGATTAATCCAGACATTATATATAATAAATATCAGTTATGTAAAAATAAAAAGATTTTACTAATTGTAGCAGGTGCTCATGGGGTATTAGGAAGTGTAAAAGAACTATGCCAATCATTTATGTCATTACCTGATTTACAAGTAGTTGTCGTTTGTGGAAAGAATGAAGCGTTAAAACAGGATTTATTAGGAGTACAGGAAAAAAATCCTGATGCATTAAAAGTATTTGGTTATGTTGAAAATATTGATGAATTATTCCGTGTTACTTCTTGTATGATTACGAAGCCAGGCGGTATTACGTTAAGTGAAGCGGCAGCATTGCAAGTACCTGTCATTTTATATAAGCCTGTTCCAGGACAAGAAAATGAAAATGCGATGTACTTTGAAAGAAAAGGAGCTGCAGTTGTCATTCGTGATGATAGTGAGGTTTTTGCGAAGACAGAGGCGTTATTACAAGATGATATGAAGCTTCTTCAAATGAAAGAAGCGATGAAAAGCATTTATCGTCCGGAGCCAGCTGGTCATATTGTGGATACAATTTTGGCAGAAAATCATGTAGAACCGAATCATATACCTATTAAATCACCTGCTCTTGCACAATTATTTACTTAATATGAAACCCTCTCTTATATGTTTAAAGAGGGTTCTTTATTGTTTTATAAGATAAAGTAGTAACTTATCCACATGAAGATTACGCTTTCATTAAACAGTAAAGTCGAAATATTAACAACTATATCCACATTGTCCACAATTTTTAGAAAACTATCCACAATTCTAACATTTACTATGTGTTACAACATATAAACTTGTGAAGGGTTTGTTGAATTTATTCACAATTCTATAAATTGTGTGGATAACGTTATCCACACAAAAAAGGTTCCTTATTTATAAGGAACCTTTTTTGTCTATTCTATCACGTAGAAAAAATATGTAATGAGAATGAATAATTAGGGGGGAAAACTTCTAATTATTCATTCTCACTTTAAATACTTTTCGAGCGATAACCCGCTGCGCGATCTGCTTTGCGAAATTCTCGTTGGTAGAGAACTTCTTGTGTACTAGATAATGTATTTTTTGCTTTGTCACGTTTCTTTTTATCCATTACAAATCACCTCGTGTCCTAAAGTCACTATCTATCGTTTCCAAAGACATGGGGTGATATACGTATATGGCAAAATGTTAATGATTAATTATTTTTTCTAAAAATTTAGATTATGCTTCTTTTAATTGGTGAACATCTTGGAACGTTGTATCGCGCATTGTAGCAAGTGTATATTGATCTTTTGGAATTTCATATAAGTTATATACTTCTTCATTTGCGTTAATTTCATCATAAACGGCTTTTCTTGTTTCGTTTGCTAGATTTACATATTGTAGTTTTTCGGCAGCTTTAATAGAACGAATATTTATTTTACGAATACGCATAAAGATTGTTTCAATATCTAATTCATAGAAAAGTTCGCTAAAAAATGAATCTTTCGCCAATTTATTATAGCCTTTTCCATGATATGGTTTGCCAAGCCATGTTCCGAGAAATCCGGCTTTTTCTTGCACATCAAATAAAGTAATTGTTCCGATAGGGTTACCCCATTCATCTAGAATTGTGCGTGAAATTAATTCCCCACGCTCTTCAGCTTCAATCGTTTGTTTCGTTAAAAATAAATACTCCTCATAAGAATAAGCCTTTTGACGCACAAAAGGGAAGACAGCTGGGTCCACCATTAACTCGTATAGAACGTGGCTGTCGTGTAAGTCGCGTTTTTTCAACATACTAACTCCTCCTCACACGAGGGTAGCATGACGAAAAAACACCCCACCCTCGAAATTTTTATATCAATCTTTAAAAAATTTCGGGGTGGGAATCGAACCCACTAGAACCAGTTTCTAACGCTGGTGGCGCACCATTTGCCTTCCCCATTCATCAATTTGAAAATGATAATCACGACACAAATTGATTATGGTTTCATTCAGTTTATAATCGTATAATACTTTATCTAGTCAAAAAAATAAACTAGTTTTTTTTATTTTTTTTGTAAATTATTTTTCCGTCAATCATGGTTAGTACAGGCTTGGCTAAATAATGGAAAGGATGATGAGTCCATAACACGAGATCAGCGTCTTTTCCAACCTCAATGCTTCCAATTCTATTCTCTAAACGTAAATTTCGTGCTGGAAATATAGTGATTCCTTCTAGTGCAGTTTTTTCGTCTAATCCTTCTCTTACTGCGACAGCAGCACAAACATTTAAATATTGAATTGGTGTATAAGGGTGATCTGTTGTTATAGAAACTTCCACTCCATTTTTCGATAATATATGGTAAGTATCCCATGTTTTGTTTTTAAGTTCGATTTTAGAACGGCGTGTAAGAGTGGGGCCAACTGAAACCTTCAAATTGTGTTTCGAAAGCTCTTCAACAATAAAGTGTCCTTCTGTACAATGTTCAATGCGTAAATCGAGATTGAACTCTGTTGCAAAGCGTAGAGCAGAACTAATATCATCTGCTCGATGAGCGTGGATACGTACAGGTATTTCGCGGCGTAATGCTTTTAAGATAGGAAGCATTCGAAAATCAGCTTCATGTCCGTAGTGCTGTGCTTCATAGAATGATTCCCGAAGTAACCCCATAATTCCCATGCGTGTTATGGATTCTTTTGTTCCATTACTATGGACCTTTTTAGGATTTTCTCCAAAGGCAATCTTTAAGCCGGCAGGTTCTTGAATAATCATATGATCAATACAAGTTCCAGCTGTTTTTATAACACAAGTCGTACCACCGATAATGTTTTGACTTCCTGGCATAACGTGAACAGTTGTGATTCCGTTTTGTACAGCATCTTGAAATGCAATATCAAAAGGGTGGATTCCGTCTAAAGAACGGATATGTGGTGTTGAAACTTCAGATGTTTCATTTGCATCATTGCCAGCCCAACCAGTACCTTCATCATAGAGACCAAGATGAGTATGGACATCAATAAATCCAGGTAAAAGATGAAGAGCACGAGCGTCTATAACTGTCATATCTTGAGTGGGTTGAATGGAAGGCTTGACCTCGGCAATTCTTTCTCCTATAACGAGTACATCCCCTTGAAATTTTTGGGATGTAATAGGATAGACAATGGCTTGTTTGAGCAATATTTTCATAGGTACCTCATTTCTGTTACTTTACAATGTTAATGGAATTTAAGGGAAAGTAACTGAAAGGTTATTTGTGTAATAATGCTCCGAATTCTAGAAAATGAAAGTTTTGAAAGGGGGCCCTGTAAAACTGTGTTTTAGAAGTACTACATTGTATGCGAAAGTATATTTTGTAATGCATGGTCTATTGCCGGAAATGTGTATTGATACCCATGTTCAATTGCTTTACTAGGTAATACATGTTGTCCTTCTAGTACAAGTATACTCATCTCACCCAATAAAGTGTGAAGCATAAATGAAGGGACAGGTAACCAATGAGGTTTTTTCATTCTAGTTGCAATGGTTTCTCCAAATTCCTTCATTCTTATAGGTAGGGGAGCTGTGATGTTAAAAGGTCCATCAATTTCTTCTTTGTGTATGATGAAATCAATTAGGCGAACGACATCGTCTATATGAATCCATGATAACCATTGGTTTCCAGATCCAATTGTACCTCCAATATAGAATTGATAGGGGAGTAGCATTTTGGGAAGAGCTCCTCCGTCTGCGCCTAATACAACTCCAAGTCTTGCGTAGATTGTTCGCATTCCAAGAGAACGTGCTTTAGATGCTTCTTGTTCCCATGAATATACTGTATTTGCTAAAAAGTCATTTCCAGGAATCTCATGCTGTTCTGTAAAAGACTCAGTTTCAGACGTTCCATAGTATCCAATAGCACTTGCGTTAATAAATGTATTTGGCTTTGTACCAAGTGTTTGCAATTGTTTAATAAGTCCTTTTGTTGTTTGAATTCGACTGTTTAAAATGGAGTCCTTTTGTTTCTTTGTCCATCTACTATTAATAGACTCTCCAGCTAGATTAATAACTACATCAATAGAAGAGAGGGGGAAGGTTTGTAAATCTGGTGTCCATTGTACATACTGAAGGTTAGGGTGGGAAGTTTCAGTAGTTTTGTTTCGAGTAAGAATGTAAACATTATATCCTTTTTGAATAAAAAAAGTAGAAAGGTATTTACCGATAAAGCCGGTACCACCAGAAATTGCGATTCTCACAATTATTTCCTCCTCATTATATATATTCTTGAAAAGCAAAAACGTTCCTTGACTATGTTAAAATAATAGAGAGGTGAGAGTATGGCTGTCATTACAAAAATAGAAGTGCAAAAACGATCGAAAGAACGGTTTAATATTTATATTGATAAAGGTCAAGGTGAAGAATACGGATTTAGTGTGGATCAAGTAATCTTAATGAAACATGGATTACAAAAAGGGTTAGAAATTGATGAACAAGCGTTAGGAAATATTTTATACAATGAAGAGGTACAAAAAGCATATTTACAAGCAATTTCCTATCTATCCTATCAAATGAGAACAAAAAAAGAAGTAGAAGACTATTTACGAAAAAAAGAAGTGGGACAGGCCGTCATCTCTGAAGTCGTTTCGAAATTATTACATGATCGATATATTAATGATAAAGAGTACGCTGTTTTATATACGCGAACGCAAAGTAATGTGAATCGAAAGGGTCCAACTGTTATTAAAAGAGAGTTATTAAATAAAGGTGTTCAGGATCTAATCATTACACATAGTTTACAAGAATATCCGAAGGAAAAGCAAATTGAGAATGCTTTACTTCTTATAGAAAAGAAGAAAAGGTCTTATCAAAAGCATTCCTTTTTACAAATGAAGCTTAAGTTAGACGAAATGCTTGTTCGTAAAGGATATTCTAGAGATGTAATTCAAATTTGTTTGGAAGAATTGAAAGACGAAAAAGATGACGAACAGCAACAAGAAGCGTTACACTATCATGGGAATAAATATTATGAGAAATATAAGAAGTATGATGGATGGACATTCGAAAATAAGATGAAACAAGCGTTATATCGCAAAGGGTTCTCTATTGATGAGATAGAGATATTTTTGCAGATGAAACGTGAAGAGGGATGAGGGGAATAAGATGAATATGCCAAAACGCTACAGTGAAATGACACCACATGAGCTAAGGGAAGAAATTGGGGTTTTGAAAGAGCAAGCAATAAAGGCAGAGCAGCTTGGTATTGTAAATGAGTTCGATGTATTAATGAGAAAGATGGCAATGGCTCGTGCTTATATGACTGATATAAACAAATTTCATATTGGTGAGACATATGAATTAGTAGAAGAACCTGGTATATTATTTGAAATTACGTATTTCAACGGGGTATTTGCTTGGGGACGTAAGCAAAATGATAATGAAGAGATTGGAATACCGATTTCTTTATTGCAAGAAAAATGAAAACCAGAGAGCGAATATCTCTCTGGTTTTCATTTTTGGTAGGCGTTACAGGAGATAGGAGATTCTAAAATTGGCGTTTTTTACATTCATTCGCCAGTATAATGAGAGACTGGGTTTGTTGCGTCTGTCCGTTAACTTGCGCTTTTGCATGTTTCGGACGAGTCCACGTATGGTTAAATAATTCAGAACGACTATCTAAGCGATCACGGTAGCTCATCTTTATCACCTCGTGTAGGAAGTTAATTTTTTAGGTTGTACCTGAACTATTCTTCCTGCTGATTTGCAGCACGCATACGTTCTTGTGGGTGCGTGTTAATTGTGCCGTTAGGTCGTTTCGAAGCGAAGCGTGATTTCGCTTTCGGCTGACCATCGATTTTGCTGTTGTTTTTTGACTCAGACCAAAATTCGGCTTGTTTACCCATTGCGAACGCCCTCCTCATCATCAGTTGATACCTCTTTAAGAAGTATCACTTATAGAATGTGCAAAATAGAAGAAACTATCCTTTAGAAATTAAGGGAATAAATAGGTAAAAGGAGAATAGAACATGAATGATATTCACGAAACATTAACAAAAGAATTATTAGACAAAAATGACAAACTTTCTTACGCACAAGCTCGTGCGTGGGTTGAACTATTGTGGGAAGACTTTCAAACAACTTATGCTAAATCAGGTCGTTATCAAGGTGATGAAATGACTGAACAAGTGGTACGAACATGGATTAATAATCATGGAGGTCGCCTTCATGAAATGCGTACAAATAATCCGAAATATAGCCATTTAATCAATCAAGAAGATCATTTGAAACATTAAAAAAAGCGACTTAAGTCGCTTTTTTTAATGTGGAAGTAATTCCAGTTTTTTTCGAAGTTTTTCTTCACTAAAAATCCATCCTGTATAGGAACTAATAATATTTAAATTGTGGTCGAGTTGAACGATTGCAACGAATGGATAATAATCTTTACTGCGATAGCGCAAATCAATGAATCGAACTTCGTAATAATGATCATAATCGAAAATGTCCCAGCGATACACAGGGGAGAAAGATAGAAATGCTGAGATGTTTTCATCTTGTTTAGCTGCGCGCATAATAGCATTATCTGGGAACGGTACCCGGTCGAACTTATCATATATCATGATGTTACCACGATGCCATCTAGCAACGTAGTAATAATCAGTTGTAACGATTGCTAAATGATAATGATAAAATCTGTAAGAAGGGGAAATGATTATTTTCTCCACATGATTGAAGCGTTTATATACGACGCTACGTATGTTTCTATGCATCATAATCCGTCCGATATAGTAAATAATCATCAATATATACGCTGCTAAAGCAGTATACCCTTTATGGGAACCTACGAGCATACAAGCAATCGCGAGTAGGTGGATAAAGAAAATGACGGTATCAAATGTATTAATGATGCCGAGTGCTACCCATTTTTTTGTGAAGGGCCGTAACGCCTGGGTACCGTAGGCGTTGAAAATATCTACAAAGACATGAAGAAAGACTGCAATAAATGACCAAAGTAGTAGATGCAAATATGGAGCGTCTGAAAAGAAGGCGAAAGAGATGCCACTTATAAGGAATGACCAAAGAATCACTGCAGGAATGGAGTGAGTAATCCCGCGATGATTTCTTATATATTTAGCGTTATTACGCAATTTTAAAACTGTATCGATGTCAGGAATATTGGAACCGGCAATTGCAGCAAGCATAACTGCTTGTGGCCCAATATCACTTTGTGCTATGGCTGGATCTAACGTTGCCAAACTGCCTAGAGTAACGCCCATAACAAGGTGAGTGGCTGTGTCCATAGAAATCCACCTCCGTTTTTTATTAATGTAACTCTTTTTATTCGATACCTCAAGTCCTTTGCCTTCTATTTCCTATGTCATCTTACTTAAATTTTTTCCTAAAATCTTTATAATAGTACTTATATGCAAAAAAATGAGGGGGATCAAGTTTGACACTTGAAATATTAAATAATTTTAACATAGAGCAGTTTCAAAATGATTTAATTGGTTGGTTTGAAAAAGAGCAACGCGACTTACCGTGGCGTAAAAATAAAGATCCATACCGCGTCTGGGTTTCGGAAATTATGTTGCAGCAAACGAGGGTAGAAGCTGTAAAACCATATTACGCGAATTTTATGGGGAAGTTTCCTACTCTAGAAGCTTTGGCAAACGCTGGTGATGAAGAAGTGTTAAAAGCATGGGAAGGTTTAGGGTATTATTCTAGAGCACGAAATTTACATGCGGCTGTAAAAGAAGTGAAAGAAGTATACGGCGGGATAGTACCGAGTGATGTAAAGAAAATTGAAAAATTAAAAGGAGTTGGCCCATATACAAAAGGTGCTATTTTAAGTATCGCATATGGTATACCAGAGCCGGCAGTTGACGGAAATGTTATGCGTGTATTATCTCGCATTTTATCAGTATGGGATGACATTGCAAAACCGAAAACTAGAAAAGTGTTTGAAGAGATTGTACGTGAAATTATTTCGGCTGAAAATCCATCTTATTTTAATCAAGGTTTGATGGAATTAGGTGCACTAATTTGTATTCCCAAAAATCCATCGTGCTTACTTTGTCCTGTACGTGAACATTGCCGAGGATATGCTGAAGGTGTTCAAAGGGAGTTACCAGTAAAAAGTAAAGCGAAGGCCCCTACAATGGTACCGATTGTTGCAGGGGTACTTCAAACAGAAGATGGTCGTTACGTCATTAATAAACGTCCAAGTACTGGGTTGTTAGCTAACATGTGGGAGTTTCCAAATGCTGAACTTGGGGAAGGGATTCGGAATCAGAAAGAGCAGCTTACAGATTATATGAAAGAAAAATTTGAGCTCTCGATTTCTATTGAAGAATACGCAATGAATGTACAACATACATTTACACATCGCACTTGGGATATATTCGTATTTTACGGAAAAGTAACTGGTGATATTGTTGAAACAGATACATTGAAATTTGTATCGAAAGAAGCATTTGAGCAGTTACCATTCTCGAAATCGCATCGTACGATTTATGAGAATTGCGTTGAGAAAATTACAATGCAATAAAGTGAAACTTTAATCAGTGGGGGTTTTCTTCATCCCCCACTGATTATTAGTTGAACTAATCGGACTTTTATGGGCAGTTGATCCCCCACCTAAATTCTTTGCTTTCGCTGCATTTTGAGGTGGGGGTCTTACTGCCCATTAAAGCGGGATAAATTAAAAAAGTGTTCCCTAGATTGGGAACACTTTTTTAATCGTAAGAAATTTTTGTCCCATGAGTCCAACTAGCTTCACCTTCTTGTAAGCCACCTCTTGATTCAATTTCTACTACAACTTCTTTATAGATACTTTGACCTTCTGCATTTAAATACGGCAAAATCTGTTGTAATGAGTGATGAAAATAAGCTAATTCATCTTCTTTCCATTCATTTTTTGAAATCATCGTTAGCTCAGTCATATCGCGTCCTATATACATACTCCCACCTCCATTTCCTATAGTTTGAATGAGTAATAAGAGATATATGCGGAATTTTTTTAAAAGAAAATTACGGATAGCTTCTAAAGGAATTGGTTACATTATTGGTTGTGGAGGTGAGAAAGATGAGTAAAAAACAACAAGGTTATAACAAGGCAACTTCTGGTGCTAGCATTCAAAGTACAAATGCTAGTTATGGTACAGAGTTCGCGACTGAAACAAATGCACAAGCAGTAAAACAAGCAAACGCACAATCAGAAGCAAAGAAAGCACAAGCTTCCGGTGCACAAAGTGCAAACGCTAGTTATGGTACAGAATTTGCAACTGAAACAGATGTGCATGCTGTGAAAAAACAAAATGCACAATCAGCTGCAAAACAATCACAATCTTCTAGTTCAAATCAGTAATGAAAGAAAAACACTTCTCTAATTCGGGAGAAGTGTTTTCTTTGTGCCTGGGTTATGGTAATGAAAATAAAGTGAACGACATAACTTCTAATAAGTCAACAAATGTAGTCAAAGGAGAAGGGAGTTAAAGATGAGAAATATGTAATGAGGAATAATAACTGATAAATAAGTCCAAAAGGGGGTAAGTAATGAACGACTTTGATAAGTTGGTAGGAGAGCAATTGGAAACGATGGATGAGTTGTTAAAGTTACAAGCTCATCTAGAGAAGTATCAGCAAATTGAAATGAGCGAAAAGGATACGTGCGATAAAAAGGAATTACATTTTATCCGTCAAGAAATATATAGAACAGAATTAGCGTTAAAACTGTTACATGAGAAATTTGAAGAGCAAACAAATAGTGTGATTCAATCTTTTGAAACTGAAAAAATGATTTCGAATTTAGGGTAAGGCATATTGTTACCTTCCGGTGAAAGGCCCTTCTTTAGATAGAAATAAGGAAGGGCTTTTTCTATTCCCATTTCCTCGTTTGTAAATCATTCAGCGAAGGCCCCGTCTCCTAAGAAGATTAGGGATATAGTATTCAGTGTGAAAAATAGAGTCTTGTCGCTTTAGTTTTAAAATTTCGACAAAAAAGTTATAATAGAAAAAAAGTGAATGCAGCTCAAAGGGCATTTGCAGTTGAAAGAAGGGAGCATATATGGGATTTCCCAAAGAAGGAGAAAAAGTACAAATACATAGTTATAAACATAATGGCTCCATTCATAGAATGTGGGAAGAGACAACAATTTTAAAAGGGACACAGAGCCTTGTGATCGGAGCAAATGATCGTACAGTAGTGACAGAATCAGATGGTCGAACATGGATTACTCGTGAACCAGCAATTTGTTATTTTCATGCAAACTATTGGTTTAATGTGATTGGGATGCTAAGGGAAGAGGGAGTATACTATTATTGTAATTTAGGCTCACCTTTTGCATATGATTCTGAAGCATTAAAGTACATTGATTATGATTTAGATATTAAAGTATATCCAGACATGACATATACGCTTTTAGATGAAGATGAGTATGAAAAGCATAGTCAAATTATGCAGTATCCACCTGTTATTGATACTATTTTAAAACGAAATGTAGCACAATTAACACAATGGATTCATCAAAGAAAAGGGCCATTTGCGCCAGATTTTGTAGATATGTGGTATGAAAGATATTTAATGTACAGAAATTAAAACAAACCTGCAGGGGATTCCCCGGCAGGTTTGTCCTATTAGAGGGGGGATTATGTGCAAGGTATAAAAAGATATTTGCAATTTGTTAAACCATATCGATGGCTTATTGCTATTACGATTATGATTGGTCTAGTTAAATTCGGTATTCCGCTTATTATGCCGTGGTTATTAAAATATATTATCGATGATGTAATTCAAGGCGGAGGGTCACTTCAAGATAAAACATCCCAATTAGTAACAGCCGTTGGGATTGCTTTTTTTATTTTTGCAGTAGTAAGACCGCCAATTGAATATTATCGTCAATATTTCGCACAGCGTATCGCAAATACAATACTATATGATTTACGAAAACATATTTTTGGTCATTTACAAAAGTTGAGTTTACGCTATTATTCGAATACAAAGACAGGGGAGCTTATTTCACGTGTAATCCATGATGTAGAACAAACAAAGGATTTTGTAATTACTGGTTTGATGAATGTTTGGCTAGATACGGCAACAATTGCTATTGCTATTATTGTTATGTTGTCTATGAATATAAAATTGACATTTGTTGCGCTATTAATTTTACCTATTTATGTAGTGGCAGTGAAATATTTTTTCGGACGTCTTCGAAAATTGACGAAAGAGCGTTCACAAGCGTTAGCAACGATGCAAGGGTATTTACATGAACGTATTCAAGGGATGCAAGTGACACGTAGCTTTGCATTAGAGGAGTATGAGGGTAAGCAGTTTGAAAAAAGAAATAATGAATTTTTGACGAAAGCATTAACGCATACGAGTTGGACTGCAAGGACATTTTCAGCAGTGAATACGTTAACCGATTTAGGCCCGTTACTGGTGATCGGTTTTGCAGCATATGAAGTAATTCAGGGGCGGTTAACATTAGGGACTATGGTTGCCTTTGTTGGATATATGGATAGTTTGTATAGTCCGCTTCGCCGCCTTGTTAATTCCTCCACAACATTAACACAGTCTTTCGCATCGATGGATCGAGTGTTTGAATTGTTAGATGAAAAATACGATATTGTCAATGTGCCAAGTGCAGTACAAACGACAAAATTAAATGGTGAAGTGATATTTGATAATGTATCTTTTCGTTACAACTCGGATGAAAAAGAGATATTACATAATCTTTCGTTAACTATGTTGCCAGGAGAGAAGATAGCACTTGTAGGAGCAAGTGGGGGAGGGAAGTCATCTCTTGCTAGTTTAATCCCACGTTTCTATGATGTTTCTTCAGGTGCAGTTTATGTAGATGGGATAGATGTTAGAAAGTATGATATGAGAAATTTACGTAGTCATATTGGAATTGTACTGCAAGATAATTTGTTATTTAGTGATACAATCGGGGCAAATATTTTATATGGAAATCCGAAAGCTACAAAGGAAGAAGTGATTGCAGCTGCCAAAGCTGCGCAAATTCATAATTTTATTATAGAGTTACCTGATGGCTATGATACTGTCGTTGGGGAACGCGGTGTGAAGTTATCTGGTGGGCAAAGGCAACGTGTAGCGATTGCAAGAGTGTTTCTAAAGAATCCATCGTTACTTATATTAGATGAGGCGACTTCCGCTTTAGATTTAGAAAATGAACGGTATATTCAAGAGGCGCTTCAGACGTTAGCTGCTGATCGGACGACGATCGTAATCGCACATCGATTGGCGACGATTACACATGTGGATACGATTATTTACATTGAAGATGGTGAAATTAAAGAAACAGGTTCTCATGAAGAGTTAATGAAAAAAAGAGGGTTTTATTACAATTTATATCAACTTCAACATATAACAGAAACAGCTCCTTTAGCGTAAAAGGAGCTGTTTTCTTTATTCGTCTTCTTTTTTATCTTCGATTTGGAGTTCTGCTTCTGGTTTATGGTATGTGTAGAAGCTATCCACAAGTAAATCTAAATGCTCTACTTCTTCACTATAGTTAATAATGGCAGAAATAAGAGGGAAGAGGTGTAGCCATGTTTTATAAGCTTCCTCATCGTCCTTGTTTTGATAATCCATAAAGATATCAATTAATTCTTGTTTACCTGTTTCAACTTCATCAAGCATTTCAACGGATTGTTGTTTTTTTGCTTTACCAATAAATTTTAATAAAACTTGTTCATGGTAATGGGTTAATGAGTCAAGTTCGTTTTGGATAGATTCCTGAAATTCTTCTGGCATATAGCGCAGTTCATTTTCAGTACGGTGTAATGATTTCAACGTACTTAAAGCACGGCTTGTCGTCGCTAACATTTGTCTGAATAAAACGAGCTTACGAATTTTTGCGAACTTTACTTTTTTCGTGTAGCTTCTTTCTTCTTTATACAGCAAATAGTAATGGTTTAGTTTGATCATCTTTTCTTTCATACGATCAATATCAGTTTTTAGCGTTGTAAAATCAGAAGCTTGCCTGCTATTCATTCGAATCCATTTTACAATTTCTTCTGTATTATCAACGATACGATGATATAATTTTGTTTCGTATTTTGGCGGCATAAAAACTAAATTTACAAGTGAAGCCGCAATAATTCCAATCATAATCGTCGCAAAGCGAAGTAAGGCAAAACTAAAGAAATCGTCGCCCTGATACTCCATAATGGCGATAACTGTTACTAAAGCAATTGATATTGTGTTTTCTAATCGTAATTGTAACGTAAGCGCAATTACTAATATACATGTTAATCCAATAATAAAAGGATTATGTCCAAAAGCAGTAGCAAATACGATAGCGAATACCGCACCAATGACGTTTGCTTGAATTTGCTCAAGAGCTGTTAAATACGAGCGGTATACAGACGGTTGAACAGCAAATATAGCTGAGATTCCCGCGAATACTGGACTCGGTAATTGAAGTAAAATACAAGCAAATAAAGCTAATGTGATGGCAATACCCGTTTTTAAAATGCGAGCACCAAGTTTCATACCCTTAATAAGATCCTTTCTCTTGTCATAATGAATGTACAACATGATACTATACATTCATTACAATATGTTAGCAAGTGATATTTTAGTGACGTTAATAAGAAATTAAGATTCATTTTATACTTTTTCCTAATTCTTTTTAAACATCAATTTTTAGTGAAAAAACCTGCTGAATTTCAGCAGGTTTCAAATTGTTACTATAGATTACTATGAGAAGTGTACTTCGTCAATTTTTTCTTGAAAATGAAAAGTTGGTATATCACTCTGTGGAGATAGATGGATCAGCCTGCTCTTTTTTCGGGATAATTTCAAAAAACAGTTGCTGCATATCATCGAGTAACGGTGTTAATAAAGCAACTTCCTCGTATTGCTCATGTTCATTTAATACACGAATGTAATCCAGCAATAACTCAGTCACATCTTGCACGCCGTTTTTACTAATTGGTTGTAATGTAACATTGGCCCCTTTTGCGATTCTTCTTTTTAAGGCGTGTTCTGTTAAACCCGAGCTTGAATCATGACGTAAATAAACAACACCACCAGTCATACCAGCACAAATCCATGGACCAGGATCCCCTAAAACAAGCGCTCGCCCATTTGTCATATATTCAAAAGCGAAACCTTTAATATTAGAGTATACACCTATATTCCCTTGCTCTTTTTCACGGAGTGGCTTTGTCATTCGCCCTCCAATTATCATGTCTGCTCCAGAGAGGCGAATGCCAGCGCGAGCATCAGCGTTACCTTGAACGTATAGCGATCCTTTTTGTGCACCGTACCCAAAACCTTTTCCGACAGAACCGTTATAATATATGCCGTCTTTTCCTTTTGCTTTCGTTATATAAATACCACCACCAAAGGAGGTTTTACCAATACCATCTTGTGCACCGCCATTTACGTGTATAAATAAGTTCTCACTATTATAAGCACCTAATCCATTTCCAGGAATAGAGCCATTCGTATACTTTAATGTAAGTGGTTCAAGTTTCGTGTCTTCATATAATTTACTACGAACGCGATAGCAAGATTCTAGCCCACCCATAACGCGTTGCTCTACGCCAACGCCTACTAATTCTTTTGAATGAGGGGAATGAACTGTTTCAAATTGTTTTTCCGGTACGTATTCTGTTTTTGTAACAGATGGGTGTTCTATCGTTTGTAGTAAATTACATAAATTTAATAAATTTTCGCCTCGAACTTGTTCTAATAAATCGGAACGTCCGACAATTTCTTGTAAATTTGCATAACCAAGATTTCCTGTTAATCGTTTTAGTTCTACGCCAAAAGTGGTGAATAAATGTAATAATCCAGCAACGGCGCTTTCTAATTCGCGCGGGACGAAGCGGCGTAATCCGTGTTCTTTCGCCTGAGCTTCAGACTCAATTTGTGTTGCAATTCCAACGTGACAAGTATCTAGATGACATCCGCGGCAAGTTGTACAGCCGATTGCAATCATGGATAATGTACCAAACCCAATACGGTTTGCTCCAAGGAGCATGATTTTCAAGGCATCATTAACACTTCGAATACCACCGTCAGCCCAAATTTCTACTTTATGTCTCATATTTGCTTCTAATAAAGCATTGTGAGCGGCTTTCACACCAATTTCTACAGGAAGCCCTACATGTTGCAATGCGTGAATACGTGCAGCACCTGTACCACCATCAAATCCGCTAATGTTAATAAAGTCAGCACCAGCTTTTGCGATACCGACAGCAATTGTTCCAATGTTAGGGACGACAGGGACCTTTACAGCTACTTTCGCAAGTTGATTAGCCGTTTTAATTTCTGTAATCATTTGAGCTAAATCTTCAATGGAATAAATATCATGGTTGTTAGAAGGTGAAATTAAATCTGAGCCAATTGTAGCATTACGTGCTTCAGCGATTTTTGCTGTTACTTTTGAACCAGGCAAATGTCCACCTTCACCAGGCTTTGCGCCTTGCCCGATTTTTATTTCAATTAAGTTTGATGAATTTAGTAGTTCGGCGTTTACGCCAAATCGCCCAGATGCAACTTGTTGTCCACGTGTATGTGGATATTTTCCAATCATATCTTTAATTTCGCCGCCTTCACCGTTTAAACTAATCATATTTAGCTGATCGGCCGCTTCTGCATATGCACGGAAGGCAACTTCATTTTGAGAACCGAATGACATGGAACTAATAATAAATGGTAAATCATGATTTTGAATGCTGATGGACACTTCTTCAGTTGGAACTATATGTTTTGTTTGTTTCGTTTGAACAAGGTGTCTAATTGCGATTGGATTATTTTCTTCTAATTCACTTAACTTGTCACGGTAATCATCATAAGAGTTTCCTTTTGCGACATCGCCGATTGCTTTCCAAATTCGCGGGAATATATGAAAAGATTTTCGCATTCTAACTTTAGGATTGTTATAATCATCCGCTCGCAATTGTGCATCTTCAGCAAGTGATTCAAGCGAAAAAGCTAAATCATTTGAACCGAAGAAATTCGTAATTTGTAATATATTTGCAATTTCCTCATGTAATCCGATAGAAGAATAGAGGCGACCGTAACCACGTAATTCATGAATTCCAATTGTTGAAATGACTTTTTCTAGTCCTTTATTAAGAGCAGTATACAAATTCGTAATTGGCGTTTTTGTTCCATCATTTACGGTTGCAAATAATAAATATGGATTCATACCATCTGCTCCTAATCCATACAGTGTGACGATATCATGTAAGGAGCGAAGGGCACCAGAACGTATAACGAGAGAGCAGTTTCGGCGTAATTTATTTTCGCTTAATACTTGATGTACTTTAGCGGTAACTAAATGCGGATCAATCCATAACTGTTCATTTAGATGAGCGTTGGCATCGTCTATTAATAGTAGGGAAGCTCCATCGTTCACGGCCTTTATCGCTTCAGAACTAATTCGATTTAAGGCGCATTGTAAAGTTTCTGTCGGGCTGAATGTAGCAGAGATTGTAGCGATAGAGCTATGAGTATTGAATAGCTGTATAAGTTGTTCGTACGTAATTGTGTGTAATTCCTCTGTAATAGATTGTGCTACACTTCCTTCTAAAATAATGGGGGAAAGCATCTCAACTACAAATGGCTGTTTAGCTCTGCTTAATAAACTTGGGCGCTCTCCAAGTATCGTTCGTGTGGAGAAGTGTTCGACCTCTCGATCACGATCGATTGCTGGATTTGTAACAACGGCTACACTTTCCTTAATGAAGTCAGCGATATTTCGTCTATCAGTATCGAGTGCTGCAAGTGGTGAGTCATGCCCAAGTGAGCGAATTGGCTCAACGCCTTTTGTTGCCATCTGTTCAAGAAGCTGAATATGCTCTCGATCCCACCCGAAAGAAACGTACTGTTTCGTTTCAACTTGAACAGAATCACATAATCCTTGGATTTCTTTCGTTTCAGGGATAGATAAGTTTAAATGATAATTGCTAACATCGATTCGTTTTTGGAAACGATTATATACTTCAATTTGGTATTTGTCGTATTCATAAAGAACAAGTTCATCTTGTTCATTCCACTTTAGACCGACTTTTTCTCCAGGAGCGAGTGGTTTCGGTTCTGCTACATATTCAGTTGGTGATACAACTCCAGGTTCAGAAGAGAAAACATAAGAACTCGCTGTCTCTACTTTCCATACTGGTCGTAGTCCAAGGGAATCAACGCTGAAAACAGCCTCATCTTTATAACGTGAAATAATACCAGCTGGACCTTGCGCAAAATGGCCCCAAGCTTCACGTATATACGTATATAAATCTTGTAAATGCGGTTCATAAAGTTTAATTTCATTAATAATTGGTGGGAATAGTATATCCATTGCTTCAAATAAACCGTAGTCGTATTGAACAAGTAGAGTTTCTAGGGTGCGGTTTAAATCTTGGGAGTCACTCCCCCCAACAGTAAGTGGAACATGAATCATGTCAGCTTGATCGCGTAATTTTGCAATTGTGTTAATTTCACCATTATGTCCGAGAACGCTAAATGGTTGTACACGAAAAAAATTAGATAATGTATTAGTAGAATAGCGGTTATGTCCTAGTGTCATAGTTGAAGCGATAAGTGGATGTTGTAAATCATTGTAATAGGCAACAAGTGTATCCCCAGCGCCTAGAACTTTATATACAACATGGTCACGACTTAATGAGGCAACATGAATCGCTTCGTTTTCCTCTATTTTTATCGTTACTGAAAATAATGTTTGCTCAATATTTTCAACTTTATTTTCTGCGATAAGAGCAACTTGCCAAAATAAAGGTTCTTCCTGTTTACCAAGTGGACCGAGTGCATCGGAATTTATTACATCATCACTTTCAAAAATAATAGTAAAACTTTCGTCATTTAATTGCGTACGAATATGATTTTTTAAATTAACGATATTTGCGTTTTTGTTTAGAAAAAAATGTCCAACGATAAAGTGGGGATGATCCACAATCGTTGGATTGTATCCGTTATTTTTCAGCTTTTCATTCCAAAGTGCTTTTGGGACATCAATGTGAATTCCGATACCATCTCCTTCACCATTAATGAAACCAGCTCGATGATTCATTTTGACAAGTGATTGTATGCAAAGGTCAATGTTTTCTTTTGTAGGAATTTTTCGTTTCTCCATAACGGAAACGATTCCACACGCATCATGTTCTGCATTTTTATAATCTCGAAATAAAGACGGTGTCCATGTATTTGTTTTATTGAGCATCCGTCAATCCCCCCTCTTATTGAAGTTTGAATAATCTTACTATTCAAGGCGTGAGCAGCCTTATATACAAGGATAGTAAGGATATAAAAGAAAATTAAACAGATAATTATGAATAATTATACTATTAATGAGGGATTTATGAAATAGAAAAAAGGAAAAAAGAAAGATGTGCTTTCTTTTTTCCTTTTAATAACGGGATTATTTATTATCCGCTAAAGCAGCAAATGCTCTGCCTACAGCTTCGATTGTATATTCAATATCTTCTTTTGTATGTTCTGTCGTTAAGAACCATGCCTCGTATTTAGAAGGTGCTAAGTTAACTCCTTCTTGAAGCATAAGCTTGAAGAATTTACCGAACATTTCACCGTCTGTATCTTGTGCTGCATCGTAATCTTCAATTGTATTTGTTGTGAAGTATACAGTTAAAGCACCTTTTAGACGGTTTAATGTAATATCAATATTATGTTTTGTAGCTTGCTCTAAAATTCCTTTTTCAAGCATTGCACCAAGTTCATCTAATTTCTCATAAAGCCCTTCTTCTTGAAGAACTTCTAGACAAGCAATACCAGATGCCATAGAAGCAGGATTTCCTGCCATTGTACCAGCTTGATATGCAGGTCCAAGAGGGGCAACTTGTTCCATAATTTCTTTCTTACCACCGTAAGCACCGATTGGAAGTCCACCGCCAATAACTTTACCAAGCGCTGTTAAGTCTGGTGTTACGCCAAGTAAGTCTTGAGCACCACCGTACATGAAGCGGAAAGCAGTAATAACTTCATCATAAATTACTAGTGCACCAGCTTCATGAACAAGTTCATTTACTTTCTCAAGGAAGCCAGGTTTTGGCTCTACAATACCGAAGTTTCCAACAATCGGTTCTACAAGGATAGCTGCTACTTCATGTCCCCATTTATCTAATGCTTCTTTTAAAGTTTCTACATTATTAAATGGAACGGTAATAACTTCTTGTGCGATACTTTGTGGTACACCAGCTGAGTCAGGAATTCCTAGAGTAGAAGGACCAGATCCAGCTGCTACAAGTACTAAATCAGAATGACCGTGGTAACAACCAGCGAATTTCATAATTTTTGTGCGGCCTGTGTAAGCACGAGCGACACGGATTGTTGTCATTACTGCTTCAGTACCAGAGTTTACGAATCGGACTTTATCTAATGCAGGCATTGCTTCTTTTAACATTTTTGCAAATTTTACTTCTAGTGCTGTTGGTGTTCCGTAAAGTACACCATTTTCAGCAGCTGTTGTAATTGCTTTTGTAATGTGCGGGTGAGCATGTCCAGTAATAATAGGACCGTATGCTGCTAAATAATCGATATATTTATTTCCGTCTACATCCCAGAAATAAGCACCTTTTCCACGTTCCATAGCAACAGGAGCGCCGCCGCCAACTGCTTTAAAAGAACGAGAAGGACTATTAACTCCGCCAACGATATGTTCTAAAGCTTCTTTATGTAATGCTTCTGATTTTGTGAATTTCACTACAATTCATCTCCTTACAAAAATCTATGTATTATTCTAACATGTTTTTCGAAAAGACGTATTGTTTGTGATAGAGAAGGCAGTTGGGTAAACTATTCGTTGTGACATTTAGGAAGGGGGTCCGGTTATGAAATCGGTAATTGAGGTACAAGGGTTACGTAAAGAGTTTACAGCCTATTCAAGTCGTCCGGGTTTAAAGGGTGCATTTCGCGATTTATTAAATCGTAATTATAAAATAGTACCAGCAGTAAATGATGTATCTTTTACTGTGAAACAAGGTGAAATGGTTGGGTATATTGGTGAGAATGGTGCCGGTAAATCAACGACAATTAAAATGCTTACTGGGATTTTGACTCCGACATCAGGAGAGATTTTAGTAAATGGGATGAATCCGCATAAGCAGAGAGAAGAATTCGTAAGAACAATTGGTGTTGTTTTCGGTCAACGCTCACAACTTTGGTGGGATATTGCTGTACAAGAATCTTTTCGTTTATTAAAAAAAGTGTACGGTGTATCAGACGCTCAGTATAAAGAGCATATGGAACACGTGATTGAAACGTTAGATATTGGTCCTTTATTAGATAAGCCAGTTCGAAAGTTATCTCTAGGTCAAAGAATGCGTTGTGAATTAGCGGCAGCATTAATTCATAATCCACCGTTATTATTTTTAGATGAACCAACAATTGGGTTAGATGTTCTTGTGAAATTGAAAATACGTGAATTTTTAAAAGAAATGAATGAACGTTATAAAACAACAATTTTATTAACAACCCATGATATTACTGATATTGAAGCTTTATGTGAGCGCGTTATCATGCTGGATGAAGGAAATATTATGTATGACGGTTCTTTAAATAATCTTCGTACGCAGTGGGGAGCAGAGAAGGAAATACATTTTCAATTTATTGCACCAGTTTCCTATCAGGCGTTATCAATGGTTATGCCAGATAGTCACGTCGTTTGGTCGAAAGCGAAAGAGGAAAACGCGTGGGTTGCAAAAATACCGAATGAAGAAGTTATCATTTCAATGCTTATTTCTAAAGTAGTACAAGCATTTCAAATTAAAGATTTAAAAATTAACGAAGTGTCTACAGAGGAAATTATTCGTAACATTTATGAAGAGGGTATTAAACATGGGTAAGTACATTGAAATGATTCGAATTCGCTTTTTAATGATGCTTGCGTATCGTACAAACTATTATAGCGGGATTTTAATTTATACAATTAATATCGGCGCGTATTATTTTTTATGGCAAGCAATTTATAGTGGAAAAGAGAATATTGAAAGTTTATCTATTTCGCAAATGACTACGTATATCGCAATTGCGTGGATGGCACGTGCCTTTTATTTTAATAATATAGACAGGGAAATTGCGATGGAAATTCAAGAAGGACGTGTAGCGGTAGAACTGATTCGTCCATATAACTATTTAGGAATGAAAGTGATGCAAGGTCTTGGTGAAGGAATATTTCGTTTTGCCTTCTTTTCAATTCCAGGTATGGTTATTGTTACCTTATTATTTTCATTGCAAATTACTACGAATTTTCAAACGTGGTTATATTTCTTCTTATCTTTAATATTTAGCTTTATTATTAATACACAAATTAATTTAATGACGGGAATGCTCACGTTCTTCCTATTTAATAATAGTGGAATTATGTATGCAAAACGTGTTGTTATTGATTTATTTTCAGGTCTATTATTACCAATTAGTTTTTATCCGTTATGGGCCCAAAAGGCAATGATATTTTTACCGTTTCAGGCTATTAGTTATATTCCGAGTATGATTTTTTCAGAAGGTATACAAGGAAGTAAATTGTATGAGGCATTATTATTCCAAGTAATTTGGGCAATTGTACTTATTATTCCAATTGTACTCATGTGGAGAACGGCGAGAAAACGTCTAATTGTACAAGGGGGATGATGAGATGATATATATAAACCTATTTTTGCAATATGCAAGCCAATATATAAAAACAAAATTGGAGTATCGGGGCGATTTTATCGTTGGATTACTTTCTGATTTAGCACTACAGGCTGTTAATTTAATCTTTATTCTCGTTGTGTTTGGGCATACACAAGCATTGAAAGGCTGGAGTAGAGAAGAAGTAATCTTTATTTATGGTTTCTTTTTAGTACCGTTTGCCATATTCTCAGCTTTCTTTAACATATGGGACTTTAATGATCGTTATATTATTAAAGGAGAAATGGATCGTATATTAACGAGACCGATTCATAGTTTATTTCAAATTATATTAGAAAGAATGGAACTTGAATCTTTAATTGGAGCCATTACAGGAATGATTGTAATGGGCTACGCAGCAGTGGAGCTGCAATTATCTTTTTACTGGTACGATTTCTTCTTATTCTTACTGATGGTAGGAGGAGGAGCACTTGTATATGGAGGGATATTTGTTACGCTTGCGAGCCTTGGTTTTTGGTCGGATGCGAAAAGTTCAATTATGCCGCTAATGTATAACATAGGTAACTATGGCCGCTATCCTGTTAACATTTATAACCGTGTGATTCGCTTCATTTTAACGTTTGTTTTACCATTTGCGTTTGTCGGAGTGTATCCAGCAGCATACTTTTTAAGAAAAACAGAGTGGAATAGCTATGCATTTGCAACACCACTCGTTGGTGTTATCTGTTTTATGATTGCAATTACTCTTTGGAATCAAGGGGTAAAAAGGTATCGTGGTGCTGGGAATTAATTATAGAAGCTTGTTTGTTTCTAAGGGATAAATCCAGTGGCTGCCTCATACATATAAAATGAGGTGGAGGACATGTTATGGGGATTTATTCTATTAATTGCAGCAATTGCTATTTTGAGAAGTGTCCAATTGTTATGGAGTTCATATTCAGATTCTAGGCGTTTCTTTTCGCTTTATAATTTAGCCTCCTTATTTTTAATTTATACAACGGTATTGATTGCGTTTGGGTTAAGTTATGTTGTATTAGAAGAAATGGGTTTTGCGGTTTTGAAAGAAGATGGAGAAAGCTTGCATGCCCAATCTTTTCAACTTGTAGAAATTTGCTTATATTTTAGCGCAGTTACTTTATTGTCCGTTGGGTACGGTGATATAGCTCCGATTGGAATAGGGAGATGGATTGCGATTGCAGAAGCGCTAATTGGATATACATTACCGTTTGCTTTTGTAATGAGGTCTGTAATAGACAATGAAAAATAAGATAGCATTTGATATAGTAAAAGAAAAGAGTAGGAGTGATAACAATGATTACAGTAGGAGAAATGGCTCCAGAATTTACAATAGAGGGAAGTAACGGGGAACAAGTTCGCTTAGCTGATTTTCGTGGTAAAAATGTAGTGCTATATTTTTATCCGAAAGATATGACTCCAGGGTGTACAACTGAAGCATGTGATTTTCGAGATGCATATGGATTATTTCAAGAGAAAGATACAGTTATTCTTGGTGTAAGTCCTGATTCAGCGAACAGACATCTGAAATTCATTGAGAAGCATGAGCTTCCATTTGTACTTTTAGTAGATGAAGATCATAAGGTAGCAGAATTGTACGATGTTTGGAAATTGAAAAAGAACTTTGGAAAAGAGTACATGGGAATCGAGCGTTCTACATTCCTTATTAATAAAGACGGTGAGCTTGTAAAAGAATGGCGTAAAGTGAAAGTGAAAGGACATATTGAGGATGTTCTTTCTTATATAAAGTAAATTCATTGTGGAGATAAATATATAGAAGTAAGGCGAGTGTCTATACATATTTTATCGTCTTACATAAAGTGAAGTGTAGGGCATACCTCCTCAGATGATAGTATTCCAAGTGCGATTATGTCGCACTT
>NZ_JAFLPK010000001.1:540000-750000 GCF_036851315.1 Bacillus cereus group sp. Sample62
GGTGCTTTCTTAACGGAAAGCCGCAGTGAATAGGCCCAAGCGACTGTTTAGCAAAAACACAGGTCTCTGCGAAGCCGTAAGGCGAAGTATAGGGGCTGACACCTGCCCGGTGCTGGAAGGTTAAGGAGAGGGGTTAGCGTAAGCGAAGCTCTGAACTGAAGCCCCAGTAAACGGCGGCCGTAACTATAACGGTCCTAAGGTAGCGAAATTCCTTGTCGGGTAAGTTCCGACCCGCACGAAAGGTGTAACGATTTGGGCACTGTCTCAACCAGAGACTCGGTGAAATTATAGTACCTGTGAAGATGCAGGTTACCCGCGACAGGACGGAAAGACCCCGTGGAGCTTTACTGTAGCCTGATATTGAATTTTGGTACATTTTGTACAGGATAGGCGGGAGCCATTGAAACCGGAGCGCTAGCTTCGGTGGAGGCGCTGGTGGGATACCGCCCTGAATGTATTGAAATTCTAACCTACGGGTCTTATCGACCCGGGAGACAGTGTCAGGTGGGCAGTTTGACTGGGGCGGTCGCCTCCTAAAGTGTAACGGAGGCGCCCAAAGGTTCCCTCAGAATGGTTGGAAATCATTCGTAGAGTGCAAAGGCATAAGGGAGCTTGACTGCGAGACCTACAAGTCGAGCAGGGACGAAAGTCGGGCTTAGTGATCCGGTGGTTCCGCATGGAAGGGCCATCGCTCAACGGATAAAAGCTACCCCGGGGATAACAGGCTTATCTCCCCCAAGAGTCCACATCGACGGGGAGGTTTGGCACCTCGATGTCGGCTCATCGCATCCTGGGGCTGTAGTCGGTCCCAAGGGTTGGGCTGTTCGCCCATTAAAGCGGTACGCGAGCTGGGTTCAGAACGTCGTGAGACAGTTCGGTCCCTATCCGTCGTGGGCGTAGGAAATTTGAGAGGAGCTGTCCTTAGTACGAGAGGACCGGGATGGACGCACCGCTGGTGTACCAGTTGTTCTGCCAAGGGCATAGCTGGGTAGCTATGTGCGGAAGGGATAAGTGCTGAAAGCATCTAAGCATGAAGCCCCCCTCAAGATGAGATTTCCCATAGCGTAAGCTAGTAAGATCCCTGAAAGATGATCAGGTTGATAGGTTCGAGGTGGAAGCATGGTGACATGTGGAGCTGACGAATACTAATAGATCGAGGACTTAACCATATAATATGAAGCAATGTTATCTAGTTTTGAGAGAACATAAAAAAACTTGTTGACTTTTAAAGAAAATAAGTTATAATAATGATTGTCTCAAAAGAATAATGTCTGGTAATGATGGCAGAGAGGTCACACCCGTTCCCATACCGAACACGGAAGTTAAGCTCTCTAGCGCCGATGGTAGTTGGGACCTTGTCCCTGTGAGAGTAGGACGTTGCCAGGCAATATTATTCCGCAGTAGCTCAGCGGTAGAGCTATCGGCTGTTAACCGATCGGTCGTAGGTTCGATTCCTACCTGCGGAGCCATTGGAGAGCTGTCCGAGTTGGCCGAAGGAGCACGATTGGAAATCGTGTATACGTCACAAGCGTATCAAGGGTTCGAATCCCTTGCTCTCCGCCATAGGATTTATAATATTTGGCCCGTTGGTCAAGTGGTTAAGACACCGCCCTTTCACGGCGGTAACACGGGTTCGAATCCCGTACGGGTCACCACTTTGGAGGATTAGCTCAGCTGGGAGAGCACCTGCCTTACAAGCAGGGGGTCGGCGGTTCGATCCCGTCATCCTCCACCATATAAATTATATAAATAGTATTGTCGCGGGGTGGAGCAGCACGGTAGCTCGTCGGGCTCATAACCCGAAGGTCGCAGGTTCAAATCCTGTCCCCGCAACCAAATGGTCCCGTGGTGTAGTGGTTAACATGCCTGCCTGTCACGCAGGAGATCGCCGGTTCGACCCCGGTCGGGACCGCCATTTTAATAAGGCTCGGTAGCTCAGTCGGTAGAGCAGAGGACTGAAAATCCTCGTGTCGGCGGTTCGATTCCGTCCCGAGCCACCATTTATCTTAATAATATACGCCGGCTTAGCTCAATTGGTAGAGCAACTGACTTGTAATCAGTAGGTTGGGGGTTCAAGTCCTCTAGCCGGCACCATGTAAGTTTCGGAGGGGTAGCGAAGTGGCTAAACGCGGCGGACTGTAAATCCGCTCCTTCGGGTTCGGCAGTTCGAATCTGCCCCCCTCCACCATTTACATAGGGGCATAGTTTAAAGGTAGAACTGAGGTCTCCAAAACCTCCAGTGTGGGTTCGATTCCTACTGCCCCTGCCAAATATATTTACACAACATGGCGGTTGTGGCGAAGTGGTTAACGCACCGGATTGTGGCTCCGGCATTCGTGGGTTCGATTCCCATCAGTCGCCCCATTTTTATTTTTAAAATTACAAATAATCTAATTGATACTTACATATAATTAAGTAAGAATTCGATGGGCTATAGCCAAGCGGTAAGGCAACGGACTTTGACTCCGTCATGCGCTGGTTCGAATCCAGCTAGCCCAGCCATTTTTGCGGAAGTAGTTCAGTGGTAGAATACAACCTTGCCAAGGTTGGGGTCGCGGGTTCGAATCCCGTCTTCCGCTCCAATAAAATTTAACATGGCGGCATAGCCAAGTGGTAAGGCAGAGGTCTGCAAAACCTTTACCACCGGTTCAAATCCGGTTGCCGCCTTTCTTTTGTGCCGATGTGGCGGAATTGGCAGACGCGCACGACTCAAAATCGTGTTCCTTCGGGAGTGTCGGTTCGACCCCGACCATCGGTATCATGAACAGCGTAAAAAACTCTATACAATTAGTATAGAGTTTTTTTGTGTTTTCTTTTCATTACATGACAAAATAAGCACAAAAAGTGTACAGTGAGTAAACTGCGAAACATTAAAAGGATAAAAACAAACATTCATTTTTATCCTTTTAATTGTGGTATTCTATAAAATTCCAGCAAAATATTGTATATACAATATTCCCTTCGAGCACTCTAGAGAGAATTTTTCCACCTCGGTGACATGAAGTTAAATCCGACAGCACCAATAGATATTAGTACGTTATCAACGGTTAAGTTTGTAATTTCTAAAAATCTCTTTTTAAACTCTTCTTTGTTGTACTTGTAAATAGTTGAGTGGCACGCCCACATGTGCGTTGAAGTACTCAGCCAATCCCCTAATTCCTTTAATTGAGGAAACGACTCAAATTGAATTGGTTCATCTAATTTCATGAATCTCACCTGATAGATAGTTGGGTTTAGCTTTTCTCCAATCCCTTTAAGACCATGTGCTTTTTTCTCATTTGAATGTGTCATAATTACTCTCCCCTATCTTTTTCAAATTTTTTCCTATTTTAATTATACAGCAATAGAAAGTAATTAAGGAAATATTATGGGAATCGGTGATGTAAAAAGACTCTAACAGAAATGTTAGAGTCTTTTTTGTTAAATTATGTTACCTGATTCTAAAATTCGTAATAAACGTAGGAATTCATGTATAATATAACTTGCGGATAGAACAAAATGATAGTAATTTATATTATGTCTGTAATATGAATCGAAAATGAACTTTTTATATTTCTTTTAAAAATGTGTTGAATACACATTATATTTTATATTAATATTTTTATGTAGATTTAAAACGGGAAAGAGAGTGGAAAGTATGGGTCGTAAATGGAATAATATTAAAGAAAAAAAAGCATCAAAAGATGCAAATACAAGCCGTATATACGCGAAATTTGGACGTGAGATTTATGTGGCAGCAAAACAAGGCGAGCCAGATCCAGAATCAAACCAAGCGCTTAGAGTTGTATTAGAACGTGCGAAAACATACAACGTACCAAGAACAATTATTGATCGTGCAGTTGAAAAGGCAAAAGGCGGTTCAGAAGAAAATTATGACGAGCTTCGTTATGAAGGATTCGGACCAAACGGATCTATGGTAATTGTAGATACACTTACAAATAACGTAAACCGTACTGCAGCAGATGTACGAGCTGCATTTAGCAAAAACAGTGGTAACATGGGTGTAAACGGTTCTGTAGCTTACATGTTTGATGCGACAGCTGTTATCGGTCTTGAAGGTAAAACATCAGATGAAGTTCTTGAAATTTTAATGGAAGCAGATGTTGATGCACGTGACATTCTAGAAGAAGAAGATTCTGTTATCGTGTATGCTGAACCTGATCAATTCCATTCCGTACAATCTGCACTTAAAGATGCTGGTGTTGAAGAATTCACAGTTGCAGAATTAACAATGCTTGCACAAAGTGATGTAGAACTTCCTGAAGATGCTCAAGTACAATTTGAAAAAATGGTTGATGCATTAGAAGATCTAGAAGATGTGCAACAAGTTTACCACAACGTAGACTTAGGAGAATAATACGATAGAAGTCCCTGTTCATTTAACGAATAGGGGCTTTTTTTCATGAAGTTAATTAAGAGGATGAATTAGTAAAGGTATTTTGTTTTAGACAGGGAATATGCTTATAGGGATATGTGAAATATTCATTATTGCTAGGAGGCTTAATATGGAACATGAAACACCAAAGCATATCGTTGCTGTAGCAGGTTATTTAACAAATGAAAAAGACGAAGTGTTATTAGCTAAAGTACATTGGCGATCGGATACGTGGGAGTTGCCAGGAGGACAGGTGGAAGAAGGAGAAGCGCTCGATCAAGCTGTTTGTAGGGAAATAAAAGAGGAAACAGGATTAACGGTGAAGCCTATCGGTATTACAGGAGTTTATTATAATGCTTCCATGCACATTCTAGGTGTTGTTTTTAAAGTGGCATACGTGAGCGGTGAAATACAAATTCAGCCTGAAGAAATACAAGAGGCTAAATTTGTTGCTTTAAATGAAGAGAACATAGATGAGTACATAACGCGTCCTCATATGAAATCCAGAACGCTTGATGCGATGAGAGCAACACATTGTATTCCGTACGAAACGTGGGAAGTGCAGCCATATAATTTAATAGGTAGATTGTAAAGAAAAGAGTAGCCGATTTGAGATACAATCAAATCACTACTCTTTTTTGTATACTGTTTAAGAAAAAGGTCAAAATAATAATAGTACTAGTGTTGAATTTTAGAACGTTTGTTCTATATAATGTATGATATATTGTATACATTTAGATTACTAGATACTTACAAATATATATATATTTGTAGATGATATAATGAAAATAGGGTGTTTTAATAGGGAAGTATAGGCTTAAGGTATACTCTGCTATTGGTTTAGCATAATCTATATTCAATATTTCAGATGAATAGTAGATAAAAAAAGACTGTGATACAATACTTTTTTATACCTTACAATGATGTAAGGTACGTGTAAGAGAAATCGATGGGATGTTTTTTTACAACAAGGTATTCTTAAAGTAAGAGTTATACGCTGTGTGGAAAAGAGGTGTTCAAGATGAAAGAACGAGTATTATCTAGGGTGAACTATCATCAAAAAGTTGCATTAAATCCAATGACTAAATTCTTTTATAAAGCCATTATTTTATTATTATTGTTAAGTTGTACGTTATTATTCATTGGAAATGTAATGATCGAGCAAAGTGATATTAGTAAATTACATGTACCGGCTAAGTTAGAGGTGCCAGAATCATTAACACATGCATTTATTGCGACAGAAGATAAAAGGTTTTATCATCATAATGGTTTAGATTATATAGCGATTGTCAGAGCGTCTGTTGAGAATATAAAGGCTGGTGGTGTTGTACAAGGCGGAAGCACAATTACACAGCAGTTATCCAAAAATGCTTTTTTAACGAATGAACGTACATTTTCTCGTAAGTGGAAAGAGATTTTCTATACGAAAAAAATTGAACGTACATTTACGAAGGATGAAATTTTAAAATTGTATGTAAGTAATATTTATTACGGAGAAGGAGCATGGGGAATTGAAAAAGCGGCAAACCTTTACTTCGGTAAAAAGGTGGACCAATTAACGCTGGCTGAAAGTGCAATGATGGCTGCTGTAGTAAAAGCACCTGCTTATTACTCACCTGCACAAAATTATGATAAGGCCGTAGAGAGACGAAATGTCGTTTTGAGATTGATGGAGAAGGAAGGCTACATCAATCATGATGAGTATGTGCAAGCAGTTAGTGAGAAATTAGTAATTCGTCATGATATAAAAACAGAGCAGTCGATGTTAAATAATGCACGTGAAAAAGCAGTAAGCTAAAGGAAGTTCCTACATAGGAGCTTCTTTTTTTGAATAAATTGTGACAAATTGTGACACAATATCGTCACAATTATTGTATTTTTGTAATTTATGTGAGCGTGTTCATTGCGTGACGTATATAAGTGTTGATATTATGTGTATTGTGTACAATGCTGTATACAGAATATGAATTTAAAGAGGAATGTATATGAAATCAAATAAACTCATGGCTCTTGGTATAGTTTTTTCTATCGCAGTATTGATTGTAATCGGAACAATTGCGTATAGCATCATAAATGACAAAAAAGATAAAGGGAATGAGATGTTTGCTTATTCTACACAACAATCTTTAGGGAAAGATGATGCACCAGTTAAGGTAGTAGAATTTGGAGACTTCAAATGTCCTGCTTGTCGTACTTGGGATGTAACAGTATTACCACGATTAAAAGAAGAGTATATTGATAAAGGTAAAGTGCAGTTATATTTTATTAACTTCCCGTTTATCGGAAAAGACTCTGATTTAGGCGCAGCAGCTGGTGAAGCAATTTATAAACAAGATCAAGATTCATTCTGGATTTTCTATGATGAGATTTATCAAAGTCAAAAGAAAGACACGGAAGAGTGGATTACAGAAGAATTACTTCTTAACATTGTGAAAGAGAAGCTTCCGAAAGTTGATGTAGAACAATTTAAGAAAGATTTACACAGTAAAGAAATGAAAGAAAAGGTACGTAAAGATTCAGATCGCGCTCAAAAATTAAAAGTTCAAGGTGCTCCTTCAGTATATGTCAACGGAAATCTTGCAAACCCTGATTTCGATAGTATGAAGAAGGCGATTGATAAAGAATTGAAAAAGTGATGAGCTACTCATCACTTTTTCGACTTTTTTCGATAAAATTCTTGCTTACGTTTTTTTTACATGCTATACTACCTTACATAAGTTATTCTAATATCTTATATTTATTTCATATTTGCGGGTGTAGTTTAGTGGTAAAACAAGAGCCTTCCAAGCTCTGGTCGAGAGTTCGATTCTCTTCACCCGCTCCAAATTTTATTAAATGTTTTTCTATAAATTGTTATCAACGCAGTGTTTCGTTTCTAAGATAAACGAGGCATTGCGTTTTTTAATGTTTGAAAAATATAATTGTATGCGAAAATAGAAGTAAAGAATAGTATTCCAAAAGTGAATTGCTAACCAATATAGTCGTTACATATGGGATAGTTTCATCTGAGGAGGCGATTAGGAATGGATTTTGAACAATTAAAGCAAGATGTCATTGCATATAGTAAAACAATTGGTATAGATAAAATAGGCTTTGCTAGTGCTTCACCATTTGAGGAATTAAAGCAGCGCTTAATCCAGCAACAACAATTAAATTATCAATCGGGATTTGAAGAGTCTGATATAGAAAAGAGAACGAACCCACAGCTTCTACTACCTGGTGCAAAATCAATTATTGCGATTGCATTAGCGTATCCTTCAAAATTAAAAAATGCACCATTAAGTAAGCGCGGAGAACGCCGCGGTATTTTTTGTCGTGCCTCTTGGGGACAAGATTATCATCTTGTTTTACGAGATCGTTTGCAAAAATTAGAAGCATATTTAATCGAAAAACTTCCCGATATAGAAGTTAAGTCAATGGTTGATACGGGTGAATTAAGTGATCGAGCTGTTTCGGAGCGTGCCGGCATTGGATGGAGTGGTAAGAATTGCGCTATTATTACACCTGAATTTGGTTCGTATGTATATTTAGGAGAAATAATTACAAACGTTCCCTTCCCACCAGATCAGCCGATAGAAGATCAATGTGGAAGTTGTACAAAATGTATTGATGTTTGTCCTACAGGCGCTTTAATACAAGGAGGACAGTTAGACTCGAAGAAATGTATTGCATTTTTAACACAGACGAAAGGGTTCCTACCGGAAGAATATCGCGAAAAAATAGGTAATCGTATTTATGGATGTGATACATGTCAGACTGTTTGTCCGAAAAATAAAGGAATGGATTTTCATAACCACCCTGAGATGGAACCAGATCCTGAGTTAGTTAAGCCGTTATTAACACCACTTTTAACAATTAGTAATCGTGATTTTAAAGAGAAATATGGAATTATGTCTGGTTCATGGAGAGGTAAAAAGCCGTTGCAACGAAATGCAATTTTGGCACTCGCGCATTTTAAAGAGGCATCAGCAATTCCAGATTTAATTGGTGTTATGAAAGACGATCCAAGACCAGTACTTCGCGGAACAGCAGCATGGGCACTTGGGAAAATTGGTGGAGATGGCGTGGGCGAAGCTATTGAAAAAGCGATGCAACGTGAGAAAGATGAAGAGGTTCTTCATGAAATGAATCGCGGACTTGAATTATTAGCTCAGAAAAAAGAGTAGATAATATCTCCCTTTTTCATATTGTAATATGGGAGGGAGACGAAATGGTTGTAAAAATAAATATTGAAAAGCAAGTACAACAATTTTTAGCATATGTAACAGAGAAACGAATAAATGTAGATGGTATTGCTGAAGATTTATTACAAATAGCACAGAGAAAGAAACAATTGTTTCAAAAGCGTAATGCAGAGATAGTGAAAGCAACTGCGGACGTTTCTTTCATGAGACAATTAAATAATAGCAATCATCAAGAAATTGATTATCAAATACATTTTAAATATTTAATTAAGCATAAAGAATTATTTTATATTGAAGAGGAACAACTAAAGCGAAGAGTTTGTTTAAATAATAGCCGGGTAATAGGTGATTATGCTATTGAAGTGCCAGAAGCAGTTGGAATGAGTGAGACGTTAGAAAGAGAAGTTATAAAAGAGAAGTATGGTTCTTATCAGTATAACCGTTTAGAGGCAGTTAAATATGCAGAGCGTTGGTGGGATGATCGAAACCCTGTATATCGTAATTTCCCTGATAATTGTACGAATTTTATTTCCCAATGTCTTCATACTGGAGAAGTACCAATGAATGGATACCCTAATATTCGTAAAGGATGGTGGCAAAGGGAGAATCAGTGGAGTTGGAGCTGGGCTGTCGCACACTCTTTTTATTGGTATTTGTCAGGTGCTACAACAGGGCTTCGAGCAGAAGCAGTAGAAAGGCCAGAGGACCTTATTCTTGGTGATGTCATTGCTTATGATTTCGAGGATGATGGTAGGTGGAATCATACGACGATTGTAGTAGCCAAAGACGCAGATGGTATGCCACTTGTAAATGCACATTCAGCGAATAGCCGTCGGCGTTATTGGAACTATGAAGATTCTAGTAAATATACACCACAAATGAAATATAAATTCTTTCACATTATTAATGGGTAGAGATTTTTCGCTCAAGTGGTATAATACGTAGTAGACAAAAAACAGAGGTGAATATCGCGTGGGAGTACATGTTGTTTTATATCAACCAGAAATTCCAGCAAATACAGGGAATATTGCTCGTACTTGTGCAGCAACTGGAACAGAATTACATTTGATTAGACCGCTTGGATTTTCAACGGATGATAAAATGTTAAAGCGTGCAGGATTAGATTATTGGCAGCACGTGAAGGTTACGTACTATGATTCAATTGAAGAATTTTATGAGAAAAATAAAGACGGTGAATTCTTCTATTTAACAAAGTATGGCGAGAAAGCTCATACAGCATTTGATTATAGCAAACGTGAGAAGGATTACTATTTTGTATTTGGAAGAGAAACAAACGGCTTACCAGCTAATGTAATCGAAGAAAATTTCGATCATTGTTTACGTATTCCAATGACTGATAAGGTGCGCTCATTAAATTTATCTAATACAGCAGCTATTTTAATTTATGAAGCATTCCGTCAACAAAATTATCCGGGATTAGATTTAGAAATTGTTTATTAAAAGTCGCCATATGGCGACTTTTTTTCTAAATATAAAAATAATATGTAATCATACATTTAAAAAAGGGTACATATTCATATAGAATGGGATATATGAATAAAAATAGATTAGACGGGTTGAGATAAATATGAAGGAACAATATAATAATCAAAATACCTTTTTAAGTATGATAGATATGGATTTAATAAGAAGAGGACTATTACATGCTATTCAAGATTTAGTATTTATTGTGAAAGTTATTGATGATGAAACCTTTAAATATATTTATGTAAATAAGATAGGTATGGATTATGCGAAGCTAAGCGAAGAATGTTACGGAAAAACGTTTGCTGAAGTATTATCAGAAGATACGGCGGAAATATTGCAAGTGCAATATGCAAAAGTAGCGAGCGAAGCGAAAGCACATACCTTTTGTGATGTAGTTAGTTTACCAAAGGGTGAGTTACATTATGAATCTTCACTTAATCCTGTATTCGACGAAGAAGGAGTATGTCAGTTTATTATTTGTATTACGAGGGATATCACAGCTCAGATTGAAGAAAAGGCAGAGATAGAGGAAAAACAAATGTTGTTTAAGTCGTTATTAGAATATAATAATGACTCCATTATATCTATGGATTCTATAGGTAGAATTACATATGCAAATCCAGCAACGTATGAAATATTTGGATATCGATATGAAGAATTACATAATAAATTTATTTTTGAATTTATTAATAAAGAATATGAAAAAGATGTTCAAATTATATTTAAAGGAGCTCTGCAAGGAAGAGCAAAACAAATTGTTTCAAAGAAATATGTTCATAAAGAAGGGTACGAGCTCTATATTTCTTTGAGAACTATTCCGATTATTGTGAATGGCGAAATTGTTGGGGTATATATTGTCACGAGGGATGTTACAAGGCAAATATTGAATGAAATGCGAACAGAATATTTAGCTTATTATGACCAATTAACAGGATTAATGAATAGAATTTCATGTACAAATAAGTTAAATGTTTTTTTAAATGATAATACAGAGTTTGCGCTTGTTTTTATAGATTTAGATGAATTTCACCTTATTAATGATACTTTTGGTCATAAAGAAGGAGATAAAGTATTACAAAAAGTTACAGAATGTTTAAGCGGTCTTCAAATAGACGGTATGCACTTGTTTAGAGAACACGATGATCAATTTGTTATGTTAATAGAAAATATAACGAGAGAACATGTAGAGATAGTTGCAAAAGGCATACTAAAAAAGATTAGTGAACATTTTGTAATCGAAGAAGAGGACGTTTATTTAAGTGCATCAATCGGAATTGTAATGGCTCCAACAGATGGAGAGGATGAAAAAATATTATTCCAAAGAGTTGATGCTACTTTGGAAAAAGCAAAAGAAAAAGGAAAAGGGCATTATCATTTTTATTGCAGTGGATTAGATTGTGAGCGTGAACAAAGATTTATAATAGAAAACCAATTGCATCGTGCTATAGAAAAAAATGAATTCTGCTTGTATTATCAGCCACAAATGAATATTGAAACGAAAAAAATAGTGAGTATGGAAGCTTTAATAAGGTGGGAGAATAAAGAATTGGGATTTGTCTCTCCCAATCAATTTATTCCGCTAGCAGAAAGAACAGGATTTATTATTAAGCTTGATGAATGGGTAGTAAATGAAGTGTGTCGGCAAATACGTGAATGGTTAAATAAAGGATATGAAGTTGTCCCGATTGCAGTTAATATTTCAGCCAGGCACTTTCGCTCGATTACATTAATAGAGATGATTACACGGGCTTTACATAAGTACAATGTACCAGCTCACCTATTAGCGATAGAGGTTACAGAAGGAGCCCTTATGCATAAAGACATATCGAAAAGGGTATTGCTACAATTAAAAGAACAAAATTTAAAGATTCATTTAGATGATTTTGGGACGGGATATTCATCTTTAAGTTATTTAAAAACGTATCCAATTGATACGTTGAAAATCGATCGTTCTTTTATGGAAGGTATACATGTGGATGAACGTGATACGAATATTACAGCTGCAATTATTCATTTAGCTCATACTTTGGAATTGAATGTAATTGCAGAAGGAGTAGAAAAAGCGGAACAAATACAATTTTTGAAGGAAAAGAATGTGAAGTTTGTGCAAGGTTATTATTATAGCCGACCTTTATCAAAATATGATGTGGAAAATGTGTATTATAAATGATTGATAAAAAAAGTGATGTGCTAAGAAGCACATCACTTTTTATGTGTACCGGGTTTATCATTGTAACCAGATGTAAAAATAGCTGTAAGAAATGTGAGTGATACACCTAAAATTAATAATAATTTCATACTAATATCCTCCTATTTTTTCAGTTTATGAGTCTTAAATATGAATCAAAATGTATGTAAGGTTCTTGGAAGAAAAGAATTTATTTAAAATGAATAGAGGTGTAAAAACTTTAATACCTATATTATACAGAATTTTCTTTGAATTTTGGAGAGAATTTTATAGCACTACTGTATATTTCATTTTGATTTAAAGAATGTTTAAGGACATCCTAGCATACCTTTTATAATAATCCGATTGAACAAGGAGATGGGGGAGGAGCTATAATGGATATTCTAAAAAAGATTGAACAGCATCGAGCAGCAGAAGAACGGTTACAATGGGAAGGTACGTTTGCGGAGTATTTAGAGCTTGTGAAGGAAAGACCATGGGTGGCTCAAACAGCACACTCTCGCATTTACAATATGATAAAAGATGCTGGAATCGAAGAAGTAGATGGTAGAAGAAAGTATAACTTCTTTAGTAATCAGCTATTTGGATTAGAGGATGCTTTAGAACGTCTTGTGGAGGAATATTTTCATCCATCTGCAAAACGATTAGATGTTAGAAAACGTATTTTATTATTAATGGGTCCTGTTAGTGGAGGGAAATCAACATTAGTTACGATGTTGAAAAGAGGATTAGAAACATATTCACGAACAGATCGAGGAGCAATTTTTGCAATTAAAGGTTGCCCAATGCATGAAGATCCACTTCATTTAATTCCGCATCATTTACGGGATGATTTCTTTGGTGAATATGGAGTTAGAATTGAAGGGAATTTATCGCCACTAAACGTAATGCGTCTAGAGCAAGAATATGGTTCAAGAATTGAGGATGTAGTTGTAGAGCGTATTTTCTTCTCGGAAGATCGCCGTACAGGGATTGGTACATTTAGCCCGTCTGATCCTAAATCACAAGATATCGCCGATTTAACAGGTAGTCTGGACTTTTCAACAATCGCAGAATATGGTTCAGAATCAGATCCACGAGCGTATCGCTTCGATGGAGAATTGAATAAGGCAAACCGTGGGATGATGGAATTCCAAGAGATGTTAAAATGCGACGAGAAGTTTTTATGGCATTTATTATCGCTTACGCAAGAAGGGAATTTCAAAGCGGGAAGATTTGCGCTTATTTCAGCAGATGAATTAATTGTAGCGCATACGAATGAAACGGAGTATCGTTCCTTCATAGCAAACAAGAAAAATGAAGCATTGCACTCGAGAATTATTGTAATGCCAGTTCCATACAATTTACGAGTGAGTGAAGAAGAACATATTTATGAAAAAATGATTCGTGAAAGTGATGTATCCAATGTTCATATTGCACCACACACACTTCGCGTTGCAGCAATGTTTACGATTTTAACTCGTTTAAAAGATCCGAAGCGTCCAGATATTGATTTAATTAAAAAGATGCGTTTATATGATGGAGAAACGGTAGAAGGTTATAATGCGATTGATGTAGAGGAGCTGCAACGTGAATATCAAGATGAAGGTATGAGAGGTATTGATCCTCGTTATGTTATTAACCGAATTTCCTCTACAATTATTCGAAAAGAGGTACCATCTATTAACGCATTAGATGTACTTAGATCGCTCAAAGACGGGTTGGATCAGCATCCGTCAATTAGTAATGAAGATCGAGAGCGTTATATGAATTTCATCTCATTAGCGAGAAAAGAATATGATGAAATTGCGAAGAAAGAAGTACAAAAAGCATTCGTGTATTCATATGAAGAATCAGCGAAGACACTTATGGATAATTACTTAGATAACGTTGAAGCATATTGCAATAAATCGAAATTACGTGATCCATTAACAGGTGAAGAAATGAGTCCAGATGAAAAGCTAATGCGCTCAATTGAGGAGCAAATTGGAATTTCAGAAAATGCTAAGAAAGCATTCCGTGAAGAAATTTTAATTCGCATTTCTGCTTATGCGCGTAAAGGAAAACGCTTTGATTATAATTCACATGAGCGTCTTCGCGAAGCGATTCAGAAAAAACTATTTGCTGATTTAAAAGATATAGTGAAAATTACAACATCAACGAAAACGCCAGACGAAAATCAGCTTAAGAAAATCAATGATGTTGTTGCACGCTTAATTGATGAGCACGGCTATAATTCTTCATCTGCGAATGAATTATTACGCTATGTAGGTAGTCTGCTAAACCGATAGTTTGATAACAAAACGCTGTCTCTTGTATTTTGCGGGACAGCGTTTTATTATCCATTTATATGTGTAAAGTGTCATACCTTGTCCAAATGTAATAAATTAAGATGCAATTTCATGAATTTATTGTCAATTATTTTTACAATATGCATATGATAGAGTAACCAACCATTCATACGAAAAAAGCCAACACAATACAATATGTTGCAAAGTGTAAATGTGTGCAACTATGCATTGTGTTTCTTTCTTATCAACGGCTGAATTTTTATTTCTAGTATGTGAGTGGCAAAATTTTGTTTAGGATGCTCGGAGTATTATATGAAAAACGTTATATATGTTTATGGGATGAATTTCGATGGGCAGTTATCTTTCATTCTAGCTTGCACAGTATAAAACAAAATTTCTAGCTTACTGTTCATAGGGGAAGACAATTACAGTAAGGAGGGAAAGAAATGGGTGAAGAAAACCAACCAAATTATACGATTTCACAGGAAAACTGGTCCCTCCATCGCAAAGGATATGACGACCAACAACGCCATCAAGAAAAAGTACAAGAGGCAATTAAGAATAATTTACCCGATCTTGTAACAGAAGAAAGCATAGTTATGTCTAATGGTAAGGATGTTGTAAAAATACCGATTCGTTCTTTAGATGAATATAAGATTAGGTACAATTATGATAAAAACAAACACGTTGGGCAAGGAAATGGTGACAGCAAAGTTGGTGATGTCGTTGCGAGAGATGGATCAGGTGGTCAAAAGCAAAAAGGACCAGGAAAAGGGCAAGGAGCAGGGGACGCGGCTGGAGAAGATTATTATGAAGCTGAAGTCTCTATTTTAGAATTAGAGCAAGCATTTTTCAAAGAGTTAGAGCTGCCTAATTTAAAGAGAAAAGAAATAGATGAAAACCGGATTGAACATGTTGAATTTAATGACATTAGAAAGACTGGATTATGGGGAAATATCGATAAGAAACGAACGATGATATCCGCATATAAACGAAATGCGATGCGTGGTAAAGCATCTTTTCATCCGATTCACCAAGAAGATTTAAAGTTCCGTACTTGGAATGAAGTATTAAAGCCAGATTCAAAAGCTGTTGTATTAGCGATGATGGATACGAGTGGATCGATGGGAATATGGGAGAAATATATGGCACGTAGCTTCTTTTTCTGGATGACGCGATTTCTACGAACGAAGTATGAAACAGTAGATATTGAGTTTATTGCCCATCATACGGAGGCAAAAGTAGTTCCAGAGGAAGAGTTTTTCTCAAAAGGAGAAAGTGGCGGAACGATATGTTCTTCTGTATATAAAAAAGCACTTGAGCTAATTGATAATAAATACTCACCAGATCGCTATAATATTTATCCATTCCATTTTTCAGACGGTGATAATTTAACTTCAGATAATGCTAGATGTGTAAAACTTGTTGAAGAATTAATGAAGAAGTGTAATATGTTTGGGTATGGGGAAGTGAATCAGTACAACCGCCATAGTACCCTCATGTCAGCCTATAAAAATATTAAAGATGAGAATTTTAGATATTATATTTTAAAGCAAAAAGCAGACGTATTCCATGCGATGAAGAGCTTTTTTAAAGAAGAAACCGGAGAAAAAATGGCATAACCCCCTTAAAAAGGGGTTATTTTTTTGTAAACTTTTTATTTTTTTAGTTGACAATGATAATGAAAATCATTATCATTTATTCGAGATATGATTACATTTAGATTTATATATTTTGGAGGAGATGTAAAGTTGAAAAAAAATAAAAGAAAACATATAAATGCGATGATTATCGCTGCGGCGTTATCACTTCCATTTGCCACGTATTCAACGCCTGCTTTAGCGGCAGTAGCAATTGAGGCTAATAAAAAGGGCTATGCTTTAGAAGATGGTACATATGATTCTGTTATGAAAGCATATAAAGATAAAACGAATGAGGAGTCTATGGCAGCTGTTTATATAAAGGATCCTAAGTTAACGATTGAGAATGGAAAGAAAATTGTAACGGCAACGTTAAGTGATAGTGATTTCTTCAAATATTTGAAAACAGAAGATATTCATACTCCTGGTGTGTTTCATGATGTAAAAGTAATATCAGAAGATAAAAAGAAAAATGGAACGAAAGTGATTCAGTTTGAAGTAGGAGAATTAGGAAAAAGATATAATATGCAAATGCATATTTATATTCCGACAATGGGATATAATGAGAAATATCAAGTGCAATTTGAAGTAAATACTACAAACATAGAAAATCATGTTCAGGAAGAACAAAAAGAAAATAAAGAAGAACAAAAAGAAGAGACAAAAAATATAGTAGTGGATAAAAAATTACAACAATACATTAATCAAAATGCTTTAGGTCGAAAAGATATACATGCACCAATAACGAAAGCCGATGCACTACAAATTAAAGAACTAGCGGTATATGCTGGGAAAGGTATTAATAATTTAGCCGGTTTAGAGCATATGATAAATTTGGAAACCTTTAGATTACATGAATCTGAAGTGAGTGATTTATCGCCAATTGCTAATTTGAAGAATTTGAAGTCTTTAGATCTTTTCTCTAATCGAATTGGAAACATAGAGCCAATTGCTGGGCTGAATAAAATTCAATCTCTTTCTTTAAGAGATAATAAAATTATTGATTTAAATCCATTAAGTAACTTGAAAAAGGTGAGGTCATTAGATTTAGTCGGTAATAAGATTGAAGATATTAAACCATTATTTACAATGTCATCTCTAGGTAAGTTGTATGTAGCTAATAATAATATTAGTGATGTAACAGGAATTGAACAGTTAAATAAGGTAAAGGAATTATGGATTGGAAATAATAACATTACTAATCTGGAATCTATTAGTAAAATGGAGAGGCTTACTCAGCTTGCAGTGAGCGATGCAGAAATTAGGGACATTACACCGTTAGCTAAACTGAAAAACTTACAATCACTTGATTTAGAAGAGAATTATATTTCTGATGTATCACCACTTAGTGAACTAACTAATTTATACGAACTTAACTTAAATGCAAATGAAATTTCCGATGTAAGACCTATTCAAGATTTTGGAAATCGTTTTGTAGTTAAAGTTCACAGACAAAAAGTCTTTTTAAGTGAAGGAATAGCAAATGAAGATATCAAGATGCCTATATACGATTTAAATGGTAAACCTCTTCAAAATATTAAATGGGTAAGTGAGGGTGGAACATATAATAATGGTTTCGTAAAATGGGACAGTCCCGGAGAGAAAACATATGAGTTCAATTTAGAAATAGGTTCTTCAGAAAATCAAGTAAGTTTTAATGGAACAGTTATTCAAAAAATAGTTGCGGAGCAAAAAGATTTAAGTGTTATTCCGGATAAAAAGCTGCGAGAGAATATTAATAAACATAGTTTAGGTAGAACAGATTTGAGTACTCCTATCACGAAAGGAGATTTATTAAAGGTTAAAACATTAAAGATTACTGATGGAGAGAAGAGTGGAATAAAAGATTTATCTGGATTAGAGTATATGGAAAATTTAGAGAATCTGAGCTTAGAAAAATTCGGGTTAAAAAACATAGATTTTATCTCGAATTTGAAAAGCTTGAAGTCCGTTAATTTAGCAAATAATAAAATAGAAAATTTAGAATCGTTAGCTAAGTTAGGAAAGATTGAGGCACTAAATATAAGCAACAATAATATCCAAAATATAAAACCATTATTTACATTAAATTCGCTGAAAAAGTTAAATGCTTCAGCTAATAAAATTAATAATGAATCTCTGCAAGGAATTCAGGAATTTAAAAATTTAGGGATACTAATAATAAATAATAATGATATTAGTAGCTTGGAAGCTATTAGTGGGATAGTTAAAATGGATGAATTAGAAATTAAAGGTAATAAAATAGTTGATATAACGCCGTTAACTAAAGCTAAAGAATTAAGGTTGTTAGATTTATCAGATAACCTAATTAAAGATATAACGACTTTGAGTTCCATGACAGAGTTATATAAATTAAAGCTAGCAGGAAATGAAATTCGTGATATAAAACCAATTATTCAATTATCACAGTTTATTACAATTGATATTAGAAGACAAAAAATTGTGCTAGAAGATGCTCAAGTGAATCAAGTAGTGAAAATTCCTGTTCATGATGTGGAAGATAATCCTCTTGAGGATATTACACTGAAAAGTGAAGGCGGAACAATCAATGACGAAGAGGGTACAATTGTGTGGAGTACTCCAGGAGAGAAAAAATATGAGTTTGCTTTCGATGGAACGAGTTATTATGGGCTTGGCATATGGTTCAGCGGTGAAGTAACTCAAAATATTGTAGAAAAAATTGAGTCGTCAGAAAAAGAAGAAGCAAATAAACCAGAGGCAGAAGTAGAGAAGCCGAAGGAAGAAACAAATAAACCAGAGGCAGAAGTAGAGAAGCCAAAAGAAGAAAGTAAACCAGAGGCAGAAGTAGAAAAGCCGAAAGAAGAAGCAAATAAACCAGAGGCAGAAGTAGAAAAGCCGAAAGAAGAAGCAAATAAACCAGAGGCAGAAGTAGAGAAGCCGAAAGAAGAGCCAAGTAAGCCAGAGGCAGAAGTAGAAAAGCCGAAAGAAGAAACAAATAAACCAGAGGCAGAAGTAGAGAAGCCGAAAGAAGAGCCAAGTAAGCCAGGGGCAGAAGTAGAGAAGCCGAAAGAAGAAGCAAATAAACCAGAGGCAGAAGTAGAGAAGCCGAAAGAAGAAGCAAATAAACCAGAGGCAGAAGTAGAGAAGCCGAAGGAAGAACTAAATAAACCAGAGGCAGAAGTAGAAAAGCCGAAAGAAGAGCCAAGTAAGCCAGAGGCAGAAATAGAGAAGCCAAAAGAAGAGGTAAGTGAACTTGTAACAGAGGATGAAAGCATAAACAAACCAGAAGGCTCAAATGAATTAGGAACAGCTACTGTTCAGAAGAATGAAGCGGTGCAAGCACAGGAAATAGTGAAGCAAGCAGCGAAAGAAAATGTGTCAGATAAACAAGGTAGCAAGAAGAAAGAAGAAAGTGAAAAATCTTTAGCAGCAACAGGTGGACAAGAAAATAATGTATCTTTATTTGGTGGCCTGGCATTAGTTTTATCTGCACTTAGTATGTTTGTGTTTAGAAGAAATATATTTAAAAAATAAATAACGTTTTATCTTATTATATGATTTTTATAAAGAAGTTATCATAGCAATTTCATTTTGAAATGTGCTTATGATAACTTCTTTTTATGTGAGAAGGATATGAATGGAAAAAGTGTAAATATACTAGGAAAGGAGGAGAGGTTATGCATGTTAGTTCTATTTTAAAAATTGATGAGATTGCATCATTTATTGCAAGTATGAATAAAGATGCTACTCATCATGTTGGCTATTGTGGAGATGAGAAAGAGGAGTTGTTACAAACAATTATTCATGATTTTTCAGATATAGGCTGGGAACAATCTTTTGTTGCTACTTATGAGAATAATGACTTAATAGGTGTATTAGGATTTGATGTGGATGAAGTAAAGAAATGTGCAGAAATATGGGGACCTTTTATTAAAGCAGAGAATTGGGAAGAAGTTGCTGTACATATGTGGAAGGAACTTATAGAAAAGGTACCTTTTCATATTGAAAAATTTTATGGTTTTTATCATGTGGAAAATAATAATTGTGCTCGTTTAATGAAGGATTTACATGCTAAAGAACAAGATCGACATAGTATTCTCATTTTAAATAATATTGTGGGACAACGTGTTATATGTAATATAGAAGAAATTTCACCACCAGTATTTGAGCAGTTTATCTCTTTACATAATCATGTTTTCCCACATACATATTATGAAGGAAATGAAATCATTGAACGTTTAGGTGATACGAATAAATTATTTGTAAGTATGAAGAATGATAAGTTAGAAGGTTATGTATATGTTGAAGTAAATCCGGATTTTCACGAAGCGCATATTGAATTTATTGCAACCACTGAAAATAGTAGAAGAAAAGGTGTCGGAGAGCGGTTATTACAAGGTGCAATTCAATATATTTTCTCCTTCCAAGGCATGAGAGAGATAGAACTATGTTTGAATACGAATAATGATGGTGCTATGAAGTTGTACAAGAAAGTAGGTTTTGAGGAGAAAGCATGTTTACAACACTATATAATAGAGTAAAAAACCCATTCGTATGAAAAGTATATTTCATACGAATGGGTTTTATTTAGTTTACTTTGCCGCCTTCCTTAATAACGGATTCAGGACTAATTTGAGGACCGAATTCTTCTTTAGGAGAGGTGCTAATCGTTACATAACCTTCTTTATTTTTTGCGGAACTTCTTTTGCTTGTAAATTAACATCTTCTTTTCGAAGCTCCTTAAAGAGCGAAATGACCATAAGAACAACTACGATAGAAAATGGTAGCGCAGCAATTATAGCTGCTATTTGCAGTGCATTTAATCCTCCAGCTTGTAATAAAATAGCTGCAATTATCGCGATTGTTAATCCCCATATAAGTTTTAAACTATTTTTCGGTGATAAGCTTCCGTTACTCGTTTGCATTGAAACAACAAATGTTGCTGAGTCGGCGGAAGTGACGAAAAATGTGGCTACTAAAATTAACCCGATAATTGTTAAAAATGTAGAGAACGGTAGGTGTGAAATAACAGCAAATAATCCAATCTCTGTACCATTTTTTGCGATTTCATCAGCTATCCCAAGCGATTGGAACATTTCCATATGGATAGCGGTACCGCCAAATACTGCAAACCAAAATGTACAGATAAGAGTTGGGACTAATACAACTCCAATAATAAATTCTTTTATTGTGCGCCCTTTAGAAATACGAGCGATGAATGTACCGACGAATGGAGACCAAGAGATCCACCATCCCCAATAGAAAATAGTCCAGTTTTCAATCCAAGAAGAAGATTTTTCATTAAATGCTCCTAAATTTAATCCCATACTAGGTAAAGCTCCGATATAAGAACCGAGTGTAGATGTGAAATATTTCATAATAAATACAGTTGGTCCTAAAAGTAAAAAGGAGACGAGTAATATACCTGCAAGAGAGAAATTTAAGTTACTCAAATATTTAATCCCACGATCTAAGCCAGTTTGTGCACTTGTTAAATATAAAACAGCGAAGATGGCGATAAGTACGAGCTGTGTAAGTACAGTGTTATGAATAGAAGGGAATAAATAGCTTAATCCTCCGGCGATTTGTTGAGCACCAATCCCAACAGATGGCACAATACCGAATACTGTGGCTAAAACAGCCAAAATATCGACTGTTTTTCCGATAGGAGAATTTTTCGATCGATTAAATAATGGAGTAACTGTAGCCCCAATTGTGCTACCTTTTTGTTTGCGGAATGTGAAATATGCAATTGTTAAAGCAACCATCGCGTATAGTGACCACGGAAAGAGTCCCCAGTGGAAAAATGAATATTGCATAGCGAGTTTGGCGCTTTCCTCTGTACCTGCCTTTCCTGTTAATGGATCTGTAAAATGTGAAATCGGTTCAGTGATTCCATAAAAGAGGAGTCCAATTCCCATTCCTGCTCCAAACAACATGGATAGCCAAGATGGATAACTATACTGTGGTTTTTCTCCATCTTTACCAAGACGAATAGAACCGTACTTAGAAAATGCTAAATAAGTGGCTAAAATAATCATTGCGGTCATAAGTAGAGAGTAAAACCATCCAAATTTATTGAGGATAAATGAGTTTAAGGAAGATGTAACACTTTGTAAATCATAGCCTTGTATCCAACTTGCCGGGGTAATTCCCCATATGATGAATAATGTTGTTAGCAAGATGGAGATATAAAATACACTGTTTTCTTTTTTTATCATAGAATCCCACCTTTGTTTAATAAAGTTAACAATTATATTAACCATAACAATTAAAAGGTTAATTGTCAAAAAATTCGATTTTTACCTTGTGTAAAAGGACAGTTTAATCGCTATGGATTCATAATTATTGGAGGTTAGATAAAGGTAAGCCTGTTCACGATATGTACAAAATATAGGAAGAAATAATATGAAATATTGCATTTTATATTGTTGTATCTAGATTTTATGTTAAATTCTTCAAGGGAATATATAAATAGGGGGCAATAATATGAACAAGAAATCAAAGATTAATAAAGTGATGCTTAGTATTAGTACAATGGCGCTATCGTTAGGAGCAATTCAAACGAATGTATCAGCAGAAGAAAAGGTACCATATAATGTATTGCATTCGAAACCAGTTGGAATTGAAAAACCAGTAGATGAGATTGGACATGTTTCTAAAGTAGAGGAAACATTATCGTTTCAAGAACGGTTAAAAGTAGGAGACTTTTCACAGCGACCAGCATCTATTATGAAGAGCTCAGAAGTAAAGCAAATGAAAGAAAGCTATTCAATGGCTGATTTAAACAAAATGAATGATCAAGAATTAGTTGAAACGTTAGGTAGTATAAAGTGGCACCAAATTACAGACTTATTTCAGTTTAATGAAGATGCAAAGGCTTTTTATAAAGATAAAGGAAAAATGCAAGTCATTATAGATGAATTAGCTCATAGAGGTAGTACATTTACGAAAGATGATTCAAAAGGAATTCAAACGTTTACTGAAGTGTTGCGTTCAGCTTTTTATCTTGCATTTTATAATAGTGAATTAAGCGACTTAAATGAAAGAAGCTTCCAGGATAAATGTTTACCTGCTTTAAAAGCAATCGCAAAAAATCCAAACTTTAAGCTTGGTACAGTTGAACAAGATACAGTCGTATCTGCATACGGTAAATTAATTAGTAATGCTTCAAGTGATGTTGAAACAGTTCAATATGCGGCTAATATTTTAAAACAATACAATGATAATTATACTACTTATGTAAATGATCGAATGAAGGGACAAGCAATATACGATATTATGCAGGGTATTGACTATGATATACAGTCGTACTTAACTGAGGCTCGTAAAGAAGCAAAAGATACAATGTGGTACGGGAAAATAGATGGATTTATTAATGAAATAAATCGTATTGCTCTTTTAAATGAAGTAACACCAGAAAATAAGTGGCTCGTTAATAATGGAATTTATTTTGCTAGTCGTTTAGGTAAGTTTCATAGTAATCCAAATAAAGGTTTAGAGGTTGTTACACAAGCAATGCATATGTACCCGCGTTTAAGTGAGCCGTATTTTGTTGCAGTAGAACAAATTACGACAAATTATAACGGAAAAGATTATAGCGGTAATACGGTAAATTTAGAGACGATACGTAAAGAAGGAAAAGAACAGTATTTACCAAAAACGTATACATTCGACGATGGCTCTATCGTATTTAAAACAGGAGATAAAGTATCAGAAGAAAAAATTAAGAGACTATACTGGGCTGCAAAGGAAGTAAAAGCACAGTATCATCGTGTAATTGGGAATGACAAAGCATTAGAGCCAGGTAATGCAGACGACGTATTAACGATAGTAATCTATAATACTCCAGACGAATATCAGTTAAATAGACAATTGTATGGATATGAAACAAACAACGGTGGAATTTATATTGAAGAGACAGGTACATTCTTTACATATGAGCGTACACCAGAGCAAAGTATTTATAGCTTAGAAGAGTTATTCCGTCATGAGTTTACTCATTATCTTCAAGGTAGATTTGAAGTGCCAGGTTTATTTGGAAGAGGGGATATGTATCAAAATGAGAGATTAACTTGGTTCCAAGAAGGAAATGCAGAATTTTTCGCAGGATCTACTCGTACAAATAATGTAGTACCGAGAAAGAGCATCATTAGTGGATTATCATCTGATCCAGCAAGCCGTTATACAGCAGAGCGCACATTATTTGCTAAATATGGTTCTTGGGATTTCTATAATTACTCGTTCGCATTGCAATCTTATTTATATACACATCAATTTGAAACATTTGATAAAATTCAAGATTTAATTCGTGCAAATGACGTGAAAAATTATGATGCCTATCGTGAGAATTTAAGTAAAGATTCTAAACTAAATAAAGAGTATCAAGAGTATATGCAACAGCTAATTGATAATCAAGATAAATATAATGTACCGGAAGTAGCAGATGATTATTTAGCTGAACATGCACCAAAATCGTTAACAGCAGTAGAGAAAGAAATTAGTGGTACGTTGCCAATGAAAGAGGCAAAAATGACAAAGCATAACTCCCAATTCTTTAATACATTTACATTAGAAGGCACATTTACAGGTAGTGTAACAAAAGGTGAATCAGAGGACTGGAACGAAATGAGTAAACGAGTAAATGAAGCACTAGAACAACTGACGCAAAAAGAATGGAGTGGCTACAAAACTGTTACAGCATACTTCGTTAATTATCGTGTGAATAGTTCAAATGAATTTGAATATGATGTAGTCTTCCACGGTATCGCAAAAGATGATGGAGAAAATAAAGCTCCAACGGTTCATATAAATGGACCTTATAATGGGCTTGTAAAAGAAGGAATTCAATTTAAAAGTGATGGCTCAAATGATGAAGATGGAAAAATTGTTTCTTATTTATGGGAATTTGGAGATGGCAGCACAAGTGCAGAAGTTAATCCAATACATGCATATGAAAGAGAAGGAATTTATAAAGTAGCGTTAAGAGTAAAAGATGATAAAGGTAAAGAGAGCAGAAACGAAACCACTGTTACGATTAAAGATGGAAGTTTAACAGAATTAGAACCAAATAATCGTCCAGAGGAAGCAAATCGTATTGGGCTAAACACTACTATAAAAGGTAGTCTTATTGGCGGGGACCACACTGATGTTTATACATTTAATGTAGCATCAACGAAAAATATCGATATTTCTGTTTTAAATGAGTATGGAATCGGGATGACATGGGTACTTCACCATGAATCAGATATGCAAAATTATGCAGCTTACGGTCAAGCTAATGGAAATCATATAGAGGCAAAATTTAATGCAAAACCAGGTAAGTATTATTTGTATGTGTATAAATATGATAATGGCGATGGAACGTACTCATTATCACTAAAATAAACGCTTTTCCAATGTATGTTTAACTTTACTTTTTGTGGAAAATAGTATATTATATAGATATATAATATATCGGTTATTTACTAGGAGGAGCCTGTCACAATAGGTTTCTCCTGTTCTTTTTTAGGGGCCTGTCTTACAGGCTTTTCTTTAAAGGTTAAATAACTGAAAATTAAGAACTATAATCTTTGAAAGAGGTGGGGCATACACATAACAAAAAAGGATTGTTTAAGAGAGGGGGATAAGAAATGGCTTTGTTTGGTTATCCACTTGAAACAATTTATTTATACGGATTTATTATTGCTACTATACTCACTGTGATTTATATCTTTTTTGGAGATATATTTGAATCCATATTTAGTTTTGGAGGCGGATCGGTATCCGTTGTTACTTTATTACTTAGTTTTTTCGCCATGTTATGTGGACTTAGTTATATAGGGGAATATTTATTTTCCTTTAATAGCATTCTTATTTTCGGGGCTGCATTTGCTATATCCTTTATTGGTGTTTTCATAATGAAAATATTAATTTTAAAGCCGATTGCAGAAGCAGAACAAAACACTGTGCAGCGTATGGATGAATTCATTGGTTGTAAGGGAGAGGTCATTACGACTATTCCTACAGAAGGGTTTGGTGAAGTATTAATTTCCTCCCAATTTGGAAACAATGCAATCCTAGCTAAAACAGTTGGAAAGAAAGATATTTCGCAAGGAACTGAAGTTATTATTGAGGGAGTCCAAGATGGTGTTTTACTTGTACAGAACATCGCTTATTCTTTAAAGAAACCAAAATTATAAGGGGGAATTTACATGACGATTCCATTAATTATCGGTGGAGTATTACTCGCAATTTTAATTCTACTTATTTTAGTATTCATTACAAAGTATCGAACAGTTGGACCAGATGAAGCATTAATTGTTACTGGAAACTGGCTTGGTGGCGGGAAAAATGTAGTTACCACTGATGATGGAAAGAAGATTAAGATTATTCGTGGTGGCGGTACTTTCGTAGTTCCGATTATGCAAAGAGCAGAGCCTTTAAGTCTATTAAACTACAAATTAGAAGTGGGAACACGTGATACGTATACGAAACAAGGTGTACCGATTACAGTAAACGGTGTTTCTATTATTAAAGTAGGATCTACCATTGAAGAAGTTTCTACAGCGGCTGAACAATATTTAGGAAAAGAAACAGAAGAGTTGAAAATAGAAGCAAAAGAAGTTTTAGAAGGGCATCTACGTGCTATTTTATCTTCTATGACAGTAGAAGATGCCTATAGTAATAGAGAGCAATTTGCTCAAAAGGTACATGAAGTAGCTTCTACAGATTTAAAGAAGATGGGACTTCGCATCGTTTCCTTTACAATTAAAGAAATCATGGATAAGAACGGTTACTTAGATGCACTTGGTCAGCCACAAATTGCGATGGTTAAGCGTGATGCAACAGTTGCAAATGCAGAGCGTGAAAAAGAGGCGCGAATTGAAAAAGCTCGTGCCGAGAAAGAAGCGAAAGAAGCTGAGTATCAACGTGATGCACAAATCGCTGAAGCTGAAAAACATAAAGAGTTAAAAGTACAATCTTATAAGAGAGACCAAGAACAAGCTCGCGCAGATGCAGATCTTTCCTATGAATTACAACAAGCAAAAGCGCAACAAGGTGTTACAGAAGAGCAAATGCGCGTTAAAATCATTGAGCGTGAGAAACAAATTGAATTAGAAGAAAAAGAGATTGCGCGTCGTGAAAAGCAATATGATGCAGAAGTAAAGAAAAAAGCAGATGCAGATCGCTATGCTGTTGAGCAATCAGCGGAAGCTGAAAAAGTAAAACAAATGAAAAAGGCAGATGCGGATCAATATAAGATTGAAGCTGAAGCGAGAGCTCGTGCGGAAGAAGTACGTGTAGAAGGTTTAGCGAAGGCGGAAATCGAAAAAGCGCAAGGTCAAGCAAAAGCAGAAGTACAAAAAGCACAAGGTACAGCGGAAGCAGATGTTATCAGGTTAAAAGGTTTAGCGGAAGCAGAAGCGAAACAAAAAATTGCAGAGGCATTTGAGTTATATGGCCAAGCGGCAATTATGGATATGGTGCTTAAAATGCTTCCAAGTTATGCGAAAGAAATTGCAAGCCCACTTAGCAACATTGATAAAATTACAGTTGTCGATACAGGTGGCGGTGGTAAAAATAGCGGTGCCGGAAAAGTTGCAGGTTATGCGACTGATTTAATGGCAACGATGCAAGAAACATTAAAAGCTTCTTCTGGCATTGATTTAAAAGAGTTATTAGAAGGATTTGCTGGAAAAGGAGCAGTACAACAATTATCAAACGATAAACCTGTTGTATCTGTAGTAGAAGATACGAAAAAAGAAGTAGAAAAAGATAAAGAGTAGTAAAGCGGGAGGAACCTCTAGTAAGTGAGATACTAGAGGTTCTTCTGTGAATTATAATATTTCGAATAATATACATTTTTATATATTGTTTTAATTATTTAATTTATATAGAATGAAAAAGGTATGTATCAACTCTTCAATAGAGAAAGAGATAGAGAGTCGCATTGATACATTTGAATCGTATGATTTATATAAAGAAATTAAATGTAAAACAATTACATTTAAAACGGTATGGAGGGGTAGAAATATGTTTCAAGGGAAATTAAAGAGTAGTAGTTTAAAAGCAAAGTTACTTGTATCATTTGTTATGATTTTAATTCTTCCAAGTATTGTAATTGGTTGGACGTCTTATCAGCAAGCGAAGACAAACTTTAATGAAACGATTTCACAATCAGCGAAAGATAACGTAAAGATTTTAAACAATGTTATTAACAAAGAGATAGACAGTAAAAAGGTAGACTCAGTATATTTTACCAAGTTATTTAATGGAGTAAGTTATGGAACTGATCAGCTCCAAAATGTGCAAAATAAATTAGAAGAATATAATAAATTACATCCGGAAATAGAAGCGATTTATACTGGCTCTAGTACTGGACAATTTATTCAATCACCATCTATTCAAATGCCAGACGGGTATAATCCTACAGAAAGAGATTGGTATAAAGACGCAACGAAAAAAAGCGGAGAAGTGGTGATCACAGCTCCCTATAAATCAACGACAACAGGGAATATTGTTATTACAATAGCAAAACAAAACGAGGATAAAAGTGGTGTTCTCGGTATTGATTTAATTATTAATGATATTGTAAATACTTCAAAAATGGTCAATATCGGTAAAAAAGGATATGTAGCAATCTTCGACCAATCTAAAAATGTAATAGCGCACCCGACGCTGAAGCCAGGGGATAAGGTAGAAGAGAAGCTCGAAAAAGAGTTGTACAAACAAGAAACAGGTGATTTTAATTTCACATTAGATGGTGAGGATCGCAATATAACTTTTATAACAAATAAGCAAACTGGATGGAAAATAGCAGGAATTATGCCTTCAAAAGAAATTATTGAAGCAGCTGAACCCATTTTCTATAAAACGATAACTGTTATTGGTATTTCATTAATAATTGGCGGGATTTTAATTTACTTCATAATTGCTTCTATTATTAATCCGTTAAAACAACTTGTTATATCATCGAAAAAGATTAGTGAAGGCGATTTAACAGAATCTATTGCAGTTCATTCTAAAGATGAAATTGGACAGCTAGGAGAAAGCTTTAATGAGATGGCAGCATCATTACAGAATGTTATTTCCAATATAAATACTTCAGCAGGTCATGTAGCGGCATCTTCAGAAGAATTAACAGCTAGTATGAAGCAGACGAGTGAAGCAACGGAACAAATTACACAAGCGATAGAGCAAGTGTCGAGTGGAGCGGAAATACAAACGAAAGAAGTCGAAGAAGGCGCAACATTATTAGAAGAAGTTACAGAAGGAATTCAGCGTGTGGCAGACAGTTCTTCATTAGTATCCACAGCATCTATGTATACGAGGAGAAAGGCTGAAGATGGTGGGAAGTTAGTTGAACAAACGGTGAATCAAATGCAATTAATCCATGAGTCTGTTTCACAATCAGATAAAGTTATTGTTTTGCTAGATGATAAGTCGAAACAAATTGGAGCAATCCTTGAGGTAATTCAACATATTGCAGAGCAGACAAATTTATTAGCATTAAATGCTGCAATTGAGGCTGCGAGAGCTGGGGAACAAGGAAGAGGATTTGCAATTGTAGCAGATGAAGTGCGAAAGTTAGCAGAACAATCAGGACAGTCTTCTACGGAAATTGGAAAACTAGTAAAAGAGATACAATTTGACATAAAAGAAACAGTAAGCTCTATGAAGCAAGTTGGGACAGAAGTACAATCAGGACTTGTAGTTGCAAATGAAACGAAGCAAAGCTTTGCTGAAATATTGAAGTCTACAGATGATACAGTTGTACAAATTGATAGTATGGTAGAAGTAGCGGAACAAATGACAGTAGATGCAAAACAAGTTAGTGCATCTATTAATGAAATTGCAGCTACGATTGAAGAAAATGCAGCAAGCGTTCAAAATATTGCTGGTTCTTCAGAAGAACAATTAGCTTCGGTAGATGAAATCAATGCAGCAGCAGTTCATTTATCGCAAATGGCAGAAGAATTACAAGAGATGATTGGGAAATTTAAAGTGTAATAAAAAATGTTAAGAAACGAGGTAGTAATTGTACTTCGTTTCTTTTTTTGTGAAGATAAAAATAAAGAAATATAGAGTAACCGTGTTATGATTAGGTGTAATCACAAAAGACTGTAAATTCATTAAATTCTATCTTTAATTATGTTAGGGGAATGGTTTTGAAATTTAAAAAGTTAAAACTACAACCGAGAATTACAATAACAATTAGTACACTTATTCTAGTCGTACTTCTATTAACAAGTTATTTATTTTATTACATATTGTCTGAAACGGTAGAAGAGCAAATTGGGAAACGGGCTTTGCATGTTGCAAAAACAGTTGCTGCTATACCTGAAATAACGGAAGCTTTTCAAAAAGAAAATCCAGCTTCTATTATTCAGCCAATTGCAGAAAAAATTCGAATTGATACAGATGCTGATTTTATTGTAGTTGGAAACAAAGAGGGGATTCGATATGCACATCCTAAGCGAGATAAAATAGGAGAAGCAATGGTTGGTGGAGATAATAAAGGAGTTCTATTAGAAGGGAAATCTTATATTTCGAAAGCAACTGGATCATTAGGTCCTTCATTACGCGGCAAAGTTCCAATCCGTAATCAGGAAAATGAAATTATAGGCGTGGTGTCTGTTGGATTTTCAATGGATGATATTCATGGAGCGGTAGAAGTATATGGAAAGCGTGTATTTTGGATTACAGTAATAGGTCTTTTAATCGGGATAATTGGTTCTATATATTTAGCCGGAAGTATAAAAAGAATGATGTTTGGGATGGAGCCAGAAGAAATTTCATCTTTATATGAAGAGCATAGTACAGTGATTCAATCTGTACGTGAAGGGATTATTGTTATTGATCGAAATGGCATGATTAGTTTAATCAATCAAGCAGCTTATGATATTCTTTCGCTAGATAAACAGCGTAATATTATTGGAGAATTTATTTTAAATGTAATTCCTAATTCAACGATACTAGATGTACTTCAAACTGGTGAAGAACAGTTTGATCGTCAATTAAATATAAAAGGGCAGGCTGTTATTGCGAACCGTCTACCTATTAAAGTGAAAAATAAAGTAACTGGCGTTGTATCGAGCTTACGTTTGAAATCTGAAATGGATCAGTTAACAGCAGAGTTATCTCAGACGAAGCAATATACAGAGGCATTACGAGCGCAAACGCATGAATATAACAATTTGTTGTATACGCTTTCAGGGCTTATCCAGTTAGAATCATATGAAGATGCTTTAGAGCTTATTCATAAGGAAACAGCGGTATATCAAGATTTTGTTCAATTTATTATGAAGCGAATTCAAAATCCATGGTTAGGTGGAATTTTAATTGGATTCTATAATAGAGCGCGAGAGTTAAAGATTGATTTTATGCTAGATCGAGAAAGTAGCTTAGATAAATTAAGCCCGCATATTGAGAGTAATTACGTCGTTTCTATTTTAGGAAATTTAATTACGAATGCATTTGAAGCAATTGAAAGAAATGAAGAGAATGATAAGAAGGTAAGGATGTTTGTAACTGATATTGGAGAAGAGATAGTAATTGAAGTGGAAGATTCAGGACAAGGGATTCATGATGAAGTCATTACTAGCATATTTTATAAAGGCTTCTCTACGAAAGAAGGCGGGAAACGAGGATATGGATTAGCAAAAGTGAAAGAGTTAGTAGAAGATTTAAATGGAAGTATTGCAATTGAAAAAGGGGATTTAGGTGGTGCATTATTTATTATTGCATTACCAAAAGAGAGAGGCGAATTGTAATGGGTGAGGAGATTGAAGTATTGATTGTAGAAGATGATATTCGAATTGCGGATATTCATCGTCGTTTTACTGAAAAGATTGAGGGATTTAAAGTAATTGGAACAGCAACGACTGGAGAACAAGCGAAAGAATGGCTAGAGTTTGTGAAGCCACAACTCGTTTTATTAGACGTGTACTTACCTGATATGCAAGGAACGGAACTTGTCACATATATTAGGCATAATTTGCATGATACAGATATTATTATGATTACAGCTGCATCGGAAACAGATGTAGTGAGGCACGCTTTACGAGGCGGAGTAACAGATTATATCGTAAAGCCACTTATGTTTGATCGATTTAAGGTAAGTTTGGAAAGTTACCAAAAAAAGATTGTGCAGTTAAAGAAAAATAATCAATTATCTACAGAACAAATAGAACATTTATGGTCTCAAAGAGGCGTAAAGGGGAATGAAATAGAATATGCTCCAAAAGGGATAGACCCCTTAACTTTAGCAAAAATAAAAAAGCATATGTTAACAGTGAATGAAGAAGGAATTACAGCAGAAACGTTAAGTGCAATGGTAGGGGTAAGCCGATCGACAGCGAGGCGCTATTTAGAGTATTTAATATCGGGAAAGAAAGTTCATGCGGAGCTTATATATGGGAGTGTAGGGAGACCAGAAAGAAGGTATTTTCTTGTTTCTTCATAACAAAAAAACAGTAGAGAATTACATTTCTTCTACTGTTTTTTCACGTCTTATATTGGAATGATTCCGATTACAATTCCCGTAATTAACATCACCATTGTCGTTCCAACAGCCCAAAGTAACGTAAAGCGTTGATGTTCACCAAAATCAACTTTGGCCATTCCGACTAATAAATAAGTGGAAGCGACAAGAGGACTTAATAAGTGAACAGGTTGCCCGAGTAATGAAGCGCGTCCCATTTCAGCTGCACTAATTCCGTAAGCAGCTGCAGCTTTCGTTAAAATAGGTAATACTCCGAAGTAAAATGCATCATTGGACATGAAAAATGTGAACGGCATACTAAGAAGAGCTGTAATAATCGGTAGTTGTGGTCCAAGAGCGTCAGGTATAAGAGTAACTACACTTTGAGCCATTGCATCTACCATTTTTGTTCCTGATAAAATACCAGTGAAAATTCCAGCGGCGAATACGAGAGAAACAACCGCTAATACGTTTCCAGCGTGAGAAGCAATACGTTCTTTCTGTTGTTCTAAGTTCGGATAGTTAAGCATAACAGCAATAGCGAAAGCGACTGTAAATAAAACAGGTAACGGCATAACCTCTAGTATGAGACAGACAAGTAAGGTAACAGTTAATAAAAAGTTAATCCATAGAAGCTTAGGGCGTTTATGAACGGCAGCTTCCACTGTTGCAGCTTGCTCATCCATCGTTTGCATTTGTTTTAAATATTGTACATCCATAATTCCTAATCGTTTTCTTTCTTTTGTTCCAAGATAGTAAGCAACGAAAACGACCCAAATTGCACCAGCAATCATTCCTGGTATAAGTGGTGTAAAGAGCTCTGATGCGTCTAGTCCAAGAGCACTCATAACCCGAGCTGTCGGTCCGCCCCACGGTGTAAGATTTGTCACTCCTGCTCCTAACATAACAACCCCAGCTAATATAAGTGGATTCATTCCAAGGCGTTTATATAATGGGTACATTGCGGAAACCGTAATCATATACGTTGTTGTTCCATCCCCATCTAATGAAACGATAATAGTAAGAATCGCTGTACCAACAACAATTTTTAAAGGATCTCCTTTTACAAATTTCAAAATCCTACTAATGACAGGATCGAATAAACCGCTATCAATCATAATTCCAAAATACAAAATAGCAAACATAAGCATAATACCAGTAGGTGCTAGTTTTTGAATTCCTTCTAACATCATAGGTCCCATATTTGCATAAAAACCGCCAATTAATGCGAAAGTAATTGGAATTAATATTAATGCTACTAGTGCTGACATACGTTTCGTCATAATTAAAAACATAAAGACAAATACCATCGCAAATCCAAGTAGTGCTAACATGTAATCTCCCCCTCAAAAATGATTGCGCTTTCAAAATGTAATGAAAATTCAGAAAAAAGTGTTTTTTTATTTATCATAAAAGCATTCATTCAAATGGTAAATAATTTGAAAAATAACATCATTAGAAGCATAATTTTTATTTTGGTCATTTTGTTCACGGTAGTTAATTTGAATTTTTAAAAAGTAAGCTGCTCTTCGTAAGAATGGTAGAATAAGATGAAAATATTGAAGTGTGAAATAGGGAGTAGATTTTATATGAAAACGAGAATTGAAGAGATTTATAGTTCTTATGAAGGAAAAGTAGAAGAGATTTTTGTTAATGAATCTTCTTACGTATATGAGTGGGAAAATTTAATGATGATCCGAAAAAATAACGGTGAGCTTGAAAAAGTTGCGGTCGGTATTAGTGGAAATATAAGATTAGTAAATGTAGTTGTTGGGCAGCAAATTAATACAGATATATTATTAGTTAAGTTAGAAGATGATTTATTAATTACAGGTTGTGAATGATGAGAGATGTGTAGAAATGACTGCACATCTTTTTTGTTCCATATATTACAAAAAGCACATTGTTTTTTCACAAATCTCACACAAGTTTTTGATATTCTCTTTGTGGAAGATGCGGTTAGGGAGGAAATAAAATGAGAACAAAGTATGTGATGTTTGCTATATGCTTATTCTTTGTATTTACAATAGTAGGATGTGGTAAGAAACAAGCAGAGGCTGTAGCAATTGATGAGAAACATGATAAGTGTGATATTTGTGAAATTGGGGTAATGGATAATCAATTTGCAACAGAAGTCATTTTAGAAAATGGAAAAGCGTTAAAGTTTGATGATATCGGTTGTATGTATAAGTGGATGGAGATTAATCCAGGTGAAAAGACGAAAGAAAAATTTGTTCGAGATTATGATTCGAAAGAGTGGATTTCATTAGAAGATGCGACCTACGTATATGATAAAACAATAACGACACCGATGGCTTATAATGTCATTTCATTTGAAAATAAAAAGGATGCAGAAAGCTTTGTGTCTAACTATAAAGGGAAAGTTCTTTCATATAAAGAGCTAGCAGAGCATAAATGGGAAATGAATAAAGAAATGATGGGGAACCCGAAAAAGGGAAATCACGGTGGACATCATTAATAATAGAAAAGGACAACTATGTAGTTGTCTTTTTTTATTATTACTCAGGTGCAAATATAGAAAAGGTGTAAAATTTTTAGAAGAACGGTTACAATGGAATATAGTAACCTAAAGCAATCATTTATGTACTTTTTAGAAATGTATACAAATGCGGTAAAATCGTGCTAAACTAATTGCTTCGCTAATATAGGTTGAGAAACATAGGTATAAGTTTAGATAATCCGATTAAAGAAGGAATATAAAGGGCTTATGGATAAATGTAATCAAGAAGAGTTATTGTATGTGATGGAGGAATGGTTAAGAAAACATTATCTTTCATAGGAGCTGTAGTTGTGAGAAAACAAAAAATTTTATTATGCATGTTATTAGGACTTTTAATGACGGTAGTGGCTTGCGATAAGCAAGAGGAGCCAGAATCGAAACCGGTTCATGTGAAAAACGAAAAGAAAAACGAAAAGCATAAAGAACAGGAAGAATCTAAAGAAGAAAAAAGTATAAATTTAATGGACAAACAGTTGCTACTTTCTGCGACTCTTGGAGACACAGAAACAGCTATGAAGCTGATTCAAGATGGAGCCAATATAAACGTAGAAGGTGACAACGGAGAAACGCCTATCCTTGCAGCAACGTATCAAAATCATGTAGAGACAGTTAAAGCATTAATTGGTGCAGGTGCTAATATTGAAAGGAAAGATGAGAAACAAAGTAATCCATTTCTTTATGCAAGTAGAGAAGGATATACAGACATTGTAAAGCTACTAATTAATGCAGGGGTTAATACGAAAGAAACTACTAAATCAGGTGGAACAGCACTCATTTCTGCATCTGAACGTGGCCATGTAGAGGTCGTAAAAGAGTTATTAGAGCATACAGATATTGATGTGAATTATAGAAATGATCGTGGTGGAACAGCTTTAGTAGAAGCAATCGTATTAGGAAATGGTAGTGAAAATCATAAGAAAGTAATTCAAATGCTTATTGACCACGGGGCAGATGTAAATATGGCCAATAAGGAAAATATTACGCCACTGCAATATGCTGAAAAAAGAGGTTTTAAAGATATTGCAAATATGTTGAGGTTAGCTGGAGCGAATGAAGTCGTACAGCCACAGCCACAACCACAACCGGTGGAATAACAAGACAAAGAAATAAAAAGTACGAAATAATCTCATTTCGATAGACAGAATGAAGAAGTCATTTAGTATGATGGATTCAGTAATGTGTATTTGAATGGGATTTTTGTTTTGGGCATGAAAAATAGATTATGAATGGTATATGGAGGAAATAAGGAGGATATAAATGAGGCTCTCAGAACTTGATTTAATAGCAATTCAGGTAGAGGTTTTATTTGTTCATAATCAAGTAGGAAAAATGAAATATATAAATGAACAAGGAAATCCGAAAGCACCACGCTTTTTTCTTGGCAGAACTTGTGAAGGGAGTATAACGAGATATCATTGTGATCTGGATGATGAAACGGTAAGTAAGGTTGAGAAATTAATTCGAGAACCTTCAAATCATATAGAGATAGCAAAGATCATTGATGTATTAAATGAAGAAAGAACAGTGAAAAATATTTGGATGGGCCCTGCATTCATGTTCTCTAATAACTTACATAAGCCAACTAGAACAATACAGATAACAGAGGAGAATAAAGAGCTTTTGCGAGAAAATTTTCCTAATCTAATAGAACAGATGGAGTGGAGGCAACCTTACTTTGCAATTGTAAAAAATGAAAAGGTAGTTTCTATATGTTGCAGTGCTAGGAGTACGCCTGTAGCTGCTGAGGCGAGTGTGGAAACTTTAGCGGAGTTTCAAGGGAATGGATATGGTACTGATGTTGTTACAGCATGGGCGATATCAATACAAGAAGAAAAACGCATTCCACTTTATAGTACTTCTTGGGATAATTATGCTTCACAAGCAGTTGCGAGAAAACTAAAACTGATTAACTATGGAATGAATTTGCATATCACTTAAATTTTGAAAATAGTTGTTTGCTGTTGGGATTCATTCGTATATTTAGATTATTGTTAAAAAAATATGGTGAATATTAACATTCGATTAACATCTAATTAACAATCTATCAAAACTGACTTAATAAATGCGTAATATAGTAAAGGTAACAGAATAACTAGGGTAGAGAACATTTGAGAACACCCGCTTACATATAACGTGCCACTTTCTTAGGTGTGCTCTATTTCCTAGAGTTCAAATAAGGAGAAAGGTGTTCTATGTAAGTAGGTGTTTTTAGTTTGGATAAAAATAGAAAAGCTAGGTGGAATTAATGTTTAAAGAACCTTATATTGCGATGATAAAAGATTGGAAAGGGTACAAAACATACAAAAAATTACCGAAAACAGTTTTTCTTATGACTGGTTCAATGCTGGAGTTACCAGAGCGTGTATATGAATTACAGAAGCATGGACATGATGTATTTCTTCATTGTGATTTTATACAAGGTTTAAATACAAATACAGAGGAAGCTCTTTTGTATATTCAAGATGTTATCGGGGCGCAGGGTATTATTTCAACAAAAGGTTCGACAATTCGAAATGCTAATAAAATTGGATTAAAAACGATTCAACGCATTTTTATTGTTGATACTTTATCTCTTACAAAATCAATTGAGAATTGTAAAACGACTAAACCGAATGCGGTAGAGATTATGCCTGGTATTATGCCTTCCATTATTAAGCAGTTAGCAGAGGAAATAGAATTTCCTATTATTGCAGGCGGACTGATTCAAACACGAGAAGATGCGGAAATTGCTATTCGTGCAGGAGCAAGTGCAATTTCAACGAGTCATTATGAAGTATGGATACACGAAGAAAAAAGGAGTGCAATCTTGTGATTGAATTGAAAAATGTTTCAAAGGTGTATAAAAATGCGGAAGAGACAGCGGTTAAAGGTGTATCGGTTCACATTAAAAAGGGCGAGTTTTTTGTTTTAGTTGGACCTTCAGGATGTGGGAAAAGTACACTATTACGAATGATTGCTGGCTTAGAAGAGATTTCTTCGGGGGATTTAATTATTAATGAACATGTTGCAAATGATTTAGAGCCGAAAGACCGTAATCTATCAATGGTATTTCAAAATTATGCGCTATATCCACACTTATCTGTAGAAGAAAACATTTTATTCGGACTTAAGGTAAGAAAAGTACAAAAAGAAGAGCGACAAAAGCGATTAATGGAAGCAATTGAAATGGTAGGACTGAAAGAGTATGTAAAAATGAAGCCAGGACAATTATCAGGGGGACAAAGACAGCGTGTTGCGCTTGCTAGGGCGATCGTGAGTCAAGCACCAATTTGTTTAATGGATGAACCACTTTCGAATTTAGATGCGAAATTACGTGCGCAAATGAGGATTGAAATTAGAGAAATTCAGCAACGGTTAGGAATTACAATGATTTACGTTACTCACGATCAAATAGAAGCGATGACTATGGGAGATCGTATCATGGTCTTAAATAAAGGAAGCATACAGCAAGTTGGAACACCGCTTGATATATATAACGAACCAGCGAATGAATTTGTTGCAAGCTTTATAGGGTCTCCTTCGATGAATATAAATGATGGAGAAATGGACAAAGAAAAAGGCGTATTACATATAGGGCAATTGCAAATTCCATTATCTAATGGACTGTTAAAGCAATTACCAGAAGGAACAATTCGAATAGGCATGCGTCCTGAACATATTGAACTGTCTGAGGAAGGGCAAGAAGTCACGTTACAATCTGTAGAAGTATTAGGGAACGAATCTATATTAAATTTCGCGGTAAGTGGAATAACTTGGAGTGCAAAAGTCATTGGACAGCTACTCCTGAAAAAAGGTGACAAAGTAAAATTATTATTCTCGCAAGATAAGTTATGCTTCTTTCACCAAAATACGAATGAACGATTAAAAGTGGTAGCTGAAGAAGAGTTGAAAGTGGTGGCGAAATAATGATTGAGGTAGGCAAGTTACCAGCACAAACAAAAGTGTCAAAAAAGAAGAATTTATGGAGTAAAACGAAAGATTTAAGAATAGGATTATTATTTTTGGCGCCAGCTATTTTGCTATTTTCGATTTTTCTTTTTTATCCATTATTTAGGACGATTTACTATAGCTTTTATTTAACAGATATACACGGAGAAGCTAATCTTTTTGTTGGCTTAGAAAATTATCAATACTTATTTTCTGATCCTGCTTTCTACAAAAGCATAAAGTCAACTTTATTATTTGTTGTATATACAGTGCCTACGAGTATTATATTCGCTTTATTTCTTGCATTGATTGCAAATGGAAAAGTAAGAGGTATTGGGTTATTCCGTGTGTTATTTTCTTCCACTATGGGAATATCAGTAGCTGCTAGTGCGGTGATTTGGCTATTTTTATTTCATCCAAGTGTCGGGTTATTTAATAATATATTAGCCTCTATGAATCTACCTGCAATCGCATGGTTAACGAGTCCAGATTGGGCATTGTTCTCTGTATCGGTTACAACGGTTTGGGTGAATACAGGATTTGCATTTTTAGTTATATTAGGTGGTTTACAAAATATTGATACGTCTTTATATGAGAGTGCATCTATAGATGGCGCTAGCTATTTATATAAGCTTCGCCGTGTTACATTACCGATGCTATCACCAACTTTATTCTTTATCGTGACAGTAACGTTAATTAGTGCGTTCCAAAGCTTTGGACAAATTGACATTTTAACGCACGGTGGACCAAATGATGCAACGAATTTAATTGTATATTCGATTTATAAAGAGGCGTTTGTGAATCATCAATTTGGAACAGCAAGTGCACAAGCGATGATATTATTTGTTTTCATTTTCATTGCTACATTACTTCAATTCAAGTTTGCTGAGAGAAAGGTGCATTATAAATGATCGTTAAACAGTGGAAACAAAATTTCCTATTATACATGCTGCTCATTATTAGTGCAGTAATGGTGTTTTTTCCTGTACTCTATGCATTTTTAATAAGCTTTATGACACCAGATGATATTCAAATGAGAAGGCTATTTCCGACCCAATTTACTTTCGATAATTTTATTAATATTTTTCAAAAAGTACCGCTTTTGACATACTTGTACAACAGTTTAGTTGTATCGACAGTCGTTATGATTGGACAACTTATCGTATCAAGCTTAGCGGCTTATGCTTTTGTCTTTCTACAGTTTAAAGGAAGAAACCTTATTTTCTTCCTGTTTATTTCAACGATGCTTATTCCGTGGGAAGCAACGATGGTACCGAACTTTTTAACGATTCAAAACTTCGGTTGGATCAATAGCTTTGCTGGGATGACAGTGCCGTTTTTTGCAACAGCTTTCGGTATTTTCTTGTTACGTCAACATTTTATGACGCTTCCGAATGAACTGAAAGAAGCAGCCTTTATTGAAGGGATTGGAAATGTAAGGTTTTTATTTAGCGTCGTAATTCCGTATTGTAAAACGAGTTTTATTACGCTTGGAGTATATAGTTTTTTAACAACATGGAATATGTACTTATGGCCACTCTTAGTGACCACTGATGAAAAAGTAAGAACAGTTCAAATTGGTGTAAAGCAGCTTCAGTCTCAAGAAGTTGCAACTGATTGGGGAAGCGTAATGGCCGGTGTTACGGTTATTGTCATTCCAACACTGATTTTACTATTTGTAGGGCAAAAGCAATTACAACAAGGATTAACAAAAGGTGCAATTAAATAACTAAGAGAAGGTGAGATTAAAATGAGTTTAGTTAAAAAAGGTGCTGCTCTATTAATGGCAGCAACAATGGCATTATCTAGTGCCGCTTGTTCAAGTAGTAAAACGGAGGGGAAATCTGAAGCGCAGGCAAAAGTAGCACCAGTTGAAAAAAATGGTGATAAGACTGTAATTCGTTTTTGGCATGCGATGGGTGGAAAAACACAAGGCGTACTAGATGGGCTTGTTGCAGACTATAATAAATCACAGAATAAATACGAGATAAAGGCAGAGTTCCAAGGGACATATGAAGAGTCTTTAACGAAATTTAGAACGATGTCTGCTACGAAAGAAGCGCCAGCTCTTGTTCAGTCGAGTGAAATTACAACAAAATATATGATTGATAGCAAAAAGATTACGCCAATTGATAGTTGGATAAAAAAAGATAAGTACGATACCTCAAAATTGGAAAAAGCAATTACAAATTATTATTCAGTTGATGGAAAAATGTATTCTATGCCATTTAATTCATCTACACCAGTATTAATTTATAATAAAGATGCTTTTGCAAAGGCGGGCTTAGATCCAGAGAAAGCCCCACAAACATATGCGGAATTACAAGAAGCAGCGAAAAAGTTAACGATCAAAGAAGGCGGAAATGTAAAACAATATGGATTCTCCATGCTGAATTATGGTTGGTTCTTTGAAGAATTGTTAGCGACACAAGGTGCTTTATATGTAGATAACGAAAACGGCCGCAAAGATGCTGCAAAGAAGGCGGTATTTAACGGTAAAGAAGGACAAAAAGTATTTGGAATGTTAGATGATTTAAATAAAGCTGGCGCACTTGGAAAGTATGGAGCAAGTTGGGATGATATTCGTGCCGCGTTCCAATCTGGACAAGTTGCTATGTATTTAGATTCTTCAGCTGGTGTTCGCGACTTAATTGATGCATCTAAGTTTAATGTAGGCGTGTCATATATTCCATATCCAGAGGATTCGAAACAAAATGGTGTTGTTATTGGCGGAGCATCATTATGGATGACGAATATGGTTTCAGAAGATACGCAACAAGGTGCTTGGGACTTTATGAAATATTTAACGAAGCCAGACGTACAAGCAAAATGGCATACTGCAACAGGCTATTTCTCTATTAATCCAGATGCATACAATGAACCATTAGTAAAAGAGCAATATGAAAAATATCCACAGCTAAAAGTAACAGTGGAACAATTACAAGCGACGAAGCAATCTCCAGCAACTCAAGGAGCATTAATTAGTGTATTCCCAGAATCACGAGATGCAGTGGTAAAAGCATTAGAAGCAATGTATGACGGAAAGAATAGTAAAGAAGCGTTAGATGAAGCTGCAAAAGCAACTGATAGAGCAATTAGTATTTCAGCTCGTACGAGTCAAAAATAAAAGAAAACCGCATCCTTTTTCAGGATGCGGTTTTCTTTACAAGGAGATAAGGGATCAAAAAAATGAAGAAGTCTTATCCCTTTTATATGAGTAAAGGGTCTAGAATGAATCTTGTCCTTTTCATTATTTGTTTAACTCCATTGCAACTTGTTTGCCATTTACGAAAACCTCTGCCACCGCTACTACAACTTCCATCACTTTTTTCATGTCTCATCTCTCCTTGTTTTTTGTTTCATTTCTTACTTTTAGTATAAGGAAATATAGCACTTGCAACTATCGAATTGGATGACAAGAGACTTACATTGTTGTAAGGACAATCGTTTTATTTGTAATAAATGTGATTTCGAATGTGGATTCAGAAATTTCTGTTGTTTTGAACTATAATTAGAAAGAGAGTGGTTTAGAAAGAAGGGGATAATATGAAAAGAATTCTTGTTATTAGTGATATTCATGGAGAGATAGAAAAGTTCGAACGGTTATTGGAAGAAGCTCAATATGATGTAAGACAGGATCAATTAATTTTACTGGGAGATTATGTAGATCGTGGTCCAAATGCGCGTGCTGTAATTGAAAAGGTAAAAGAGTTAAAAGAAGAGGGGGCCTTCGTTCTAAAGGGCAATCATGAAGATATGATGATTAAAGCGTTAACGACAGATGAGGAACGTTCATGGAATCATTGGGTAAAAAGGAATGGTGGAGATAAGACTTTATACAGCTATGGCTTTGTAGAAGAAGATATTGTAGTTAATGAAGAAGCCTTCCAAAAACCCATTTTACAATCGCATGTTTTAGAGGAACATGTAAAGTTTATTCAAAAATTAGCTCATTATGTTGAAACAGAAGAGTATATATTTGTACATGCCGGTATTGAGCCATTGAAGCGAGTTTCGGAATGTGAACCATATACGTTAATATGGATACGTAATGAGTTTCATAGTGGGTATAGTGGTGAAAAGGTTGTTGTATTTGGTCATACGGAAACAAAAACGCTTCATGGTAGTGAGAATTGCAGCGTGTATTTTGGGAGTAATCGTATTATAGGGATTGATGGCGGTGCTGTATATGGTGGCCAGTTAAATTGTTTAGAATTGCCGAGTAAAAAGGTATACGTAGTAAAAAGTTGAAAGAGATAAGGGGAATCTTATTTCTTTCAATTTTTTATTAAGAAAAATTTAAGAAAGAATTTTTATAATAAATCTTTCAAATTTTATATTGAGAAAAACGTTAAAATGTAATTATAAATAGGATTGAACAATATGGTGGAAGGTGAGAATATGCGCTTACTCGTAGTAGAAGATAATGCTTCTTTATTAGAGTCTATTGTCCAAATATTACGCGATGAATTTGAAGTAGATACAGCATTGAATGGGGAAGATGGATTATTTCTAGCGTTACAAAATATATATGATGCCATTTTGCTTGATGTGATGATGCCAGAAATGGACGGTTTTGAAGTAATTCAAAAAATACGTGATGAAAAAATTGAAACACCAGTCCTATTTTTGACAGCGAGAGACTCTCTAGAAGATCGAGTGAAAGGCTTAGATTTTGGTGGAGATGACTATATCGTTAAGCCGTTTCAGGCTCCAGAATTAAAAGCAAGAATTCGTGCGTTGTTACGAAGAAGTGGTAGTCTAACAACAAAGCAGACCATTCGCTATAAAGGGATTGAACTGTTCGGAAAAGATAAAGATGTTCAAGTAGATGGACAAAGTATGAAGCTAACATTAAAACAATATGAGCTTTTAGAGTACCTTGTTCAAAATAGCGGAAAGATTTTAATGCGTGAACAAATTTTTGATCGTGTTTGGGGATTTGATTCAGATACGACAGTAGCAATTGTAGAAGTATATGTACATCATTTACGTAAAAAATTAGAGCCATTCGGTTATCAGAAAGATATTCAAACTGTTCGAGGTATTGGATATATATTAAAAGAACAATGAAAAAGGGAAGCATGTTTCAGAAAACACGCATTCGATTGACTATATTGAATTCATTAGTATTTATTATCTTGATAGGTGTATTAGGCAGTATCATTTATTCATACACATATAATCGTATTTATAATGAAGTAGATAAATCGATAGGAAAATCCGTTCAGCATAGAAAGAATTTAGATGATAAAAAACTACCTAAAAAAATTAGGGGATATCCTCCGATTGGGGATCCAAGGATAACGGAGTTAACTTGGCTTGGAAACACAGTGGAGATAGGTATTGAAAACGGCAAACGCCGTTTTATCTTTGAAGATAATTTGGAAAAGTTTTCTCCAAAGAAATTAGGAACTTTGCAAGATATAGAAGTGCCAGGGCAATATTTTAGAACGTTTGCATTTCAACAAGATACAAAAATAGTTCAAATCGTACGCGATATAACAGCTGAAAAAGAAATGTTAAATACTTTATTTTTAATTCTTGTGATAGGTTGTAGTGTAGGAAGTTTATGTGCAATAGGCATCGGCTTTTTCTTAGCCGGCAAGGCACTCGTACCCATTCAAAATTCGTGGGAAAAACAGCAGCAATTCGTTTCGGATGCATCGCATGAATTAAGGACACCACTTGCGGTTATTCAATCAAAAACGGATGTGTTATTCCAGTCACCATCTGCGACAATAGAAGAAAAAGCGATGGATATTTCTACGATTTCAAAGGAGTGTAGACGGTTATCTAAGCTTGTAACTAATTTATTATTGTTAGCACGTTCGGATTCTAATCAAATTGAGATGGATAAGAAAACATTTGAAATGGATAAATTGTTAGAAGAAATAGTAGATCCATATAAGGAAATTGCTTCCTATCAAGAAAAAGAGATGATATTGAAAGTAGAACATGACATATCATTTATAGGTGATAGAGAGAGAATTCATCAAATGATGGTCATATTGTTAGATAATGCGATGAAGTATACAAATGGGGGCGGACATATTCAAATCGATTGTATGCAAACGAGCAGCTCAATTCGTATAAGGGTGAAAGATGACGGGATAGGGGTTAAAGATGAGGACATCCCAAAATTATTTGATCGTTTTTATCAAGGGGATAAAGCGAGAAGTGCGTCAGAAGGAGCGGGATTAGGCCTTTCAATCGCAAATTGGATTGTAGAAAAGCATTATGGGAAAATATTAGTAGAGAGCAAATGGGGAGAGGGTACTTGTTTTGAAGTGAATTTCCCTAAAAACCAAAGAATATAAGTGAGAAGACGATCTTGTTTTTACAAGGTCGTCTTTTTTTAAGGGAAAGTTAAGAAACTATTTATAACATGTATGATATACAGAAAGTTCGCCCTATGAAGAAGCGATTATAAAAAGGTATTTGAGCAGATTATATCGATCATAATGTTATTTCGATTATGTATAGGGAATGATGGAAAAGAAAGTGTAAGAGGGAGGAATTAATTTTGAAAAAGAAAATGATGACGGTATTCACTATTGGAGTAATGAGCTTAAGCATATTAGGGGGTGCCTCTCCTTCTGAAACATCACAAGGAAAGACAAATTACACGCAGCGCAGTAAAGAACAATTAAATAATGGGAAGATACATGCGGTGCATACAGAAGAAAAGGCGGAGAATCTAGGTATTGAAACGGAAGGGAAAGAACAAATTACGCTAGAAAAAGAAATTCATGAGACGGAAATAGGAAGAGAAGCTGAACAGTTAGGAATTTCGATTGAAGGAAAAGACGTTGGAACTCTTTCAGAAGAAATCTATGAAACAAAAGTGAAGCAAGAAGCGTTAAAGCTAGGCATATCTATAGAGAATACAACGATTGTAAATTTAATTGATCAAATTAATACGATTAAAATTAATGATGAAGCGGATAAATTAGGCATTTCGACAAATGGAAAAGAAATAGAAGACATTGCGGAAGAAATCTATGGAACGAAAGTAAGAGAGGAAGCAGGGAAGTTAGGTATTTCACAAAAAGGAAAAGAGATAGAAACGTTAGCGCAAGAAGTGTACGAACAAAAAGTGCAGGAAGAAGCAAAAAAATATCATATTGATTTGTATGGTAAAGATATATATCAAGTATTAAGCGAAATTAATGAACAAAAAGTGTTACAAATGGCAAATGAGCTTAATATGGATAAAACGAATATGAACGTTCAAGAATTAGCAGAAAAAATAAAAAAAGATCAGCCTGAAAAAGGAAAAGAACTAAATTTTGTACCGGTGATTCGCACGGATGCTGACGCGTTTTATTCTTATTTAACGAACTAAAAAGGGCGTGAGAGTGATACGGAGATGGAAGTGGTATATATGTATGGCTTTACTAGCTATAGCAGTATGGAATGTATATACAAATGGAATTACAAAGTATGTGGAGAAGTTAACATTCTTCAATATACAAAGCGGAAAAGAAGCAGATTTTAATAATAATGATGAAAAGGTCATCTTATCGAATGTACCTTTAATTCAGCAATTACCAGAACTAGATAGAGGCTGTGAAGTGACTAGCTTAGCGATGATGTTACAATATGCAGGCATTACAGTGGATAAGATGAAATTAGCAAATGAAATAAAGAAAGTTGATTTTATGAACGATGGTGTACGTGGGAATCCGAATGAAGGATTTGTTGGGAACATTTATACCTTTTCTGAATCTGGATATGGTGTATATCATGGGCCACTTTTTCAATTAGCGAAAAAGTATTTACCTAATAAAGCTGTGGATTTAACAGGGAAGAGTATAGAGGAAATATATAAGAGTGTAAAAGCAGGAAAACCGGTAGTTATGATTACAAATGCAACATTTGCGCCACTAGATGAAGATGAATTTATTACATGGGAAACAAATAGCGGAGATGTCTCTATTACGTATAATGAACATTGTGTTGTACTGATTGGATACGATAAGGAATTTGTGTATATTCGAGATCCTCTCGATGATAGCTTAGATGTAAAAGTATCGAGAGAGAGCTTTGAAAAGGCATGGATACAAATGGGTAGTCAGGCGATTAGTTATGTGAAAAGCAATTAGTAAGGAAAGAGATGTAAGGAATTGTAAGAGGTTTTTTTGTGGGTGTTTTTTGTTAAGAAATAAGAGAACTTCAGCTTATTATATAAGCTGAAGTTCTCTTATTTTTTATGATTAAATCTTTAGAAGTAGTGAATATGTAAAAATGCATAATTGACAAAAAAATTACATGTTATCATTATATATTGTTTTATATATGTTAATTGTATAAAATTACACAAGTATTCACATTACATAAAGGAGGCTTATTATGCAAAAAATATTTAACTGGGTTAAATGTATGAGTATCAAGAAAAAATTAATCATTTCATTTTTTCTTATTTTAACTATACCAGGACTTATTATCGGTGGTGTTTCATATCAAACTGCCAAAACAAATTTTGAACAACAAATTACAGGTAAAGCAAAGGAAAATATTTCTGTTTTAAATACTGTTATTTCTCAAAATATAGAAGAGAAATTTGTTGATGCGGCGTACTTTGCAGACGTCTTAACAGAGGATACATATCCAAACGGACAAGAAGAAATAGTAAGAACGAAGTTAGCGCAATATATAAAACTCCATCCAGAAGTAGAAGGTATTTATATTGGAACACAGACGGGAAAGTTTATAAGAGAACCATTTATCCAAATGGCTGATGGATATAATCCAACAGATAGATCTTGGTATAAAGAAGCACATGAAAATAAAGGGAAAGTAATTGTTACTGCACCATATCAATCAGCATCTACTAAAAATATGGTAGTGACAATTGCTAAAGAAGTAAAAGATGGTAAAGGTGTTATAGGAATTAACTTAAATTTAGATAACATCTTAAAAATTTCTAAAATGATTAACATTGGTGAAAAAGGTTATGCAGTTATTCTAGATCAAAATAAGCAAATTGTTAGTCATCCATCTAGAAAACCAGGTGCAAAAGTTACTGATCCGTGGATTAAACCAATTTATGAAGAAAAACAAGGAAATGTGTCTTATACAGAACAAGGTGATAAAAAGAATTTAATCTTTGCAACAAATGAAAAAACAGGATGGAAAGTAGTTGGAGTTATGTTCGACGAAGAAATTACCCAAGCTGCGAATCCAGTGTTTTATAAGACTTTGATTGTCATTGCTATCGCTATTGTATTTGGTAGTGTATTAATTTATTTCATTACAAAGTCTATTACAAGACCATTAAGAAAAATAGCTGACTCGGCACATAAAATTAGTAAGGGAGATTTGACAGAGAAAATTATAATCCATTCCAAGGATGATATAGGAAAATTAGGGAATTCATTTAATGAAATGTCTGCCTCTTTACAAGATGTGATTACTCAAATTAGTTTTTCAGCAGAACATGTCGCTGCATCGGCTGAAGAGTTAACAGCGAGCGTACAGCAAGCAAATGATGCGACAGATCAAATTACAATTGCAATGGAACAAGTATCAGGTGGGGCTGAATCACAAAGTCAAGGTGTTGAAGAAGGTGCGGCTACATTACAACAAGTAAATACAGCAATTCAAGATGTAACTGGAAGCGCGGAATCAATTTCTATCTCCTCATTACATGCGAGAGAAAGAGCTGAAGAAGGAGAAGAATTGGTTGAACAAACAGCAAAACAAATGCAATCTATTTCTAGATCGGTATCCGAATCAGATGCTATTATTAAACTTCTTGATGAGAAATCAAAGCAGGTAGGAGCTATTTCTGAAGCGATTCAAAACATCGCTACTCAAACGAACTTATTAGCTTTAAATGCGGCTATTGAAGCGGCAAGAGCAGGTGAACAGGGCCGAGGGTTTGCTATTGTAGCTGATGAGGTTAGAAAATTAGCGGAGCAATCAGGAGAATCATCTGGAGAGATTGCAAATTTAATTGCAGAAATTAAGGCGGATATTGAACATACTGTTAAGGCGATGGATAATGTGAATGGAGAAGTTCAACAAGGCCTTGATGTTGTAACAAAAACGAAAGCAAGTTTTACGGAAATTTTAAGTTCTACTACACATATTGTTTCTCAAGTGAATCAAATGGTAGAAACAACGAAGAGAATTGCTGGAGATGCAAATGAAGTGACAAATGCTATTGATGAAATTGCAGCGGCTGCAGAAGAAAATACAGCTAGTATGCAAAGTGTTGCTGCTTCAACAGAAGAACAAGTGAATTCAATGGAAGAAATTAGTTCAGCTTCGCAAAACTTAGCTGGGATGGCCGAAGAACTACAAGCGATGACTAGTAAATTTAAAGTATAATAACAGCAGATAAGTAAGGTGATATTATTTTCACCTTACTTATTTTTCTATTCAGCAATTAGGGGAGTCATTAACGGGATGAAAAAAAGAAAAAGTCTATGGAATTTATGGAAAACGATTACATTGTTAGTTTGTACAGTTGTAATTTTTTCTTTACTTGTGACAGACATATTAATTGGTCATAATGTAGAACGGACGACGGAGGATAGCCAAGCAGAGAAAGCAAAAACAATTGCACACATTGTGGCGAATGATTCAATTGTAATCGATGGTTTGATTGGGAAGGCAGATACTTCTGCAATCCAAACGTATACAAATAGAATATTAAAAAACACAGGTGTTCAATTTATTGTAGTTATGGACATGAATGGAATAAGAAAATCACATCCAAATCCTCAAAAAATAGGCCATCATTTTATTGGGGGAGATGAAGGGCCTGCATTGAAAGGAAAGGAACATGTATCGCTGGCAGAAGGAACTTTAGGTATTTCAATGCGAGTGTTTGTACCTGTATTTTCTGAAACAGGTGAACAACTTGGAGCGGTGGCCGTTGGTATTTCAGCAGATAATGTAAAAGAGAGAGTTAAGGAAAGTAGACATATCATTTACATTGGTGTCGGAGTTGGAGTACTAGTCGGAATTATAGGAGCAATATTGCTAGCTAGACATATAAAGAAAAGTTTATTCGGTCTTGAACCTCACAGGATAGCGAAAATTCTTGAAGAAAGAAATACGATGCTACAATCTGTAAAGGAAGGTATTATTGCTGTAGATAAAGAAGCAAATGTAACTTTAATAAATAATGAGGCAAAACGATTGTTTAAGAAAAGTGGTCTTGAAGAAGATTTTATCGGTAAAGATGTTGAGTTGTATATGCCTAATTCACGTATAAAAGAAGTATTACAAACGGGAGAGGTACAATTAAACGAAGAACAAAATATTTATGGAATTACGATTGTGACGAATCGTGTTCCTTTATATGTAAAAGGAGAAATAGTTGGTGCAATTGCAACATTTCGTGATAAAACAGAGATTAGAAAATTAGCAGAAGAATTAACTGGTATTAGGCTATATGCGGAAGCATTACGGGCACAATCGCATGAATTTATGAATAAAATGCATGTCGTATTAGGGCTTACACATATGAAGCAGTATGAAGAATTACAGAAGTATATAAGCGGTATGGTATCAGAGCATCAATATGAAATTGGTGGGGTTATGAAAAGAATAAAAAGTCCAGTATTTGCTGGCTTTTTACTTGGAAAGCTTAGCTATGCTAGAGAAAAAAATATAAAATTAATCATAAGTGAAGACTCTTACATGCCGGAAATGGATGATGAAAGTATTACTCATGAACTGATTACGATTGTCGGAAATTTAATTGATAATGCATTTGAGGCAGTGACGAATTGTGAAAAGAAGCAAGTTGAAGTTGAGATACAATATGGGGATACATTAACCATTACAGTACAAGATACGGGAAAAGGTATACAAGAAGAAATAGGGGTATTATTTACGAAAGGTTATTCCACAAAGGGAGATAACCGCGGTTATGGTTTGTATCTTGTAAAAGAAAGTATACAGCGAATAAATGGGGAAATTCATATGCATTCATTAGTAGGAAAGGGAACAACGATAACAATTGAAATACCTAAAGGTAGGGATGAGAGGCAAATATGATTAAAGTTTTAATTGTAGAAGATGACCCGATGGTAGCAATGTTAAATACGCATTATTTAGAGCAAGTAGGAGGATTTGAACTTGTTCAAGCAGTTAACTCCGTTAAAGAAGCTATAGAAGTATTAGAGGAATCACGAGTAGATTTAGTATTACTTGATATTTTTATGCCTGAAGAGACTGGGTTTGAGCTTTTAATGTATATTCGGAATCAAGAAAAAGAAATCGATATTATGATGATTTCAGCTGTACATGATATGGGGAGTATTAAAAAAGCATTACAATATGGCGTAGTAGATTATTTAATTAAACCATTTACATTTGAACGATTTAAAGATGCATTAACTATATATCGAGAAAAACTTACTTTCATGAAAGAACAACAAAAAATTAGTCAATCGGAATTAGATTCGTTAATTTTACAAAAAGAAAAAAGAGAGCCTACTGTCACTAAAGAGCTCCCGAAAGGATTAACGAAGCAAACGTTGCAATTAATTTGGCAGAAGATCGAGTCGCTGAATGGACGAGCGTTTACAACAGATGAAATGGCACAATTAGTAGGAATTTCAAGAGTTTCTATTCGAAAGTATGTAATGTTTTTGACTGAAATTGGAGTGTTAGAAAACGAAATGGTGTATCAGCATGTGGGAAGACCTGTAAGTAAATTAAGATGTGTTGATCAAAATAAAATAGGTTTTTACGTATAAGCGACTTATTATAAGTCGCTTATACTTTTTTTAATTACAAAACCAATTACAAAACTTACAAAAACTATTTTTACTATTGAAAGCGTTTTAATATTGTTATTAAGAAAACAAGGGGGTGCCATATGGGAATTCAAAAGAATGTGGAAGCGGTATCATTCGCTGAAGGAAATGAATTGAAAAGTGAATCTTTCGCTTCTAAAATTATGAACGTTAAAATCGGTGTTATACCTTTACCGTTATATGTAGTATTGGCTGCTATTATTTATGGGGCATCTGTATATAATAAATTACCAGCAGATATGATTGGTGGTTTTGCAGTTATTATGATTATGGGTATTTTCTTAGGTGACATTGGAATGAGAATTCCAATTTTAAAAAATATCGGTGGTCCAGCAATTCTCTCATTATTTATTCCATCATTACTTGTATTTTTTAACTGGATGAATCCAGCTTCAATGGAAGCTGCGACTATGTTAATGAAAAAATCGAACTTTTTATATTTATATATTTCTTGTTTAGTAGTCGGAAGTATTTTAGGAATGAACCGTAAAGTGTTAGTACAAGGTTTCGTTCGTATGTTTATTCCTTTAGTAGTAGGGACGTTAGCTTCTGTAGCAGTAGGATTATTGGTCGGTTCACTATTCGGGTTTGAAATGAAGCATACATTCTTCTTTATTATCGTACCAATTGTAAGTGGTGGTATTGGAGAAGGGATTTTACCATTGTCACTAGCGTACAGTGACATTTTAAATGAATCATCAGCAACATTCGTATCACAGCTTATTCCAGCAGCTATTATTGGGAATATGTTTGCAATCGTGAGTGCAGGGTATATGAAGCGTTTAGGTGAGAAGAGACCTGAGCTTAGTGGTAATGGTGTATTAGTGAAAACAGACAATCAAGCAGAATTATTAAAAGAACAAAATACAGAGAAGCCAATTGATTTCTCATTAATGGGAGCAGGTTTATTAATCGCATGTACGTTCTTCATCTTCGGAGGATTTGCTTCTAAGTTCATCGGTATTCCTGGGGCAATCATTATGATTTTCTCAGCAGCACTTGTGAAATACTTTAAACTAATGCCAGCAAAAATGGAGCAAGGAGCATTCCATTTATATAAATTTATTTCAAAGAACTTAACTTGGCCGTTAATGGTCGGATTAGGATTGCTATATATTCCGTTAAAAGACGTAGCAGCAGTTCTTTCTGTAGGATATGTTGTTGTTTGTGCATCGGTTGTTCTTACAATGGTAGCATCAGGTTTTCTTATAGGAAAAGTGATGAAAATGTATCCAGTTGAATCAGCGATTGTAACTGGATGTCATAGTGGTTTAGGTGGTACTGGAGATGTTGCTATTTTATCAGCTTCAAATCGTATGGAATTAATGCCTTTCGCACAAATTTCGACGCGTTTAGGCGGGGCAGCAATGGTTGTAACAGCGACAATCTTATTAACAATGTTTTCATGATCAAACAAGCTAGCTATATTCATATAGCTAGCTTGTCAAATTAAGGGGAGATTATAAGTATGTTAGAAAATCAAATTAATGAAAGATCATTGTTATTGCATAAAGAGTTGGTAGGGAAAATTGAGATTACAAGTAAAGTAGAAGTTAATACAGCGGATGATTTAAGCCTGACTTATACACCAGGTGTAGCGGAGTCTTGCAAAGCAATTGCAGCAGATGAAGAAACAGCGTATGACTATACAGCGAGAGGGAATATGGTTGCAGTTGTTTCAGATGGAACAGCAGTACTTGGTTTAGGGAATATTGGACCGAAAGCGGCTATGCCTGTTATGGAAGGGAAAAGTATTTTATTTAAAAAGTTTGCGAATGTAGATGCTTTCCCGTTATGTTTAGGGACGACGAATGTGGATGAAATCGTTACCCTTGTGAAAAATTTAGAACCTACATTTGCAGGTATTAATTTAGAAGATATTGCAGCACCACGTTGCTTTGAAATTGAAAAACGATTAAATGAAGAAACGAATATCCCTGTATTCCATGATGATCAACATGGAACAGCTATTGTCGTCTTAGCAGCTGTTATTAATGCATTAAAAGTTGTAAGTAAACAAATGGATAATGTGAAAATTGTTATTAACGGTGCGGGTTCGGCAGGAATTGCAATTGGAAAATTATTATTAAAAGCTGGTGCAAAACACATTACGTTAGTTAGCTTAGAAGGTATTGTTTGTGAAGGTGAAACATGGATGAACGAAGCGCAAATTGAAGTTTCAAAGAAGACAAATCGAGAATATGTGCGTGGAACGTTAAAAGAAGCGATTCATCAGGCTGATATCTTTATTGGCGTATCTGCGCCTAACGTATTAACGAAAGAACTTGTAAAGACGATGAATGAGAAAGCGATTGTGTTTGCAATGGCGAATCCAATTCCAGAAATCTTCCCAGAGGATGCATTAGAGGCTGGGGCAGCTGTAGTAGGAACCGGGCGCTCGGATTATGCGAATCAAGTAAATAATGTATTGGCGTTCCCAGGGATATTCCGTGGTGCGTTAGATGTGCGTGCGACTGATATTACAGAAGAGATGAAATTAGCGGCAGCATATGGAATCGCTAACATCATTACGGACGAAGAACGTAATGCGAATTATGTAATCCCGAATCCGTTAGATAAAAGAGTTGTTCCAAGTGTTGCGGAAGCTGTAGCGAAAGCAGCCATTGATTCAGGTGTGGCGCAAATTATGAAAATACCAAGTTATTAATAGCTAAAAGCAGTGCCTAAAAAGGCACTGCTTTTTTGAGATAAGAAATCAAAATAATGAAGAAGTGTAAAATTATTTATTTGTGTGTCTTCACTATTTATTTAATTCCATTGCAACTTGTTTACCATTTACTAAAACCTCAGTTACTGCTACGATCACTTCTATCATTTTTTTCATCTCTCATCTCTCATCTCTCCTTGTGTCATTTCTTACTTTAAGTATAAGAGAAGAGAGATACTTACACTATCGAAGTATACGACTTAGAATTTACATTGTTGTAAGAAAGTGTTTTAGTTTTGTCACTTTACTCAGCAGTAATTACAAACTGATCATAATATTTTTCATTCACATATATATTTAATACCCATAATCCAGATGAAGGTAGTGACATAGTGAGAGGGAGTTCGTTTGTAGTAGAATCAATTGTATTTGAAGTAGTCCAAGTTGGTTTGGAAGTTTCTTGTTGAAAGAGTATGGGTGTTGGAGTTATTGATCCTTGTTTTAGTGCAATAATAGATAGTTTTCCAGTTGGCATTTCAGGATCTAAAAAGTACCACATCATTTCATTTTTTTCATTTGCGATAATAGGACTATCAGCCATTGCGATTTTTTCTTCGATGCCTTTTAAAGGTATTTTTTCTTGTATGAAGGAGGGTGTTTCTTCCCAATTTACATCTTTTAAAACGCTAAGATGAAAGAAGGAAGGTGCATTAACTTGAGTGGATGACGTTGCGATGGCTTCTTTTTTAGGTGCTTCTGAATCAGGTTGCGCTTGTGTGCATCCAGCGATGAGAAAAGAGAAAAGTAGCATAGTTCCAATTTTTTTCATGGTGTCACACTCCTAATTTTTATTGTTAGTGTAATTGTATTTGCTAGAAAGCGGGACAATTCCTTTAAAGTATAAAAAGAGGTCGTAAGTTTTGTACGACCTCTTTTGACATTTTTTATATTTGTTCAGTTGAAAAGGTAGGTTCATTCTCCTTTTGCGGCATCGTTAAGAAAATAACAGAAAGAACGATACATACGCCGCCTAATAATTGATATGCTCCAAAGGATTCATTTAGCCAAGCGATTGAAACGATGGCAGCTACAAGTGGTTCAATGCTAGATAAAATGCTCGTTTCTGTTGCTGCTAAATATTTCAGACTACCGATATAAAGGAGGAAAGAAAGAGTGCCACTTATGATGATAAGAATAAGCATAGAAAAAGTTTTTGGTGTAAAAGTTTGTGAAAGCTGATTCCATTCAAATGAGCGATTACAAATAAGCAGGGCAATGCCACCGATTAACATCCCCCAGCCAATTACTACAGTTGTTCCGCATTCTTTAATAAGAGAAGCTGGATGAAGGGTATAAAATGCAAAGCCAATTGCTGTTAATAGGCCGAAAATAATGGCTTCTTTCGATAAAACAATATTTTCAATTGAACCGTTTGTAATAATAAAGTACGTTCCCGTTAGGGCAGTTATAATTGCGAGTAGTTGCATAGAAGCAGGGAATTTTCTTTGTCCAAATGCGACATAAATGGTAATAAGAACAGGACCTAGAAATTGAAATAATGTCGCTGTGACCGCATTACTAATATGAACTGTTTCGATAAAGGCATATTGCGCACCGAGCATGCCGAGAATAGAGAAAATAATAAGTTGTATAGAATGTCTAGGATGTTTCCAAATTTGAAATATGTTTTGTTTCTTTATAAGCAAGAAAGATAAAATAAATATTCCCGCAAGCAACAAGCGAATTGTTAAAAAATCAATTGATGATACGTTAGTATGTTGAAATAGCCACTGAATCATCGGGCCAGATAATCCCCATAAGGTAGCTCCTGAAATAATCATAATGAGTCCAATCCGTCTATTGTTGTTCATAATCATGCATCCCCTCTCGAGTATTTGATTTTTTATGTGTGACATGATACAAGGAATTATATATAACTTCTGGTACTGTAAAAAGTATCAGATTTTAGTTTTTTTAAGGGGTCAGATATTATGTTAGAATTAACGCCTAATTTAAATACGAAAAGTAAAATAGCATTGTATGTGCAATTGTATGAGTATATAAAAAAAGAGATTAAAGATGGAACGATTCCGGCTTTTACAAAATTACCTGCTAAAAGAAAGCTGGCGAGCTATTTACAAGTGAGTAAGAACACAGTAGAAGCGGCTTACGAGCAATTACTTGCAGAAGGTTATATTGAATCGGCATCGAGAAAAGGTTATTTTGTATGTAAAATTGAACAAATGATTTATGTAGAAGGGAGCGAAGCGAAAGTAGAAGAAGTATCGTTTCGGGAGGAGAACTATAAATTTGATTTCACCCAAACAGGGGTTGATACGGATACTTTTCCGTTCACTATGTACCGCAAGCTTATAAATGATGTATGGCAGCCACATAATAATGAGTTGCTTTTTCTTGGACACCCTCAAGGAGAATTGAGCTTAAGGGAGGAAATTACGAGCTATTTGTATGAATCTAGAGGTGTGCGTTGTTCAGCTAGTCAAATTGTATTAGGGGCGGGAACACAAATATTAGTGAAGTTACTTTTTCAGTTGTTGAAGGGAAGTAATTATGCAGTTGAAAACCCAGGTTATCATAGGAAAATGGTCGTTTTTGAGCAGGGAGAAAAGAAGGTTCAAATGTTGTCTTTAGATAGGGACGGAATTTGTATGGCAGATTTAGAAAATAGCGATGCAAATGTTGTATTTGTAACTCCTTCTCATCAGTTCCCATATGGAATGATTATGCCTATTACGAGAAGGATGCAGCTTTTACAATGGGCAAAGAAAGAAGAAGACAGGTATATTATTGAAGATGATTACGATAGTGAATTTCGTTATTCAGGAAAGCCAATTCCGGCACTGCAAGGGTTGGATACAGATGGGAAAGTTATTTATATGGGGACGCTATCAAAAGCTTTGTTACCCTCATTACGGATGAGTTATATAGTATTACCGAAGAATGTAATTGAAAAGTATCAAAAGGAATATTTATTTTATACGCAAAGTGTTTCAAGAATGGACCAAGAAGTGATAAGAAGGTTTTTAAATGAAGGCTATTGGGAAAAACATATTCATAAAATGCGTGTCGTTTACCGAAAAAAGAGGGATCGACTTGTTTTTGAAATAGAGAAGTATTTCTCTAATCGTGTTGAAGTGATAGGAGAAGATTCTGGATTACACATTTTATTACAAGTGCATAATGGAATGCGAGAAGAAGAACTAATTAAAGAAGCTGCAAAATATAGTATTAAAATATATCCTGTTTCTACGTACTATAAAGACGGTACTGCGCCTGAAAATGTAGTTTTACTTGGGTTTGCGATTTTATCAGAAGACGAAATTGCGAAAGCGATTCAATTATTACATAAGGCATGGTATACAAGAAAGTAAAAAACATCCTCCAAGCATGAGGATGTTTTTTATTATTTATTTTCATCTAAGAATAAGACCATATGCTCTTCGTCCCAATACTGTCCGTTATATTTCAGTGAACGTTCTTGTACACCGAATGTTTTAAAACCTAATGATTCATAAAGTTTCTTCGCACCATCGTTGCCAACAACAACATCAAGCATAACTTGTTCTACTTCTAAAGATTTAGCAAGTTCAAGACATTCTTTAATAAGTGCTTTTCCTGCTCCAAGTCCGCGTGCTTTTGGAGACACATATACAGAACCGATTTTAGCTTTATGTTCTTGTTTTACATATGGTTTCGTTTCCAGCGTTGCAACTCCGATTAATTGTCCATCTTTAAATGCACCTAGCGTATAGTTTTCATCTTGTGCTAATTTTTGTGCTTTATATTCAATCGCACACTCTTTATTAATAATATCTTCATAAGAAGAGCTGAAAGCTTCAGGGTTTTGCTTTAATCCTTCTACACGAAGTTCTAAGTAAATTTCTGCTTCGTCTTTTGTTAATACATGGATATCCAATTATATCACCCTCCAAATCTTTGCAAATGTACCTTTATTTTATATTGAAATAAGAATAATTTCAAAAGCTTAGCTTATATTAGCTGATTTTATGAACAAAATAACACCAGTAGTGTTTACTACTACTGGTGTTTTCACACGCATCTTATTCAAAAGGTAGCTCGATTCTAAAGTTTGTTCCTACTCCTAATTGGCTTGTTACTAGGATGGAACCGTTATGCAATTCTACAATTTCTTTTGCAACAGCTAGCCCGATACCTTTTCCTCCAGTAGCTCTCGTTCTGGATTTATCAACACGATAAAAACGATCAAAAATATGTGAGATATCTTCTTCAGGAATACCTTCTCCTTCATCGTCTACATTTATTGTAAAAGAATCTGTTTCCGTGAGTACACGTATCGTAATAGATGTGTTTTCTAGCGAATGTTGATAAGCATTGTGTAATAAATTTAACATAACTTGTTCCATACGTCTTTCGTCTATGCAAACTTCTAAATCATCTTTGCAATATACATGGAGTTGCATTTGTTTGTTAGTTAATGTTGTTTTTGTTTTTTCAACCATGCGTTCTAAAAATGGTTTAAGGATCACTTTTTGTTTTTTTATAACAAACTGATGTTGTTCTAATTGCACTAGCATAAATAAATCTTGGACGAGATCGGTTACACTATCTGTTTCATCCTCAATGATCTGTAAGTATTCTTCACGCTCTTCTTTCGTTAAAGAATCCCTCTTTGCTACCTTCGCATAACCTTTCATGTAGGTCAATGGAGTTAATAGTTCATGGGCAACACTAGCGAGAAATTCATTTCGTTCTTTTTTCATATAAGTCAGTTCACTAGATAAATCTTCAATCGTTTTTGCTAAGCTGCCAAGCTCATCATTCCGTTTAATCCCTAATTGAATTGGTGTATTTAATTTTGACATTTTTTCTGTTGCCCTCTTCATTTTTATAAGCGGTTCTGTAATAACACGAGAAAAAACAAAGACAGAAATAGTCGTTAAAATAATTGTCAAAACACTAATGATAAGAAATTGATTCATGAGTTTAAGTAACATATTTTCTAAGAAAGATGTCTTTAATAACATATACAACTTACCTTGAAATCCTTGAAGTTCCAGCGGGCTTACCGTTGTGATGAATTTTGATTTTTTCCAGTTCTTTTCGACGATTAATCCGCCTTTTGGAATAGGTTCTGTTTTACAAGTAAGTTGTTTCTGCATTGCCTTTGTTACGGGTTCTGAAGTGGAAATGACTTTGCCATTATCGTCCGTTATAATGATAGCTATATCAGAGTTAGCAATTGCTTCTGATTCGACTAAGTGTTCAGCTTCAGTGTTGATATCAAACTCGGGGTATACAGCACGTTTAGGCCGTTTACTGTGTTCAGCGCTTTCTGTGAGTTTCTTTTCTTTAGAATATGTATTCCACTTGGCGCGGTTTTTAATCATGCTACTATAGCGATTACCCTTTTCTAAAAGAGCAAGTGTTTCTTCCTCAATCCGCATTGTTGAAATGCTTTTGTAAAAAGATACAAAAGCAATTGTTTCAATACATAAAGCTAATATTAAAAAGTATGTCCCAATTTTAAGTGAAAGTTTACTCATTTTCTCACCATACCTTATTTCATATAAAGGGTCAGTGGTATACTATTGTCCACTGACCGAAGTAATTATTCACTTTTCCATTTATATCCGACTTTATAAACAGTTTCTAAGTAATTTTCAACTGGAAATCCTTTTTTACGTAATTTATCGCGGATATTGCGAATATGTGAATCGATTGTTCTATATTCAATGTCTGTTTCATAACCCCAAATTTTTTCAATCAAATCATCTCGGCTATAAGCACGGTTTGTATTTAGTAAAAATAGTCCAAGTAACGAAAACTCGATAGGCGTTAGTGAGATTTTTTCATCATATACTGTGACAGTATGTTTCGTTTTATCCCACTCGATACCATTGAAGCTAACAAATCCATCTTTCTTTGTACGGCGTAATATAGCCTCAATGCGTGCAACTAATACATGCTCATCAAAGGGTTTTGTAATATAGTCATCCGCGCCCATAGTGAGGCCTTTCACCATATCGTAATTTTGATTACGAGCTGTTAGCATAATAATTGGAACGTTGGAAATTTGACGGATTTGATAGCAAGTATCCCATCCATCCATATTCGGCATCATAACATCTAACAAAATAATATCGAAGTCTTTTTGTTCTATTAACTTTAGTGCTTCAAGACCAGAGGTAGCTTTCATACAAAAATAGCCACGAGGACTTAAGAACAAATCTAATAATCGTAACATGCGTTCTTCATCGTCTACTAATAAAATTTTAACCATAATCTTGTGCACCCCAAACTTTTCATTCTACTTGTATAGTTTACATGAAAATAATAAAAAACTCTTTTTATGTGATTGAGTCGAAGAGTTATTTTTCGCTTAGAGTAATTGACATAAAAAATGCACTAGTTTTGCACAACTATTTTTTATAATAGAAAACGTAGCGACACAAAATACCCTATGTTGCGACATAACGTCATGTCATTTTATTTATAAAATGACAATTCCATTCTATTGTGTATGTGAGATAGAGAGGGTTTTCGTATTCACCTCGCATCGGATAAGAAAAATTTCCTATCTCACACTTTTTTTAAAAGGAGATCATACACATGAATCCAAAAGAAGAAATTTCAAAAAAAGAAAAGCAAGATCGTAATACGGTTGTCATGTGCATTGCCGTATCTATGGTTATTATTATAAGTTGTGTAAATAAAATTTTGGGGATTTTATAATATAAAAAAGCTTATTGCTTCTTAAGAAGCAATAAGCTTTTTTCGTTATTAGGGGAATAGTTCTATATAATAAACCAAGGTAAAATTGCTAACCCAGAAGTTACAATTGCTGTAGTAAATATTAAAAGCATAGCTCGTTTGTTTTGTTTCATGTCACATTCTCCTCTACCTATCAATTGAATGCTATACGTTCATTTCATAATTGATGCCTTACTAATTAAAGTTTCACTTTATACTTTTAGTATAAGGAATGGAAAGGTTTGGTACGATCGATAAAGGTGACATGAAGATTACATTGTTGTAATGAAAAAAGCACCTTTCTTAATCAAAAGGTGCTTTTAACTATATTGAAGTATTAATCATTTAAGAATAGAACCATATGTTCCTCGTCCCAATATTGACCGTTATGTTTTAATGAACGTTCTTGTACGCCGTAAGTTTGGAAACCTAATGACTCATATAATTTTTTTGCCGCATCGTTACCAACTACAACATCGAGCATAAGTTGTTCTACATGTAATTTATCGGCATTTTCAATAATTGCTTTAATTAGAGCTCGTCCTGCTCCAAGGCCACGCGCTTTTGGGGAAACAAAAACGGAACCGATTTTAGCTTTATGTTCTTGTTTAATGAAAGGCTTTGTTTCTAAAGTAGAAATGCCGATTAAATCGTTATCTTTGAAGACCCCTAGAGTATACTTATCCGGATTGCTTAATCGTTTTGCCATAGCAGCTACAGGATCCTCATGTTTAAGAACATCTTCATAAGAAGAGCTAAAAGCTTCCGGGTTCTTCGTTAAACCTTCCATACAAACTTTTAAATATATTTCTGCGTCCTCTGTCGTTAATAAGCGAATTTCCATAGTTATAACCTCCTTGGTCGATTTCAAATCAAATAAATCCATTACTTCTATAAGATTGTGTATGCGTTTTGTTAACAGTCTCTTTTAATTTGTAAAAGAATGAAAAGATATATGCTACAATGTTTTGTTTTTAATATGTAATGAAATTATATATTAACTTCATTAACTATTCAAGTGTTTAATATATTACATTTTTATAACTAAAATAACTCCTCAACCGAGGAGTTATTTTAGTTATTCGATTGATAACCATCAATTCGATGTGGATGTGTGTAAATATTGCAAGATTCATTTCTAATAAATCCTACGACTGTAATGCCTAAATCATGAGCGAGTTGTAATGCTAATTTTGTTGGAGCGGATTTAGATAGAACCATTTCACATCCGATTTTTGAAACTTTGAGTAAAATTTCGGATGAAATACGCCCACTAAATGCAATGATTTTTCCTTTAACAGATATATCGTTGCGCAAACAATGGCCATATATTTTATCTAATGCATTATGTCTTCCGATATCCATTCTTGATAGGAGGATATTGTTTCGATCACATAGCGCGGTATTGTGAACCCCGCCGGTTTGGCGAAAGGTAGTGGAAGATTGTTGTAAAGTATTCATTAAGTAAAAGCATTCTTCAGGAGTAATTTTTACATGTATATCATGTAAATCTTTTGCTTTTGCTGCATCGTTAACGAAAATAAAACCTTGTCTACCTTTTCCGCAGCAAGAAGTGATGTATCGTTTATTATATAAAGTTTGATAGAGTGGATTTACTTTTGATGATGTTACATGGACAATTCCGTTATCTTTTTGCACCCATAGCTCTTCAACATCTTTATAGGAAGCAATAATGCCTTCAGAAATTAAAAAACCAATTACCATATCTTCAATATAATTTGGTGTGCATACAACTGTTACATATTCTTCACCATTTAATTTAATAGTAATAGGAGATTCTGTAACAATCTCATCCAGTTGTTTTGAAAATGTACCAGATTGATAGCGTACAATTGTATAAGTCTCTTGCGTAGGCCCCATATTTAATTCCCCTTTTATATGTATTTCTCTCCCATATTTATCATAAAACAATGGGGAAATAAAAACACCTATTAGCAAGGAAATCACAGATTATTTTGGTTATTATTGTATATGTACGATATAATAGAACCGTAGAATAGTGATATTTTCAAGCTTTCGTAGTTATACCTTATAACATCTAGAATCGACTTCATAAGAAAAGTATTCGGGCAGAGCGTTTCAAAAATATGTACAGTAATGCGATTTTGAAAACGGATTCATAATTGTGTTGTACAGTTGGTTGTAAGGAGAGGGGAAACTATGGCAGAACAGACAGTCCGTGTAACCGTGGATGGTAAAGAATTTTCCACATCGGGTGAAAAGACGATACTACAATTATTTAACGAGAGTAATTTGGAACATCCTCAAATTTGTCATGTACCAGAAGTAGATCCAATTCAAACTTGTGATACGTGTATTGTAGAAGTAAATGGGAAGTTATTACGTGCTTGTTCAACGAAATTAGAGAACGGTATGCATATCGAAAGACAGTCCCAGCGTGCAAAAGAGGCACAGACTGAGGCAATGGATCGAATATTAGAGAATCATTTATTGTATTGTACCGTTTGTGATAACAATAATGGTAACTGTAAAGTCCATAACACGGTACATATGATGGGAATCGAAGAACAGAAATATCCGTATGAGCCGAAAGTAAGTGCTTGTGAAGTGGATATGTCACATCCGTTTTATCGGTATGATCCAAATCAATGTATTGCTTGTGGACAGTGTGTAGAAGTATGTCAAAACTTACAGGTTAATGAAACTATATCGATAGACTGGAACTTAGATCGTCCACGTGTTATATGGGATCATGGTGTAAGCATAAATGACTCATCTTGTGTGAGTTGTGGGCAATGTGTAACAGTATGTCCATGTAATGCGTTAATGGAAAAATCAATGTTAGGTGAAGCTGGATTCATGACAGGATTAAAACCAGATGTGTTAGATCCGATGATTGATTTTGTAAAGGATGTAGAGCCTGGATATAGTAGTATTTTGGCAGTTTCAGAAGTAGAGGCTGCGATGCGTAAGACGAAAGTTAATAAAACAAAAACAGTTTGTACATTTTGTGGTGTCGGTTGTTCCTTTGAAGTATGGACAAAAGATCGTCATATATTAAAAGTACAACCTGTTTCAGATGCACCTGTTAATGGTATTTCCACATGTGTAAAAGGTAAATTTGGATGGGACTTTGTAAATAGTGAAGATCGAATTACGAAGCCATTACTTCGCCAAGGAGATATGTTTGTTGAAGCTTCATGGGAAGAAGCATTAGAAGTTGTTGCTTCTAACATGCAGCATATTAAATCTCAATATGGCAGCGATGCATTTGGATTCATTTCTTCATCGAAAGTAACGAATGAAGAAAATTACCTTATGCAAAAACTAGCTCGACAAATATATGGAACGAATAATGTAGACAACTGTTCTCGTTACTGTCAGTCGCCAGCGACAGATGGTTTATTTAAAACTGTCGGTATGGGCGGGGATGCTGGAACAGTGAAAGATATAGCTGAAGCAGGACTTGTCATTATCGTTGGTGCGAATCCAACAGAAGGACATCCTGTACTTGCGACGCGTGTAAAACGTGCTCATAAATTACACGAGCAAAAACTAATTGTAGCAGACCTCCGTAAACATGAAATGGCAGAGCGTGCGGATTTATTTGTTCATCCGAGCCAAGGAACGGATTACGTATGGCTTGCTGGTATTACGAAATATATTATTGATCAAGATTGGCATGATAAAAAGTTCATAGCTGAAAACGTAAAGAATTTTGATGAATATAGCAAAATGGTAGAGAAATATACGCTGGACTATACAGAGAAAATTACAGGGATTTCGAAAGAAAATCTGAAAGAAATGGCTCGTATGGTATATGAAGCAGATGGTACTTGTATACTTTGGGGAATGGGCGTAACTCAAAATACAGGAGGAAGTACGACGTCCGCTGCAATTTCAAATTTACTACTTGTTACGGGTAACTATCGTCGTCCTGGTGCAGGTGCATATCCATTACGAGGACATAATAACGTACAAGGTGCTTGTGATATGGCAACATTACCAAACTGGCTTCCAGGTTATCAAGCAGTATCAGATGATACGCTTCGTGCTAAGTTTGAAAAAGCATATGGTACAACTATTCCGAAAGCGCCAGGATTAAATAATATTGCAATGTTACTTGCGGCAGAAGAAGGAAAACTACGTGGTATGTATGTCATGGGTGAAGAAATGGCTTTAGTCGATTCAAATGCGAACCATGTACAACATATTTTATCGAATTTAGACTTCCTCGTTGTTCAAGATATGTTCTTATCAAAAACAGCTCGTTTTGCTGATGTTATTTTACCGGCAGCACCAAGCTTAGAAAAAGAAGGAACGTTTACGAATACAGAGCGCCGTATTCAAAGATTATATGAAGTATTGAAACCGCTTGGTGATTCCAAACCAGATTGGTGGATTTTGCAAAAAGTTGCTCGTGCGCTGGGCGGGAATTGGAATTACGAAAGTCCGAGTGAAATTATGGACGAAATCGCATCACTTGCACCGTTATACTCTCAAGCGACGTATGACCGTCTAGAAGGATGGAATAGTTTATGTTGGGGTAGTCATGATGGTAGCGATACACCGTTATTATATGTAGACGGATTTAACTTCCCAGATAAACTTGCTCGTTTATCATTAGATGAATGGGTACCACCGGTTGTAGCACCAGATGAGTATGATTTACTTTTAAATAATGGACGCATGCTCGAGCATTTCCATGAAGGGAATATGACGAATAAGTCGGCTGGTATTTTATCTAAAGTATCTGAAGTATTCGTTGAAATTTCACCGGAACTTGCTATAGAGCGCAATGTGAAAGATGGTGGTCTTGTGGAATTAGCATCACCATTTGGGAAAATTAAAGTACAAGCGCTTATTACAGATCGTGTAACGGGGAAAGAGCTATATTTACCGATGCATGCAACGATAAATGAAGAAGCGATTAATATTTTAACTGGGACGGCAACAGACATTTATACGTGTACACCGGCGTATAAACAAACGATGGTGAAAATGCGTGTATTACGTGAAAAAGGAAACCGCCCGTTACCATCTTCGAACCCGCGAGATAAAAAGCGTAATCCGCAAAATGGTGTTGAAATCGAGCAAAAGTGGCAAAGAAAACAATACGTATCACTTGTGGACTAGGGGGCGGAGATAGTGGCGAAAGAAATTACGTTAATAAAAAAGAAAGTTGTAACAGAGGAAGAACAGAAACAGCAATTAGCAGATGAACTTCTAAATGAGCTATCTAATAATCGTGAAGCAGTAGAAGAAACGATGCAGCTTTTAGCACAGTTGCAGAAGGCTGGGATATTAGATGCAGCGATTAGTTTACTTGCTGCGAAGGAAGATGTTTCAAAAATCGCTGTGGAGCAATTAAATCGTGAACCAGTTAAAAATGCACTCAACAATATGATGGGAGCGGGGGAAGCGCTATCCGCAGTTGACCCAGAAGTAACAAAGCAAATCACATCGAGTTTAGTTACTGGATTGCAATTTGCTACAGATGAATTAAATAGTGGTAAAAAAACAAAAGTGATGGATTTCTTTAAAGTGTTAAAAGATCCAGATATCAATAGAGCCATTACATTCGGTTTTAGCTTCTTGAAAGCATTTGGACAAGGGTTAGAGAAAAAATAGAGTAGATGAAAAAAGTGATGGGGAGTAACCATCACTTTTTTCATTGTATGTATAAGAGTGTTCATGTTAAGCGGAATATATTATTATTAAAAAGATGGATTAGAAATGGAAATGTGGAATCCATCTCAAATATCGTTTTAGAATGTGGAGGAATATATGCAACACCGTAAAAGACTATCTATACCAGGAGTAATTGGACATTCCTTTCAAACAGTTAGATTTGCTTTTTGGAATGTATTAACCTTTCAACTTGCTTATAAATTATTAGCAGCGATTGTATTTGTCCCGCTATTTGGGATCATTTTTAATAAGTTATTGTATTTTGGTGGTTATGCAAATGCGACGAATGATGAATTATTAGCGTTTTTAAAGACGCCATACGGCATATTGGCAATCGTAATTTTATCATTGTTAGCACTGTTTCTTATCTTTACGGAATTTGCGGTGCTTATTATTATTTCGTACTTTGCTCATAAAAGGCAAAAGGTGAGATTACGTCCGATTTTGTATAAAACAGTAACGTATTTACCTTCCCTTTTTACATATTGCTTACCAGGATTTGTTTTGTACGCAGTTGTGTTATTACCACTATTAAGTACGGGGTATAAATCTGCATTGATTCCTGAGATTCAAATTCCTAATTTTATTACAGGTGAACTATTTAAGACAACAATGGGTCAAGTTGGATATTATACTTTCTTTGCTGTAGTTGCCTATTTGAATCTTCGTTGGATTTTTGTTTTACCTATTATTGTTTTAGAGGAAAAGCCGTTCCGCACCGCAGCACGAAAAAGTGCAAACTTAGTAAAAGAAAGCTTTTTTAAAGTATTATTCTTTTTAGTAGGTTTTTTCATATCTGTAGGAATTGTCTTTCTTTTATTTATAGGAATTTATTTACTTTGTCTGTGGGGAGTATATGAATTTACAAACCCAGCAGGGACATTTGCATTATTAGCGGAATCAACAATGTCTGTGTTTTTAACGAGTACATTGTATTTATTTAGCTTTATCGTGACACCATTTTATATTATGGCGATTACGCGATTGTATTTACAAAAGGTTCCAGTTGAAGATGTTTTATTAGAAGAAGGATTAGATTATTCGAAAACGAAAGCAGATAAATGTTTCTTCCAAAAACATCGTTGGAAATTTATTGGCGTATATATCGTAGGAATTATTACTGCGGGAATGGTTGTTGCCTTCATTGTGACCTTTATTACAAACACATATAAAGAACCAATTATTATGGCTCATCGTGGTTATATTTCAAAAGGTGTAGAGAATACGAAAGAAGCTTTGCAAGGGGCTATTGATGCGAAAGCAGATTATGCTGAAATTGATGTACTGCAAACGAAAGACGGTGAACTAGCAGTTATACATGATTTGAAGCTAAAACGTCTTGCAAATGCTAATGTTCATGTGTCAGATTTAACGATGGACGAGTTAAGACAGCTTACCCTTAGTCAAGATGGGTTTTCAGGACAAATCAGTACACTTGATGAGATCATTAAGCTGTCAAAGGACAAAATCAAACTTAATATTGAAGTGAAGCTTCATGGTGGCGAAAAAGATTTCGTAAACAAAGTATTAAAAGTGATTAAAGATAATGAATTTGAGAAACAATGTGTCATTCAAACGCTACACTATCCGCTTATTAAAGAGTTTAAACGTGCAAATCCAAATATAAAAGTAGGATATATACTGTATGCAAGTAGAGCCAACTTAAAGAATGTGAAAGCTGATTTTTATGTAGCGGAAGAATACATGTTAAATAAGAAATTAGTAAAAGAAGCAAGGAAGTTAAATAAGCCAATTTACGTATGGACGGTAAACGATATGGAAAGTTTAAAGGGATATTATAAGTTAAACGTAGATGGTATCATTACCGATTATCCTGAAGATGCACGTGAAACAATTAAGATGTTAAAAGAACAAGAAGCGGAAGAAAGTGATCTGTTTGATAAAATTAGTGAAACAACAGATGATTTATTTTCCAAGTTATTTATAAGTTATCCAGCTGCTGGCTAAATGCCCGCAGCTGTTTTTTGTATGAAAAGAATATATCCCTAAAGTATTGTGTAAATTAATAACTGTATATGTATACGGCATCCTTGGGGTTTCTTACATTGTTACATTATTGTCGAATAATAAATGAATGCTGCTTATTTTTAAGGAGTATAATAAAAATAGAGTGATAGATAATGGAATGGAGCGAAGATGCTAATAGAATCAATGTTCCATATATTTACACTATTCTAAATATATAAACTTTAAAAAAATGATATGTTAGCGTTTTCATAACTTTTAAGTTATGCTAGAATAAGGACATAAGTTATTAATTATTACAAAAAGAAAAAAGACTTTCTTTTTTCTGTTAATTATAAGGGGGCATTTCATTATGCGTATTGGGGTACCAGCAGAAATTAAAAACAACGAAAACCGTGTGGCAATGACACCAGCAGGTGTTGTACATTTAATTCGTAACAATCACGAAGTATTCATTCAAAAGGGTGCAGGTCTAGGATCTGGTTTCACAGATGCTCAGTATGTTGAAGCAGGAGCGAAAATTGTTGATACGGCTGAAGAAGCTTGGAACATGGAAATGGTTATGAAAGTTAAGGAACCAGTTGAAAGCGAATACAAACACTTCAGCGAAGGTTTAATCTTATTCACATACTTACACTTAGCTCCAGAACCAGAATTAACAAAAGCGTTAATTGAGAAGAAAGTTGTTGCGATTGCATACGAAACAGTACAATTAGAAAACCGTTCTCTACCATTACTTGCACCTATGAGTGAAGTAGCTGGTCGTATGGCTGCACAAATTGGTGCACAATTCCTTGAGAAAAACAAAGGCGGTAAAGGTATTTTACTTGCAGGTGTTCCAGGTGTTAAACGTGGTAAAGTAACAATCATCGGTGGTGGACAAGCTGGTACAAATGCTGCTAAAATTGCAGTTGGACTAGGTGCGGATGTAACAATCATCGACTTAAGTGCAGAACGTCTTCGTCAATTAGATGACATTTTCGGAAACCAAGTAAAAACTTTAATGTCTAATCCTTACAATATTGCAGAAGCTGTAAAAGAGTCTGATCTTGTAATCGGTGCAGTATTAATCCCAGGTGCAAAAGCGCCAAAACTTGTAACAGAAGAAATGATTAAATCAATGGAACCAGGTTCTGTTGTTGTAGATATCGCGATTGACCAAGGTGGTATTTTCGAAACAACTGACCGTATTACAACTCATGATAACCCAACTTACGAAAAACACGGCGTTGTTCATTATGCAGTTGCAAACATGCCAGGTGCGGTTCCACGTACATCAACTCTTGCATTAACAAACGTAACAGTACCATATGCAGTACAAATTGCTAACAAAGGCTACAAAGAAGCTTGCCTAGGCAACTCTGCATTATTAAAAGGTATTAACACATTAGACGGCTATGTAACATTCGAAGCAGTTGCAGAAGCTCACGGTGTAGAGTACAAAGGTGCTAAAGAATTATTAGAAGCAGAAACAGTATCTTGCTAATAGAAGCATTATACAAAACAAAATCGAACAATATATAAACCAACATGATAAGAGCTAAGAGTGAAGATCTCTTAGCTCTTCTTGGCAAAAGGGGGCATACATCGTGGCCAACCTATTTAAAAAGAAATCCGTTACGCAATTGTTAGGGGAAAGTAAAAGTAAAACTTTAACGAAAACACTAGGGGCATTCGACCTAACAATGCTAGGGATTGGTGCGATAATCGGTACAGGAGTTCTAGTATTAACAGGATTAGTAGCAGCAAGAGATGCTGGTCCAGCAGTTATTTTTTCATTCATGATTGCAGCAATTGTTTGTGGATTTGCAGCTTTATGTTATGCAGAGGTTGCATCTACACTTCCTGTTTCAGGTAGTGTGTACACATATTCATATGCAACAATTGGTGAGTTTGTTGCCCATTTAATGGGATGGACATTGTTATCCGTATATGTCGTAACAACTGCCGCAGTAGCTGGCGGATGGACGGGTTATTTCAATAACTTAGTGAGTGGATTAGGACTTGAAATTCCTAAAGCCTTGTTAACGATTCCATCGCAAGGTGGTATGGTGAACTTACCCGCAATTATCGTTACGTTAGTGATAACTTGGTTATTATCACGAGGTACAAAAGAAAGTAAGCGTGTGAATAACATAATGGTATTAATTAAAATTGGTATTGTTGTTTTATTCATTGCAGTTGGTGTATTCTACGTGAAACCAGAAAACTGGATACCATTTGCACCTTACGGTTTAAGTGGAGTGTTCGCAGGGGGAGCAGCAGTATTCTTTGCTTTCTTAGGATTTGATGCATTAGCAACTTCTGCTGAAGAAGTAAAAAATCCGCAACGTGATCTACCAATTGGTATCATTGCTTCGCTAGTTATTTGTACAATCATTTATGTTGTAGTTTGTCTCGTTATGACAGGTATGGTTTCTTATAAAGAATTAGATGTACCTGAAGCTATGGCATATGTGTTAGAAGTTGTAGGACAAGATAAAGTGGCTGGTGTAATTGCTATTGGAGCTGTAATTGGTATTATGGCTGTAATTTTCGCTTATATTTATGCAACAACTCGTGTATTCTTCGCGATGAGCCGTGACGGTTTATTGCCAAAATCTTTCGCGAAAATTAACAAGAAGACTGAAGCACCAACATTTTCAGTTTGGTTAACAGGAATTGGTAGTGCTTTAATTGCTGGATTTATCGATTTAAAAGAATTGTCGAATTTAGCGAATATTGGAGCGTTATTAACATTCGCCATGGTTGGTGTAACTGTTATCATTCTTCGTAAAACGCATCCGAAATTACAACGTGGATTTATGGTACCACTTGTACCGATCTTACCGATCATTTCAGTTGCATGTTGTCTATTCTTAATGGTAAATTTACCGTTAAAAACATGGATATACTTCGGTGTTTGGTTAGCAATTGGAGTAGTTGTATACTTTGTTTATTCGAAAAAACATAGTCATTTAAAAGACGATGGAAGTTCGCAGGATAATTTAGAACAAGCTAATTAAAAGCTTAATTAAAAGGGATATAAGTATAGTAAGCCTTGTGCGTCTAGGGAACGCGCAAGGCTTTTTTCTTGTGTGCAAAATGTACATCCTTTTTTGTATGAGAATGTAATGGATGCGGAAAATATGTGTACGTCTTATTAAAATGTGAACAAAATGTTCGAAAAAATGTATGAGATTTCATTGACACATATGAATAGACGCTCATATAATAAAAGTATAAGATATATGAATGATTGTTCATATGTTCAAATGAAGAGGTGAGCTATAATGGCTGTAAATAAAGTAGAAACACCACAAGAGACATGTTCTCAAACGATAATTCATGAAGAAGTTGTTGATCAAGTAAAACAAACAATTCCAACTGATGAAAGTTTAAGTAAAGTAGCAGAATTATTTAAAGTATTAGGCGATCGTACACGGACGAGAATATTACATGCATTATTTGAAGCTGAAATGTGTGTTTGTGATTTAGCTTATTTATTAGGAATGACACAATCATCTATTTCACATCAGCTTCGTGTGTTAAAGCAAGCGAAACTTGTAAAGAATCGTAAAGAAGGAAAGGTCGTTTATTATTCGTTAGCTGACCAGCACGTAATTCATATCTTCGAGCAAGCGTTTGAACACGTAAACGAGGAAGAATAAAAAGAACGCGAGGAGGGAGAACGATGGCTGAAGCATTAGTGAAAAAGAAACTGGTGTTAGAAGGTTTAGATTGTGCGAACTGTGCAATGAAAATTGAAAAAGGCGTTGGGAATATAGAAGGAGTAAATTCTTGCTCTGTAAATTTCGCGACAAAAACAATGGTTTTAGAAACAGCACAAAATAAAGAAAGTGAAGTTGTTACAGAAGCAAAACAACTCGTTACAAAATTAGAACCGCATATTAAAGTACAAGAAGAACAAAAAAATAAAGTTGCAAAAGAAGTATTTATATTAGAAGGTTTAGATTGCGCGAACTGTGCGATGAAGATTGAAAATAAAGTGAAGGAAATGCCGGCTATTTCAGCAGCAACTGTTGATTTCGTATCAAAGAAATTAAGAGTTGAAGTAGCGAATAAAAGAGAATTAGAAGCGACTGTAGCAAATATAACAAATGTCGTTCAAAAGTTAGAACCAGATGTAAAAGTTGTTCGTGAAGAAAAGGGTGGTCATGACCACGGACATAATCACGATCATGGTGAAGCAAATGTGAAAAAGATGGTAGGACGATTAGTGGTCGGCGGAATTTTGACAGCAATTGCTGCATTAGCTGGCTTACCACAAATGATAACAATTCCGTTATTCGTCCTTGCGTATTTATTGATAGGCGGAGATATCGTTTGGAGAGCGGTAAGAAACATAACTCGCGGCCAAGTGTTCGATGAGAACTTCTTAATGGCAATTGCAACACTAGGAGCTTTTGCGATTCAACAATATTCAGAAGCTGTTGCGGTAATGCTATTCTATCAAGTAGGGGAACTATTCCAAAGTATTGCGGTTAATCGCTCCCGAAAGTCAATTACTTCATTAATGGATATCCGTCCTGATTATGCGAATGTGAAGGTTGGAAATGAAACGAAACAAGTATCACCAGAAGATGTACAAATCGGCGATTATATTATCGTGAAGCCTGGTGAGAAAGTACCATTAGACGGAAAAGTAGTTGAAGGAGCATCAATGGTAGATACTTCAGCATTGACTGGTGAATCTGTACCACGTGAAGTCGAAGTTGGAAATGATGTATTAAGTGGTTTTGTGAACCAAAATGGTGTATTAACAATTGAAGTGACAAAAGAATTTGGTGAATCAACTGTATCAAAAATTTTAGATTTAGTTCAAAATGCAAGCAGTAAAAAAGCGCCAACAGAAAACTTTATTACGAAGTTCGCGCGTTACTATACTCCAGTTGTAGTTATTACAGCTGCAATCATGGCGTTTATTCCACCACTTATTTTAGAAGGAGCTACATTCTCAGAATGGATTTATAGAGCTTTAGTGTTCTTAGTAATCTCTTGTCCATGTGCGTTAGTTGTATCTATTCCTCTTGGATTCTTTGGAGGAATTGGTGGTGCATCTAAAAGTGGTGTGTTAATAAAAGGAAGTAACTATTTAGAAGCTTTGAATGATGTGAAATATATTGTTTTTGATAAAACAGGAACATTAACAAAAGGTGTCTTCAAAGTTACAAAAATGAAGCCAAGCGAAGGTATTGCAAATGAAGAATTATTAGAGTATGCAGCATTTGCTGAAGTGTATTCTAATCATCCAATTGCACAATCTATTCGAAAGGCATATGGAAAATCAATTGATGAAAAAATAATCGATGATTATAACGAAATTTCTGGTCACGGTACAGTCGTAAAAGTACAAGGAAAAGAAATTTTTGCAGGTAATGCTAAATTAATGAGAAAAGAAAACATTACATTTAAGCAACCAGAAACGGTAGGTACATTAGTTCACGTTGCTGTAGATGGGGAATATGCAGGTTATATCGTTATCTCTGATGAGGTAAAAGAAGATTCAAAACAAGCAATTCAAAAATTAAAAGAACTAGGTATTAAGAAGACAGTCATGTTAACGGGTGATGCAAAATCGGTTGGTGAGGCTGTTGGTAAAGAATTAGGTTTAGATGAAGTTCACGCAGAACTATTACCGCAACAAAAAGTCGAAGAGATTGAAAAAATTGATGCGGCGAAGAACGGAAAAGAAAAAGTTGCTTTCGTTGGTGATGGTATTAATGACACACCGGTATTAGCAAGAGCAGATGTTGGTATTGCGATGGGTGGTTTAGGATCAGATGCAGCGATTGAGGCGGCAGACATTGTTATTATGACTGATGAGCCTTCAAAAATTGCGACAGCTTTAAATATTGCAAAACGCACACGACGCATTGTATGGCAGAATATCATCTTTGCATTAGGGGTAAAAGGATTAGTTTTATTACTTGGTGCTTTTGGTATTGCAACAATGTGGGAAGCTGTCTTCTCAGATGTTGGTGTGACACTACTTGCAGTTTTAAATGCAATGCGTGTACTACGAGTGAAAGATTTATAAAAAAGAGGACGCAACCTGCGTCCTCTTTTTTATGTTATTTTGTTGAAATTGACTCAATAAAATAATAACAAATATTATTTTGTAAATAAATAACGTAATATTAAAATTTACAAATAAAAAATATTTTTCTTACTATTTTAATATATTTTTCACAAAGATACATATCGTATTGAAAAAACAGAGAAGGAGAAGCTTCTCTGTTTTATTTTTGTATATTTTTTTCAACTTGCTCTCGAACAGTTTGAATGTAATTCATTTTATGATCCCAGCATTCTTGACTTAAATCGACAGGGTACTCTTCGGGATTTAAAGTTCGCATATATTCTTCCCAAAATAGTGCGAGACTCTGTTCATTATATTTTTGAATATCTAATATGTCTGGTAGTTCATATGTTCTTTCGCCGTTAACGAAAATGTCTTTATGCAGTTCGCGAGCTTCAAAGTTTGTTACAAATTTACTTATATACGTGTGAACAGGATGAAACATTTTTAAACGTTCTTCTTTTCCTGGTTCTTCAAAATCTAATGCAATATAATCGCCTTCTGCATGATTGTTAACTCGATTGATAATGCGATAAATTCGTTTCAGTCCTGGAGTGGTAATTTTTTCAGGGTTAGATGAAATTTTAATTGTATCATTTAACTTTCCATCAGTATCTTCAATCGCAACTAGTTTATAAACGGCCCCTAACGCTGGTTGTTCAAAGGACGTAATTAATTTTGTTCCAACGCCCCATACATCAATTTTTGCGCCTTGAGATTTCAAATGCATAATTGTGTATTCATCTAAATCGCTAGAAGCAATAATTTTTGTATGTGTAAATCCAGCTTCATCTAGTAGTTTTCTTGCCTTTTTAGATAAATAAGCCATATCACCACTATCAAGGCGAATGCCGTAAAAATCGATACGATCTCCAAACTCTTTCGCGACGCGAATTGCATTTGGAACACCTGATTTTAAAGTATCGTATGTATCAACGAGAAAGACACATTTTTTATGAGTTTCAGCGTATTTCTTAAACGCGACATATTCATCGCGATACGCTTGGACGAAAGAGTGAGCGTGTGTGCCGGCTACAGGTATTCCGAAGCGTTTTCCAGCACGAACGTTACTCGTAGACGAAAACCCACCAATAAAGGCAGCTCGTGTGCCCCAAAGAGCTGCATCGAACTCGTGGGCACGTCTTGTACCGAATTCTAAAAGTTCATCATTATTTGCAGCGTGCTTCATACGAGCAGCTTTTGTCGCAATTAATGTTTGGTAATTCACGATGTTTAAGAGGGCAGTTTCAATAATTTGTGCTTCACCGAGCGGTGCATCAACACGTAATAAAGGCTCGTTATTAAATACCACTTCACCTTCTTGCATACTTCGAACGGTCCCAGTGAATTTCATATTTTGTAAATACTGAAGGAATTCTTCTTCAAATTGTAATTCTGCTAAATAAGCGATATCGCTTTCCGTAAAGCTGAAGTTTTCTATGTACTCTACAATCTTTTCAAGGCCAGCAAAAACAGCATAACCGTTCTCGAATGGAAGTTTTCGAAAGTATAAATCAAACACCGAGCGGCGATTATGAATGCCATCTTTCCAATATGTATAAGCCATATTAATTTGATATAAATCTGTATGTAAGGCATAGCTATCGTCTTTATAATAAGTCATCGCGAAAACACCTCCATAATTTGGTTATAGTATACCAATTTTTCACCGCTCGTAGCAAAGAAAGGATATGAAGGTAGAGTCAAGAGGGAAAAAAATGAAATAATGCATATTTTTTAGAAAATTAACATTTATCAATTTATATTTCTCAAGATTTTATGTATTATTAGAGTAATGGGGGTAATGAGAATGGAGGAGGACAATGCAACAAACATTAGAAAAAATAGGCAAACAAGTCTTTTATAAACGGCTACAGCAAAAAATGACACAAGAAGAATTATGTCAGGGCATTTGTTCTGTCTCATACTTAAGTAAGATCGAAAATGGGAAAATCGAAGCATCAGAAGAAATTCTACAATTGCTCTGCACAAGGTTAGAAATTGCCGTGACGGATTTGAGAGATGTAGAAGAAGATGTGAAGGGGAAGCTGGAGGATTGGCATAAAGCTATCGTCCATTTAGAAAGAGAACGAATTGAGCAAATATATGCTGATTTACAAGAAGAAATTGAGCAAGTAACTGATTTTGAAATTATGAATTATTATGAGCTATTATATGTACGTTATCTTATGATTAAGCGTGATATTGATAACGGAGTGGAAAGATTAAATAAATTAAAAAAAGGGTATAAGAAATTATCTCAGTTTCAAAAAATGTTATTCACATATAATGTTTCGTTACTAAATTGTTTACAAAACAAATGGAAGATAGGATTAGAGAGTTTAATTGAAACAGAAAAAATGGCGAAAGAGCTAAATTATCATGAGAATGGTATTTACTATAATTTAGCATTGGCATATAGTCACTTAGAAAATCCCTATAAAGCTATGCATTTCGCTAACATTGCAATCGAGGGATTCCGTAGTGAATATAAATTCCGTAATGTGATAAACTGTCAATTTATTATAGCGATTTGTTTTGTAAGGCAAGGGCAGTACAAAGAGGCTTTGGATATGTACAATAGCATTTTACGTGAAGCGAGTTCGTTTTCTGAAAATGAGGTAATTATGAGTATCGCTTTAAGTAATATTGCCGAAGTCTATGGTAACCAAAAACAATATGAAAAGGCTAAAGAATTCTATTTAAAAAGTTTGCAATATCATCAACATGAAGATGATAATTACTTAGATACTTTATATCATACGGCATTACAGTGTATTCATTTAAAACAAATGGATGAAGCGAACCAGTGGATAGAAAAAGGTATCTCTATTGCTCAGCGACACGAAAAGTATAAAAGGGTATTATATTTACTAATTATTTTACAATATAAATATTTCCGCACATCGGATGAATATAAGAAATTTCTAGAATTAGAGGCTATACCATTTTTTAAAAGTGAAGGTAATTTAGTGTATTTAAAGCAAGTATATTTAGAAATTGCGAATTATTTCGAAGGGATCCGTAATTTCGAAGAGAGTAGTCGTTATTATAAAGAAACTATTTCGCTATTGGAAAAAGGAGAGGAGAAATAATATGAAAAAGGTGATGTTTTTAGGACTTGTTGTTGGAGTTGTATTTTTGACGCAGTTTATTGCACAGTATTCGTCAAGACCAGATGTTTTAACGCAAGGAACACAAATAGTTGAAACGATTGAATCGTAAAAAAACCCCTTTCCAATCGGAAAGGGGTTTTTTCAATATTTGTTCTCCAAAATCCTACAAAACTTGAGAAAATAATTATTTGAATTTTTAGTATATTAATAGTGGAAACATAGTGCTACGATAAAACTACTCTTTTTCAAAAAAATTTTTTATTAGGGGGAAGGTTCATGAAAAAGAAAAGTTTAGCGTTAGTGTTAGCGGCAGGAATGGCAGTTACAACGTTTGGAGGGACAGGCTCTGCGTTTGCAGATTCTAAAAATGTGCTCTCTACGAAGAAGTACAATGAGACAGTACAGTCACCGGAGTTTATTTCTGGTGATTTAACTGGAGCAACTGGCAAGAAAGCAGAATCTGTTGTGTTTGATTACTTAAACGCAGCAAAAGGTGATTATAAGTTAGGGGAAAAGAGTGCGCAAGATTCTTTCAAAGTGAAACAAGTGAAAAAAGATGCTGTAACTGATTCAACAGTAGTACGTTTGCAACAAGTTTATGAAGGGGTACCTGTATGGGGTTCTACTCAAGTAGCCCATGTGAGTAAAGATGGCTCTTTAAAAGTATTGTCTGGAACAGTTGCGGCTGATTTAGACAAAAAGGACAAGCTGAAAAATAAAAATAAGATTGAAGGCGCAAAGGCAATTGAAATCGCGCAGCAAGATTTAGGTGTAACACCGAAATATGAGGTAGAACCAAAAGCGGACTTATATGTATATCAAAATGGTGAAGAAACAACATATGCATACGTTGTAAATCTGAACTTCTTAGATCCAAGTCCAGGAAACTATTACTATTTCATTGAAGCAGACAGCGGTAAAGTGTTAAATAAATTTAATACAATTGATCATGTGACGAATGATGATAAGTCTCCAGTTAAACAAGATGCTCCTAAGCAGGAAGCAAAGCCAGCTGTAACAGGAACAAATAAAGTAGGAACTGGTAAAGGTGTATTAGGAGATACGAAGTCGCTTAATACAACATTATCTGGATCATCTTACTACTTACAAGACAATACACGTGGGGCAACTATTTTCACATATGATGCGAAAAACCGTTCAACATTACCAGGAACATTATGGGCAGATGCAGATAATGTTTTCAATGCAGCGTATGATGCAGCGGCAGTAGATGCTCATTACTATGCAGGTAGAACATATGATTATTATAAAGCTACATTTAATAGAAACTCTATTAATGATGCAGGAGCACCGTTAAAATCAACTGTGCATTATGGAAGTAAGTATAATAATGCATTCTGGAACGGCTCACAAATGGTATACGGAGATGGTGATGGTGTAACATTCACTTCATTATCTGGTGGTATTGATGTAATTGGTCACGAATTAACGCATGCGGTTACGGAAAATAGCTCGAATTTAATTTATCAAAATGAATCAGGAGCACTAAATGAAGCAATTTCTGATATCTTTGGTACTTTAGTAGAATTCTATGATAATCGTAATCCGGATTGGGAGATTGGTGAAGATATTTACACGCCTGGTAAAGCAGGAGATGCGCTTCGTTCTATGAGTGATCCGGCGAAATATGGTGACCCAGACCATTATTCTAAGCGTTACACTGGTTCAAGTGATAACGGTGGGGTTCATACGAACAGTGGTATCATTAACAAACAAGCTTATTTATTAGCAAATGGCGGTACACATTCTGGTGTAACTGTAACTGGTATTGGTAAAGATAAGTTAGGTGCAATTTATTACCGTGCAAATACACAATATTTCACGCAATCTACTACATTTAGCCAAGCTCGTGCTGGTGCAGTACAAGCTGCAGCTGATTTATATGGTGCGACTTCTGCGGAAGTAGCAGCAGTGAAGCAATCATTTAGTGCTGTTGGTGTAAACTAAGGGTTTAAGAGAGTATTATTAATAAAATACTTCAAAAATAAAGAAGGAGCATATGCTCCTTCTTTATTTTTTTCTCCATTTTTTCCACAAATAAAACAATCCAACACACCCCGCTATTGTTACAATCCACTTCGCTTCATTCGTTCCATTCATGACATGATAGGCAGAATATACTTCGATTAACAAAGCCGGTATTTTCCCTATTGTGCTGGCAATACTGAAAGAGAGTAGTGACATTTTGCCTAGAGCGGCAAATAAAGTAACGATACTTGATGGGATGAAAGGTATGAATCGAAACGATAGAACGAGTAGAAAGGCTTCTCTACCTTCTACATAAAGTAGGCGTTCTACCTTTGGATACTTATTTACTTTGTTGTGAGTGAATTTCTGAAGGCCTATACGATAAATATAAAACGAGATAATAGCCCCTAATGCCTCACCAGCGATCGAAATAATAGTTCCGTTTGTTACACCAAAGAGCTGTATGTTAATAGCGGTCAAAAAAATACTAGGGATAAAACCTAGAAGACTGATGATGACGTTAATTAAGATACTAAGTGGAATTGCGATTGAATAATAGTCTGTTAAGAAGTTTTGAATTGTTTCAGCCATTGTTTAAAATCCTTTATCTTTTTTTGCATTACACCATATTTCTATTGTGTAGGCAAGTGCAAATTTACATAATGTAGGAAACTGTTGATAAAACACCGTTTATATACCTTATTAGGGTATTGGGTATATAAAATGAGGGGTATATTTTTATGGTTTAAAAAACACCAAACGAACCCCATATTTACAGGGTTCGTTTGGTGTTTTAAGTGGTGTTTTAAGTCGGGAAATAATCAGTAAAATATAGGGGTATATTTCGGAGGGGGTCCAAAATAGTAGTTTGATGAAACTAGGGTGGTAATATGGCAAAATTGATGAGGAATTTAAAAAGTGTATATGTTTTTTCGTTGTGAAATTGACTTTTAGTGAAGTTACGATAATAATCATGGAAGAGGTGATATGATGAAACGAATAAGTAGTCTTTTCTTGAGTAGTTTATTGGCATTAATGCTGATCTTAAGTGGATGTGCAGGAAAAGAACAAAAAACAGAGAAACAAACAGGGAATCAATCGACATCAGTAGAAAAAATTAGTGATAATATTTTAGATGAAATGGAAGGGCCACCTAAAAATGGTCATACGATTGAAAGACATGTAGGAAAATCAGAAGAGGATTTGAAGAATCGCTTGAAGACAGATAAAGTATCAGCGGCAAGTACATACTATGATAAGGAAACAGCGACGAAAGCTGTAAAAGATAGTTTGAAGCAGCATGAGAAGGAAATTCAAGATTGGTTAAAAAATTCTAAAGAGGCTCGTCTCGTATTAAATACAACTCATTCATTCCCAGTTGGAAAAACGGTAATAAAGAAAAATATGAATGTAAAAGACAAGTTAGTAAAAACTGTTACTGTTTTGGCGAGAGATAAGTCAGGAGATTTAGGATATAAGATCATTACTTCTTATCCATCTGATAAATAAGAAGGGGGAGTAAATATGTATACGACATTACAATATTTTCTCAAATCGTATTGTACGTTAAGTATCCATGAGGATGAAATAGTAGGCGTGATGGAAGAGTTTATAGAGCAAGAAGATGAAGAAATTGTTTTGAAATTACGCGATGAATTATTATATATGAAGAAAAAAAACGCTTGGGAAGAGGCGTGCGTATTAGCTGCGAAGCAAGGAAATCGCATGTGGTCTTTAGAAGAAACGAAAGACCATCTTGAAGCTTTTTTACTATTATTGCAAAAGAAAGAGGCGTGAATAGATCACGCCTCTTTTGTTTGCAAATTTGATAGTGTCTCATTGTGTTGGGGCACTTTTATATACGCTTTTTGAAATTTGTCTATTTGATACTACTTCACCGTTTTGTGTTACTTTTTTATACGTAACCGCTGTTATTTTATCACCAGTTCTACTAACTACTTGAGAAGAAACTTCAACATTTTTACCAGTATTTGTACCAAAAATGCGAGTAGTAATACTACCGCCATTTGAAAATGCTTGAATATAAATATGATTGCCTGTATTGTTTTTAAATTTTAAATCCGGACCATAATCTGCCACTGCTGCATCTTGCCCAAGTGGTAAATAATTTACGGGCATAGAATGATTGCTTCGAGAAACAATTCCTAAATCTGCTCTTAAAGCTGCGCTATATAAAGTGCTACTAACTTGGCAAACGCCTCCGCCTGCACTTTGTATAACTTTACCTTGTGAAAATACTGCTGCGGATTTATAACCATGGGCAGCATCCGTTACGCCAACACGGCCATTAAAACTAAACGTTTCATCAGGTGCGACAATAACTCCACTTAAAGTATTAGCTGACTTATTTACGTTATAGGACTGGTTTCCATTCCGACCAGCCATTGGAGTTGAATATTCAGCAATTACTTCTTTAATCCCCATTTTCTGTATATCTTCTGTAGAACGCTCAGGTTTTAAGAGTGTAACTGGTAATGTAACGTCCGATGAGCCAGAAGTAATGGCTTGCTGCGTTAAATCAGTTAGTTTTCCTTTATCAATTTTTTCTCCATTTTGACTTTGGCTAATATTTACTGTAGAGCCTTCAACACTTAATTCTGCATTAACAGGATTTTTTAATGTGTCATTATATTTATCCTTCATAAAGCTTTCATAAGCAGTTGTATTTAATTGAGCTGTTAATTTATAGTCACGTTTTAATTCACCGCTTTCGGCCTGCTTCCGCATTTGGTAACGATTCATTGCGCTTCCTTCTTGTTCTTTAAAGATTTTGTCGATAATATCTTTTTCTTTATAATTTATCCCTAAATCTTTCCATGTGTACGTTTGTTTATCATTTTGGAATATGTAGGTAAGAGATTTTTGATCTAATTCAGTTACCTTTTGATTAATAATTGCTTGAATATCTTTTTTATTTTTTCCATCGAGAGAAATACCTTCAAATGTAGTATTTGGTAATGCAGTAGTATCTAATTGATTATTTAGTTTGGATACATATTGATATCCACTAACACCGCCTACACAAAGTAATATGCCTCCAGTAATTGCAGAACCGATCAGTATTTTACTTAGCTTCATTTATTTCCCCCCAGAAATTTTTGTATAAATATATGTATTACATTTTTTGTATAAAAATGATGAAAATAACATTATGTACGTACTAGTATACTATTATTTCCACTATGTGTGTAATGTTTTTATAAAAAATGTTACACTGTTGTAATAATTGTCTCTTTTTGTCACAATATGTACGAGAAATATGTTGAAAATTATAATAAAAAGGCTGTCTAGAAAGATCTAGCAGCCTTTTTATTATAATTTTTTATGTTCATTTTTATTCGTAACACCGAGATGTTCTTGTAGTGTTGTCGAAATATTATTGACGCTTGTTTCATTTGGAACGTAATAATAAATACCACCTATATATTTATCAGTACCTTCTACTTGCATTTTGTCCATTTTTAAATTGGAATCCATTGAATTTTTGGCAATTGTCATCATATCATCAAAAGTTAAATTTGTTTTTAAGTCTTTATCGACAGCGTCTAATAGGCCACCGATTTTATTAATAGAATTAAGAGAAAGTGCTTTTGCAGCAATAGCTTCTAAAACAAGCTGTTGTCGTTGACCGCGCATATAATCACTGTCGATATGACGAGTTCTAGCTAGCGCTAATGCCTCTTCTCCATTTAAATGTTGACGTCCTTTTTTTAGATGAATAGCATCTGCTTCGTCTTTACTATTTTGTTCTGAAAACTCAACTGGAACATCGACAGTAATACCACCAAGAGAATCGACAATTTTGATAAACGATTTAAAGTTGAATTTTACATAGTAATCAACTGGAACATCTAAAAATTTCTCCACTGTATCAATTGTGCTATCCACACCACCGAATACGTGCGCATGTGTAATTTTATCGTATTTATCACGTGATTTAATGTAGACACGTGAGTCACGTGGAATACTCACAAGTTTAACAGATTTATCGTTTTTATTAATTGTTGCAAGTAATAGCGCATCCGTACGAGTTGCTTTTCCATAACTCTTGTCCCTAATATCACTTTCATCAACACCCATAATAAGTACGGAAATGTTGTCAGTCATAGGTTTCACGGCTTTTTCACGTTTGCTGGATTTATCCCCGCGGCCCAGTTCAGAATAAGCATTACTTAATACAGACTTTGCTTTACTGTATATATGGAAGGAGTAACCTCCTGCTCCAAGTGCTATAATCAGTAATGGAATAAGAAGGAACCAGAGTAGGCGTTTTTTCTTTGAGTGTCCTTTTTTGGCTCGGGTATCTTTGTTCATATCGGATTTCATCATTTTTCTCCTTTAAAACTATCAAAGTGTATACATCTAGAAGCGCATTCAAACACATAAAAAATATTGTACGCTAAATAAAAGCGATTGTACATGTATAAAAAATAGATGTCTTGATTATTTATAAGACACCTATTCATTATTGTATACAAAAGATAGGGATAAGAAAATGATAAAATTTTACCTAATTACAACATAATGCTTACGATAATTGCAGATAAAATACTAACGAGAGTAGCTCCATATAGTAATTTAAGGCCAAATCTGGCAACGACGTTTCCTTGTTCTTCGTTTAACCCTTTTACTGCACCTGAAATAATACCGATAGAAGAAAAATTGGCAAAAGAAACGAGAAAAACAGAAATGATCCCCACTGTACGGGGAGAAAGGCTATTAGAAATTTTACTAAGGTCCATCATTGCTACAAATTCATTCGTTACAAGCTTCGTTGCCATAATGCTACCAGCTGTGACAATTTCAGAACTTGGTACACCGATAAGGAATGCAACAGGCGCAAATACGTAACCGATTAATTGCTGGAAAGTAATGCCGAATATAATGAAAAATAGGTCATTAATGCAGCTAATTAATGCGACGAATCCGATGAGCATAGCGCCGACAACAATAGCTACGCGAAAGCCATCTAGAATGTATTCTCCAAGCATTTCAAAAAAGCTTTGCTTTTCGCCTTTAATTTCTAAAATATCTTCGTCATCTTTAACGTCGTAAGGATTGATGATGAGTACGATAATAAAACCACTAAATAAATTGAGAACGAGTGCGGTTACTACATATTTAGGCTCGATCATTGTCATATAGGCACCTACGATAGACATAGATACGGTTGACATGGCAGAAGCACAAAGTGTATAAAGACGGTGTTTTGGAATTTGAGCTAATTGCTTTTTAACTGTAATAAAAACTTCTGATTGGCCGACAATGGCAGAGGCGATAGCGTTGTAAGATTCTAATTTCCCAAGACCATTTATTTTGCTAAGGAAGTAACCAGTCCAATGAATAAAAAATGGTAGTATTTTGAAATGTTGTAGTATACCAATTAAGACGGAAATGAAGACAATTGGTAATAATACAGTAAGGAAAAATGACATTTCACCTTTATTGGCAAGACCGCCAAATACAAAGTTTATACCATCAGCAGCGTAATCGAGTAGCTTTGTAAACAGACTGGAAATGACCCGAATAAGTATGAGGCCGATTTCTGTATTTAATAATAAATAGGTTAAAATCAACTGTATAATAAGCATGATGAAAATTGGTTTAAATTTAATATGTTTCTTATTGTTGCTAGCAATATAAGCAAGGAAGAAAACAACGATAAGTCCCACGAAAAAAGTAATAAATTTCATAGTAAGCCCCCTAAAAGAGATATTCTGCTATATATGTTTTTCATTTCAAGGGAGAATATGCATCTTTGGTAAAGAAAGGAATAGAGAGAGCATGAATATATGTAGAGTGCACCACGTTGCAATTATTTGTTCGAATTATGAACTGTCAAAGGATTTTTATACTCGGATATTAGGTTTTAAAGCGATAAATGAAGTATATAGAAAAGAACGAGATTCTTATAAGTTAGATTTATGTGTAGGGGAAGAGTATCAAATTGAATTATTTTCATTTCCTAGTCCACCTGAGCGCCCAAGTTTTCCAGAAGCAGCTGGACTTAGACATTTAGCATTTGCTGTTACAAATATAGAAGAAGCTGTAAACCATTTAAAACAATGCGGTGTGGAGACTGAAGCGATACGCACGGATGAACTTACGGATAAAAAATTTGTCTTTTTCCAAGATCCTGATGGCTTGCCTTTAGAATTGTATGAGACTTGAAATTGGTGAATTTTATATAGGGTTGCTTTCAAATAAATGAAGAAACTAAAGTGAAACTTCTTTTTTAAAGGAGGTGTAACTTTAGCTAAGAAAGCTAAAGGACATATGTGGATATTTTAAAATTACTGATGGTAGCCATCCTTATTGCGTTAACAGCATTTTTTGTGGCTGTGGAGTTTGCAATTATTAAGGTGCGTAGCAGTCGTATTGATCAACTCGTTAGTGAGAAACGACGAGGAGCATTAGCAGCAAAAAAGGTAACTTCGAATTTAGATGAATATTTATCAGCATGTCAGTTAGGTATTACAATTACTGCTTTAGGGCTTGGGTGGTTAGGCGAGCCGACTATAAAACATTTACTCGAGCCGTTGTTTTTAAAACTACACCTATCTCCTGCAATTGCAAGTACAGTTTCATTTATTATTGCCTTTGCAGTTATTACGTTTTTACATGTTGTCATTGGTGAACTTGCTCCGAAGACGCTCGCTATACAAAGGGCAGAGCAAGTTAGCTTATTATTATCGAAGCCAATTATTTACTTTTACCGAGTAATGTATCCGTTTATTTGGGCTTTAAATGGTTCTGCAAGGCTTGTAACAGGGTTATTCGGATTACATCCGGCTTCGGAACATGAAGTAGCTCATTCGGAGGAAGAATTACGATTAATCTTATCTGAGAGTTATGAGAGTGGAGAGATTAATCAAAGGGAATTTAAATATGTAAATAATATTTTTGAATTCGATAATAGAGTCGCAAAGGAAATTATGGTACCTCGTACGGAAGTTGTAGGTTTATATGAGGACGAACTATTTGAAACACATATTAAAATAATCGCACAAGAAAAGTACACGAGATATCCCGTATTTGGTGAAGATAAAGATGAAATTATTGGGATGGTTAATGTAAAGGATTTATTTATTCGTTATATGGATGGTAATCGAGATGAGGAGTGCTCGATTACACCATATACAAGGCCAGTTATTGAGGTGTTAGAAAATATCCCTATTCATGATTTGCTATTACAAATGCAAAGAAAGCGAATTCCATTAGCTGTATTATATGATGAATATGGTGGTACAGCGGGGATCGTTACACTAGAAGATATTTTAGAAGAAATTGTTGGAGAAATCCGAGATGAATACGATGAAGATGAACACCCGCCTATAGAGCATATAAGTGAAGGGTGTAAAATTGTAGAGGGAAAAGTGCTTATTAGTGAAGTAAATGATTTATTCGGCATACATTTAATCGCTGATGATGTAGATACAATTGGTGGCTGGATTATGGTACAAAAGCAAATCGTTGCTGAAGGAGATATTATTGAAAAACACGGCTTTTCTTTTAAAGTTCTTGAAAAGGATGTGCATCAAATTAAACGAGTGGAAATAAAGAAGGTAGAAGAATGATTTTCTATAAATTTTTATAAAAGGTATATATAGAAAAATAAATGTTTGCGCTTTCAAAAAAGGTGCTATATAGTGAAGGTGGATACTGAAAAATTCTTTTAAATGATACTCGTGTTTTTAGAGGCGAATTTTTTAGATAAGGATTTAGAATGAAAAGTATAGGTGATGAAAATGATAGCAACGAAGGATATACGTATAGAGAAAGATTTTTTAGGTGAAAAGGAAGTACCGAGTGTAGCTTATTATGGGGTACAAACATTACGTGCTGTAGAAAACTTCCCGATTACAGGATATCGCATTCATCCGTCACTCATTACGGCAATGGCAATTGTGAAAAAAGCGGCGGCACTTGCAAATATGGATACTGGTTACTTAGCTAAAGACATTGGAGATGAAATTGCAGAAGCAGCGCAAGAAATTGTTGATGGAAAATTCCATGATCAGTTTATCGTGGACCCAATCCAAGGCGGTGCTGGAACTTCTATTAATATGAATACGAATGAAGTAATCGCTAATCGAGCATTAGAACGTATGGGATATGAAAAAGGCGAGTATGCGAAAATTAGCCCAAACACGCATGTGAACATGGCTCAATCAACGAATGATGCGTTTCCAACGGGAATTCATATTGCAACTCTTATGATGTTAGAGGAACTTCTTATTACAATGGAAGAACTTCATGCTGCTTTCCGTGCAAAAGCAAAAGAGTTCGACCACGTCATTAAAATGGGGCGTACACATTTACAAGATGCTGTTCCGATTCGTCTTGGACAAGAATTTGAAGCGTATAGCCGAGTGCTTGAACGTGATATAAAAAGAATTAAACAGTCTCGCCAACATTTATATGAAGTGAACATGGGGGCGACAGCTGTTGGTACGGGATTAAATGCAAACCCTACGTACATTGAACAAGTGGTTAAACATTTACGAACATTTAGCGGATTCCCACTTGTTGGTGCAGAGCATTTAGTTGATGCAACGCAAAATACAGATGCATACACAGAAGTATCTGCGGCATTAAAAGTATGTATGATGAATATGTCTAAAATTGCGAATGACCTTCGTATTATGGCATCTGGTCCACGTGTTGGATTGGCAGAAATTCAATTACCAGCTCGTCAACCAGGTTCATCTATTATGCCAGGGAAAGTAAATCCTGTTATGGCAGAAGTAATTAATCAAGTTGCTTTCCAAGTAATTGGTAATGATCATACAATTTGCTTAGCATCAGAAGCAGGACAATTAGAGTTAAACGTAATGGAGCCTGTACTCGTATTTAATTTAATTCAATCTATTAGTATTATGAATAACGGATTCCGTGTATTCCGTGAATATTGCATTAAAGGAATTACAGCAAATGAAGAATTGTTGAAGCAATATGTTGAGAAAAGTGTTGGGATTATTACAGCAGTTAACCCTCATATTGGTTACGAAGCAGCATCTCGTATTGCACGTGAAGCAATTGAAACAGGAAAATCTGTTAGGGAGTTATGTTTAGAACATGGTGTACTGACAGAAGAAGAATTGGATATTATTTTAGATCCATTCGAAATGACGCATCCTGAAATTGCTGGAGCTTCTTTATTAAAGAACAAGAAAATGTAATGTGAAAAAACACCGATCCATTTGGATCGGTGTTTTATTTTTAAAAGATATTAAATACAGCGTTTAATTGAAGTAAGCTAATAACAGCTAAGAAGATTAAACTGTATTTCATTGCTGTTTTAAATAAGGCAGATTCTTGACCAACTAGTCCAACTGCTGCACAAGCAACTGCTACAGATTGTGGTGAAACCATTTTCGCCATTGTACCACCTACTACGTTTAAAGCAACGAGTGTAGAAGGAACGATGTTTAATTGATCTGCAGTTACTGCTTGAAGTGGTGCGAATAATGAACCACTTGATACTACTGATCCTGTAATGAATACGCCAATCCATCCTAAGATTGGAGAAAGAACTGGGAATGCATTACCAGTAGAAGAGAATGCAAGTCCAAGTGTAGATGACATACCAGAGTAATTCTCTACGTAAGCTAAAGCGATAACGCTACAAATTGTATATACTGGAGCTTTTAGTTCCTTCATTGTTTCAACTATTAGTTCTTTAATCATCTTACCCTTTACGCGGTAAACGATAAGTGAAACGATAATTGCTAATACGATTGCAGTAGTTGTAGAAGAGAATACATCAAACTTGAAAACAGCTGCGAAAGGTGTATCAGCTTTTGTAATTGGTGTAGTTTTCATAACAGCATTATGAAGACCAGGGAACTGAATGTTAAATACTAAGTTTGCTAGTGCGCCATCCGGAGCAAATAAAGCTTTAATTGGTTTTAAATTAAAGATTGTTACGAATGCAGTTAAGAATACGAATGGAGACCAAGCATATAAAATTTGATTGAATGTATGAGATCCTTTTTCTTCTTGTTTTTCTTCTTTAGTAGAAGATTTTGGCTGCCAAACACGTAAGAATAGTGCAAGAGAGACCATACTTACAACAGCTGCGAAAATATTAGTAAGTTCTGCACCTAAGAAGTAAGTTACAAGGAACTGAGTAATGGCGAAAGAAAAACCACTTACAAGAATACCTTGCCAAGTTTCTTTAATACCTTTAATTCCATCGACCATTGAAACAAGTAAGAAAGGTAAAATAATGCTAATGAAAGGTAAAATAAGAACAGTTTGACGACCGATAGTTAATGCATCGAGTTCAGTTAATTGTGCTGGTACTGTAACTGGGATACCCATAGCACCCATAGCACCACCAGCGATGTTAGCTACTAAACAAATACCTGCTGCTTTTAATGGATTAAAGCCCATACCTACAAGTAGTGCAGCTGTAATAGCAACTGGAACCCCTAGACCAGCTGCGCCTTCTAAGAAAGCACCGAAAGAATAAGCAATTAATAATACTTGTAAACGTTGATCATTTGTAATGCTTGAAATACTATCACGAATGATGTTGAATTGCTCTGTTTTAACAGTTAATTTGTAAAGGAAAATTGCTGCGATAACGATAGTACAAATTGGATAAAATCCAGATAAAACACCGAATCCGGCAGATGCTACAGCTACAGTTGCTGGCATTTTATAAACAAATATAGCAAGAATAATAGCGACAATCACACTGTAAAGACCAGCGATATAACTTTTCATTTTCAGTCCCATTAAACAAATGATGAAGCAGAAAATTGGAAGTGCTGCGATTAGTGCAGATAACCAAATATTGTTTAATGGGTCATAAATTTGTGTCCAAGTACTCATAATAATGACAACTCCTATCTATTTTATGTGAAGAAATTCACATTATTTGTGAAACAATTCACAATCAACTTACATGCTTAGTATATTCTCCTTCAACACTATTGTCAACGTAAAAAAGTATAATTATTCCATAATAGTGTTAAAAGGAATACTTTGTTCATAAAGTAGACAAAAAGCGCACTCGAATAGATTTGAGTGCGCTTTTTGAAGTTATTTCCATATTGTTTTATTTGTTCGTATATCATTAATCCTATATGTTAGATGACGTCTTTGCATTAAGTATATAGGATGTTGAAATTTGATAGGTGTCACATGCTGGTCTGAGTTGATCTAGTAAGAAAGAGAAAGTAAATGCATTTAATAGGAAGTTTTGAATAACAGTCTGAGCAAGTACAATACGAATTAAAACAACAATAAGTTAATTTTTAATATTACATTATCTTTTTTACTGAAAATTCCTTTTAGCATAACAAAGAGGTTAAATATGGTTCAACTACGTTACGAGAGGTTATCAATTATGGACGGTATTTTACAATATCATTACTGTACGTTTCAATGAGGTGAAAATATAACAAAAAGCTTGATAAAACAACGTTTGCAAGCAAAGTATTTGCAGCCTGTTGTTTTGCTTTTTCGTTATATCATATAGTATAATATTCAAAATCAGCAAGGATTTATTCCTGAGTTCTTTGCTGGTTAAGATGGAAAAAATTTTCGGCTTTATAAGTTGATAAAGTTATGTCGTAACAGGAAATATAAGAACAGATATATAAATAAATAAAAAGAAAATAAAAACGAAAATGAGGGGAACTTTATGAGCCAAAATCAATTCGAATGTCGTATTTCAGAAGAAGATGTACAAATGTTAAGAGCGTTAGCGCATCCGTTGCGTCTACGCCTAGTAATGGAACTAATGCAACGTGGAACATGTAATGTAACACAATTACAGGAAGTATTAGAAATTCCGCAATCAACAGTTTCACAACATTTAACGAAATTAAAACAAAATAAAGTAGTGCGCTTTGAACGACGAGGATTAGAAGTGTATTATCAAATTCATAATGATAAAGTAAGTGAAGTTGTAAAAACATTATTTTCTTAAAATTTGAATATTATGGAAAAAGACGTGTAGGATATACGTCTTTTTTTATTTGTCAGAAAGGTGATATAAGAGTAAATGTTAGTATGTAAGGAAGAAAAGGCTATCAATTAACATGTTGCTATATGGAATATATTCTAAAGGGAAAAGAAAAGATAGAAAGGAGTGTAGTAAGGAAAAGGAGGAATAGTAGTATGGATGTAAAACGTGCGAAACAGATTTTATCTTCTTCAAGTAGAATTGACGTTACATATGAGGGCGTACCAGTATGGATTGAGAGCTGTGACGAGCAGAGTGGAGTTGCTCAAGTGTATGATGTATCTAATCCTGGAGAAAGCGTTCACGTGAACGTGACGGCCTTAGAGGAGAAGTAATAGAAAAGACGCTTCTAAATGTTTAGAAGCGTCTTTTTTGTGTTATTCCATCATACTTGCAACTTTTTTAGAGCAGAGAAGAAGTACAAATCCTAGGACGATAACGATAATACCAATACTTGCAAATACTTCAAGATAGCCTAATGATTGTGTAAAGGAAGCAAGCTTACCAGCTAACCAGTTAGCCATACCTGAACCAGCTAACCATACCCCCATTAGTAATGATGCTAATTTAACAGGTGCAATTGCACTTACCATTGATAGACCGATTGGTGATAAGAATAGTTCGCCAATTGTATGGAACATATAAGTGATAACGATGAATAATAAGTTTGCTTTAACAGTTATATCAGCTTCACTACTTCCAGTTTTTAGAACCGCTAATGTTAAAACAAGGTAACCTATACCTAGTAAAATCATACCAAATGCCATTTTTGTTGGTATTTTTAAATCGCCACGCTTTGATTTAGAAAGTTTTAACCATAACATAGATACGAATGGTGCAAGTAGTACGATGAACGCTGGATTAACGGATTGGAACCAAGATGTTGGAACTTCCCATCCGAAAATTGTACGATCAACAAATTTATCTGTATAAAGTGTTAAAGAACTACCAGCTTGTTCAAAGCCTGCCCAGAAGAATACTACGAAACAAGTTAAAATTACAATTGCCCAAGTGCGATTTTTTTCTTGTTTTGTTAAAGGTTTCTTTTCGATTGCAGGTTGATTTTTTGTTTTTTTACCAACAACTGTTGTTCCTGCTGTACCAAGATAGCGAGGAGCTAATAAGTTGAAAACAATTTGTCCAATAATCATACCGATACAAGCTGCTAAGAATCCGTATTTATATCCCATAACCATAACGCCATCAACGCTTGTTTTAAAGAAATCTTCTGCTAAAAATCCACAAATAAGTGGAGCGAAGAAAGCACCTACGTTAATACCCATATAGAAGATAGTAAATGCACTGTCACGACGTGAATCATTTTCTTTATACAATTCACCTAACAGTGTAGAAATATTTGGTTTGAAGAATCCATTACCAATAACTAATAGTACTAATCCAAGGAATAGTCCTGTTTTTGTATTCATGGAGAATAGTACAAAGTTACCAATCGCCATAATAATTCCGCCGAGAGTAATGGCATGACGTCTCGTAATATAATGATCAGTTAGCCATCCGCCTATAATTGGCATGAAATATACTGCCGCTGTAAAAGTACCATATAATTGCACTGCGAATGCCTTATCAAATCCTAATCCGCCACTAACGGCAGCTGTTGTTAAATAAAGAACTAAAAGGCCACGCATTCCATAATAACTAAATCTTTCCCACATTTCTGTTAAGAACAACAAATATAATCCTGGTGGATGTTTTTTTGGTGATTGTTGTTCCCCAGCTTTTTCTAATTTTAAAGCTGCATCCATTTTTGTTTCCCCCTAATCCTGTATAACGGATATTTATGTAATTATTTTAATTCACAAAATATTTAGAAGTCAATAGAATTATATGGAAATAGAAAGAAAATTTCTAAAAAAGTTCTATTTTTCTTCAACCGTTACTGTATTTTTCCCTGAAAACCATATAATAAGCGTTTTCAAATGTAATAATTGAATTCTAAAAGAAAATAAAATAATGATTAATCAGAAAATTTAGATTAAAATATTTATTCTAATATAGAGAAAATATATTTTATTTACTTTTTTAATATAACATATTGGGAATAAAAATACAAAACGAAATAATATGACATTTACGTGAAATAGAAAATAACCAGCTCCATAGAAGGGGAGCTGGTTAGAAACATATTATTTAACAAAGCGTTTTTCGATATCATCTAATAGTAGGTTAGCGGCCATTACACCACCAGCTGTATTCCAAATAACGTCGTCAACTTTGTATGCTTTACCATTTTTTACTGCATTTAAATTTCTAAATAGAGGATCATTGATATATTCTTTTTCTAATTCAGAGCCTTTTTTCTCGTTTCCTTTATCGAATGTGAAGTAGAATAATACATCACCATCCATTGCTGAAATACGTTCTTTAGAAACGTTACGTTCTGCAAAGTCATCTTTATTTTGATCACCAGGACGTTTAAATCCAAGTTCTTTTAAAATAACACCAGAGAATGTATCGCCATGATAAATACGAACATCACCAGGCATGAAGCGAACCATAGAGATTTCTTGATTTACTTTATCGCCTAGTTTGGATTTTAAATCTTTCATACGTTTATCGTAATCAGCTAAAACCTTTTGCCCCTCTTTTTCTTTATTTAATGCTTTTGCATAAAATTTGAAGTTATCTTTCCATTCACCACGTAGAGTTTCAGAGAACACAGTAGGTGCAATTGCTGTTAGTTGCTCGTACACTTTTTCGTGACGCATTTTGTTACCGATAATTAAGTCTGGTTTTAAAGAAGCGATTGTTTCCACGTTCACTTGTCCTTCATCACCAACAACTTTTACATCTTTCATTTTATCTTTAATATGTGGATACCATGGGTCACCAGTCCAAGATTTTACAGCTCCAACTGGTTTCACACCTAATTCAAGTAAAGCTTCAGTACCTTCATTTGTTAAAATAACTACACGTTTTGGATTAGCAGGAACTTCTGTTTTACCCATAGCATGTTCCACAGTGATCATTTCTTTTTTCGTATCTTCTTTTGATTCTTCTTTCGTATTTGACTTTCCACAAGCACTTAAAAGTAATGAAAAGGCTAGTAAAAATACAAATACTGTAAACGATTTCTTTTGCATGAATTTCATTATGTACCCCCTACATACTGAGAAGTTTTTTCAATAGCAAGCATGATATTAAGCCTTTATCTTTTGATTGTCAATATATATGGTTGAAAATAATTCTCATTTCCGTTGACAATGAGAATTAAGTTGAAATACACTTACAACGTATCATTATACATTGAAGGGGAAACGCTGCATGTTATTAAAAACAAATCGAGCAAAATGGATTGGATTATTTGTTGGGATCATTGCAGTTATTATTTGTATTTGGGGAAGTATTATTTTCGGATATACAAATACGAGTTGGAAATTAGCGTTAGATGCTTTTTTCCATTTTAATGGTTCCAATGAACATATTATTATTCAAAATGTGCGCCTTCCAAGGGCGTTAATTGCAGCTAGTGTTGGTGCTAGTTTAGCCATTGCAGGTTGTCTTATGCAAACTTTAACGAAGAATCCGCTTGCTTCTCCAGATTTTATTGGATTAAATTCAGGTGCTGCTTTCTTCATAGTTGTAGCAATTGTGATTTTTTCCGTGACATCATTATCAGCTTTCACGTGGATTGCCTTTTTAGGGGCAGCAATTGCAGCGGTGCTTGTATTTGCTTCTAGTTCTTTAGGAAAAGAAGGGACAACGCCTTTGAAGTTAACATTAGCAGGGGTCGCAATTAGTGCGTTATTTTCATCATTAACACAAGGATTACTTGTTTTAAATGAAAAGGCGCTTGAAGAAGTATTATTTTGGCTTGCTGGATCTGTGCAAGGAAGAAAGTTAGAGATTTTACAATCTGTATTCCCATATTTATTAATAGGCTGGATTGCATCTATTATGATGGCAGGGAAAGTAAATACATTGATGATGGGGGAAGACGTCGCGAAAGGGCTTGGACAACGAACAATTTTAATGAAATCATTCGTGTTACTTATTATTGTCCTGTTGTCTGGTGGTTCAGTTGCGGTTGCTGGTCCAATTGGATTTGTTGGAATTATTATCCCGCATTTTGCCAGATTTCTTGTTGGGGTCGATCACAGATGGAGAGTACCATATAGCGGCTTGTTAGGTGCAATACTACTAATCTTGGCTGATATAGCAGCAAGATATGTCATTATGCCACAAGAAGTACCAGTAGGGGTTATGACAGCATTTATTGGTGCACCGTTCTTTATTTATATTGCACGTAAGAGAGGGCTTAGCAAATGAAGAAGTATATTCCGTTTCGTATAGGAAAAGGCGGGCTCTCGTTTTTAATGTATAAACGAGCTTGTCTCGTCTTATTCAGTTTACTAGTTGTTTTAATAGGATTATTTTTTACGAGTGCAGGTATGGGAGACATGAAAATTCCTCCGTATGATGTATGGCAAGCGATTACTGGAAATGGCGATGCGATGTCCAATATGGTTGTAAATAAGTTTCGTATGCCGCGTATTTTAATTGCCATTCTTGTAGGAATCGCACTTGCTGTAGCAGGATGTATTTTACAGGGGCTCGTTCGAAATCCACTGGCTTCTCCTGATATCATCGGGATTACAGGTGGTGCAAGTGTTGCAGTTGTATTATTTCTAGCTATATTTAGTGATAAAAATAATGCGCTAACCGTAAGCATTCATTATATGCCGTTAGCAGCCTTCGCTGGGGCAACGATTGTAGCGCTTTTTGTATATTTATTTGCATGGAGAAATGACGGATTATCACCGATTAGTCTTGTTTTAATTGGTGTTGGTTTTTGGGCATTAACGAAAGCGGCAACGACTTTGTTTATGTTGTTAGCGCCAATTTATCAAGCGAGTCAAGCGAATGTATGGATTACAGGTACTGTTTACGGTTCTTCATGGCAAAACGTTATGGTGCTTGCGCCGTGGGTTCTCATTTTAACGGTAATATCATTTATAGCTGCTAGACATTTAAATGCGCAAGAGCTAGGGGATGATATTGCGGTAGGACTTGGTGTTCCTTTAACGAAGTCACGCGTATTCATGTTATTACTGAGTACAGGTTTAATTGGTGGCGCAGTTGCCTTCGCCGGAGGAATTGGGTTTGTCGGTTTAATGGCACCTCATATTTCACGAAGACTAGTTGGTTCTTTATACGGTGCATTACTCCCAGTTGCGGCTATTGTTGGTGCAATTTTAGTACTTGCTGCAGATTTAATCGGGCGTACAGTTTTCACACCACTTGAAATTCCAGCAGGGGTATTTACATCAGCAATTGGTGCACCTTATTTTATTTATTTACTTTATAAAAGTCGGAATTCATAAAGGGAGATGAATATGCAAAAAGCATTGGAGACGAAACGTTTGACTCTGTCTTATGGTGAAGCAATTATTATTGATGAGTTGAATTTAGAAATTCCAAAAGGCGAAATTACAATCTTTATTGGTTCTAACGGTTGTGGAAAATCAACTTTATTACGTTCACTAGCTAGATTATTAAAGCCAACAACTGGTGACATTTTGTTAGATAATCAAGCCATTCAAAGTATGCAAACGAAGCAAATTGCTCGTCAAATGGCAATTTTACCGCAAGGACCGCAAGCGCCAGAAGGGCTTACAGTATTGCAACTTGTAAAGCAAGGACGTTATCCATATCAAACGTGGCTGAAGCAGTGGTCAGAAAAAGATGAAGAAATGGTACAAAAAGCACTTGCAGCAACAGGTATGACAGAATTTGCTGAGCGTGATGTGCATGCTCTTTCAGGTGGACAACGTCAACGTGCTTGGATTGCAATGACGCTTGCACAAGATACAGATATTATTTTACTGGATGAGCCTACTACATATTTAGATATGACTCACCAAATTGAAGTGCTAGATTTATTATTCGAATTAAATGAAATAGAACAAAGAACAATTGTTATGGTATTACACGATTTAAATTTAGCATGCCGTTATGCAGACAATATTGTAGCCATCCAAGATAAACAAATATATGCACAAGGTAAGCCGGAAGAAGTAGTAGATGAGAAGCTAGTACGTGATGTATTCCGAATGGAATGTCAAATCAGTACGGATCCGTTATTCGGGACACCACTTTGTATCCCGCATGGAAAAGGCAGACGTGTACGTAAAGAGGTTGTTCAGGCAATGAGTTAATGAAAAAAGACGATGAGGGTTCATCGTCTTTTTTTATTTTCGGCAAGAGAATAAGAGGAAGAGGGGAATACGTAAACGTCGTTCATATTCTTCTTCATCTTGAAAACAGTTTCGATTTGGTGTAGCTTCTTTTAAGTTTGTAATTGTAAATCCGGCTTGTTGTAACAATGTAAAATATTCTTCCGTAGTCCGGTGATATTTAATAACTTCTTGATCAATCCATGGCTCAACTCGTTTTCCCGTTTTGAAATAATCATCGACGAGCCAACTAGTTCTTTTACCACTCGTTTGCAAGCTTTCAAATGAAGAAGTAATAACAGGGTGTTGAACACTAAAAGTAAAGGTTCCATTTGTTTTTAAAGCTTCGTACACATTTTGAAAAATGATAGGAAGATGTTCAATATAATGTAAGGCGAGTCTAGACGTTACTAAATCAAAAGTAGAAGGAGGGTATGTGTAGTCTTTGAGGTTTAAACAATGGACGGTTCCATTTTTATTTTCTAGTTGTTTTTTAGCTTTTTCATACATAAGTTCGGAGCCTTCAATACCAGTGTAAGAGTGGCAGCCATTCTCTAATAATTCCTCGCCGAATTTAGCGTCACCGCATCCTAGATCGAGGATTTTCTTTCCTTTAACATCACCAATGAGTTGAAAGAAGGCTGGTTTTTCAAGTGATTCATTTGGGCTATTTTCTCGGTATCTTCGTTTCATATATTGTTCAAAAAATGCTTCGTTATTATATACATCAGATTCAGTAAATGCCATGATTGAAGCCCCCCTTAAATATTTTTTTTATTCTACCAAATATGAAAAGTAAATGATAGATTTCTTGTAATGAATCATATATAATCTAGAATTGTAAGCGGTTACTTTAAACTATTTTTCTATAATAAATTCTGAAAACGTGTTAAGCTAGTAGAGGGATTATTAGAACTATTAAGACAATAATCCGCTTACATGAACGATGGGAGGCTTCACAATGTCTAGTAAAACACTTGCGAAATTTTTAGAAGAAAATTTAGAGGATTTAAAATCAAAGGGGCTTTATAACGTAATTGATCCGCTTGAAAGTTCAAATGGACCGATCATTACAATTGGCGGAAAAGAATATATTAACTTATCTTCAAACAACTATCTTGGATTAGCAACAGATAGCCGTTTGCAAGAAGCAGCAATTGGTGCAATTCATAAGTACGGCGTTGGAGCAGGAGCTGTTCGTACAATTAACGGTACTTTAGATTTGCATATTAAATTAGAAGAGACAATTGCAAAGTTTAAACATACAGAAGCAGCAATTGCTTACCAATCAGGATTTAACTGTAATATGGCAGCGATTTCAGCCGTTATGGATAAAAATGATGCAATTCTTTCAGACGAATTAAACCATGCTTCTATCATTGATGGTAGTCGTCTATCAAGAGCGAAAATTATTGTTTATAAACATTCTGATATGGAAGATTTACGCCAAAAAGCAATCGCAGCGAAAGAATCAGGTCTTTACAATAAATTAATGGTAATTACAGATGGTGTCTTTTCAATGGATGGAGATGTTGCAAAATTACCAGAAATTGTTGAGATTGCAGAAGAATTAGATTTAATGACATATGTAGACGATGCACACGGTTCAGGTGTACTTGGAAAAGGTGCAGGAACTGTAAAGCACTTCGGTCTATCTGATAAAGTTGATTTCCAAATTGGTACATTATCAAAAGCAATTGGGGTAATTGGTGGATATGTAGCAGGGAAACAAAACTTAATTGACTGGTTAAAAGTTCGTTCACGCCCATTCTTATTCTCTACAGCATTAACACCAGCTGATGCAGCTGCATGTATGCGATCAATTGAAATTTTAATGGAAAGCACAGAGTTACATGATCGTTTATGGGAAAATGGCCGCTATTTAAAACAAGGGTTAAAAGAACTTGGCTTTAACATTGGAGAAAGTGAAACGCCAATTACACCTTGTATTATTGGTGACGAAGTATTAACACAAGAATTTAGTAAACGTCTAAATGAAGAAGGCGTATATGCAAAATCTATCGTGTTCCCAACTGTAGCAAAAGGAACAGGACGCGTTCGTAATATGCCTACAGCAGCTCATACGAAAGAAATGTTAGATGAAGCAATTCGTAAGTATGAAAAAGTAGGGAAAGAAATGGGCATCATTTAAGTAACGACATCTTTTGAATAGCTTGCAAATGAGGAGTGGGGAAAATGAAAAAAATTCTAGTAACCGGTTCTTTAGGGCAAATTGGTTCTGAACTAGTAATGAAACTTCGTGATGTATACGGTGCATCAAATGTTATTGCAACAGATATTCGTGAAACAGATAGTGAAGTAGTAACGTCTGGTCCATTTGAAACGTTAGATGTAACAGATGGACAAAAACTACATGATATTGCAAAGCGTAATGAAGTAGATACAATTATTCATTTAGCAGCTTTACTTTCAGCAACAGCAGAAAAAAATCCGTTATTTGCTTGGAATTTAAATATGGGTGGACTTGTAAATGCATTAGAAGCAGCTCGTGAATTAAACTGTAAGTTTTTCACGCCAAGTTCTATCGGTGCATTCGGTCCATCAACACCGAAAGATAATACGCCACAAGATACAATTCAGCGTCCTACTACGATGTATGGGGTAAACAAAGTAGCAGGAGAATTACTATGTGATTATTATCATCAAAAGTTTGGCGTTGATACGCGCGGTGTACGTTTCCCTGGTTTAATTTCTTACGTAGCTCCTCCAGGAGGCGGAACAACTGATTATGCGGTTGAAATTTATTATGAGGCGATTAAAAAAGGCATATACACCTCATACATTGCAGAAGGAACATACATGGATATGATGTACATGCCAGATGCTTTACAAGCGATCATTTCATTAATGGAAGCTGATCCAAGTAAACTTGTGCATAGAAACGCGTTCAATATTACAGCGATGAGCTTTGAGCCAGAGCAAATCGCAGCATCCATTCGTAAACACATCCCGACGTTTACAATGGATTATGCTGTAGATCCTGCTCGTCAAACAATCGCTGATAGCTGGCCGAACTCTATTGACGCAACAGCAGCAATGAACGAGTGGGGCTTTAAAGCAGAATACGATTTAGACAAAATGACAACGGACATGTTGGCTAAGTTAAAAAAAAAGTTCACAGCTGAGTTAGTGATGAATTAATAGGAAGGGTCGATTCTTAGGAATCGACCCTTTTATTTGTAATTTGAGAATATATAAATAATTACAAATGTGATAGAATGAGTTAATTTGTGCATAAAGGGGAGAGATACAATGGAGAAATGGGAATTAGCAAAGGAAATTTATAATACGTCACGTTTAACGGGAACATTTAAGCTTCGATCAGGACAAGTATCAAATCAATACTTTGATAAGTACTTATTTGAATCTAATCCAGTACTGTTATTAGAAATTGCTAAACAATTGAAAGGGCTCATTCCTCCTGATACAGAAGTACTCGCAGGTTTAGAAATGGGAGGAATTCCAGTAGCGACAGCATTATCTTTACAAACAGGTATACCTGTTGTATTTGTAAGAAAAGAAGCGAAGAAGTATGGTACATGTAAGTTAGCAGAAGGCGTTAATATTGCTGGGAAAAATGTTTGTGTTGTTGAGGATGTTATTACGACAGGTGGTCAAATATTATTAAGCACGAAAGATTTAAGAGAACTAGGTGCGAAAGTACATCATGTTCTAGGCGTCATTGAACGAACGAAAGAGGGAAGAGATAACTTATTAGAAGATGGCTTACAGCTACATTCTTTATTTACAATGGATGAGTTAATTGAAGGAGAAAAGCAACATGCAAAGAGTTGATGTCGTATATGCACTAATACATGATGAAGAAACAAATAAAGTATTAATGGTACATAATGTAGAACAAAATGTTTGGTCATTGCCAGGCGGGGCTGTGGAAAAAGGTGAAATATTAGAGGAAGCACTAATAAGAGAAGTAAAAGAAGAGACAGGTTTAACTGCTGTGGCAGGTGGACTTGTTGCGATCAATGAAAAATTCTTTGAAGAATCAGGGAATCATGCGCTATTTTTTACATTCCGAGCAAATGTAGTGACAGGTGAACTTATTGCAGAAGATGAAGATGAAATTTCCGCAATAGAGTGGGTGGATCAAACGATCGCAAATGAACGATTCCCATTCTACGATGGCGGATTCGAGGCATTATTAGAAGTAGCCATTCCATACAAGTTTCAACCAGAAATAAAGTGATTGAAAGAAAAAAAGGAGCGCAAGGCTCCTTTTTTTCTATTCAATCGTCTTCAGTAATAACTTTTTCAATAGTGGTTTAATCTTCAGACGTAAATCTTCAGCGTGATTTGCAACTAAGAAGTGATGGTTATAAATGTTCTTCATTAATTGATAAGTTGCTTCTTTCGCTTCGCCTTCTTCGATGAAGATTCCGATTACTTCCATACCACTTTTACGAGCAAGTTTGACAGCTTCATGCGTATCTAAAATACCGTCTTGTTGATAGTCTAGCGCAGAAGGCTCACCGTCTGTAAAGACAAGTAAGAATTTATGTTTTTCTGGCCTTTTTGCAAGCTTTTCAGAAACGATACGAATAATATATCCGTCGCGGTTATCTTCTTCTTCGCGAAGCTGCATAATTTCTGGACCGACGTTTGGTAACGTTGAGTTTTTATACGTTACAACTTCATGGATAACGTTTGGCTTATCTTCAGGCTTAGCACTAGAAGCATCTTCCCAAAATCCGCTAATAGCGTGCGGGATTTTTAAAGATTTCAATGCCTCATGGAATAGTACAACACTCTTTTTCGTTTCTTCCATTTTGTTATACATAGAACCAGAGCAGTCCACTAGTAGTTGGAATGCAACGTCGAGCTCTTGTGATTCTTGTCCTTTTTTATAAAACATGCGCGGCTGCTTTTCAGTATAAATACGAAGGAATTTCTTACGAAGCCTTCCGTAATATTTATCACTGTTTGCATTCGTTTTATTTTCAATTGTTTTTTCGATAATTTTCTTTAATTCTTTTACATCTTTATTAACGACTGATTTGATAGCTTGGTAATCTTTTTTCTCATCAGGATTTGATTTGCGAGCTTCTTTAAATGTATGAGAAGCTCCCACATTATACTTGCCGTATGCACCGTCGTTTTGGCTAGAAGCATGAGACGCTCTTGCTTCCTCTGTATCAGCACCATCAAAGTTAGATTGTGTACTTTTTTGGGAAGTACCTTGTACAGAACCAAGTGCTTGGTCACCATCTTCTGATTCACGAGCAGTATCACCCATCATATTTGTTTTTGTTCCGCTTTCTAAATCAAAGCGTAAAAAGTTCTCGTTTTCATTGTTTTTATTTTCACGGTGCCATGTCGAGAAGCTTTCATCCATTTTGTTTTTGTTATCATCGTCATCTATGAGCTGCGTATCATCATTTGCTAATTTTTCAGCGCGACTGTCTTTCTCATCTGTAATAACAGATAAATAAAGCGGTGCATGTCCGAAATAATTATTAAGCATGTCACTTTCAAGCAGTCCTTCTAAACGATAGCGAATTTTTTCAACGATATACATAATGTCTTCTGTATTACGAGCTTGGAATGTTTCATGCAAAATTGATTCAATTTGCTCGAAATATTCATTATTAAACATTTCATATTTATCGCTCGTTAATGAAAGATAGCAGAGACAAAATAGACGATCACCGTGATAGTTACGAACACGATTGATTTCATTTTGTGAACTAAAGTAATTGCGATACATTTCTTTTCTTCTTTTAAAAACATGCTTTGTGCCAGGGCGTAAGTTTTTTACGATTTCCTCAACACGTAAATCTTCTAATAGAACAAATAATTGTGTTAAAAACTTTTTTAAGGGTGATTCTTGTAATTCAATCGCATAAGAACGAATTAAAGTCATGTCCGAGTAATGTTTATTACCAAGTGCTTTTAAAAACACTTCGCTTTTTAATCCGATTACTGTATCCTCTTCTTTTCGATCATCCCAAAAGTGACTAATGACAACCTTTTTTTCAATTTCGTCGTAGTATGCTTTATAGCCATACTCAAGGTAGGCATCGTCTTCTTTTAGAAGAGCATACATTAAGTTTTCCATTTGTAGAAACAGCGACGCATCAATTTTTTTGTCACTAAAAATTTGTCTCATGAATTATCCCTCAAAGAAATAACTTTCTGCTAATTCACGGACAGTCATTTGTTCTGTTTCATCGTTTAATTTTGCGATAATACTACGTTCAATTGCACGCATAACAGGAATATATACACCTAAATCACATGCGTCGATAATGCCACGAATACTTGCTGCTTCTTCACTTACACGTCCATCACGAGCTAAAGGCATAAGGTCGCTTGCAAATGCAACGAATTTTTCAATTGTTGCAACATCATTTAATTTTGATTCAGATAGTAATAGTTCTTTTAATGTGTCACCTTGAATGTATGGAACTTCAATAATAACGAAACGGTTTTTTAATGCTTCGTTTAGTTCACTTGTTCCAACGTAACCTTCATTAATTGCTGCAATTACACGATACTCGTCATCTCCATATACAACTTCTTGTGTAAATGGATTTGTAATCATTTTACGGTAATCTAATGCACCGTGAAGAAGTGGTAACGTTTCAGGTTTTGCCATATTAATTTCATCAATATATAGGAAATGACCGTTCTTCATTGCTTTCATAAGAGGGCCGTTAACGAATGTAACTTCAGATGCGCCATCTTTCGTTTGTAGTGTGTTGTATCCTAAAATACCTTCGACATCTAGGTCAACAGAACAGTTAATGCTATGCATTGGTTTTTGGAATAAAGAAGAAAGAGTTTCAGCTAGTACTGTTTTACCACTACCAGTCGGCCCTTTTAATAGAATGTTTTTGCCAAGAAGAAGCGCTGTAATAGCATCTTCAATAATGCTGTTATCAGATGCTTTATATATTTTCTTTCCAATTAAATGTGCATTTTCACCAGCTTCTTGTTTATTTTTTTCGTGAATGGTTGAGAGCTGTTGTTTTAAATCAGCATGTATATGAAATTGTTCTAACATGTATTTCCCACCTAACATTATTTTCATAAAGTAATACATCTTATGATAACTTGTTTTAATATGGTATGCAAAGAAAAGGAGAGAGGGGAAATGGAAAAGAAAAAGCAATCAATATTACATTGATTGCTTACAGTAAAGGAGAAATGAGTCGCATGAAAGACTCTAGTATTCGTTTTTTGATACTTCTTTTTTGGAATGCGTTCCATTTAATTTCAGTGGAATGCTTAAAGTCGTCTTCAAAATCATGTTTAATATCATGAACGGTTTCTGATTCATATAGTACGCTAATAAGTTCATAATTTAATTCAAAGCTGCGTACGTCCATATTTGCCGTTCCAATTGTCGCGATTTTATCATCAACGAGTACAATTTTTGCATGCATAAAACCATCTTTATAACTATAAATGGAAGCACCAGCTTTTAAAAGCGGAGTGAAGTAGGACTGAGATGCCTGATCACTAATAATACTATCACTTTTACCAGGATATAAAATGCGTACATCTATGCCAGATATTGCACTTAAACGTAATAATGTTAAAGTTTCTTGATCTGGAATAAAGTAAGGTGTAGCGATCCAAATCGATTTTTTTGCAGATCCCATAACAGCTAATAATGTATTGCGAATGCTTTTATCATCTGAGCTAGGCCCGCTGGCTACAATTTGCACAGCACCTTCTGCACTTGAAATTTCTTTACCTGGGAAGTATTGTCTATTCATAAATTGATCCCAAGAATAAGTATTCAATCCACTAGAGGCATAGAGCCAATCTTCTAGAAAAATTGCTTGTAATTTATATAACGCTTTTCCTTCTATTTTTAAATGACTATCACGCCAAATGGGAAATTTTTTTGAACGGCCAAGATATTCATCACCGACGTTGAGTCCACCAGTAAAACCGATTTCTCCATCTACAATAACGATTTTTCGATGGTTACGATAATTGACAGTTTCAAGTAACCAAGCTGAAAAAATAGGGTCAAATTCTACAATTTCAATACCAGCTTCTTTCATAGGTTTTAAAAAGCGTCTTCTTAAAGTGTTACTTCCGAGTCCATCATAAAGGAAGCGTACAATAACACCAGATTTTGCTTTGTTTATTAACGCATCCCGAACTTTTGTACCAATTTCATCAGATTTATAAATATAGTATTGAATATGTATGTGATGTTTTGCTTGCTCGATAGCTTGCAAAATTTCTGAAAAGGTTTGATTGCCATTTGTTAAAAGTTTTGTAGTTGTTTTATCTGCGGCAGGACCGCCTCCAAATTTTTGTACGACTTCTGTTAAATGTACAGAACGTTCATGTAAGGGGACTTTGAGTGATAATTTTAGTCGTCTTCCTTCTAATATTTCACGGAATAATTTTCTTTGTTCTTCTGAACGATGGAGATGTTTTTTCCTTCTCCAACGGCTACGACCGAAAATAGAGTATAAAAGCACACCTACAACAGGAAGAAGTGCTAATACTAAAAACCACGCTAAGGTGCTTTGAGGAGATCTATTTTCGATGAAAATAACGAATGAAATTCCTACGATTGTAATAGACCATAGGGCACCGACAAATGTATATAAAGAAATATACGATGTATTTAATAGGAAAAGAACGATAGATATAATTGTAAATACCAATAATAATTGAACGATAGGCTTCTTCATTTCTATAAAATTCCTCTAATCTTTCTTAAATATAGACTTCTTATATAAAAAGGTATAATCCGACATTCTTATTATAAAGTGTTTTGTTTTTTTTACAAAATATAGACATTTTCCCCATGCTTTCCGCATTTGTCCTACATACAGTATATTGTTACGTTATTATCCTGCTATTTGCTGGTTAATAATCAGTGTAGGGGGGACAAAACATTTGTCCTTTATATAGGAACGGGAATAACCATATCATGAATTTGTAACAGGTGCATGATGAAGCCGAGGATATGGTTATTCGTATTATACGGATTCTTCTTATTATATAGGTTACTAACAAAGTCCGTACTATTCATACAATACCTATTAAGATAAGAAAATGGAAAAGGAGAGGGGAAACATGAATTATATAGAAAATAACGGATTGTATTATCGTAATCATCATCCTCATGGAGGGCACAACCATAACGGCGGACATCACCACCACGGAGGGCACAATCACCATGATCATCACCACCATCACGGAGGTGGGTGGGGCTGGGGTGGCGGCTCATGGGGCGGTGGATTTTTCCCAGGAAGTTTTGCTGGAGGCGTGTTAGGTGGACTTACAGCTGGCGCATTAACGGGTGCAGCAAGTGGAGGCTACTATCCAGCACCGTACCCAGTAACTTATCCAGCGCCATACCCAGCACCATATCCAACTCCATATCCGGGGTATCAGCAAATACCATATCCGTATTAAACTAAAAAAAGAGGCTTTCCTCTTTTTTTAGTTTAATAAAGTATTTATAAAATATTTCCAAAACAAAGGTGAAAATATGTTAATATTTTATTATTGTAATTCAAAAACATATAGACTAATTTTAACTTTTATATTATTATCCGTGAATAGTTGTATAGTGTGCTCGAAATTCTATTTCGCTAGTAAAGTAAAGAGGTTAGATATGAGCGGGATTAATAGGGAATAGGCGTTGTATGGAGCTAGTTATAAAGGAATGTAAGAGTATAATAAAGTAAGCTAATCATAGCGATAAGAAACTACTATTTATAATTGAAACGGTATTATATTGCTTTTTATTACAAATAATATTATGTTATTTTAATCGGCATATTTCAAAATGTGATGAATGCAAATAGCCATTATTAAGAAATGAAATATCTCTATTTCTATGAAGAGAAACAAGTTGTGTTTTAGTCAGATAGGAAGCAAGGAGAGATGCGCATGCTAGAACAAAGAGGTCATGCATTATATGACTCTTCATTGCGAGATTTAAAGTTAGCATTAGATGAGTCTTCAATTGTTGCGATTACAGACCGAAATGGTCTTATTACATATGTAAATGATAAGTTTTGTGAAATCTCCAAATATACACGAGAAGAGTTAATAGGGAAAGATCATCGTATTTTAAATTCAGGATATCACCCGAAAACATTTTTTCAAATTCTATGGAAGCGCATTTTGAACGGAAAAGTATGGAGAGGTGAGATTCGAAATCAAGCAAAAGATGGGACGTATTATTGGGTTAAAACAACAATTGTTCCGTTTTTAAATGAAAAAGGAGAGCCGTATCAATTTATCGCGATCCGAAATGATATTAGTAGTAGGAAAGAAGCAGAACAGAGGTTGCGGTTAAGTGAAAGTCGTTATAGGGAGCTTGCGTATCATGATGCTTTAACGAGTTTACCGAACCGATTGCAGCTAATAACGACTGTAAACGAGATGATTGCAGGAAAAAAAGAATTTGGTATGATTTACTTTGATTTGGATCGTTTTAAATTAGTAAACGATACGCTAGGTCATATGATAGGGGATTTACTTTTAAGCGAAGTTGCTTCACGGTTGCATTATGTGCTAGGAGAGAAAGACGTTCTGGCTAGGCTGGGTGGCGACGAATTTGTGCTGTTAACAAAAAATCATAAACAAGATGAAATGAGGCAGTTAGCGACATCTGTGTTGTCGTGTTTTCAGGCACCATTTATGCTTGAAGGTCATGAAGTATACATTTCAGCTAGTCTAGGACTGTGCTCATATCCGCAAGACGGACAAGATGTAGAAACACTATTGAAAAATTCGGATTTAGCTATGTATAGTGCGAAAGAACAAGGCAGAAATGCCGCGTGTTTCTTTACAGATGAGTTACGTGCGAAAATAAATCGTAGAATGAAAATTGAATTCGCTTTGCAAAAGGCAATTCGTGATGAAGAATTAGATGTGGTACTGCAGCCTATTATTGATTTGAAAACGAAGAAATATACTGGTATTGAGGCTTTAGCACGTTGTTCGACAGAAGAAGGGCCTATTTCGCCAGGCGAATTTATTCCAGTAGCTGAAGAATCTGGACTTATTATAAAATTAGGAGACTGGGTATTAGAAAAGTCATGTCGCTTGTTTAAAACATTGCCAGATTACGAAGAAGGACTAAGATTATCTGTTAATTTATCCATACAACAATTAATGCAAAAGCGTTTTATTTTATCTGTACGTAGCATTTTAAGGAGAACTGGCTTTCCACCGAATCGTTTAATTTTGGAAGTAACGGAAAGTATCGCTGTTCGCCATTTTGATTATATTATTGCTACATTACAAGAATTAAGAAATATGGGTATTTTAATTGCTTTAGATGACTTTGGAACAGGTTATTCTTCCTTATATTATTTAAAGCAACTGCCACTGGATATAGTAAAAATTGATCGTAACTTTATTCGTGAATTTCATTATGATCACGCACAGCCAGAGCGAACGATTGTAAAATCTGTTATTGAAATTGCCCATAGCTTAAATTTAGCAGTAGTTGCTGAAGGAGTAGAAACAGTAGAGCAAGAAAGTTTATTACAATCTATGGGCTGTGATTACGTCCAAGGATTTTATTATGCGAAACCTTTATCTGTAGGAGAGTTAAAAGAAAAGTTAATTACAGATTTTTAATAAAAAAGAGAAGCCGGTAGCTTCTCTTTTTTTAATTCGTTTTTTGTGAGTTTTTCATTAGTACTGGATAAAGAATAAGACCTAATACGAACAATCCGATTCCTAAGAAGAACGTTTTTAAATCAGCAGTTCCTGTTTTGATAACCCAAATAGAGTAGACAAATGCTAATGTAGTAATGATCCCATCCTTTATTCGAGAGCCAGGCATTATATCATACGTTTCTCCTGTAATAACCAATTTGAATTGGTAAAGCGTAGAAACAAGGTATGGAATTAAATAAGCTAATGTTGCTACAACGATAGCGAAATTATAAGCTTCTGATACGGTACCAGAAATCGTTGAGAATAAGAAAATTTGCGTCATCACATTTGTAATAAATAATGATTTTGAAGGACTCCCTTTTTTATTTGTTTTCGCGAAAAACTTAGGGAAAAGTCCGTTCTTGGCTGCCTGGTAAGGTACTTCTGAACTAACAACGATCCAGCCAACTGTAGATCCAAATAAAGATACAAGTGCAAGTAAAGCCATGATATAGGCACCTTTATTGCCAATTGCTAAATTTAATGCGTCTACTAATGGTTTTTGAGACTCTTTTAAAGCATCTTGCGAGAGAGCTCCCATTGTAAGTAAAGTAATTGACATGTAAATAAGAAGAGCGATAATTAATCCGAAAATGGTAGCTTTTTTTACATCGCGCTGAGATTTAGCACGGTTAGAAAGCATTACAGCAGATTCAATACCGATAAACGCCCAAAGTGTTGCAATAGCAGCTGAATTGATTTGTCCACCTAACGAAATTGATTGTCCTGCTTCATTCATAAATGTTTGACCGTCTCCAAAATTAGAGGCATTGAAAATGAATAATGTGATTACAATAAACATTGTAAATCCGATAATTTTTGCAATGGTAGCAAGCAGATTCATATTTCCAGCTCGGTCAATATTTTGAGAAAGAATGTATTGAATTCCCCATAACATAAGGCTACATACGAGGAAAGTTAATCCTTTTCCGAGTTCTAATGAAAATCCGTTCGTAGAAAAGAGAATTTGCTTACTTTGTAGAACTGGAAAGAATGTTGATAAATATCCAGCAAAGGAAATAATAACAGATGCGGTTGCAGCCCAGTTCGCAGCCCAATATCCCCATGCCATACTATATCCTGCAACTTTACCCGCTTTTTTTGAAGGGAACATTGCTTGGGCGTAACTTTGTGGTCCAGCCTTTAATTCTGGCTTGCGAATTGCTAAATTTCCAAATACGAGTGCAATCATAAATACGCCAAGGCCTGTAATACTCCATGCGAGTGTAGAACCCATTGGACCTGATACGTGTGCTAAATTTGCTGGGAGCATAAATACGCCACCGCCAACCATATTTCCGATTACAAAAGCCGTTAAAATCCATAATCCCCATTTTTTCGTTTCCATTTTTGTTAACTCCTTTGTAGTAAGTTTTGCTTAAACATCATTTTTCACTAGCTTTTTGACAATAAAAAAAGAGCCATGTAGATAAAAAATACCTACATGGCTCTTCGCCTAACGTAGGTACAACGGGAATAACCCTTGTACCTACGCGTAATTTTTCCGCTAGGTTTCAAGGGTTACGTATGATGATGATGTTTTTGTGCAAATGTAACTACAATTGTTGTATAAGTAAGCATAGTTCTTTGCTCCCTTTCTCCTCTGATTTTGAAGTTAGTATACTACATGTTTTTTTGAATGAAAAGAAAAATATAAAAATTTTTATAAAAATACGTTTTAGAGATTAAATATTTACCTGTATTTTTCCTATACTGGAAAATAAGTGAGAGATTGGCAGAAGAGTATAGCGTGGTATAATACATATAGAATTAGAAGGTGACAAGGGGCTATTGTAGATGATGAGTAAGTATGAGCAAATTTATACAGAAATCAGTAAGTCTATTGACAATAAACAATTAAAAGAGGGATGCAAAATCCCATCAGAAACTGAATTAATGAAGCAGTATGAGGCAAGTCGAGGTACTGTAAGAAAAGCAGTAGATTTATTGCAAGAGCGTGGATATGTTCAGAAAATACATGGAAAAGGTGTTTTTGTTTTAAAGCGAAAAAACATTGAATTCAACTTTGGTGGTATTGTAAGTTTCCAAGAAGAAAATGAACGTTTAGGACGTCATTGTATTACAGAAGTCGTGGAAATAGAGAAAGTAAAAGCGACAAAAGAAGTTGCAAAACTATTAAACGTGAAAGAGAAAACAGAAATAGATCATATTAAACGCGTACGAAATATTGATGGAGAAAAAGTAATTTTGGATATCAATCATTTTGTGTCGGAATATATTCCAGGATTAACGAGTGAAATTGCGGTGGAGTCCATTTATAAATACATTGAGAAAGAACTAGGTCTTCATATTAGTTACTCACAGAGGGTAATTGAAGTACAGCCATGTACAGAGGACGATAGAAAGTATTTAGATTTAAATGGAACAGACTATGTTGTCGTTGTGAAAAACTTTACGCATTTTTATGATGGAAGTCAGTTCGAGTATACAGAATCACGCCATCGTTTAGATATTTTTCATTTTTCGGATGTGGCGCGGAGAAAATAAGGAGATGGAACGAAATAACGTTTCATCTCTTTTTTTATCCCTGCTATTTGTGGAGGCGTGCTGTCCGTAAACGCCCGATTGGTGAGGGCTGATAATCAGTGCGGGATGAACAAAACCCCCACTGATTACAATTTCAATTTATAAAAAAACACAAACTCGTATATACGAGTGTTGACTAACTTATATATACGAGTTAATATGTAAGTGTAAACGGTATCAAAAAAAGAAAAGAGGGACGGGAATATGGGGAAAGACTATCGTAAAACAGCAGAGGAAGTGTTGCAGTATATTGGTGGGAGAGACAATATTGAACAAGCTGCGCACTGTGTAACGAGGCTCCGTATCGCTTTAAAAGATGAAAGTAAAATAGATAACGATAAATTGCAGTCTGTTTCATTAGTGAAGGGAGCGTTTCATAACGCTGGAGTATTTCAAATTGTAATTGGTCCAGGAGATGTTGATCGAGTATATGCGGAATTGATAACGCTTGCAGGTATGAAGGAAGCGACAGTAGCTGACGTGAAAGACTCTGGAAACCAAAAGTTAAACCCAGTTCAAAAGTTTGTAAAAGTATTTTCAGATGTATTTATGCCGATATTACCAGCGATCGTAACAGCTGGTTTACTAATGGGAATTAACAATCTATTAGGAGCGAAGGACTTATTTTTTGAAGGTGAAAATTTATTAGATGTATATCCAAACTTAAGTGGGCTTTGGGATTTAATTAATATGATGGCGAATACAGCATTCGTATTCTTACCAGCACTTGTCGGTTGGTCAGCAACGAAGCGTTTTGGTGGTAGTCCGATATTAGGGATCGTTATGGGATTAATGCTTGTGCATCCAGCCTTATTAAACGCGTGGGATTATGGTAAAGCAGCAACTGGTTTAGATGGACAAAAGATTGAGTACTTCGATATTTTAGGATTATTTCAAATTGAAAAGGTAGGATATCAAGGTCAAATTCTACCGGTTTTAGTAGCAGCATTTGTATTAAGTAAAGTGGAAATTTTCTTGAAGAAACATGTACCAAATGCAATTCAATTATTAGTTGTACCCATTACAACGATTGTCGTAACAGGTGTGTTAGCATTAGGAATTATTGGTCCAGTTACACGTCATATTGGAGATTTATTAACAGCTGGATTAGTAGGTGTATATGAAACAGTACCAGTAGTTGGAGCAGTATTGTTTGGAGCATTATATGCACCGCTTGTAATTACAGGTATGCATCATATGTTTATTGCTATCGACTTACAATTAATTGCACAGCACGGTGGTACATTCATTTGGCCAATGATTGCTCTTTCTAACATTGCGCAAGGTAGTGCGGCACTTGCGATGTTCTGGATTTCTAAAAATCAAAATGATAAAAGCATGGCATCTACATCAGCAATTTCAGCATATTTCGGTATTACAGAGCCAGCTATGTTTGGTGTAAACTTACGAAATAAATTCCCGTTCTACGCAGCAATTATAGGATCGGCTGTGGCAGCGATATTTATTACGTTAAATGGTGTATTAGCACCTGCTATCGGAATTGGCGGATTACCAGCATTTATTTCTATCATTCCGAAATCGATTCCAATATTTATTGTAGGAATGATTATCGCAGTTGTAATCCCATTTACGTTAACATGGTTATTTGCAAAACGAGCAAAACAGAAGTAGGAGGAAGTTAAACATGAAGGATTGGCATAAAAGTGTAGTTTATCAAATTTATCCGAAGAGCTTTAATAGCTATTACAATAAAGAAACAGGTGATATAAAAGGGGTTACAGAGAAACTAGATTATTTAAAAGAACTCGGGGTAGATTATATTTGGTTAACACCGATATACCAATCACCACAAAATGATAATGGATACGATGTAAGTGATTACTACAGTATTGATCCATCTTACGGAACGATGGAAGAGTTTGAAGAGCTTTTAGAAGAAGCAAAGGCACGTAACATTGAAATTATGCTTGATATCGTTGTAAATCATAGTTCGACGGAGCATAAGTGGTTTAAGGAAGCGAAGGAAGATAAAAATAGTCCATATCGTAATTACTATATTTGGCGTGATGAAAAAAATAATTGGCAATCTAAGTTTGGCGGGTCTGCTTGGAAATATAATGAGAAGACAGAGCAATATTTTTTACATCTATTTGATGAGACGCAAGCGGATTTAAATTGGGAAAATGAAAAACTTCGTGAAGAAGTATATGATATGATGCGTTTTTGGCTTGATAAAGGGGTAACTGGATTCCGATTAGATGTTATTAATTTAATTTCAAAAGATCAACAGTTCTTAAATGATGATGGAAGTACGGCGACAAGCGATGGGCGTAAATATTATACAGATGGCCCGCGCGTTCATGAATATTTACAAGAGATGAACCGAAATGTTTTTGAAGGGAAAGATGTAATTACAGTTGGAGAAATGTCATCTACGACAATTGATAATTGTATTAAATATTCAAACCCTGAGCGTAATGAATTAAGTATGACGTTTAGTTTCCATCATTTAAAAGTAGATTATCCGAATGGAGATAAGTGGACGCAAGCGGATTTTGATTTCATTAAATTAAAAGAGATTATGTCTAATTGGCAAATTGAAATGCAAAAGGACGGAGGATGGAATGCGTTATTCTGGTGTAATCATGACCAACCTCGCATAGTGTCACGCTTCGGTGATGATAGAAAGTACCGAAATGAATCTGCGAAAATGTTAGCGACAGCTATGCATATGTTGCAAGGAACACCTTACATTTATCAAGGCGAAGAAATCGGTATGACGAATCCTAAATTCGAGTCCATCGAGCAATATCGCGATGTGGAATCGTTAAATATACACGATATAAAGCTAGAAGAAGGATTATCAAAAGAAGAGATTATCGGGATTTTAAAACAAAAATCTCGTGACAACTCTCGTACTCCGATGCAGTGGAATGAAGAGATGAACAGTGGTTTTACAACAAGTACACCTTGGATTTCAGTGGCTGAAAACTTTACAGAAATAAACGTAGAGAAGGCATTAGAAGATAAAGAGTCTGTATTTTATCATTATAAAAAGTTAATAGAACTTAGAAAAACGTATGATGTAATTACAGAAGGAGAATATGCTATTTTAGATGAAAATCATCTTAAGGTTTGGGCATATACACGTACTATAAATGACGAGGTATTACTTGTTATCAATAACTTCTATGGAGAAGAAATAACGTACTCTGTACCAGCTCATGTTCAATTAGATGGAATGAAACAAGAAATACTACTGTCGAATTATAAAGATTCCAGCAAGGATATTACAAAACTTAACTTAAGACCATATGAATCAATTGTCTATCGCTATACGAAATAAAAAGGTTGTATGCCCACGTGGCGTACAGCCTTTTTATTTTAAGACACCACTATACAAAATGCTTACTTCTACCTCAGGTTTAAATTTTACTTTTGCATAATCTTTATTCCAATTTTTTTTCTTCCATAAATCAGGATGATAAGCGATAAGATGTCTTCCAATACCGAAAGCATCACAATTTGCTTTTTGTAACTTTTTCGTTATCTTTTTAGCTTCTTTCGTCAGCTGTTTAGATAATTCCTTATTTAGTTTTTTTCTTTCATCCATTTTGTAAAGATTATCTCTCGGAGCTTCAAGAGCGATAACTTTTAATTGAAGCTTAATGTGAGCATAAACATTTCCTTTTTTATCTGTTGTTATTTTTAAGTCTCGTTCTAACTTTCGATTGCTAATTTCCATTGTTAAATAATCAGATGTCTTCTCTGATTCATCGCTAGTAAGTTTCTGGGTTATACGGGCACTTGTTCCCATTTTTCCGGTTAATAATACGAATAAAACAGATTGTTTCAAAGATAAATGCCCAGTTAATTTATCTTTGTTAAATAAAGCTAACCCGTTTGTAACTACTTCTTTTCCTTTTATTTTTATAGAAGGGAGGGTGAAGTCTTTACCAGGATCTAACATTTTTGTAGCAGCTGTTTCTAAAGTTTCTTTTGGAAATACACTCATATCTTCTAAGCTTTTCACTTTTTTCTTTAGAAAATCTCCAATTAGTAAATTTCCTACTTTCTTTTTTTCTAGTATCTCGGACGTTTCACCATCTACTGCAATAAGTTTTACTAAAGCAGTTGGGTTTGTTGGATCCCGAAAGCTGACATCTAAATAGGGTAGTATACCTTTTTTTAGAATTTTGGTTCCTAGTAATTGAACACCATATTTGAAATAGCGAATGTTCCCAGTCACATTTTTTTTTAGGGCATCGCTTGTATCCCTTATGTTATGCCCGGTTGCAGAATGTATCTCATTCTCAAATGAAGACTGCTCGCCGCTAGAACTCTTTACAAGTTCGATCGTTTGCTGAAGTCTATTCTCTTCGGTAATATCATATCCAATACTATAAGCTAATCTCGCTTCTCTTAATGGTTCTTGATCCCAACAGCCAGAAAGGAGGGAACTAGTACATAATATAAAAAGTAATTTAACTCTTTTTTTGAACATACTGTTCTCCTTTCTTCTTTCTTATTACTGCATAAAGTAGAAATAAAAGAGGGAGGACAACGATAAAAATATAGGTGAACTTATCAGTGAAAGTTGAAATTACTTTTAATTCTTCAGGTGTATCTATAAATAAGGCTACACTAAAAGCAATAATACCAACGATTGGAACAGCCTTTTTATGATTAGCAAGATTGAATATATGTCCAATTCCGATAGAAGCGGCACAGTAATAACTAGCGATAGAAGCTACAACAGTTATCATCCAAATTGGTATGAATAGTAAATCAGTTCGGTCTATAATCCCGATATGTAAGGAGCGTAATAAGTAAGCGACTGGTTCTGGAATAAGCTCAACTTGCTTTGGACTAAATACGATAAAGCAAATCCAAACAGTAAAAGCATAAAAGAGAGTCACAAATCCGTTAGCGATAGAAATTGCCTTTAGTTTTGCCACAGCAGTCCCATTTACTTTTGGGAAAGCGATAAGAATAATTTCAAAACCATACATAGCTGTAATTGTTTCTTTGGATGCTTGAATAATATTCCACCATCCAGCCTCTGTAATGGGAAAAATATAAGAAAAATCAGCCCGTGAGAGCCCAAGTCCAATTAAAAGCGCCATAGGTAAAATGAGAATAGAGGCCATGACATAAAATCGCACAATTACTTTAAATGTATTATAAGCTACGTAACAACAAGCTATTGTAAATAGCATGAGAATGGCAGACCAAGGAGTGGCTTGTAAGATCCATACTTTAATGACATTACAAGCGCTTAACATAACCGTCATACCAATAAGGGTAAAATAAAAAACATAAGCAAAACCTAATAGTTTTCCAAGCTTGTTACCAAATAGCATACAAACACTTTCATACATATCTGCATCCGGAAATCGTTTTAAGAAAAGCCACATAAGTAAAATAATAAGTTGAATTGCAAGTCCAGCGATGAGAGCAGAAATCCACCCACCACCTTTCGCTATTGGGTGAAGACGGTTTGGGAGAGAAAGTATACCCACTCCGATTTGGCATTGAATAACGAAAAAGGTAAATTGAACTAGCGAAATTTTATTTTGCGTGTTTGTCACCGTCCTCATCCTCTCTCGTTACATGTTGGCGCTGCATTTTTTTCGGCTTTGGATCATGAGGACGTTCCCAAAATGACCAAATTGGTAGTCTTACGAAAGAATCTTTCATATCCTTTATACGCATTGGTGCAAGGGGAGAAAGATATGGTGTATGAAAAGAATGAAGCTGACATAAGTGAACGAAAGTTATAATTAGACCGAATGATATTCCTACATATCCGAATAGGGCAGCAAGGAGCATTAATGGAAAACGAAGAATTCGAACAGCTGAACTCATATCGTTTGATGGAACGAGAAAAGATGAGATTGCAGTTAAAGCTACAACGATAATCATTGTGTAAGAAACGAGTCCGGCTTTTACAATTGCATCACCAATTACTAAACCACCTACAATACCGATTGTTTGGCCAACGCGGCTCGGTAGACGAATACCAGCTTCCCGTAATAATTCGAAAATTAACTCCATTAAGAGAGCTTCAAAAATAGGTGGGAGTGGTACTTTCTCTAATGAAGCTTTAATTGTGTACACAAGTTCGAGCGGCAACACATCAGGATGAAAAGCGACAGTTGCAATATAGAAAGCTGGTAAGAGAAAGGCAATTAAAAAACTTACTAAACGAATCATTCGGACGAAAGAACCGACAATCCAGCGGTTATTATAATCATCTGGTGATTGATAGAAAGCGAATAACGTAACAGGTACGATGAGCGCTGTTGGATCTCCGTCAGATAAAATAGCAACTCGTCCTTCCATTAAATTTGCAGCTACTCTATCTGGCCGCTCTGTATTTAATTGCTGCGGGAAGGGTGAGAAAGACGTATCCTCTATAAACTCTTGTATATATCCTGGAGACATGAGTGCATCCGTTTTAATCGTTTCTAACCTTCTTTTCACTTCTGTAACGAGATCGTCATTCGCTATATTTTGCATATAAGCAATTGCCACTTTTGTATGCATTTCTTCACCAAGCGTGAAATATTTTACGACAACATTTGGACTTTTTATGAGTTTACGAATCGAAGCCAAATTAGTTGCTAAATCTTCTACAAAACCAGAATGCGGTCCACGGACAACTCCTTCGTTATCAGGCTCTGCTATATCTCTTTTTAAAGATAAAGCCGTTTCGAATATACAAAAACTGTCGACATGTTCATGAAAATATAACGATTTACCTTGTAATAAAAGTTGTACCCCATAATTTAAATTCGTTTCTTTTTTCATATTTAACGTAGAAAAAGCTTTATCTAAAGACAAATCAGACCGCGTTAATAATGGCTCAAGAGCTAATTGATGAATTAAATTTGGATCTGATAAAGATTCGATATATAAGATCGTTCCTTTTCCGTTTTGAAAAGGGAGATCTAATTTTTTTATATCATCAGAATGGAAAAGTTTATTTTCAATGTAATTAATGTTCTCCGGAAGTGATGGAAACATATGCTTTTTGTTATTATCTTGTTGTGAACTCTTCTGTTCGGTCATACTTTCCATCTCCTTTATATTGGAATTATTTCTGTTAATTTTTGCTTTTTGTGAGAAAATTATGCTTGGATTATTTGGGGAAAATAAGCTTGAAAGTTACGTTACGTCATCTTTTATACTTAAAGAAACAGAGAGTAGGGGGATGGTGTATATGATTTTGAAAAGTATGTGGGGATGGAAAGAAATCTTATATTTATTTATGTTTGTATTCATTATTGTTCCAGTAACAGTTGAATCTCTTTTTTATGACTATGCTTTAAAAGTAATAGGGAACGCATTGTATGCGGGAGTATTAATGGGATTTATAATGGCAGTGATATTTACTACTGTAGTTTATCTTTTTTGTATAAAAAGATATAAATTGTCGTGGAAAGACATTGGAATTCGGAAGCTTTCATGGAGAGATTTCCTATGGACAGTTGTAGCGCTAATTTTCTTAATTATAGTTAGTATTGCTGTATTAATGATAATGGAGAAAATGGGTATTTCTTTTGAAAATAGTAAAACGGAAACGGTTCAAAATGATAAATCAATATACGCGTTCTGTATCGCGGTAATTGGAGCAGCAGTTATATCACCAATCTATGAAGAAGTTTTATATCGAGGTGTTTTTTATACGTTTTTTCGTGATAGATATGGCATATGGGGCGGGGTGCTCATAAGTTCCATAATATTTACTGTTGTTCATATTCCAACATATAACACATTACCAGTGAATTTTTTAAGTGGAGTAGTATTTGCGTGGTTATATGAGAAAACAAATTCTATTTTATCAGCTATGATTGCCCACGCACTATTCAATTTCATAGCAGTACTTCTCACTTTTGTGTCGAATTAAGAAGATATATAGGAGGGATACAGATGGAAATAGCAGTAGAACGAGTTTTTACGAAAGAAATTTTAGCAAGAGCAGCAAAGGCATTTCATGTAATAGTGGAAGAAAAGCCACTTGGAGATTTTGAAAATTATATTTTTAAGGCAAAGGGTGATAGTGGTGAAGATTACGTATTACGTTTAACGCACTCTTCTCATCGTTCTAAAAAAGAAGTTGAAGCTGAACTAGATTTTTTACGATATGTTGCGGAGCATGGGGCAAAGGTAGCAGGCCCTCTGTATTCAAAGTCTCAAAATCTTGTAGAAGAGATCAGAGCAGAGGATGAAACTTTCTTTTTCGCTTCTTTATTTACATATGCAAAAGGTGAACAAGTAAAAGGAGAAGAATCGCCTTATTGGGGAGATGCTTATTTTGAAGCATGGGGAAAAGCGATTGGTCAACTGCACCGCTTAACAATGAACTACCCTAAAACAGATTATCGTGATACGTGGGAAGAAGACGAAAGTGGGATTGTTAATGAATTAGAAGATGATCAAGTGAAAAAGATTGCAGCGGTATTAATGGATGAAATAAAGGCTCTTCCCATTGAAAGAGAAACGTTCGGCCTTATGCACGGTGATATCCATCCCGGTAATTTTCATTATGATGGTAAAGAGCTAACAATCTTTGATTTTGATGATGCGGCTTATAATTACTTTATACATGATTTAGCGATGGTTCTCTATTACTCTGTTCTATTTACACCGTGGATAGCAGAAGAGAAGACAAATTTTGCTCGTAAACAGCTACAAGTGTTACGAAAAGGCTATGAGTATGAGCACAGACTGGCGGATAGTTGGTATGAATCGTTACCGTTGTTCTTACGTCTACGTGATGTTGGTTTATACGGTACACTTCAAAAGAAGTTTAAGGGGAAAGATATGCCAGATAACTTCCGGAAATTATCGAAAGAATTATATGAAAGAATTATAAACAAAGAAGCAATTGTGAATATATAATACATTTTGTTCAAAACAAAGTATATAAAATAAATATATACTTTGTTTTTTTATACAAAAATATGTTTGTTTTATTAAAATAATATTGTTATAGATTCGGTATACACTTATAATTTTATATATATTCAGAATATTCTTTATAAAGAAGGAGGGGGAATATTTGGAAGCTATCGTAAATTGGATAAATAGTATTGTTTGGAGTCCAGCACTTGTTTATTTATGTTTAGGAGTAGGGTTATATTTTTCCATTCGAACGAGGTTTTTACAAGTAAGGCATGTAGGAGAAATGGTGAAGCTGACATTTCAAGGAGAAAAATCAGAGGCTGGTGTTTCTTCATTCCAAGCGTTAGCACTTTCGTTATCAGGACGCGTTGGGACAGGGAATATAGCTGGGGTAGCAACAGCGGTTGCATTCGGTGGACCAGGAGCTGTATTTTGGATGTGGGCAGTAGCCTTTTTAGGAGCAGGATCAGCTTATGTGGAATCAACACTCGCGCAAATATATAAAACGAAACATCAAGGACAGTTTCGTGGTGGACCTGCTTATTACATTGAAAAAGGTTTAGGTGTGAAATGGTATGCATTAGTATTCGTTGCAGCGACAATTATTGCAACGGGGCTTTTATTGCCAGGTGTGCAAGCAAATAGTATTGCCGTAAGTTTAGAAACAGCTTTTGGAATTAACACTACCGTATCAGGGGCTTTATTAGTTGTTGTATTAGCTATTATCATCTTCGGTGGCGTAAAGCGAATCGTGAACGTTGCACAAGTTGTCGTACCGTTTATGGCAGTTGGTTATATTTTAGTAGCTTGCGTTATTGTTGCTATGAATATTGAAAAATTACCAGAAGCATTTATGCTAATTATAAGAAGTGCTTTTGCATTAGAAGCGGCTTTCGGTGGTATTATCGGTTTAGCAATTTCTTGGGGAGTAAAACGTGGTATTTATTCCAATGAAGCAGGGCAAGGAACTGGACCACATGCAGCAGCAGCAGCTGAAGTATCACATCCAGCTAAACAAGGTTTAGTGCAAGCATTTTCCGTTTACATTGATACATTATTTGTTTGTTCAGCAACAGCATTTATGATGATTATTACAGGCATGTATAACGTATTTGATGCAAGCGGAAAAAACTTTATTGTAAATAAATTAAATGGTGCTCAGCCAGGACCAGGATATACACAGGCAGCGGTAGAATCTGTTTTCCCTGGATTTGGAAACGGTTTCGTTGCAATCTCGTTACTATTCTTTGCATTTACAACAATTATGGCGTATTACTACATTGCAGAAACGAATATCGCGTACTTAAATCGTGATAAAGACCGTCCTTGGCTGTCTATGATACTAAAGTTTGTATTTTTAGGAGCTGTATTCTATGGCTGTATAAAAACAGCAGCAACAGCTTGGGCTTTAGGTGACATCGGTGTAGGAATTATGGCATGGGTAAATATCATTGCGATTTTATTATTACAAAAACCTGCATTAGTTGCATTAAAGGATTATGAAAAGCAGAAAAAAGAAGGAAAAGATCCAGTATTTGATCCAGGGCCATTAGGAATTAAAAATGCTGATTTCTGGGAGCATGAATACGGCAAAGATAAGAAAGAAGAAGTATCTTAATGGAATAGAAATGAAAAAGCAAAGGGAAAATCCCTTTGCTTTTTTTTATGGGCAAAATGAGGCAGGCAGTTATTTTTTTGCCTATTTTTGAATATAAAAAGAATGTACATGCTTTGTTAAGGGAAGGGGGGAGTATGTTGATAGAGTTTCGTAATGTAAATAAATATTATGGTACCTTTCAAGTTTTAAAAGATATTAATGTACAAGTGAAAAAAGGTGAAGTGGTAGTAGTTGTTGGGCCGTCTGGATCAGGAAAAAGTACGTTGCTACGGTGTATAAATCAGTTAGAGACAATTACAGATGGAGCGTTAATTGTACAAGATACGGAAGTACACAATGCAAAAACAGATATGAATGAATTACGCCGAAATATTGGAATGGTCTTTCAACATTTTTATTTATATCCACATAAAACGGTTCTTCAAAATATTACACTAGCACCGATTAAAGTAAATAAAGTTTCAAAAGAGGAAGCTGAGCAAACAGCGATGTTTTATTTAGAGAAAGTAGGCATCCCGGAGAAGGCTAATGTATACCCGCATCAATTATCTGGAGGACAGCAGCAAAGGGTAGCAATTGCTAGGGGGCTCGCAATGCAGCCGGAAATTATGCTATTCGATGAGCCTACGTCTGCTCTTGATCCGGAGATGATCGGGGAAGTACTTGATGTTATGAAAACGCTAGCTAAAGAAGGGATGACAATGGTCGTTGTCACGCATGAAATGGGATTTGCGCGAGAAGTAGCAGATCGGATTTTGTTTATGGATGATGGTCAAATTATTGAAGATACAACACCGGCGCAATTTTTTGCAAGTCCTGAACAAGAAAGAGCTCGTCTATTTTTAAGAAGAGTGTTAAATCATTAAAGGGGGAGTTTTATGCTTAAAATGAAAAAGTTGTTTACGTTAATCGTATTTTCATGTTTATTCGTACTTGTCGTTGCTGGATGCGGAAGTAAAAAAGATGAGGCGAAAGAAACGAATACGAAACAAGGCGGGGCTGTTGAGCAAATTAAAAAGCGTGGGAAACTAGTAGTTGGGGTGAAGAATGATACGAACTTATTTGGCTTGAAAAATCCTTCGACAGGACAGGTAGAAGGGTTTGATGTTGATATCGCAAAGGCGCTTGCGAAAAAAATCCTTGGAGATGAAAAGAAATTAGAATTAAAAGAAGTAACGTCTAAAACGCGTATTCCACTACTGAAAAATGGTGATATTGATGCAATCATCGCGACAATGACAATTACGGAAGAACGTAAAAAAGAAGTAGATTTTTCAGATGTATATTTTAAAGCAGGGCAATCGTTACTTGTGAAAAAAGGAAGCGATATTAAAAGTATTGATGATGTGAAAAAGGGTGTGAAAGTGTTAGCTGTAAAAGGTTCAACGTCTACAAATAATATTCGTCAAAAATCACCAGAATCGACTGTATTAGAATTTGAAAATTACAGTGAGGCATTTACAGCGTTAAAAGCAGGGAAAGGCGATGTATTAACGACAGATAATGCAATTCTTTACGGCATGGCAAAACAAGATTCGAATTATGAAGTTGTAGGGAAAATTTTCACGGATGAGCCGTACGGAATTGCAGTGCAAAAAGGTGCAGATGATTTAACGAAAGAGATTAATAGCTTGCTAAAAGATATGAAGGCGAACGGGGAGTACGACAAATTGTATGAGAAATGGATTGGGCAAAAACAAGAGAAGTAACGTGATAGTTTCATTAATGGAGCTTTATTCTCATTGATAAATAGTAAGAGGATGAGGGATGCTCATCCTCTTCTTGTAAAGAAAGAGGGGAGAATATGTGCCTGATTTTTCTATATTGACGAATAACATTGATATGTATTTAGAGGGCTTTAAGTATACAGTTATGTCTAGTGTAATTGCGTTAATAGGCAGCTTTATTTTAGGAGTAATTTTGGCTGTAATGCGCATTGCACCTATTCGTATTTTAAATTGGTTGGGAACGGCTTTTGTAGAGTTTGTAAGAAATATTCCACTCGTATTAATTGCATTTATATTTTATTTCGCTTTACCTGTAATAGGAATTACTTTAAATGGTTTTGTAGCAGGAACAGTTACGCTTACCGTATATACTGCAGCGTTTATTGCGGAAGTCATTCGCGCTGGTATTTTATCAGTTGCAAAAGGTCAAATGGAAGCAGCGCGTTCCTCAGGATTAACGTATGTACAGGCGATGTATTATGTTGTTTTACCCCAGGCGATGAAAATCGTAATCCCTCCTCTAGGAAATCAATTTCTCAATTTAGTAAAAAACTCTTCCATACTCGGAATTATCGCTGGTACCGATTTGATGTATCAAGGAGATTTAATTTCAACGAAGACATTTGTTACGTTCGACGTTTATATATTTGTCGGGATGTTTTATTTAATATTAACAATTCCGCTCAGTATGCTAGTGCGTTATTTAGAAAAACGCTTAGCAAAGGAGGCGGTGTAAATGGATTTTAAGGGAGCAATTACAGGAGATCATATTCTGTTTTTATTAAAAGGATTACTTATAACGTTAGAGGTAGCGCTCGTAGCAATTGTACTCAGCTTTATTATTGGTAGTATAATAGGGATATTGCGCTACATGAAAATCCCTGTCGTCTCACAAGTATTAGGAATTATCGTTGAAGTGATTCGAAACTTACCACTACTTTTAATTATATTTTTCACATATTTTGCGCTTCCAGAAGTAGGCTTGAAATTAGAGATTATAACAGCTGTAATTGTTGCTTTAACAGTATTTGAAGCAGCAATGATATCTGAAATTGTTCGAAGTGGTCTATTATCGATTGAAAAAGGACAGATTGAGGCCGCAAGATCTTCAGGATTAACGTATGTTCAAGCACTGTGGCATATCACCTTACCACAAGCATTAAGAAGAATGGTCCCGCCGCTTGTGAGTCAGTTTATTTCATTGCTGAAAGATACATCATTAGCAGTTGGTATATCACTGCCAGAGCTTATGCATAATGCTCAAATTATTAGCGGGCAGAATGTAAATTATATGATTCCAACGTTTATAGTAGTAGCTTGTATGTACTTTATCGTAAATTATAGTTTATCAATTTTATCGAGAAGATTAGAACTTCGTTAACCTTTACAATATATGTAAAGGTTTTTCCTTGTTTCCCCTTATTTTCCTCTAATTAGAATCTAAATCTCACAATAATTCGGTTTTTTATATTGTTTTATCAGAAAAGTTTTAATTTTATATAGAAATTGTAATCGCTTTCGTGTATATTTTTATTATCAGAAAATTTTAACAAGATATAGGGGTATCGGTAGGGGGAGGATTTAGATGCAGCAACCAACGAATGAGAAATTACATCGTACGATGAAGAGTAGGCATTTATTTATGATCGCACTAGGTGGTGTAATCGGGACTGGTTTTTTCTTAGGTTCAGGTTACACCATTAATCAGGCTGGACCAGGGGGAGCCATCCTTTCCTATTTAGTGGGCGGATTTATTATGTATTTAACAATGCTTTGTCTCGGAGAGTTAACGGTAGCAATGCCGGTTTCAGGTTCTTTCCAAAAGTATGCGACGAAGTTTATTGGGCCAGGAACGGGCTTTATGATTGGCTGGCTATATTGGCTTGGCTGGGCAGTGACAGTAGGACTAGAATTAACGTCAATCGGTTTAATGATGAAAAGATGGTTTCCGAATGTTGATGTTTGGGTATGGTGTCTCGTATTCGGCGTTATTTTATATGCTTCAAATGCTATCTCAGCGAAGAGTTATGCTGAATTAGAGTTTTGGTTCTCTAGTATTAAAGTAGTTACAATTCTTGCATTTGTTGTTCTTGGTGGTAGTGCATTATTAGGGTTTATATCATATGACGGAAAAGAAGCGGCACCTCTTTTCTCTAACTTTGTAAGCGATGGTGGATTATTCCCGAATGGACTAGCTGCCGTATTACTCACAATGATTACAGTTAACTTCTCGTTCCAAGGAACAGAGTTAATCGGGATTGCAGCAGGAGAAAGTAAAGACCCTGAAAAAACAATCCCGCGTGCAATTCGTAATACAGTATGGCGCATTATGCTATTCTTCATTTTAACAATGACGATTTTGGTAGGATTAATTTCTTGGAAAGAAGCTGGCATAATTGAAAGTCCATTCGTAGTCGTATTTGATAAAATCGGTATTCCATACGCAGCTGATATTATGAACTTCGTTATTATTACAGCGTTACTATCTGTAGCGAATTCAGGATTATATGCGGCAACTCGTATATTATGGTCACTTGCAAATGAAGGAATGGCACCAACATCTTTCAAGAAAGTAAATAAACGAGGTATTCCAATTACAGCGCTAGTCGTAACGATTGCGGTAGCAGGGTTATCTTTATTCACAAGCTTCCTTGCAGAAGATACAGTATACATGTACTTATTATCTATAGCTGGTTTATCGGCTGTTTCAAGTTGGATCATTATTGCTTTATCGCAACTTCGCTTTAGAAGTCAGTATATAAAAGGCGGAGGAAAGTTAGAGGACTTAAAGTATAGAACACCACTATACCCAATTGTTCCAATTTTAGCTTTAATTACGAATAGTATCGTTGTTATTAGTTTAGCGTTTATTCCCGAACAAAGAATGGCGTTATATTGTGGTATTCCATTTATCATTTTCTGCTACATATATTATTATATAAATAAGAAACGGCAGAAACCGATGAAAGTGGAGATGGAGACACCAAATGAAACTAACAATCAAACACGATGATATACAGGCAGATTTATCGTATGGTCCATTAGCGATTGGAAAAGAAAATGGGTATTCACCGTTACAATTACTCGTTTCTTCTATCGCAGGATGTAGTGCAATTGTCTTCCGAACAATTTTAGAAAAGAAACGTATTACATACGATACGTTTACAATTGAAACCGAAATTGGGAGAAGTGAAGCTTTATCAAAACCAGTTGAAAGTGTTCATTTGCACTATAAAATTAAAGCGCAAAACATTACAGAAGAGCAATTAGACAAGGCGCTGCAACTTGCGGTGAAAAACTGTACAATCGTTCAATCGGTAAAAGATAGTATAAAAGTTACGGAAACAATTGAACTAATAAAATGAAACATAAAAACGTGAGAATACGGCTCTCACGTTTTTATGTTTTTGATAAAGGGGGAAATATGATGGAATGTGTAGGGTGTAAATTAGCCAACGAAGAAGAAATTATATATAAAATATATGAAGATGACTATGTAACATGCTTTTTAGATCATGAACCTTTCTATTCAGGTCATACTTTAATTGTGCCAAAGCAACATGTTGTAGAAGTAGACGAATTAGATGATGTTGTAGCGAAATCGATTATGGATGCTTCTAAGCTTATTGCAAAAGCGATTAAATCACTATATAAACCTGACGGAATTACAATTTGTCAAAATGGTGGAATCTTTAACGAACTCACGCACTATCATATGCATGTTGTCCCAAGGTATAAAGAGCGCTCATTTGCCGAGTTTTATACCGTACAACCGGGAGAGAAGAAGGATTCTAACTTTGAAGAGACACAGAATTTGTTAAAAGAAGCGATAGAGAAAATACTACTTATTGAAAAGGAATAAGAGGGATGTTCTTAATGGAACAGTCAGGAAAATTCTAATATTAAAAAGCCCAATTTCTCAGTTAAAATAGAGAAATTGGGCTTTTGTTTATTCTATTATTAAATTTTATCTATAAAAAGATTTTGCAGTGTCACAAAGTATAGCGCTCATTCGTTATATAGAATGAGAGGAGGAATTATATGAAAGTTACAAACAACGATTATGAAAAGATGGAAGAGCTATACGAGTTGTACGAACAAAAAATTTATTATGTAGCTTATTCTATTTTAAATAATATTCAGCAGGCAGAAGATGCAGTTCAAGAGACGTTTATTACTCTTTATAAGAACTTGGAAAAGCTCTATAGCTTGAGTACTGAAGAGCATAAACGCTACATTTTGAGAATCGCGAAAAACAAAGCGATTGATAGTTACCGAAAAAATAAACGACATGAAACATTTTTAGAAGAATATGAAAAAGAATCAATAGAAGCAGTAGATGAAAATATTGAAGAGTGGGAAAAACGTAAAATGTCTGAGGTTCAAATTGATACATTGCTAAAAGAGTTAAATGAATCTAACAGACAGGTGTTTAAGTACAAAGTCTTCTATAACTTAACGTATCAAGAAATTTCAAGTGTCATGGGGATAACGGAGGCGAATGTCCGCAAGCAGTTTGAACGCGCTCGAAAACGAGTCCAAAATATGATAGGAGGTATACAACATGGCGAATTCAAAGAACTCCAAAGAAATATATGAACTTGCGGAAAAAATTGCTTTAGATGATTTTGATAAACTCGAAGAACAACATGAATTTTCACATACATATACGCGCAAAAAGAAATTGTTTATGGAGGAAATGAAGCTGAAAGACGGACAACCGCAGAAAAAACGTAAAAAACATCGTATGTTAATCGCTGCTGCTTGCTTATTGATCGGCATGCCGACAACCGTTTTTGGAGCAGTAAAAGTCTATAATATGATTGTTCAAAAACAAAATTATGAAGTAAATGTTTCGGTAACAAACAAGGACTCGAAAAAGGCTGATAAGTGGTATAAGTTGAAAATCGATAAATTACCAGAGAATATGGAAGCAATTGATGACAGTGCTATGAAATATTCATTTAAAGATAACGACGCAATGGGTGGATTTTCATTCGCTCTTTGGAGAATAGGAGAAAATGCAGATTTTCAAACTTTGTATTCAAAAAGCTATGAAGAAAAAGAGATAAATGGTAAGAAGGCAGTAATTGTTCATAAAGAAACTGGAAACAACAATGTAATGTTTGATAGGAAGGTCTTTCTCTTTTTTGAGAAAGAAGGGATTATGTTAGAAAGTTTTATTGGATCAGATATAAACGAAGAACAAATGATAGATGTGTTAGGGAATATTTCACTTGAGCCTACTTCCAAAGAAAAGGCATCATATATAACGGATTATGATAAAAAGTATTTTAGCCAAGCAGATGAACCTAAAAAAACTAAGGTGATTCCTTTGAAAAAAGATAGTAAACGACTATTTCATATAGGGCAAAAGGTTCCAGTAACGATATCTATGGATAACAGCAAAATTGAATATGTGATAGAAAAAGTTGAAGTCTTTGATTCAATCAAAGATTTTAAACAAGAGAACTTTTATGAAATGGGCTTAGGAATACTAAGCAGGAATCAGGCTTTGGATCAAGCTGGACAATTGATACCATATAGAAGGGATAAATATAAAATTGGAAATGGCAAAGATTCAATTGATCAATTAGTAGGGTCAAAATTAGTTCATCCTAAATTTGTTTATCTAACAACAACAGTGAAAAATATAGGTAAGCAGGCGACAGAAGAAATTTATATGCATCCATCTATAAAACTGCTTAAATCTGAAGGTAATGCATGGAACTACGCTAAAGAATCTGGAATTGCCGAGAAAAATATTATGACGGGAGAAGTTGATTATTTAGAGCCTCACGGAGATGGAAAAAGCTTTTATAATATTGGCAGTATCCGCCCGGGAGAAACGATAAAAGTTAAATTAGGCTATTTTGTAGATGAGGATAAACTAGATTCAATCTTTTTGGATGCTTTTAATTACAGAGGGATTGGTGACACTGAAAATATGAATTCAAAAAATCGTTGGTGGTTTGATATTCGTCAATAATAAAAATAATAGGAACAACGGGACTGAAAAAGCTGCTGATATTTAGCAGCTTTTTCAGTCTCCATACATATGTAAAACTTCTTTCGCACGCATACGTAAACCATCTATCAATTCTTTCGGTTCTAAAACTTTCGCATCTTTTCCAAGTCTATAAAATAAAGGAGTAATAAAATTGATTTCTCCTTTATCAATTGTTGAATGTATATATCCTGTCCCGTCTTCGTTTACTACCACGAATTCTTCAAGGTAAGGAACACTTTTACATTGGCGCACGCCTTCTGCTGTTAATGAGACATGTAACTGGGTAGGAATGTGTACTACGTTAGAGCTCGAGTCGAACCATTCTTCTAAATTCATGAACGTCTCTTCATTTTCTTCTGTTGATAATATAGAAAGAATACGATCAACGCGATACAGTAATACTTTTTTTCTACTGAAGTCATAGGATGGTAAGTACCATAGCCCATCATGAGCGTATACACCGATAGGATGAACATGTTTTGTTTTGATCCCTGATTTAGATTCGTATTGAAAGTGTAAATTTTTATTTTCAATAGCCGCGGTTAACACTTCGTTTAAAAGAGGTGTATTAATTGTTCTCTTCGGATTCCAAAAAGCAATATAAGAACGTATTTTATCAACTTTCGCTTGCGCATCATGTTGTAGAGAGCTATACAGTTTATGCGTAACGGAATTGATTTCTGTGTTAAAAGGTAAGTCACTGTAGTAGCTTAAAGACTGAAAAGCAAAAAAGATGGATACTGCTTCGTCTTCCGTAAATAAAATAGGGGGAATGACTTTATTCGTTAATACTTTATAGCCTCCGTTACGACCTTGTTCTGCGTAAAGGGGTAATCCCATATCACTTAAATCTAAAATATATCTATGGACAGTACGAACAGAAATGTTAAATTCATCAGCTATTTCCTGCGCTGTAAATGTTCTTTTCGCAGAAGCGAATATAAGAATGTCTAGTAAACGTTTTGCTTTTGACAACTATCTCACTCGTTTCTTTTTTAACATGACATGAATTGTCATGTTTTAAGGTTAGTATAGTGTGTATAAGGTCATTTTATCAATATACGTTGCAAGGAGGAAAAGAGATGTCACGTGAAGTTGTTTTATTTATAGCCGCTAGTTTGGATGGATATATTGCGAAAGAAAATGATGATTTAGAGTGGTTAATGGAAACGGAAGGAGAGGGAGATAACGGTTATACAGAAATGTATGAAACGATTGATACAATAATTATGGGAAAAAGAACGTACGATTATGTAGTAGAGCATACAGAAACATTCCCGTACTTAGATAAAGCATGTTATGTTTTTTCTCGTTCAGAAAAAGGTTCAAACGAACACGTGGAGTTTGTAAATGAAGATGTAGTGGAGTTTACTAAAAGGTTAAAAGCACAAGAAGGATCTAAAATATGGATGGTTGGTGGAGGGAGTTTACTGAAAGAGTTCTTTAAGAATAATCTAATTGATGAATATATTGTTACGATTACACCGCATATATTAGGTTCTGGAGTTCCGTTATTTCAAGACAAGAATCCAGAAATTAATTTAACTTTAACGGATACGAAACGTTTTGGGCAATTTGTAAATTTATATTATAAAGTAAAATGATAAAGAAACACGACTACCATCAGTAGTCGTGTTTCTTTATAGATGGTAATGAAATGATAAAGCAAGACCCATGATTGACTTCGCTCGTTACAGTAATATCCCCGCCGTGTAGTTCTACAATTTCTTTCACGATAGATAGTCCTAAACCAGTTCCGCCTGTAGCTCGTGATCTTGCTTTATCAACTCGATAAAAACGGTCGAAAATGTGAGGGAGGTCTTCAGGCGGAATACCTTCGCCTTCATCTTCAATTGTAATGGAGATACTTTTATGTTCTTCTGTAACAGAAATATTTATATGAGAATGTTCTTTTGAATGTCTATAAGCGTTATTTAAAATGTTTATTATAACTTGTTCAAATCGCTGTTTATCTAAGTTTACTACCAGTGTAGGAGGACAAGAAAAAGAAACTGTAATGTATCTTTCTTTATACATGGCGTTTACTTTTTCGGCTATGCGAGTAAGGAAGGTGTGTAAATGTACTTCCTTTACTTGAATAGAAAAGTTATGTTGTTCCATTTGTGCAAGTGAAAATAAATCTTGAACTAAGTTCGTAATATAATCAGACTCATCTTTTATAATAGATAAATATCGCAAACGTTGCTCAGGAGATGTGTTTTCCTTTAAAGCAATGTCAGCATAACCTCTTACGTATGTTAACGGTGTTCGTAATTCATGAGCAACACTTGCTAGAAATTCACTTCGCTCTGTTTTCATATAATGTAAATCATTAGCAAGCGTTTGAATAGATGATGTTAGTTCACCAATTTCGTCATTTCGAGTAGTCGTTAACGAAACGGATAAATCGCCTTTACTCATTTTTTCAGTGGCATGTTTCATGTGTAACAATGGTTTTGTTAACAACCGTGATAATAGAAAGATAGTGATGGCTGTTAATAGAAACGTAATGACTCCGGCAATAATGAATTGTCTTGTTAGCCCGTTAACCATGTCCTCGATTGATTCTGTTCCGAGAAACATATATACGTAGCCTTCCGTTTTTCCTGCGACTATAATTGGACTAACTGTACATATATAATTAGATGTTTTCCAATGATTCTCTATAATTGCTCCGTCATGATCTGTCCGTGTTTGCATTTTTTCAATATGCTTTTTTATCGTAGTATTTATTTCGTTGGATTTAGCCAGTACTTCTTTATTTGCATTTGTAATAACAACCGTGGTTTCGGCTTCGGATTCCATTAGGGCAACATGGGAGATTGTTTGCTTATCAAAATACTTTTCAAGGACATCTCGGTGACTATTTCCGCGCTTTAATAAAGCTGTCATTTCTTCATTTACTCTATTGTTGACAAGGCTATAATAAAGCAAGACAAATAGAACACTTTCGATTAAAAGTGTAACAATTAAAAAATAAAATCCGAGTTGAATAGATATTCGCTTCATCGTTTTGCTCCTTACTCTAGAGTATCAACCCATCGATAGCCGACTCCGTAAACAGTTTTTAAATGGTGATCAATAGGAAAATTTACTTTTCGTAATTTATCACGCAAATTACGAATATGTGAATCGACTGTCCTATCTTCTGTATTTGTATTTAATCCCCAAATTCGTTCAATGAGCTGATCGCGGCTTAACACGTAGTTCACATGACGTAAAAATAATCCGAGTAAAGAGAATTCGATTGGAGTGAGAAGAAGTTCTTCATTATAGACAGAAACGAAATGCTTTGCCTCATCCCATAAAATGCCGTGATATTGGATTTGCGCGTGTTGATTCGTTCGCCTTAAAACAGCTTCAATTCTTGCGAAAAGCTCTTCTTCATGGAAAGGTTTCGTTACATAATCATCCGCTCCAAGTTTTAACCCTTGGATAACATCTACCGTTTGATCACGAGCCGTTACCATAATGATAGGAACGTTACTAAAGGATCGAATTCTTTTGCACGTTTCCCACCCATCCAACTTTGGCATCATAATATCGAGTAAAACAAATTTGAAGTTTCGATTTTCTATATGTGAAATAGCTTCTTCCCCGGACACTGCACATACGCAGTTATATCCGATTGGAGTAAGATAAAGTGTTAATAATTCAAGCATTCTCGGCTCATCATCTACGAGTAGTATATCGACCATAGAGTACCTCCGCATTTGTAGTTATTAATTAAATTGTAAGTCAAAATCATGAAGAAATGGTGCAGATTATCATGCATCTGCATAATTTCTTCAGAATTGCTTGTTATTGTAAAGTTGAAATTTCATTTTAGGTAATCATATTGGCTCAAAAATGATTCATACGGAGGCGGTATAGTGAAACAGATGACCCGAATTTTTGGGATAACAATAATTACAGCAGTTGGTCTTGCTGCATGTGGACAAACAAATACGGATCATAAAAATCATGAATCTAAAGAAGAGAAAAAAACAGAGCAAAAGGAAATGAAAATGAATCAGGAGGTAACTGCGCCGAAAGAAATGAACGAAGGTGCATCGAATGATTTATTAACGACAAGTTTAAAAAATGTAACGAGATTAAACACAAACGATCCTCTGCAAATGGCAGTATTAACTTCGCAAACGATATGGCCAGCAACGCATAAAGAGAATCAGCCAGGCGCTATTATTTTAGTACCAGTAAACGAGTGGCAATTAGGTATTGCGAGTGCGGATCTTATTCACCATCCGAATAACGGGCCGATTTTATTTATAGAAAAAGAAAAGGTACCCGAAGTGACGTTAAAAGAAATACAAAGATTAAATCCGCTCGGAACGAAAGATAGAACACAAATTATGGTGATGGGGGATGTAAGTGCATCTATCCTTGAGCAATTAAAAGAATATAAAGTAAAGCAAATAAAAGAAACGGATCCAGCTATATTTGCTAAAGATGTGGATAAAGAATATGCCGATATAACAGGAAGTTATCCAAATAGTGTTATTATCGGTTCGTCTGAAGAAGAAGGGCGTTTATACACAACACCAGCTGTAAACTGGATCTCTCATATGCCAGAACCGCTTTTATATACAGAAAAAGATAAGGTCCCAGAAGCGACGATAGAGGCATTAAAAATGAGAAAAGATAAAGCGAATATATATGTATTAGGACCAGAAAAAATCATTTCAAAAGCAGTAGAAAAAGAGTTAAGCAAATACGGGAGAGTAACACGTATTAGTGGGGAGACTCCAACAGAAAATTCGGTTGCATTTGCGAAGTTTAAAGATGAAAAAACGAAATTTGGCTGGGGGTTCACAAAACCAGGTCACGGTTTATCATTTGTTTCAAGCAAAACACCAGATTTAGCAGTTGCAGGAGCACCATTTTCACATATGGGTAAACACGCACCTGTTGTATTGTTAGAAGAAGGGAAAGCTTCACAACCAGTGTATGAATTCCTTGCTAGTATTCAACCGAAGTTTAAAGATGACCCAACGCTTGGACCGTATAACCACGGCTTCTTATTAGGAAGTACGAGTGATATTTCATTTGAAACACAAGGTATACTGGATGAGAGGTTAGAGATTGTGCAAGAAAGTGGTCAAGGTCACGGTGGACATTAATAAAATGAGCAAAGGCGCTACTAAGGTAGCGTCTTTTTCTGTAGGAAACTTTTACATAGCAAAAATCTCTCTACTCGTTATATAATAGCCTTCGTGCAATCGGGCTTTTATGGGCAGTTGATCCCCACCTAACTTCTTTGCTTCCGCTGAATTTTGAGGTGGGGGTCTTACTGCCTGTTAATGCGGGATAAAAGAGTAGAGGAGTGGTATTTTGTTTCAAACGATAAAAAATGACTGGTTCTCCAACGTGAAAGGGGATGTGCTATCAGGAATTGTCGTTGCTTTAGCGTTAATTCCTGAAGCGATTGCTTTCTCAGTTATTGCAGGCGTGGATCCGACCGTTGGGTTATACGCAGCCTTTTGTATTGCAGTTACCATTTCATTTGTTGGCGGAAGAACTGGGATGATTTCAGCTGCAACAGGTGCAATGGCATTATTAATGGTGACGCTTGTTAAAGATCATGGTTTGCAGTATTTATTTGCTACAACAATATTAACCGGTATTGTCCAAATTATTTTTGGCGTGTTCAAACTTAGCTCATTTATGAAGTTTGTACCTAAATCTGTTATGAGTGGGTTTTTAAATTCACTTGGAATTTTAGTTTTTACAGCGCAATTGCCACATTTTAAAAATGCAACTTGGCAAATGTATGCACTTGTCGCATTAGGACTTGCAATTATATATGTATTTCCACGTATTACGACGGCTGTACCGTCTACACTTATTTCTATTATTATTGTGACAAGTATTGCTCTTATGAGCGGATTACAGTTAAAAACAGTCGGGGATATGGGAAGTTTACCGAAAGAATTACCGTTCTTTAACATTCCTGACGTGCCTTTTACACTTGAGACATTAGGGATCATTTTACCGTACGCAGTTATGCTTGCAATTATCGGTTTACTAGAGTCATTATTAACAGCTTCAGTTTTAGATGATATGACGCATACGGAAAGTAATAAACATAAAGAAGCACGTGGACAAGGTATTGCAAACATTGTCGCTGGTTTCTTCGGAGGAATGGCAGGCTGTGCAATGATTGGACAATCTGTTATTAATATTAAATCAGGTGGACGCGGTCGTTTATCGACATTTGTAGCAGGCGGGTTTTTAATCGTATTACTATTTGTTTTAGGTGATTATGTCGTTCATATTCCGATGGCAGCTTTAGTTGCAGTTATGATTATGGTTTCAATTGGAACATTTGATTGGAACTCTGTAACAACGATTCATAAAGTACCAAAAGGAAACGCATTTGTTATGATCGTAACAGTTGTAATTGTCTTAATTACACATAATTTAGCATTAGGTGTAATTATCGGAACAGTAATTAGTGCGGTTTTATTTGCATTCAATATGGCAAAGATTCACGTGAAACATTTATATATTGAAAATAAGAAAATATACGAAATTCACGGTCAACTTTTCTTTGCATCTACAGCAGACTTTATAAATAATTTTTTATTCAATGAAGATGTAAAAGAAATTGAGTTGAACTTTACTTATGCGCATATATGGGATGATTCCGCAGTAGCCGCAATTGATAAAGTTATCATGAAGTATGAACAAAGTGGCGTGAAAGTAAGTATAACGGGATTAAATGAACGAAGCTCGAAGATTATTTCAAATTTAGCTACTTATAGTAAAAGAATTGCTAGTTAGAAGCCTCCTTTTTAGGGGGCTTTATTATATAATACGGGTAGGATAACGAAAAGGGGATTCAGCATATGTACAAACAAATTATATTAGCATGTGACGGTTCTGAACATGCACTTCGAGCAGCGGAACATGCAACATATATTGCGAAATGTAGCGAAGAAACAAATGTTGAAGTTGTGTACGTAGTAGATAATAGAACGGCAAAATCAGATATTATACAAGGTCAAACAGATTTAGAAACAATATCGGCTAGTCGAAAAGATAAATTAAAAGAGATTGAAAGTTTATTAAAGAAAGAGAACATTTCCTACAAAATTACGATATTACATGGCGATCCAGGAGATACGCTCGTTCAATATGTGAATACAGGGGATATAGATCTTGTTATCGCTGGCAGTAGAGGGTTAAATACATTACAAGAAATGGTGCTTGGTAGTGTAAGCCATAAAATAGCAAAGCGTGTAAAATGCCCGGTGATGATTATAAAGTAAATTGAATGAGATATTTTGTAGTGTAAGCAAGACCTTGATATAATTCGAGGTCTTTTTTTGCGTATAAAGAGGGAGAGTGCGGACATACTAGATATATAAGTTTAAAGGGAAATCGTTAACTTACAAATTTGTAAGTTTGTTGTCAGAAAAATCGATGTTATGAAATTTTTCCCATTGGTAAAATAAGAGTATCAAAGGGGAGATAGGGAGGATGGAAGTAATGAAATCATTGCAACATTTATCATATAGTCAAGGGGTAAGCTTAATTTGTTTAGGAGGATTTGCTGCATCTGTTACGTTAGCTATTTTAATAAAGATGGTTCATCAAATCTTTTAATTTTAGAGTAGGGAAGGAATTGGTTGTTATTAATAGCAAGAGAAGGACTATAAATAAAAAATAGCTCCTGGTATGTATCTCAGCGCCAGGAGCTATTTTCTTATTTCTCTGTTTCGGCTTTATCACTTGTTACGCTAACGTTACCCCATTTATATTGATCCACTGGTGTATATTTATAATCTTTTACGCGATTATTTACACCTTTTAAGTCAAATTTATAATGAAGTGGAATTAATGGCACTTCATCATGAACTAATTTTTGCCATTTATCGTATACATCTTTACGGTACTTTTCATCAGCAGCTTTTGGAGAAATACCTTGTTTTAATAATTCTGTGTTTTTGTCAGTAGCCCAACGTGTGTAATTGAACGATGCGTCTTTAGCCCAAATACCAGAAGGGTCTGGATCAGATGCAGTTCCCCAAGCTGCCGCGAAAAGATCAACTTTTGGATCATCTTTTTTAATCATATCGTAGAATGAGTTGAATTCATGCAAGCGACCATCAAGAAGCTCAACTTTTAGACCGATGTCTTTCCAAGATTGAATAAAGAATTTTGCAAGTGGTTCACTTACATCGCTACCACTCATTGATAAGAAATTAGCTTTAAATTCTTTACCATTCGGATCTTCGCGGAATCCATCCCCGTTCGTATCTTTATAGCCAGCTTCATCTAATAACTTTTTAGCTTTCTCTACATCTTTATCATAGGCACCAATTTTATTGTTATGATATTTTGGTAGAGATGGTGGGATTGGTGAGTTAGCCGGATAACGTAGGCCGTGATATAATTTTTCACCAATTTCTTTTCGATCAATAGCATACGCCATCGCCTGACGTACACGAACATCTTTAAATTTCTCTTTATCCATCACTACTTCTTCTTTTTCTTTATCCATATGGCCTAATTTAAAGCCGATATAACTATAGTATAAATCGGTTTTACCGACTAATTGTGCATTTTTTAATTTACTTACATTTGGATACTGATCGGCACTTACTTCAGCAATGTCAATATCGCCATTTTTTAAGGACGCGTTAACAACGGAAGGGTTAACAACTTTTAAAACCATGCTTTTCAGCTTTGGTTTTCCGCCATAATAGTCATCAAAACGTTCGAATTCAACGGATTCTCCAGGAGTAATTTTTTTCACTTTAAAAGGTCCGAAACCAATTGGGTTTTTACGGATTTTATCAGATTCTGCTAATTTATCGATTGGTACATCTCCTAAATATTTCTTATGAAGAGGGTATGCCCAAAGCCCAGTTTTCACTGAAGGATTCGGCTCTTTATATGTAATCGAAATTGTTTTTGGATCCGTTACTTTTATACCTGAAATTTTGTCAGCTTTTCCATTGTGGTAATCTTCCATACCTTCAATCATTTGCATTTGAGTGTCATAGCGAGAACCGGCATATTGTTTGCTACCAATTACAAGATAAGAATATTCTAAATCCTCTGCAGTAACAGGATTTCCATCATGCCATTTTACATTATCTTTAATTTTCAGTGTAATTGTCTTTTTATCTTTAGAAATTTCATATGTAGCAGCACCATCATTCGTGTATTCCCAGTTTTCGTCATTTGATAATAAAGATTCATCGAAAATGGTAATGACTTGGTTATCAGGATCTCCTTCATATACAGCGAAGTTCAAAAGTCCTTCAAATGGTGTGTTAGAAACAAGACCATATGTTAATGAACCATCTTTAATTTCCTTTTTATCATTTTTAACAGATGCACTAAATTTATTTGTATCTACTTTTTTTGTGCTGCTCGTTTTTTCACTACCACCACTGCCCCCACATGCTGAAAGTAGTAATGTTGAAACCGCAAGTGTACTTAATACTTTGAAAAACTTTGGCTTATTTGTCATTTCTTCCACCCCTTATCCTTTTCTTTGTCTTGCGTCAGCCGAACGGCGTAGCGCTTGACCAATAAAATTTATACACAGCATCAATGTTAAAATCATGACTGATGCGGGTAACCAAATCCACCATTTCTCTTGTAATACATCTGGATTTCTAGCATAACTAACAAGTGTACCAAGGCTTGGTGTACTTTCTGGTAGGCCAAATCCTAAGAAAGTTAGACCAGATTCAATACCGATGTTTCCAGCAAGGTTTAATGTAATACTAACAATGATAATGGAACTTAAGTTAGGTAGTACTTGGAAAAGGATGATTTTCCAGTTTGGTGTTCCTAAAGTTTTAGATGCAGAGACATAATCTAGTTCTTTTTCAGTTAATACTTTTGAGCGAATTAATCTTGCCTTTCCTGTCCATAAGAACACGCTCATAATTAAAATGAAAGTAAAGATATTGAATGTAGGAACAAGTGTAATAAATACAATTACAAGCATTAAAAATGGTAAAACCATAACAAAGTCGATAATGCGCATAATGATATTATCAATAGCTCCTCCAAAATAACCGGCAATTAATCCAATCGAAAGGCCAATTAAACAAGAAAGAATAGTAATTGCTAATCCAATTGTAAATGAGTTACGTGTACCAATAATAAGTTGGCCGAAAATATCGCGTCCTCCGTAATCTGTTCCTAACCAATGTTCAGCAGAGGGAGGAGCATAAATAGCGAATAAATCAACTCGTACAATATCTTCTTGTTTCATAATAAAAGATGTTGCGTAGACTGCTAGTAATAAGATTGCTAGGAAAACAAGTGAAAACATTGCTAATTTATCTTTACGAAGTTCTCGCCACATAATAGAGAAACCAGAAGGGCTTTTTTCGTAATGAACAACTTCAGTTTGTTTTTCAGGGTTTGCTAACATAACGTCTGCTCCTTTCTTTAATCAATACGAATACGTGGATCGACGATGCTTAGAATAATATCTGAAAGGAGAGTTCCAAGTAACGTTGCAAATCCAGTAAACATAACGAGTGCAGTTATTACACTAAAATCGCGTTGAGAGATGGATTGTATAAATAGTTGTCCAATTCCTGGATAGCTAAAAATACTTTCTAAAAAGATGGCACCGCCAACTAATCCTGTAATTTCATAGCCTAAGAAGGCTGCAATTGGTAAGAATGAATTTCGTAAAATATGTCTAGAATAGATTTTTGATTCTGGAACCCCTTTTGCTCTTACTGTACGAACAAAATCTTTATGTTTCGTATCGATAATTTCGCTTCGTAAATATTGAACTGTACCAACTGTTGCAATTAATGCGCCGGATAGAGCTGGTAATAGAAGGTGATTCAATTTGCTTAAATAGTAAGCAAATGTACCTGTTGCAACTTGAGGATCTACGCTACCACCGGTTGGGAATATTGCAAACTTAAATCCGAATAGGAAGAGCATAATTAATGCAAATATAAATAGTGGTGTAGCAAATCCTAGATAGTTGTAAATGGTAATAAGTCGATCAGCCCATGTATCATTCCACCGCCCACTTATAACGCCTAGTGGTATGGCAATTAAATAAGTAAGAATAAGAATGACAAGTGCTAAAGATACTGTATTTCCAAGTCGTTCTCCAATTAGATCGGTTACTTTCATTTTATGTGCATAGGAAATACCGAAGTCACCTTGGACGGCATTTTTAATCCAGCGAACATATTGTGTTGGAACTGGGTCATTTAATCCAAGCTTTTCACGTTGTTCTTCAATCACTTTTGGATCCGCTTTTGGATTGATTGCTCTGCCAGTTAAGGCATCACCTGGCATTGCTTTAGCTAGTAAAAAGACAAGTACACTTAACACGAATAATTGCGGGATCATCACTAAAAATCTCCGTAATATAAACTTCCACATGTTTTATCACTCCCTTATGGTAATGCCACCCGGTGCGTTGGCGAGATTGCTTTTAAGTCATAAGCACGACCGTTTTCATTGAAATAATTTTCGTATGATTTCTCGTATTCAGAGCTTACTTGTTGACGGAGATTACGTTGTCTCTCTCTGTTTTCAGGACGAATATCAGGAATTGCTGATATTAGGCGCTTCGTATAAATATGCTGTGGATTGTTATAAATTTCAGCACTAGTTGCTTCTTCCACAATGCGCCCGCGATACATAACACCGATACGGTCACACATATGACGAATGACACCTAAATCATGACTGATAAATAAGTACGTTAGTCCAAGTTCAGATTGTAAATCTTGTAAAAAATTTAAAACCTGAGCTTGTACAGAAACATCTAGTGCTGATACAGGTTCATCAGCGATAATAAGCTTCGGTTTTAACGTCAGAGCGCGTGCAATACCAATCCGCTGCCTTTGCCCACCGGAAAATTCATGTGGATATTTATAAATTGACTCTGGATTTAGACCAACTTTATCAAGATATTCTTGAACTGCTCTACGTTCTTCATCAGGTGAGAGCTTCTCGAAATTTCGAAGAGGCTCAGCAATAATGTCGAGAAACGTTTCTTCGGATTTAATGATGAATATGGATCTTGGAAAATCATTTGAATATCTTTTCGTTGTTCACGTAGCTCAGAGCGACTTAATTTTGTTAAATCTCTATTATTAAAATGAATGCTACCCTCTGTTGCTTTCGTTAAATGCATAATTGCTTTACCCGTTGTTGATTTGCCACTTCCTGATTCACCAACGATCCCGTATGTTTCACCCGGTTGTAATTCAAAACTTACACCATCGACAGCACGCACGTAATCTAATGTGCGGCCGAAGAAACCACCTTTAATTGGAAAATGTACTTTTAAATCTTCTACTTTAAGCAGTGCCATGAGCTACGTCATCTCCTTTCTTATCTTGGAAGTTGAAATGCTTGTAGCAAGTACAACGTACCCAATGGTCTGGTTTTACTTCATGTAAAATTGGATTTTCCTCGTGTTGATCAGGTCTAATCCATGGAATTCGAGCTTGGAAGCGACAACCTTTGCGAGGAAGCTTCGCTAACGAAGGAACCACCCCTTGAATTACATGCAATTTTTCTTTTTCACCATACGCAGATGGAATGGAGTTTAATAGAGAACGAGTATATGGGTGAAGAGGGTTGTTAAAAATCTCTTCAACTTTTCCTGTCTCTACAACTTGTCCAGCGTACATAACGACGATACGATCGGCTGTTTCTGCGACAACACTTAAATCATGAGTAATTAAAATGATGCCCATTTTCGTTTGTTCTTGAATAGATTTTAGTAAGTCTAAAATTTGTGCTTGGATGGTTACGTCAAGAGCCGTTGTTGGCTCATCCGCAATAATGAGTGCTGGGTTACAAGCAATTGCAATTGCGATAACAATTCTTTGTCTCATTCCGCCAGATAATTCGTGTGGGTATTGTTTATATGTAAGTTCTGGTTTTGGAATACCAACTTGATGAAGTAGTTCTAAGGTGCGTTCTTTTTTTTCAACTTTAGAAAGGCTTGTGTGGTAGTCTAAGTTTTCTTCGATTTGTTTTCCAACTGTCATCAGAGGATCGAGTGCTGTAAGAGGTTCTTGGAAAATCATACCGATGTTTGATCCGCGTACTTTATTCATCTCTGCGGCTGACATAGTTAGTAGATCCTTATCTCTATAGTTAAGCTGCCCTTGTAATTTTGTATTTGCTTCATTATGCAGTCGCATAATAGAAAGGGCAAGTGCACTTTTTCCGCAACCTGATTCACCAACTATCGCGACAATCTCATTTTCATGGACAGTTAACGAAACATCATCAACTGCGGCATGATAGTGATCTTGTATGCGAAAGGAAGTCTGTAAGTTTTCAATGCGAAGAAGTGGATTCTTCATGGCTATCCCTCCATCTTTTCTGAAAAGACTAAATATTTTGTATGTTGTTGTTATTTTAATATAAATTGACAATGTTTGACAAGCATAAGTTGAGAAAATATTCAAAAATCTTTTTATACAAAAATTGAATGCAGTTGTATTAGTAGTTGAAGCGATTTGAAAACGCTAACATATATGTGAGAGGGAAATAAATCTTTTGTAAGAAAAAAGTATTATATGTAGAAAAAAGAGAGATGTTCTGGAAAGAACAGTCTCTCTTTTTTTGATAAGAATAATATTCGTACTTAAGCTTGTTTTGTTTTTGCAGATCCTGTCTTTAAAGTAAGAGCAAGGAAGAACATTGCAAGTACACAAGATACAAGTAATAAGATGAATCCGCCATCCCATCCGAATGCATCGACGATAAAGCCCATAGCTGCGCTAGCAAAAGTAGCTCCACCTAGGTAACCGAAGAATCCAGTTAAACCAGCTGCAGTTCCAGCAGCTTTTTTTGGTGCTAAGTCTAGTGCGTGTAGGCCGATTAACATAACAGGTCCATAAATTAAAAATCCAATTGCGACAAGTGCGATACTATCAACCATTGGATTACCAGGAGGATTTAGCCAGTAAACAAGAACGGCGATAAATACACCAACCATAAATAAAATACCAGCAGGTGCGCGGCGTCCTTTAAACAGTTTATCACTCATCCATCCGCAAAGAAGTGTACCTGGAATACCAGCCCATTCGTATAGAGCATAAGCTGTGCGAGAGCTACTATGAGTGAAACTCTTTTCCTCTACTAAATAAGTAGGAGCCCAGTCTACAACGCCGTAACGTACGAAATAAACGAAAACGTTCGCGATAGCGATGTACCATAAAAATTTATTGTTTAGTACGTATGTAAATAAAATTTCTTTTACTGAAAGTTCGCGTTCTCGATCTTTTACTTTTTCATCTGCTGGATATTCTCCAGTATGTTCTTCAATAGAAGGTAATCCACAAGATTGAGGTGTATCTCTCATCGTAATTAATACATAAATACCAACTAAAATTGAAAGAATACCTGGGAAGTAAAAAATACTATGCCAGTCATTTGCAAAGAAATATAACCCTAATGTTACAAGAGAAGGCATAAGTGCGCCACCGACATTATGAGCGACGTTCCAAATAGACATTTTTGTACCACGTTCACTAATAGAGAACCAGTGAACCATCGTACGACCACAAGGAGGCCAGCCCATACCTTGTACCCATCCATTTAAAAACTGAAGGACAAACATAAGTATAATGCTCGTTGTAATGAAAGAAAATGAGCCGAAAATAATATTAATGATACCTGATAAAAATAGCCCAGCTGCTAAAAAATAGCGAGGATTACAACGGTCGGATACGATACCCATAAGAAATTTACTTAATCCGTAAGCGATAGATACTGCTGAAAGGATAACACCAAGTTCCCCTTTACTAAAGCCTTGTTCAATTAAGTATGGCATTGCTAGTGAAAAGTTTTTTCGAACAAAGTAGTAACCTGCATAGCCGATGAAGATACCTAAGAATACTTGTAAACGTAATTTACGGTATTCGCTATCAACGCGATCAGCTGGTAAGCGTTCCGCGTGGGGCGCAGGTTTAAATAATTGTGTGAAAAACATAAAATGAAAATCCTCCCCTAATGAATTCGAAATGTTGTAAGTCAGAGAGAATATAAAAAGGCCATGAAATATAAAAAAGTTTCCTTTTTTATGATTCATAGCCGTATACTCCGATTCTCCGTGACTGTCAATATTAACTTCGTCGAAAATTATACAACTTTGTGACAAAAATGTAAACGTTTTTATAAATAAAAAGTGTTGACGGATTTTGTTCGTGGTATTAATATTTAAATACATTAAATATTTTATTGCTTAAATAAGAGGTGGATAATATGCCAAATGATATGACGCATATCGATAAAATTCAAGCTCTTGCCTTTTCGATTGGAAAGAAAATGCAGACAGAGTTATTAGAACAAATGCAAGCAACAGGACTTACACCACCACAGTTTTATATTTTAAAGATTTTGGATCATTACGGTGCTTCAAGAGCGACAAAATTAGCAAAAAAGATGTATGTAAAGCCGAGTGCAATTACAGTGATGATTGATCGCCTAATTGACCAAGAGCTTGTAGAACGCTATCACGACAAAGATGACCGTCGTGTTGTCATCATTGAGTTAACAAAAAAGGGGAAAGCTAGAGTAGAAGAGGCAATGACCGCTCGTAATGAGCATATTGCAAAATATTTCTCACATTTAGAATTACAAGAAAGAGAAGATTTGTTACGCCTCTTTGAGAAGTTAGAAACAATTATTTGCGGGACACAAGAGAAAAAAGAGAATAACTAAGAGGAATTGAGGAGATTACATGGAGCAACAAGAAAACATAAATAGAAAGTTGCTGTTAATCGGTTTAATAATCGCGATGCTATTTGCCGCATTAGATGGAACAATCGTTGGTACAGCAATGCCGCGTATCGTCGGTGAACTAGGCGGATTAAGCTTAATGACGTGGTTAACAACAGCTTATATGTTAACATCAACGACAGTTGTACCAATTGCAGGTAAATTAGCGGATTTACTTGGCCGTCGTAACGTATATATTACAGGACTAGTTATCTTTATGGTTGGTTCGGCGTTATGTGGTATGGCAAATGGTATGACGGAATTAATTATTTTCCGTGGTATTCAAGGTCTTGGTGGCGGTATTATGATGCCAATGGCTATGATTATTATCGGAGATATGTTTACGGGAAAAGAACGTGCGAAATGGCAAGGTATTTTTGGTGCGTTATACGGTCTTGCTTCTGTAATTGGACCACAAGTGGGTGGTTGGATTGTAGACGCAGTGAACTGGAGATGGGTATTCTACATTAACTTACCAGTTGGTATTTTAGCAACAATCTTTATTGCAATGGGATTAAAGTCACATAAACAAACAGGACCGATCAAAATTGATATTGCTGGAATCTTTACGATGATTCTCGGTGTTGTAAGTTTATTACTTGCATTAACGTTTGGCGGAAAAGATTATCCATGGGATTCTTGGCAAATTATCGGTTTATTTGCATTAGCTCTAATTGGTATTGTTAGCTTTGTTATCGTTGAAACGAAAGCAGAAGAACCAATTTTACCGATGCATTTCTTTAAAAATCGCACGTTTACAATACTGAATGCGATTGGTTTCTTTATGAGTATCGGAATGTTCGGTGCGATTATGTTCGTACCATTCTTCATGCAAGGAATTGTAGGAGTAAGTGCTGCTGAATCAGGAACAATCATGACGCCGATGATGATTACAATGATTGTAATGAGTATTATCGGTGGTCAACTCGTATTAAAAGTTGGTGTGAAACCACAAATTATTACAGGCATGCTTATTATGGCTGGTGGTTTCTGGTTATTAACAACGATGGATATGCACACGACTAAACTTACTGCTACTTTTTATATGAGTATTATCGGTTTAGGAATGGGTCTTGTTATGCCGACATTAACATTAGCGTTACAAGAAAGTTTCCCGAAAAAAGATCTTGGAGTCGTAACATCATCAAGTCAGTTCTTCCGTCAAATCGGTGGAACATTTGGTATTACAATTTTAGGGTCAATCATGAATAACACTTCAGGTACAACATTAACAAATAAATTAGTACCTGTATTAGATACGTTCCCGAAAGAAGCGGGACAAATGGTAACGAAATTTAAAGATATGATTCATACAGACCCACAAGGTTTATATTCGATGCTATTTAGTCCAGAGGCATTAAAACAAATGCCAGAAGCATTCGCTAACAGCATTGTACCAATTTTGAAAAACTCTTTAGTAGACTCACTTCATACTGTATTCTTAACAGGATTAGTATTCATTGTAGTGGGTGCTATCTTTACGATTTTCTTACAGAAGATTAAACTATCAGATCGTAAAAAAGACGCTGAAGAGCCTTCTGTAGAAGAAAAAGAACAAACTGTATCATATTCGTAATGAAAAAGCATCGCCTTATGGCGGTGCTTTTTTGAGTATAACCTTAAAAGCTTTTTTTGTGAGAAATGATTGACGTATTTCTAGAAATACGTTATATTATTTTCTGTAAACGGTTACATGAAATGGAGTGGAAAGAGAATGAGTACGATTAAAGACGTTGCAAAATTAGCGGGAGTATCTGTTGCGACCGTTTCCAGAGTGTTAAATAAAAATGGATATGTTCATGAAGATACATTAAAGAAAGTAGAGCGAGCGATTGAGATGCTAGATTATAAACCTAGTACAGTAGCGCGTTCACTATATAATAAAAAATCTCGTTTAATTGGCTTAGTTGTTCCAAATATCGTGAATCCATTCTTTCCAGAAGTTGCACGTGCCGTAGAAGATGTAGCGCATAAGCAAGGATACACAGTTGTCCTTTGTAACTCTGATGAGAGTTTAGAGAAAGAAAAGCAATATATTGATGTACTTAGGCAAAATAATGTGGATGGATTTATTGTAGCAACAAATCCACAAAATAGTGTTAATTACATGAAGTTGTCTGTTCCAGTTGTTGCAATTGACCGTATGTTTAATGAGCGTATTCCTACTGTATATGCAGATAACTATGCAGGGAGTCAGGCAGCGACAAAGTTATTAATAGATAAAGGGTGTAAACATATTGCGCATATTCGCGGACCGCGTGACGTAAGCACGGCTAATGAGCGTTTTGAAGGTTTTGTAGACGTTATTACGCAAAATAATCTTTCTTATATGATTGCAGAGAGTACATTTGATCCAGCTAATAGTGAGCGTGTAGCGGTGGAATTATTAGAAGAATACCCGCATATTGATGGAATTGTTGCTGGAAATGATTTAATTGCAATAGGTATTGTAAAGGCTGCACTTCAAAAGGGGATTTCTATTCCGGATAATTTACAAATTATCGGATTCGATGGAATTTCTTTAACAGAAATGATGTATCCATCTATTACAACTGTTGCACAGCCAATTTATGAAATGGGGAAAATTGCAACAGAGCTGTTGTTAGAGCAGATGGAAGGAAACGTATTAGAAGAGAAACACTATCGTTTACCGATTGAAATTATAGAACGAAATACAACGAAGTAAGGAGATGAAACAGATGCCAAATATTGCAGTAGTAGGTAGTATTTCAATGGACTTAGTGGCTGTTTCAAAAAAGCGTCCGAAAGCAGGAGAAACAGTAATTGGTGAAGCATTTCATACAATCCCGGGAGGGAAAGGAGCCAATCAAGCGGTTGCTGCAGCTAGATTAGGCGCAAATGTAGCGATGGTTGGAGCGGTAGGAAACGATAATTATGGAACTGTAGTTAGGAGCAATCTAGAGAACGAACGCGTTTTTATCGACTATGTGGTACCGGTTACAGATGCAGCGACAGGAATTGCTCATATCGTTTTAGCAGAAGAGGATAACAGTATTGTTGTCGTGCAAGGAGCGAATGCTCTTGTAAATGAGTCGGTTGTAGATCGTTCGAAAGATCTTCTTATAAAAGCAGATATGGTTGTTCTTCAACTAGAGATTCCACTTGAAACAGTAAAATATGTATTGGCTATTTGTGAGGAGCATAATATTCCAGTTATGTTAAATCCAGCGCCAGCACAAGTGTTATCAGAAGATATTTTAGAAAAGGCAACTTATATTACACCAAATGAACATGAGTGCCGCATCGTATTAGATGATTTCACATCACCAATTGAAGATTTACTGGCTAAATATCCAAATAAACTATTGATGACAGAAGGTTCTAAAGGTGTTCGTTTCCATAATGGTACGGAGATTGTACATGTTCCTAGCATCGCTGTTGATGTAGTAGATACGACTGGAGCTGGTGATACATTCAATGGTGCATTAGCAGTTGCGCTTTCTGAAGGAGAAACACTTCAAAAAGCAATTCGTTTTGCGAATATTGCTGGTGGCCTTTCTGTAACGAAACTTGGAGCACAGGGCGGTATGCCAACGAGAGATAGAGTACGTGAAGTACAGGTGATTGTCGGATGAAAAAGCACGGTGTATTAAACAGTGAGATTGCATCAGTCCTGGCTTCACTTGGACATACAGATACGATTGTAATCGCAGACTGCGGGTTACCAATTCCTGACGGAGTAAAACGAATTGATTTAGCTGTTGAGATTGGAAAACCTAGCTTTTTAGACGTATTGCAAGTGGTAGCTGATGATATGGCAATTGAAAAAGTAACGTTAGCAGAAGAAGTCATTAACAATAATGCGGAAGTAAATAAAGAAATCGAGCTGAAATTAATAGAGCCAGCATTTGAATATGTATCGCATGAACAATTTAAAGAGCACACGAAGAAAGCGAAAGCAATTATTCGTACAGGAGAGGCTACTCCTTATGCCAATGTAATTTTACATGCAGGCGTGATTTTTTAATAAAAGGAAGTGATGGGAATGCGTATTGAAATGAAAAATATTTCAAAGGCGTTCAATGGCAATCCTGTTTTGAAGAATGCACAGTTTATGATTGAAACAGGGGAAGTCCATGCATTGATGGGGGAAAATGGAGCGGGTAAATCAACGCTCATGAAGATTTTAACAGGTGTATACAAAAAAGATGGTGGAACAATCACGATTGATGGACAAGAACGAACTTTTAAAAATGCGAAAGAAGCAGAAGAGTACGGTATTGCATTTATACATCAAGAATTGAACATATTATCGAACTTAACAGTAGCTGAAAATATGTTTCTCGGTAAAGAGTTAATGTATGGGAAGACAGGTATTTTACGTACGCGTCAAATGAACGCGATTGCGCAGCAGCAACTAGCGGAGTTAGGGTTACATGTAAAAGGCGCTATGTTGGCAGGAGAGTTATCGGTTGGACAACAGCAAATTATCGAAATTGCGAAAGCGTTAATGACAAACGCGAGCGTTATTATTATGGATGAACCTACAGCTGCATTAACAGATCGTGAAATTGAAACGTTGTTTACTGTCATTAATAAATTACGTAAAGAAGGCGTTTCGTTCGTTTATATCTCACACCGAATGGAAGAAATTTTTTCAATATGTGATGCCATTACGATTTTACGTGATGGGGAATACGTAGGACAGAGACTTATTCCGGAAACATCATTTGATGAAGTAGTGAGTATGATGGTGGGGCGCAGCATTGGTGAACGTTACCCAGAGCGAAATAGTCAAATTGGCGATGTCATTTTTGAGATGCGTAACGGAACGAAAAAAGGGAAGTTTGAAAATGTTTCGTTTCAAGTGAGAAAAGGTGAAATCCTTGGTGTTGCTGGCTTGATGGGAGCTGGCCGTACAGATATTATGAAAGCCATATTTGGATACGAACCTTTAGATTCTGGCCAAATTTTTATAAATGGACAAGAAGTAAAGATTGATAGTCCGATAGATGCGATTAGACAAAGAATAGCTTTTATTACAGAGGATAGAAAATCTGAAGGGTTAGTTTTAGATTTCTCAATTCGAGAAAATTTAGCTTTACCGAATTTAGAAAGTCTTTCAAAGGGAAGTGTCTTAAGTAACGAACTAGAACAACAGTTTACAGCGGATATGATGAAACTTCTTAATGTGAAAGCAGCTAGTGGAGAGCAAGCGGTGAAATCTCTTTCTGGTGGAAATCAGCAAAAGGTCGTTATTGCAAAATGGCTAGGTATCCACCCGCAGTTACTCATTTTAGATGAGCCAACAAGGGGTGTAGATGTTGGAGCGAAAAAAGAAATTTACTCTATTATGAATAAGCTTACTGAGCAAGGCGATGCCGTTATTATGGTATCATCTGAGCTTCCAGAAGTTTTAGGAATGAGTGATCGCGTTCTTGTTATTCATGAAGGAAAAGTCGGCGGCATTTTAGAGAAAGATGAGGCATCACAAGAGTCTATTATGGCACTAGCTACAGGGGGAGAGTAAGGATGGCTAAGAAGGGGAATGTATTACAACAACTCGGTTCTTTAATCGGTTTAGTATTAATTATCGTCGTAATTACAGCTTTAAATCCGGCATTTATTGAGATTCCAAATTTATTTAATATACTGCGTCAAGTATCAATTAATGCGCTTATTGCATTCGGAATGACCTTTGTAATTTTAACAGGGGGTATTGACTTATCGGTAGGTTCTATTTTAGCATTATCAAGTGCACTTGTTGCTGGAATGATGGCAAGTGGCATGGACCCGTTCCTTGCGATGGCAGTTGGATTAGTAGCTGGTCTTGTAATGGGAATTGTAAACGGTATCATCATAGCGAAGGGAAAAGTAGCTCCATTTATTGCAACTTTAGCAACAATGACTATTTTTCGTGGGTTGACGCTTGTTTATATGGACGGACGTCCGATCACTGGTCTTGGTGATCATTTAATGTTCCAAATGTTTGGCCGCGGTTATTTTCTCGGTATTCCGGTACCAGCTGTTACAATGATGGTCGCTTTTGCAGTACTGTACTTCATTTTGAAGAAAACGACATTTGGTCGCCGTACATTTGCAATTGGTGGAAATGAAGAAGCAGCAGCATTATCAGGTATTAATGTTACGAGAATTAAAGTAATGATTTATGGTCTTTCCGGAATTTTGGCAGCGCTTGCAGGTATTGTCTTAACATCACGACTAGATTCTGCACAGCCGACTGCAGGTACTTCTTACGAATTAGATGCAATTGCAGCAGTTGTATTAGGTGGAACAAGTCTTTCTGGGGGAAGAGGATGGATTGTTGGTACATTCATCGGTGTACTTATTATCGGTGTACTAAATAACGGTTTAAATTTATTAGGTGTATCTTCTTTCTTCCAACAAGTTGTAAAAGGACTTGTAATTTTACTAGCTGTATTGATTGATCGCCGAAAAGAAGCGTAATGGAGGGATAGTTCATGAAGAAATGGTTACTTATACTCGTTGCATGTATTATGGTCATTACTGCTGGTTGTTCAATGGAACCACCAGAATGGGCAAAGGATTCTAGCGATAAAGGTCGAAATAAAACTATTAAAGTTGGATTCTCTGTTTCAACTTTAAACAATCCATTTTTTGTGACTTTGAAAAAAGGGGCAGAAAAGAAAGCGAAAGAAAGCGGCATTGAGTTGATTGCTGTTGATGCACAAAATGATGCAGCAAAGCAAACAAATGATGTTGAAGATTTAATTCAAAAAGGTGTCGATGTAGTTGTTATTAATCCAACCGATTCAGATGCTGTTGCTTCAGCAGTAAGTGCGGCAAATGCAGCAAATGTCCCTGTTATTACTGTAGACCGCGTTGCAAATTCAGGTAAAGTTGTTTCTCACATAGCCTCTAATAATATTGAAGGTGGTCAAATGGCTAGTGATTACATTCGTGAATTAGTTGGCGAGGGAGCAAATGTTGCTGAATTAGAAGGAATCCCTGGCTCTTCTGCTGCTCGGGAGCGCGGGAAAGGATTCCATAACGTAGCGGATAAGTCTTTAAAAGTAGTTGCAAAACAAGCAGCTGATTTTGATAGAGCAAAAGGATTATCTGTTATGGAAAACATTTTGCAAGCAAATAGTGATATTAAAGCCGTGTTTGCGCATAACGATGAAATGGCATTAGGGGCACTTGAAGCATTGAAGTCTTCTGGAAAAACAGATGTAGTCGTTGTTGGTTTTGATGCAACAGAAGATGCTGTAAAAGCGGTTAACGATGGGCGTATGGCTGCAACAGTTGCTCAAAAACCGGAATTAATCGGGGAGAAGGCGATGCAAACAGCAAAAGAGATCACGCAAGGTAAAAAAGTAGACAAATCTATTCCGATTGAATTAGAGCTTATTAAGAAAAACAAATAAATATAAAATGAAAATCAGGAAGGAAGAATAACAAATGAAATTCTTTATTGATACAGCAAACATTAATGAAATTAAAGAGGCAAATGCATTAGGCGTAGTAGCTGGAGTAACGACAAACCCATCACTTGTAGCAAAAGAAGGCGTAGATTTTCATGAGCGTATTCGTGAAATTTGCAGCTTTATAGAAGGACCTGTAAGCGCAGAGGTAATTAGCTTAGAAGCTGATAAAATGATTGAAGAAGGAAAAGAATTAGCTAAGATTGCTCCAAACGTTGTTGTAAAAGTACCAATGACAACGGAAGGTTTAAAAGCAGTAAAAGCATTCTCTGATTTAGGAATTCGTACAAACGTTACATTAGTATTCTCAGCAGTTCAAGCATTACTTGCAGCTCGTGCTGGTGCAACATACGTTTCACCATTCTTAGGTCGCTTAGACGATATCGGTCATAACGGTATGGACCTAATCCGCCAAATCGCAGAAATCTTTGCAATTCACGGCATTGAAACAGAAATCATTGCAGCATCTGTACGTCACAGTGTTCACGTAACAGAAGCAGCATTAAACGGTTCACATATTGCAACAATCCCAGCAAACGTAATTGCTTCATTAGTGAAGCACCCATTAACAGATCAAGGAATTGAGAAGTTCTTAGCTGATTGGGAAAAAACACAAGAGAAATAATAGAAAATCAAGAATCCTAGTTTAATTGACTAGGGTTCTTTTTTTATTTAAAAGAATTTTCATGCAATTTTGCATATTGTCTTTTAAATTTGTTATATAAGCTATTTAATATATATCAAATCACTTTTTATTTTTCATATTTCGACATAAAAAGGTAGAGGTTCTGACCAGAAAACTGGAGGGGCATGATTCTATAACAGAAAGCTTAACGTTTATAGAATTATGCCTTTTTATATAGGGAGGGCAGAAAATAGGGATTTCGATTTAAATGCACTCATTTATCTGAATTTTAAGTTTTATAAAAGGAGAGAAATAGAATGAGAAGAAAAGCGCCATTTAAAGTGTTGTCATCATTAGCAATTGCGGCAATTATCGGATGCACATCTGTAATGAGTACTCCGCTAGCATACGCAGAAACGCCAGCAAAAGAGAAAGAAAATGTATCTACAACACCAATTGATTACAATTTAATTCAAGAGGATCGTTTAGCGGAAGCGTTGAAAGAAAGAGGAACAATTAATCCAGCATCTTCTAAAGAAGAAACGAAAAAAGCTGTAGAAAAGTATATTGAAAAGAAACAAGGCGATCAGGCAAATAAAGAAATTCTTCCAGCGGATACTGCTAAAGAGGCATCTGATTTCGTGAAAAAAGTAAAAGAGAAGAAAATGGAAGAAAAGGAGAAAGTAAAGAAACCTGAAAAAAATGTTAGTCCTGAGCAAAAACCAGAACCAAATAAAAAACAATTGAATGGACAAGTCCCAACGTCTAAAGCAAAGCAAGCGCCATATAAAGGGTCAGTTCGAAATGATAAAGTATTAGTATTACTCGTTGAATTTAGTGATTATAAACATAATAATATTGATCAAACACCAGGGTATATGTATTCGAATGACTTTAGTAGAGAGCATTATCAAAAAATGTTATTTGGTAATGAACCGTACACATTATTTGATGGTTCAAAAGTAAAAACGTTTAAACAATATTATGAAGAGCAGTCTGGTGGAAGTTATACGACAGATGGATATGTAACGGAATGGCTAACTGTTCCAGGAAAAGCGTCTGACTACGGTGCTGATGGTAGTAGTGGTCACGATAATAAAGGACCAAAAGGCGCACGTGATTTAGTGAAAGAAGCTTTACATGCAGCTGCTGAGAAAGGGTTAGATTTATCTCAATTTGATCAATTCGATAGATATGATACAAATGGTGATGGAAATCAAAATGAACCTGATGGTGTAATTGATCATTTAATGGTAATCCATGCTGGCGTTGGTCAAGAAGCTGGTGGCGGTAAATTAGGTGATGATGCGATTTGGTCACATCGTTCAAAATTAGCAATAGATCCAGTAGCGGTTGAAGGTACAAAATCAAAGGTAGATTACTTTGGTGGAAAAGTAGCGGCGCATGATTACACAATTGAACCAGAAGATGGAGCAGTAGGTGTATTTGCGCATGAATTTGGACATGATCTTGGCTTACCAGATGAATATGACACGAAATATACTGGAACTGGTTCACCTGTCGAAGCATGGTCATTAATGAGTGGAGGTAGTTGGACAGGGAAAATTGCAGGAACAGAGCCAACTAGTTTCTCACCACAAAATAAAGACTTCTTACAAAAGAATATGGGCGGCAACTGGGCAAAAATTTTAGAAGTAGATTACGATAAAATTAAGCGTGGAGTAGGAGTTCCTACATATATTGATCAAAGTGTTACGAAATCCAATCGTCCAGGCGTTGTACGTGTTAACTTACCAGGTAAAAGTGTTGAAACGATTAAACCGGAGTTTGGAAAGCATGCATATTATAGTACAAGAGGAGATGATATGCATACAACACTAGAGACACCATTCTTTGATTTAACAAAAGGAACAAATGCAAAATTCGATTATAAAGCAAATTATGAGTTAGAAGCAGAGTGCGATTTTGTCGAAGTGCATGCAGTAACAGAAGATGGAACGAAAACATTAATTGATAGACTTGGAGAAAAAATAGTCCAAGAGGATAAAGATACAACAGATGGAAAATGGATTGATAAATCATATGATTTAAGTCAATTTAAAGGGAAAAAGGTGAAACTGCAATTCGATTATATTACAGATCCGGCTGTAACATATAAAGGTTTCGCGATGGATAATGTAAATGTAACTGTTGATGGACAAGTTGTATTTTCTGATGATACAGAAGGACAGGCTAAAATGAATTTAAATGGTTTTGTTGTTTCTGATGGAACAGAGAAGAAAGCTCATTATTACTACTTAGAGTGGAGAAACTATGCGGGATCAGATAATGGATTAAAAGCAGGGAAAGGTCCGGTGTACAATACAGGTCTTGTCGTTTGGTATGCAGATGATAGCTTCAAAGATAACTGGGTTGGGGTGCATCCAGGTGAAGGATTCCTTGGTGTTGTAGATTCGCATCCAGAAGCATTTGTTGGCAATTTAAACGGAAGACCAACTTACGGTAATACAGGTATGCAAATTGCAGATGCTGCATTTTCATTTGATCAAACACCAGCATGGAGTGCAAATTCATTAACACGTGGACAGTTTAACTATGCTGGATTACAAGGTGTTACAACATTTGATGATTCAAAAATATATAGTAACAAACAAATTGCAGATGCAGGAAGAAAAGTTCCAAACCTTGGACTTAAATTCCAAGTTGTTGGACAGGCAGAGGATAAATCGGCAGGCGCTGTTTGGATTAAACGTTAATAACATAAAAGCACATTCTTCATATGAAGAGTGTGCTTTTCAATTTGTACAGTAAGTTATTATTTTAGCTTATGTAATACAAGTGTCTGTTCATATGTAGTGTATCAAATTATGTGGGGAAAGGAAATATTTCCGAGGAAATTGTCGAAGTATCGTCGGTATTTATACACTTTTTTTGTAAAAGAAGAACTGCAGTATTGCCTTTACAGTTTAATTTATTTACATTGTTATTTAGTTAGACACAAAAGTAATATATTCGGCAAAAAAAGAGCTCTATTCGATAGGGCTCTTTTTTATGGATAGAAAGGAGTGAGTTAAATGAAAGAAATAATTGAATGTCCCCAGTGTGAAGGAGATATTACTACGCAACATATTATTGATCTCCCGCATCCTTTTTCATTCAGGTGTCCACATTGTAAGGTGAAATTAAAAGAAATGCGGATCACACCATGCTTAATATTAGCAGCAATTTGTATCATTCCAGTGCTTATTATGATTGGAGAGAGTATTAAGGAATTACTAGTAAAATATTTTTCTATTATAGACGATGTACCAACTGTACTTATTTTCTTCTTATTTTGTTATCCATTGTATTATCTCTATGAAAAATATAATGCCATATTGTTTATTAAATACGGCTTATTGAAAGTTAAAAGTTGAATAGGAGTTTATCATTATGTTGTGGAAAGTTTATTTAGTCATTGTAGCGATATTAACTATTACTTCGCTAGTAAGAGGTATGTATCAAACGCCAATTCAAAAGTTTGATTTTGTATTGACTATAATTACGTGGATTGGGCTATTTGGTTTTGTCTTTGATGCAGAGATATTAACCTCACTCGTTTGGAAATGCATCTTCGTGTTTAGCGTTAGTTGGACTTTAAGTGCCGTTTTTGTTTTACGTTTATATGAAGAGAAGGATGAACCGTTACCTTTTATATTCAAATTAATTGGTATTGTCCCAACTCTGCCATTATATTACGGGTTATATCAATATGCATTTTAAAAAAGACAATGATGGAATTAACCCATCATTGTCTTTTTTACTTTGCTTTTTGCTTTACTTTTTATTTTGCTTCTTACATAAATCATTCCAGCGAATGTTAATAAGAATGCAGTTCCGATAACGAAGCTGACGCTAGGGGATGCCCCGATTGCACCAACTGTAAAGGATCCAGCAACAACTCCTAATGAGAAGAAAGCATAAAACAATCCGAATGCTTTTCCGCGCTTATCATCTGTCGTATTTTCAACAAGTAATGCATTTATCGATGGGAAAAGGATAGCGAATCCAATGCCATAAATCATCATAACGATAAAGAGCATACCTTTTGTTGCGAATAATCCAAGTAAAGATAACGCGAATGCCATTACTGCAATCCCAATTAGCATGAGTTTTGAACGATTAAATCGATCGTAAATACGGTTTGTTGGTAGCAAGAAGAAGAGGATAGCGGTAATTCCGAATACACTTAACATCATGCCTGTTGTAGATGCTTTAAGCGCTAATGCCTCAACTTTCACTGGTAGCATATAAGTGACAATTCCTTGTGAGAACATTAGTGTGAAAGCACCAATATATGCTTGCAATAACGGTTCTGATTTCAATAGTTCAATCATATCTTCTTTGTTCATCATTTGTGTTCTTGAGGTATCTTGTCTTGATACGTTATTTGGTAAGAAGAATAGAGATACGATTGTACCAAGGACCATTAAAATAGAAATGGTGATGAACACCCACTCTATACCAGCAGTTGCTTTCATAATTCCACTGAAAGCCGGTCCTACAATTGCCGCTGTTCCAACAGCAGCACCAGATAGAGCCATTGCCTTACCTTGTCTTGCTGAATTTGTTTGTTTTGATAAAAATGTAAAGGCAGCAGGAATTAAAAAGCCGTCACTAAAGCCGTGCATAAAGCGCACAACTAATAGTTGTTCACCACTTTGAACAACCGTGTATAACAAGACTATGAAACTCGTAAGTCCCATGCTTATATAAAGTATTTTTTTTGCACCAAATTTATCGACAGCAGCGCCAGCAATAATATTACCGATCATATTAGCGAATGAGTACATACCGACAACTAGCCCAATAATAAGAGGAGATCCTCCAAGACTTTGAGCGAACGTACTCATAATAGGTAATTGTGAAAATGTATCTAGAAACGCTACGATAACAATAAAGTAAATAAAATATTTCAAGCGATATTCACCTCTCCTATGCTATTATGGCATAATGCTAATTTCAACCGCAATGAAATTAGCATTAACAGATGTGGAAAAAAGTACAAAGTGACAAAACATTGAACGTTATTTGTTAAAATTTAGTGGGAATGAGATTGTTTTTTTGAAATATATGGATAGAAGTATTATAATAGATTGGTAAACTTCACCAGGTTAAGTATATACGTAGAGAGGGATGTATAAAATGAAAGCATTACTTTGGCATAATCAACGCGATGTACGAGTAGAAGAAGTACCAGAACCAACTGTAAGACCAGGAGCAGTTAAGATTAAAGTGAAATGGTGTGGTATCTGCGGAACAGACTTGCATGAATATTTAGCAGGACCTATTTTTATTCCAACAGAAGAGCACCCATTAACACACGTAAAAGCACCGGTTATTTTAGGTCATGAGTTTAGTGGTGAGGTAGTTGAAATCGGTGAAGGCGTTACTTCTCATAAAGTGGGAGATCGCGTCGTTGTAGAACCAATTTATTCTTGTGGTAAATGTGAAGCTTGTAAACATGGACATTACAATGTTTGTGAACAACTTGTTTTCCACGGTCTTGGCGGAGAAGGCGGCGGTTTCTCTGAATATACAGTAGTACCAGAAGATATGGTCCACCATATTCCTGATGAAATGACGTATGAACAAGGGGCACTTGTAGAACCAGCAGCGGTAGCAGTTCATGCAGTACGTCAAAGTAAATTAAAAGAAGGGGAAGCTGTAGCAGTATTTGGTTGTGGTCCAATTGGGCTTCTTGTCATTCAAGCAGCTAAAGCAGCAGGAGCAACTCCTGTTATTGCAGTAGAACTTTCTAAAGAACGTCAAGAGTTAGCAAAATTAGCAGGTGCGGATTATGTATTAAATCCAGCTACTCAAGATGTACTAGCAGAAATTCGTAACTTAACAAATGGTTTAGGTGTAAATGTGAGCTTTGAAGTAACAGGTGTCGAAGTAGTACTTCGTCAAGCGATTGAAAGTACAAGCTTTGAAGGACAAACTGTAATTGTTAGTGTGTGGGAAAAAGATGCGACAATTACGCCAAACAACCTTGTACTAAAAGAAAAAGAAGTTATCGGTATTCTAGGATACCGTCATATCTTCCCAGCTGTTATTAAATTAATTAGCTCTGGCCAAATTCAAGCAGAGAAATTAATTACGAAAAAAATCACAGTGGATCAAGTTGTTGAAGAAGGATTTGAAGCACTTGTAAAAGATAAAACACAAGTGAAAATTCTTGTTTCACCTAAATAATAGAGAATAGTAAAAAATAGCCCTTTTCTAGAAATAGAAGAGGGCTACTTTTTTTCTATACAGAAAGGTGATAGACTTTCCTTTAACTACAGGTATTTTGTTTGGAAGGGGAAGTCTAATGCTTTCATTTATGTTGACATTAAAACGGATGCTAAAAGCTTGTTTACGAGCGTGGAAAGATAAAGAATTTCAAGTGTTATTCGTATTAACAATTTTGACCTTAACATCTGGGACAATCTTTTATAGTACGGTGGAGGGATTACGTCCACTTGATGCTTTATATTTTAGCGTTGTGACGCTAACTACTGTCGGTGATGGGCAATTTAGTCCTCAAACTGATTTTGGAAAGGTATTTACGATAATATATATATTTATAGGGATTGGATTAGTATTTGGATTTATTCATAAGTTGGCAGTTAATGTACAGCTGCCAAGTATATTATCGAATAGAAAAAAAGAGTAAAGCATGTGGATGCTTTACTCTTTTTTTACATTAGTTTAGACAATCATTCGTAGTAGCTTAACAATACTTTATTACAATATAAGTGCATTCATTCATTATATTCACTATGTATAAAGTTATAATGATATGAACATTTGCATATTTTAATTTATTGATAGAAATTTCATGAAAGGTGGGATATTCTAGTCATAGGTTAACCGGACGATATCATAGGATCCTAACAAAAAGTTTTCAATAATTCAATTATAAAATGGAGGATTTCAGATGAAAAAGAAAGTACTTGCTTTAGCAGCAGCTATTACATTAGTAGCGCCATTACAAAGTGTTGCATTTGCTCATGAAAACGATGGGGGAAGTAAAATAAAAATAGTTCATCGCTGGTCTGCTGAAGATAAACATAAAGAAGGCGTAAACTCTCATTTATGGATTGTAAACCGTGCCATTGATATTATGTCTCGCAATACAACACTTGTAAAACAAGATCGAGTTGCACAATTAAATGAATGGCGTACGGAATTAGAAAATGGTATTTATGCTGCTGACTATGAAAATCCTTATTATGATAATAGCACATTTGCTTCACATTTCTATGATCCAGACAATGGAAAAACATATATTCCATTTGCAAAGCAGGCAAAAGAAACTGGCGCTAAATATTTTAAATTAGCTGGTGAATCATATAAAAATAAAGATATGAAACAAGCATTCTTCTATTTAGGATTATCTCTTCATTATTTAGGAGATGTAAACCAACCGATGCATGCGGCAAACTTTACAAATCTTTCGTACCCACAAGGATTCCATTCTAAATATGAAAACTTTGTAGATACGATAAAAGATAATTATAAAGTAACGGATGGAAATGGATATTGGAACTGGAAAGGTACAAATCCAGAAGATTGGATTCACGGAGCGGCAGTAGCAGCGAAACAAGATTACGCTGGCATTGTAAATGATAATACGAAAGATTGGTTCGTAAAAGCAGCTGTATCACAAGAATATGCAGATAAATGGCGTGCTGAAGTTACACCAATGACAGGTAAGCGATTAATGGATGCACAACGTGTTACTGCCGGATACATTCAGCTTTGGTTTGATACGTACGGAGATCGTTAAGTATTAAAAAAAAGGTCAAATCTCACAATAGAGTATTTGGCCTTTTTATAACTAATACATGGAGGTATGAAGCGTGAAAGGAAAAATGCTAAAAGGTGTACTTAGCTTTGGGATTGGTTTAGGAGTTTTATACGGAGGATCTTCAGCTCAAGCAGAAACGTCTACAAATCAAAATAATACTTTGAAAGTGATGACGCATAACGTGTATATGCTATCAACAAATTTATATCCGAACTGGGGACAAAGTGAGCGTGCAGATTTAATGGGGGCGGCAGATTATATAAAGAATCAAGACGTTGTTATATTAAATGAAGTGTTTGATAATAGCGCATCAGATCGTTTGTTAGGGAATTTGAAGAAAGAATATCCAAATCAAACAGCGGTATTAGGTCGTAGTAACGGAAATGAATGGGATAAAACGTTAGGTAGCTATTCATCTTCAACTCCTGAAGATGGGGGCGTTGCAATCGTGAGTAAATGGCCGATCGTTGAAAAGATTCAATATGTATTTGCAAAAGGATGCGGGCCAGATAATTTATCGAATAAAGGATTTGTATACACGAAAATTAAGAAAAATGATCGTTTCGTTCATGTAATCGGGACGCATTTGCAGGCTGAAGATAGTATGTGCGGAAAAACTTCACCTGCATCTGTACGTACAAACCAGTTAAAAGAAATTCAAGACTTTATTAAAAATAAAAATATACCAAATGACGAGTACGTCCTATTTGGTGGTGATATGAACGTGAATAAAATAAATGCAGAGAACAATAGTGACTCAGAGTACGCATCCATGTTCAAAACATTGCACGCTTCTATTCCATCTTATACAGGACATACAGCAACTTGGGATGCGACGACAAACAGTATTGCGAAATACAATTATCCAGATGCACCTGCTGAACATTTAGATTATATTATTGCAAGTAAAGATCATGCGAATCCATCATTTATAGAGAATAACGTATTACAACCGAAATCTCCACAGTGGACTGTTACATCATGGCTTAAAAAATATACATATAATGATTACTCTGATCATTATCCAGTAGAGGCAACTATTTCTATGAAATAGTCCTAAAAAGTTTCTTCTTAATAGGAAGAAACTTTTTTATTTTGTAGAGGAAATTTCAACTTTCTTTCCAATATGTATAAGACATATTGAAAAGAGGAGAGAAAAATGTGGATCGAGGAATTTTTAAAGAGGTTCCATTACCGTGTGCATTTTTGGATGAAGTGGCTTTAGATAGAAATATTCAATCGATTATAGAATTAAGTGGGAATAAGAAGATTCGTATAGCGAGTAAATCGTTACGTTCTGTTCCAGTTATGCAAAAGATTTTAGCTACAAATGATCGATTTCAAGGTATTATGTGTTTTTCACCTAGAGAGGCTTTGTTTTTAATTGAACAAGGATTCAATGATTTATTGCTCGGATATCCTGCTTATGATAAAAGGGCTTTACATGAAATAAGTTTGCTAACAAAGCAAGGCCTCATTATAACTTGTATGGTGGATTGTGAAGACCATATTGTTTATCTAGAAAAAATTGCTGAGGAGTCTAAAGGGTGTTTTCGTGTTTGTTTGGATATTGATATGAGTAGTCGTTTTTTTCAATTTCATTTTGGGGTAAACAGATCACCGGTAAAAGATGTGCAAGGTGCTTTGAAAATAGTAAAAAGGGTAAAAGAGTCATCATTTTTAATACTAGATGGTGTAATGGGATATGAAGCTCAAATTGCTGGGGTAGGAGATCACATACCGAATCAAAGAGTGAAAAGTAAAGTAATTTCGTATTTAAAGAAGAAGTCAGTGTTAGAAGTTAAAGAAAGAAGAGGACATATCGTAAACGAAATACAAAACCTAGGTATTGAACTAAGGTTTGTAAATGGGGGAGGCACAGGAAGTATAAAAACAACTGAGCAAGATCATTCAGTTTCAGAGATTACAATAGGTTCTGCTTTTTATGCCCCGAAGCTGTTCGATTATTATAAAGAGGTGCAATTTCATCCAGCTGTCGGATTTGCTTTACCAGTTGTGCGTAAACCAGCCCCGTTTATTTACACTTGTTTAGGTGGTGGATATATTGCCTCAGGTGCAATCGGGAAAGATAAAGAACCTGAGATTTGGAGACCAAATGGTGCCAAACTATTAGCTTTAGAAGGCGCTGGCGAAGTGCAAACACCGATTTTTTATAACGGTGAGGAACGAGTAGAGATAGGAGATTCTATCTTGTTTCGCCATAGTAAAGCTGGAGAGTTATGTGAGCGTTTTCCTTTTTTATATCGTGTGAAAGAAGGAGAGATTGTTGGGGAGTATTCAACATATCGGGGGGATGGCCAATGCTTTCTATAAAGGGACAAAAATGGAGAAATTGGACAGGGAATGTAGAAGGAACGCCGCATTATACGATGTATCCAGAAAGTATACAAGATGTAGTAGAAGTTGTAGGGCTTGCTCGAAAAACAGGGAAGAAAATTCGTGTTGTCGGTTCAGGACACTCGTTTACACCTCTTGTGCAAACGGAAGAAATTTTAGTTTCTTTAGATGAATTGAAAGGTATTTTGGATATGGATGCAGAGAAGATGGTTGCCGAAGTATGGGCAGGAACAAAGTTACATGATTTAGGGAAGTTACTTGAAGAAAAAGGTTATGCACAAGAAAATTTAGGGGATATTGATTCGCAATCGATTGCAGGAGCGATTAGTACAGGGACTCATGGAACGGGTATTACCTTTGGAAGTTTATCAACACAAGTTATAGAGATTACCGCAGTTTTATCTACAGGTGAGAGTATAGTCTGTTCGGAAACTGAGAATGTGGAATATTGGAGAGCTTTTCAGTTGTCGCTTGGGATGTTAGGAATCATTGTAAAGGTAAAATTGAAAGTAATTAGGGCGTATTCACTTGTGTATGAAAGTGAAAAACAGTCATTATCTACTGTAATGAACAAGCTAGAAGAATACAAGAAGAATCGCCATTTTGAATTTTTCGTTTTTCCTTATTCAGATGAAGTGCAAGTGAAATTTACAAACGAAACAACGGGTAAAAAAAGTGACTTGAAATGGCATAAACTAAAGGTAGAGTTGCTTGAAAATAAGATGTTTTCTTTGTTATCTAAAGGATGTAAATGGTTTCCTTCCATAAGTAAAGGTGTAAGTCGATTATCGGCTAAAGCTGTACCGAATACAAAAATAATTGGTCCGAGTTATGAAGTATTTGCTACATCGCGTGCGGTTCCATTTTATGAAATGGAGTATAGTGTGCCTTCAAAATATATGCGGGCTGTTGTAGAAGAAATTTTAAACCTTATTGAAAAGAAAAAGTATAAAGTGCACTTCCCAATTGAATGCCGTTATGTGAAAAGTGATGATATATGGCTCAGTCCAGCGTACGGAAGGGATTCAGCGTATATTGCCGTTCATATGTATAAAGGTATGAAGTATGCGGCTTATTTTGGTGAGGTGGAGAAAATTTTTCAAAAGTATGAAGGGCGCCCGCATTGGGGGAAAATGCATACTTTAACGTACGAAAAATTACAAAATATATATCCAGAAATGCATTCGTTTCTAAAGGCGAGGAAGTTACTAGATGAAGCAGAAATGTTTTCAAACCCTTACACAGAAAAATTATTTACGATTATGAAAAAAAGCTGACAAAGTATTACTTGTCAGCTTTTTTTAGTATGATCGCATTTCTTGTTTGACTAATACGCTCGTAAAATAGTAATTTATCACGACTAAATACATGTAATAAAACATGAATAATAAATAGACCGTTAATTACAAATTGGAATAATAGTATAACTAGTAATACTAAAGGCTCTGTATGATTTAAGATAGAGCTACTCGAAAGAATATAATTGATTCCGCCTAAAATGAAATAGAATATCCCGTAACGAATGAATAATTCTTTTATTGTAATACGCTCTGCTTGTCCTTTAATGTAAATCCGAAGCAACGCTTTTCCTATTGTTCTTCCATTCGTAAAGTATGGAATGATAATAAAGTAAATTAAAATTGAACATGTAATGAAAAGGAGTTCGTATACATTTGTATAAGATTGGATGTTAGCAATGAATAGTGAATTTCCTTTATTTTTAATAAACGGTACAACGATAGATAAGAAAATCCAATCAATTTGCATAGCGATGAGACGACGAATAAATCCGACTGGTTTCGTTTCTAAATCAATATGAATATCTAATTCGCTTGTTTTCGGAAGGAAATAAGTAAATATTGGTGCAATGATAAAACCAATTACGCCGCCTAGCGTGTTTAAAAACAAATCGTCAATATCAAATAAGCGATAGGCACAATTATAAATACCATATAATCCAGTTACTTGTGTTAACTCAAAGAACAGTGAAAGGCAAAAAGAAATGCACACTGTTTGTAAGAAGCTACGTCGGAAGTAATAACGTAAGTACATACCGAACGGAACGGTTAGTAGAACGTTAAAAGCAACTTGTAAAAACGCAGATTCCTTTAATAAATAGAAGTAGGTAGCTGGCATCGTTAAAATCGCCGAGGTATGATTACTAATCTCTTGTATGAAATAAAATGGCGAGAGTTGCATATGTTGCGTATTAGCCGGTTGTAGGCTACAAGTATCATACGTTTGTGGTAATGGCAAAATCACAAGAAAATAGGCATTTAATAAGTAAAGTAATAATGAATATAAAATAAATGAACGCCATTTATTTAAATAACCGTATTTACGATAATTAAATATTAAAAAAGGGATTAATAGAAACATTGCTAAAATAGGAAATAAAAGAAATGCTGTTTTTATTGGAAATAAATATGCAGTCAAAATGAAGCTCCTTTCAATGAAAATTCGTTTATCATTATAACGTTAAAAGAACCTGAAAACAAAATTAAAATATTTCGAAATAGAAAAAATTTCAAATTTAAACGGGATTAAGTTATACTAAATTTAATATGAGGATATTGCGATTATTATAAGTTGAGAGAGGGTACAAGATATGCGATATGAGCTTTTTTCTGTAAGTGGGGATCATATTACAACTTTTGAAAGTGCATGGCGTTTTCAGGAGGGAGAACAGATTTTTGTTCATGATGATCAAACAAAACGAAATTTTATTATTATCCGCCTAACGCATGATGTATTTCAACAAAATAAACATGTTATTCGTTTGTATTGTCAAGAAAAGAAAGTATACGCATAAAAGGGACCCCTCTTACTGTACAGAAAAGTAAGAGGGGCTTTATCATTATAAAGATATAAAAAAGCGAGTCATCCTAGTTTAATAGAATGACTCGCTTTTCGATTTGTAAGTTTCACTTTATAAGAAAATAAGAGTAAGTACACCTACGATAATACAATAGAAAGAGAAATATTTTAAATTTCCTTTTGCCATAATGTTCATAAACCATTTTAACGAAATATACGTCATGATAAATGTTGCGATAAATGCAACGACATATGGTACGAATAATGTGTCTAGATTTGGATCTTTTGCAATGTCTGTAATACTTAATAATAAACCACCTAAGCTAACAGGGATATATAGTAAGAATGAGAAACGAAGAGCTGTTTCTTGCTTCATACCAAGTAACATCGCTGCTACGATTGTTGCACCTGATCGGCTTATTCCGGGAATTAGTGCGCAAGCTTGTGCTAATCCGACGATGATTGCATCTTTCATAGAAAGATCACCATCATTTTTACGTCCACGTAGGTTTCTAATAATCCAAAGGCCGACAGCAGTAATAAGAAGGGAAATCCCAACCATCTTCACGCCTTTTAAGTACTGGTCGATGTAATCTTTAAATAAAACACCAATAACACCTGCTGGAATGGTCGCAATAACAAGGTAAATAATAAAGAAGAAATCTGATTTTGCGCCTTCCGCTCTTGTAAATATATAAGATAGACCATTCTTCGTTAGACGAATTAAATCATTTCTATAAATAAGTAATACAGCTAATAATGAAGCTGAATTAACAAGTAGTTCGAAGCTAAACCCTTCTATTTTTAGTCCTAGCAAATGTTGTGCTAAAACGAGGTGACCACTTGAAGAAATCGGAATTGGTTCTGTTAGTCCTTGGAACAGACCAAGAATTAAATATTTTAAAATGTAGTAAAATTGTTCCATAATAACCTCCTTGTTTATTAGTCGAAAGAAACAACTTTTCCATTATAACAAAGATACGGATGAATATTGAGAAGAAATAAAAATTCGAAATATAATAAAAACCCCTTATAGCGTTATAAGGGGTTTTTATTATTAATGAGAAGCCGCTGTTTCTTGAAGACCTTTAGTCAATTGAACATCGACTTTTTCGGCATCATGAATATGGTTCATAATAGTAGTATTTAATTTTTGGAACATTTGTTGTGTATTAGCGAATTCACGTAATATATCATCATTACAAGATTTTTGGTTTTCGATAGCTTTAATAACATTTGTAGCACCGCTTTGTAACGTTTGAATCATAATTAAAATATTTTCAATTCTAGCGTTTGTATCGGCACTCATTTCTACACCTTCATCAACTAAATGCAAATTATCTTTTGTGTTATCATATGCTTTTTCAATTTCTTCTTGAATTTTTTTCGTTAAGTTTCCGATGTTTTTTGTACTTTCGGCTGTACTTTCCGCTAGTTTTCTTACTTCATTGGCAACGACAGCGAATCCTTTACCGTGCTCTCCAGCACGCGCAGCTTCAATACTCGCATTTAAAGCAAGTAAATTTGTTTGTGCTGCAATGTTTTGGATGACTTCTACAATTTGCTCGATTTCTTTTGAGCGCTCACTTAAATGATTCATACTGTTAGACGTACGCTGCGATTGTTCACCTAATTTGTTAATTACAATAAGTAAACGGTGAACAGATTCTTTTCCTTCATTAGAACAGTCAATAATTTCTTCAATAGATTGAATTAAGCTTTGTTCTTTTTGTAACATTTCGTTATTCAATTCATTGGAATGTGTAGTACGCGTTGAAACATTTTCGAAACATGAGTTTAATTGTTGAACTAAATTTTGAAGTGTATGGTGTTGATTATTTACAAGTTGATGCTCTTGAACGACGCTTTGCACACGGTCGTGAATAGAAGAAATGATTTCTTGTTTTTCAATATCTTTTTGTTTTAATTCTGCTTCTAATTCCTGTATACGATTTTCTAATTGATCAATTTTATGTTGAAGTGATTTCTTTTGAGTAAACATATATTTATTTCAACCGCCTTTAGAAGTTATATTTTCTCTATATTTGGATTTTAGCATCTTTTATAATTTTTAAATATAGGAATTGTTAAATATTTAAGAATCTATTACATTTTATGCATAATTCCCTTTTTTTCGTCATGAAAAATAAACTGTATTTAATGGTATTGTAAACAAACTGTAAAATAAATCATGTATAACTGTATAAGAAGGGAGTCGGATTATGAACTATTTTAAGCGAATCAGTAGTCTAGTATTAGCAGGAATTATCGGTCTTTCTAGTACAGTCGCTGTAAAAGCAGAGTCAAACGACGAGAAACTTAACAACATGCAACAGCAATTGCAGCAAAACGATGCAGATATGCAAAAGAAAGAGCAAGAGAAGCAAGCTGTTAATAAAGAAATTCAAGGTATCGAAAACGAACTACATAATTTAAATAATACAATTGCAAAAAATAAAGAGGATCAAGCTGCTATTCAACGTAAAATCGATGAAACACATAAGCAGATTGAGCAAAAAAAGAATGAAATTGTCGTTTTAGAGGATAAAGTCCTTGCTCGTAAGGATATTATGAGAAAACGTATGGTTTCTGTTCAAAACAGTTCAAATACAAGTTTAGTAGTAGAAGTTGTAGTAGAGTCAAAAAACTTTGCAGATTTCTTACAACGTATGAACGCAGTTTCTACTATTCTAGAAGCAGATAAAGAAATTTTACGTCTACAAGAACAAGATCTTCGTCAAATTGAAGAAGATAAGAAAACAATTGACGAGAAAGAAGCGTCTTTAGTAGTAGACAAACAAAAATTAGCAAAAGCACAAGCTGAGTTGCAAGATAACTTGAAAAAGCGTCAAGATAACTTACAAACAGTTCAAGCTAAATATAATGCGATTGCAAGCCAACTTAATTTAGCAGCAGAAGAAAAAGCTAAAATCGAATCAAATATGAAAGCAGTTCAAGAAACAATTGCTCGTGAGCAAGAAGCGGCAAGAATTGCAGCAGAAGAGCGTGCGAAAGCAGAAGCAGCTGCAAAGGCTGAGCGAGAAGCTTTAGTGAAAGCACAGGCAGAAATTGCTGAAAAACAAAAGCAAGAAAAAGCTAATAAACCAGCTGAACCTGTTGCTAATAATAATTCGAAGGTAGAACCTGCACAACCTTCTCAGCCAACTGCTGGCGGAAAAGAAATTTATGTAGAAGCTACAGCTTATACAGCAGACCCAGCTGAAAATGGTTATAAAGCTGGGGAGCATGTTAAATCGGCAATGGGGCATGATTTAACTGGAAATCCAGGCATGAAATTAATTGCAGTAGATCCAAGGGTTATTAGACTGGGATCACGCGTATATGTTGAAGGCTATGGTGAGGCCATTGCAGGAGATACTGGTGGAGCTATTAAAGGTCACAGAATTGATGTTTTAATGCCAGATAAGGGTTCATCAAGTGCTTGGGGTAGAAGAACAGTTAAAGTTACAATCTTAAACTAAAGCGTAATCCAACTTTACATATTGTAAAGTTGGATTTTTTCATAAAAATAATGTTAAGTTGAGTTTACATTTTGTTAAGGGAAGCATACAATGAAATTGAGAGGTGGCAAAATTGACCATTTTAAATAGAGTAAAGGAGTTAAGAGCTCGCTTTAATTTTTCCCAAAGTGTATTAGCAGAAAAGGTTGGAGTAACGAGACAAACAATCGCTGCAATTGAAAAAGGGGATTATGTTCCTTCATTGTTATTAGCACTTACGATTTGTGATGTATTCGAGTTAAAGATGGAAGATGTGTTTGTTTTAAATAAGGAGGGGGAAGAGGATGAATAGACTTGTATTTTCCTATATGTTAAATGTACTTTTAATGGTATTAGCAGGCTGGGCATTTATTGAGTTGTATTACTTTACTATTGAAGTCGCTAATTTTATTCAAACGGAGAGAGTACCATTCGAAGTTTCATTGAGTTTAATGCCGCTAGTATTACTTTTAATATTTGGTATTGTATCGACTGTTCTTTATAAAATTCAAAAGAAAAAATATAAAGAGCTCTCGTATTGGATGTTTCCACTATTATTTCCTCAAGAAGATGAACGAGAAAAGGCAATTACAGAAAAGGCTTGTCGTACTACATTTATGTCACTATGGTTCGTGTTGCCTTGTGCAGTTGGCTTTCTAACTCTTTCTCCAATTGTTAATCTATATGTTCCTGCATATCCGATATATATTGCATTTAGTATCTTCTTTATTCAGATGACGATTTTTCACGCATCCTTATATCGAAATAAAATTGCTTAAAAAGAAACCTTCTTGCATTAGCAAGAAGGTTTCTTTTCAGCTTACACTTGTACATATAGCAATATTATCTTATCATTTTATATAGAGTAAGATTTTGTAACGGAAAGGAATTGTATATGAATAAGCAAAGAATTTATAGTATAGTAGCGATCCTTCTATTTGTTGTAGGTGGTGTGTTAATCGGCAAGCCATTTTATGATGGATATCAAGCTGAAAAGAAACAGACTGAAAATGTACAGGCTGTCGAAAAGATGGATTATGAAAAACATGAGACGGAATTTGTAGATGCTTCGAAAATTAATCAACCAGACTTGGCAGAAGTTGCGAAAGCATCTTTAGATAAGAAACAAGTAATTGGTCGTATTTCGATTCCAAGTGTTTCATTAGAACTTCCTGTTTTAAAGTCTTCTACTGAGAAAAACCTATTATCAGGTGCAGCAACAGTAAAAGAAAACCAAGTAATGGGAAAAGGGAACTATGCATTAGCAGGACATAACATGTCTAAAAAAGGTGTTTTATTTAGTGATATAGCGTCTCTAAAAAAAGGCGATAAAATTTATTTGTATGATAATGAAAACGAATATGAATATGCGGTTACTGGTGTATCTGAAGTAACTCCTGATAAGTGGGAAGTTGTCGAGGATCATGGGAAAGATGAAATAACGCTTATTACATGTGTATCTGTGAAAGATAATTCTAAGCGTTACGTTGTTGCTGGTGATTTAGTAGGAACGAAGGCGAAGAAATAAAAAAAGATGAGGGGAATCCCTCATCTTTTTTTATTCCATCCATTTTACTAATCTCTTAGAAATTAATAATAAAACAAAACCTAACACAATTGCTGCAGCTCCGATTACTGTAAATACTTCAGCATACCCAAGTGAAGTTGTGAAGCTTGCCAGTTGTCCACCTAAAATGTTGGCGATTCCTGAGCTTGCTAACCATACTCCCATTAATAAAGAAGCAAGTTTTACTGGGGCAAGTGCACTAACCATTGATAGTCCAACAGGTGATAAGAATAGCTCACCTAACGTATGGAAAAGATACGTAAAGACGATAAATAGTAAGTTTGCTTTTTCTGTAATGTTATGTTCATCACTACCTGTTTTTAATGTAGCGATAACGAGAATGATATAACCGATACCGAGCAAGATCATACCAAGTCCCATTTTTGTTGGGATTTTTAAATCCCCGCGCTTGCGAGTTGCAAGTTTTGCCCATAATGCTGAAATAACTGGAGCAAGTAAAATAATAAATAATGGATTGACCGATTGGAACCAAGATGTTGGAACTTCCCACCCGAACACAGAGCGGTCTACAAATTTGTTTGTATATAATGTTAATGAACTACCAGCTTGTTCAAATCCAGCCCAGAAGAAGACAACAAAGCATGTTAAAATGACGATAACTGCGGTACGTTGTTTTTCTTTTTTTGTTAACGGTGTATCTCCAACTGTTGGTTGTCCATCAGCTGTTTGCAAATCGCGAGTTGGTTTTTTACCGATATCACCAAGGTAGCGATTTGATAATGTTGTAAATAAAATTTGTCCAATAATCATTCCGATTGAAGCTGCTAAGAAACCGTAACGGAATCCGTAATGTACAACGCCATCAACTGTTGTTTTGAATAAATTTTCTGATAAAAATCCACAAACGAGTGGAGCTAAAAATGATCCGACGTTAATACCCATATAGAAAATGGTAAATGCACTATCACGTTTTGGATCATTCTCTTCGTATAATTCTCCCACAAGTGTAGAGATATTTGGTTTAAAGAATCCATTACCGATAATAATAAGCGCTAATCCGAGGTATAGGCCTAATTGGTTTTGCAAGGCAAATAGTGTAAGGTTACCGAGTGCCATTGTTATACCACCAATTGTGATGGCTTTTCGTCTACCTAGAAAACGGTCTGTTAAGTATCCACCAATCAATGGTGTGAAATAACAAGCTCCAGTATAAAATCCGTAAATAGAGAGTGCCCATGCGGGACTAAACCCAAGACCACCGCTTACTAAAGCTGTCGTTAAATATAATGTTAATAATCCTCGTAATCCATAGTAACTAAATCTTTCCCACATTTCTGTAAAGAAGAGTAAGTATAAACCTGGAGGATGTTTCTTTTTTCTTTGTTGTTCTCTTTCTAGTTGTATCGTTGATTCCATGTTATTTTCCTCCTGACACAAACAAAAACAAAGTTAATAATTTTGTACATTTAATATTTTACCTTATTAACTATTATAAGTCAATAAAGGTTGATTTTTCAGAAGAAATTGGAAAAGAGGGATAGCTATAGAATGGGTGTTTCTTTTATGTTAGACTATGGACTATGTTTTCTTTGTTAGGAAGCGGATTATTGCACTTTTTTATATGTGAAATTGATTTCATAAAAGATGAAATTAAAGAAGGAGAAACAAATGAAATTGTTACAGAAAAAAGAAATTTTACTGATTAGCCTTATGTTATTCTCGATGTTCTTTGGAGCGGGGAATCTTATATTCCCACCTTTCCTTGGGTATGAAGCAGGAGAACATGTGTGGATTTCATTAATAGGATTTATTATATCAGCAACAGGTCTTCCTATATTGGGAGTTATTGCTATTGCGAAAGCGGGAAGCTTTCAAACGTTAGCGGGTAGGGTTCATTCTTCATTCGCCATTATTTTCCCATGTATCGTGTATTTATTTATTGGACCAGGCCTTGGTATACCACGTGCAGGGAGTTTAGCTTTTGAAATGGGGCCAGGTCAGTTCTTCACAGAATCAGGAAGTATAGTTTTATTATGTTACACGGTTATTTTCTTTAGTATTGTATACTGGTTAAGTTTATCACCATCTAAATTAATGGGGCTGTTCGGAAAAGTTTTAACACCGTTATTATTAGGGATGATTGCCCTTATCTTTATAAAGAGTATGTTTACATCAGTAGGTAGTGTGAAAGAGGCTGCTGGAAACTATGGACAAGCTCCTATGTTCCAAGGCTTTTTAGATGGATATTTAACGATGGATGCGCTAGCCGCTTTAATCTTTGGTATTGTTATTGCAAATGCTCTTCGTGCAAAAGGTGTTGAAGATGATAAAGGTTTAGCGAAATATATGAGTATTGCTGGAATTGGTGCAGGACTATTATTATCTATTATTTATGTCATACTTGGATATGTTGGTTCAATTAGCGGTTCGTTAGGTACATTTGATAATGGGGCGAACGTGTTAGCGCAAGTGATGACTACATTATTTGGACAAGGCGGAGTTGTTTTATTAGGTCTTATTTTTACGATCGCGTGTTTAAGTGTTTCAATCGGACTTGTTACATCTTGTAGTCAATTTTTCGCAAGTGCATTTCCGAAAGTAGCGTATAAAGTTTGGGCATTTATATTAAGTTTTGTTAGTATGATTTTAGCTAATTTAGGATTAACACAAATTTTAAAAGTATCAGTACCGATTCTTGGGTTTATTTATCCAGTTGCATTAACGCTTATTATTTTAGGATTATTCCATAAGTATATTGGAAAGTATGCATACGTATATGCAGTAACAGTTGGAATTGTAGCGGTATTTAGTGCAATCGATATTTTCAATAAAAATGTAATGATGAATCAGTGGGCACCAATATTGAAATACATTCCGTTTTATACAGAAGGTGTTGGGTGGAGTGTTCCAGCTATTGTAGGTGCTTGTATTGGTGTCATTGTTAGTGTTGTTCTAAATAAGAATAAATGAGTAAAAGGTGTTTTCCTATCTCGGAAAACACCTTTCTTTTTTTGGAAAAATAGTATTGAAAATGAATAGACTAAGAGTATGATAAAGATAATTGGTAATATATAGATTTTGAATGGTGATGAGGGGGGAGTGTATGAAGGAAGATTTAAATAAGAAAATAGAAGCGCTCGAAACGGCAATTGAAACGATTCAAGAAGCACTTTTTGAATTGAAAGCAAAACAAAAAGAAATAGAAGTAGAAAATGCTCAGCAACATGATAGTAAGGAAAAGAAAGAATATATCGAAACGGTGATGGAGGAAAAGCAAAAAGAAGAAGTAGTTACAATAAAAGAACCTGTGCAAGAACGTGAGGTAAAACAAGTGGATATATCTGCTTTTAAACCAGAACCATTTAATATTATTAAGTTTTGCCAAACTTGGTTACCACGCATATTTGTTGGCATTATGTTACTTGGAGTAATTTGGTTATTTAAAGCAGGGGTAGATGCTGGATTATTAACACCTGCAATACGAATTGTGTTTGGTATTGTCCTATCAATCGGTTTTTATTATATAGGTGATATTCAAATTAAACGAGAGCGGCAAGCGTTGGGTTTAGTATTAGCAGGAGGAAGTATTACGGGTATAGTTTTAACGACATTTGCGGCGCATTATTTATATGGATTTATTCCAGCAAGTGTTGCGTTTGTATGTAATATTGCATGGGTCATTTTAGGTATTTATGTAGCGAAGAGGTATCAATCGGAATATCTTACTATATTCGTAGCCGTAGGAGCTTTCTTCGTGCCATTCTTATTAAATAGTACGACTCCTAATCCATATATTTTCTTTGGATATGAGACGATACTAACACTTAGCTTATTATGGTATGCGTTGAAAAATCGTTATCAGTATTTATATATGATCTCTTATGCTGTTGCTGCTATTGTCCTTTTTGTTTTCTTTGCTATTATGTCAATGTTAGTAGAGGATTTGCAAGTACAGTTAACAGTTGTTTATGGTTTGATTCACTTACTATTATTTTGGCATATGTTTACGGAGAGAAGCTTTATATTAGAGCCACGCTTGGCGATATTTAGTGCGAATGCAGTTTTCTTTATATTAGCCATTTCAAAAATACCTGAATTTACAACATGGGGATTAATGATTAGTGCACTCGTTCACGCTACGATGTTCGTGTTTGAATATAGAAAAAATAGGCATTCTCCATTTACAAATCTTTTATTTGGTTTCGCAATGGGTGCATTTAGTTTAGCGATTTTATATGAGTATAGTTTAGTGAATGCAGCGATTGTATTATTATTACAAGGTTTCCTCGGTATGGTGACTGCTATTAAAGTAAAACAACAAATAAAATTGTATGTTAGTGCGACGATTTACGCGATTGGAATGATACAGACTATTTTTAGCCCGTTCGATCATTTTGTTTCAGCTGGGTTTGTTGCTCATATTATTTTAATAGGTACATTTTATTACTGCATGAAACGAGCGAAAGATGTATTAACGAGTTTTGGAAAATATGTTTATTCTATAGCTCTCTATTGGTTCATGGTCATTGTATTTATTACAATTACTAGAGTTGGTGAAGTTCTTTCTACAGATGGAAGTATAATAAGCGTATCAGTATCGTTATTATGGATGGTATATGCATTATTTGCAGTTTGGCTTGGACGGAATAAAAATATGAATGAAATATTGTATGCGGGCTTAGTCGTTTTAGTAGTAACGATAGGAAAGTTATTCCTTCTAGACTTACCAGAAGTTTCAATGATGATTAGGGCAGTGTTATTCTTAATCGTAGGTAGTATAGGTATCGTCATTTCCAGAATGTTTTTCTCAAAAGAAGAGAAATGAGAAGAAGGCAATCCGCATGTGGATTGCCTTTTCTTTTACTTTTTATTAATCGTTATAGCTTCATTATATTTAGCAGTTGTATTTTGGCGTAGACGAAGTGTTGCTTGTCCAGTTGTATTTGAATCAAGTTGTACGTTCACAATTTTTTCAGCAGAACCAAAGCTGTTTGTTGTGAATGAGAAGGCGCTACTATATCCGAAAGTAGATGGCCAAGTGCCGTTTGTATTTTGGACTTTTGCTACTTGTGTTCCACCAGTCGAGAAGATACCTAAAGAATAGTTATTATAAGTTGTATTAGGTAATAAGTTGTTTACTTGAATCTTTATTTGGAACACTTCATTGTTTGGTAGAATGCTAGGGCGTGTAATCACATAATCATTTGCTGTTACGGCGCCGTTATATCCGTATGAACCAGATTTAAATGTATTTGTATTAAACCATTGGTAACCCGCGTTTGGTGCACTCCAAGGTTCTGGTTGTGGCTCTGTTGATAAGCTTGGTTGTTCAAATGTTTGTAAAGCAGTAGGTGAATCAAGTTGTAAACCGTTTACTTGATCTAAGCTTGTAAATGTCTCTTGTTTCGATAGCCAATTTACGATATTTTCTAGTAAAACAGCATCGTTTTCTTCTTTATAACCATCATAAGTTTTCTTTGTTTGGCCAGAATCTTCACGAACGTATTTTGGCGTAGCATCTTCAACAGGAGAAGAGTCACCGATAAAGGCAGCTTTTCCAAGTCCTACTTTTGCGATTGCAGCATATGGACCCTCTGCAACGCCACCGCCGTTATAAACACCACTATCAACAGCGTTATTCCATTTTGACGGATTTTCTGGAAGATAAACAAGTCCTTTTGCTAGTTTTGGATTTGTAATTGCTAGAGTAGAACCAGCATGCATTGCTACCGATGAAACACCTTTTGTAATTCCGAATGATTGTTCAGGCGAAACAATGTTTTTAGCTGAAACATCACCAAGTGCATTGTAACGGAAGCGAATACCAAAATTATTAGATAGCCAATCGGAACTTTCTACTCCTTGCATAGCTTGTGAGTTTGCTTCTTCGTTAGACATTCCTTTTGCGGGATTTTCCCAAGCACCGCGTCTATATCCATTAAATACTTCAGAAGAGTCCCAGCGATTTTTATTACGATCTGCATTATAATGATCGGCAATGAAGAAGATACTGCCGCCATTTTTTACATATTGTAACATTGCATCTTGTTCAGATTTTTTGTAAGGAATATTTGCCTCTGGAACGATAAACACGTTGTAATTTTTTAAGTCGTCGTATGTAATAGGTGTTGATTTACGAAGTTCTTTTACATGATATCCATTTTGGGCAATGCCGTTTCCGAAATCAGAAAAGCCGCCATCAATAACCCAGTCAGCTGTCCCTGCAGTTTGACCGTGCGTATTATCAAATAATACTTTCTTCCCATTGTTTTGATTTACAACCTTTGCAGCAATTTCAGGAGCTGGGTCTACAGAGCTTTCGGCATAAGTAGACGGTATGAACGAACTCCCCATACTAAGTGTAATTGCTGTTGCTAAAGAAAATGTAATCCATTTTTTATTCTTCATAGAAGAATCCCCCTAATAATAAATATATGTGCTTTAATAATGTAATTTATTTTTCTGAAAAAATAAAGACGGAAAACGTAAAAAATATTAAAAAATTGTAAAAATACCGTGAATTTTGTTGAGAAATATTTATATAGACAATAAAAAATCCCTTCCAATTAATAAGGAAGGGATAGCTTGTTTAACTAATCTTTGAATTAGGTGCTTCATCAATCTTATGAAATCCTTTCATATAATACACGATAGCTAAGCCAATAAGCCAAATTGGGCCAACGATTAATGCAATTCGTGTATCTTCTGAATACGCCATTATACATAGTACAAGTGCAAGGAAGCCAAGTGAGAAGTAAGAGCTTAATGGATGTAAAGGCATTTTATACGTTAGCTTGTCTTTTTTCTCAGTTGATAATCCTTTACGGAATTTAATTTGAGCGACTAATATAATCCCCCAAGTCCAAATTGCCCCGAAAGTTGAAATACTAGTTAACCATGTAAACACCTTTGCAGGCACAAGATAGTTTAATATAACACCAACGAGTAAAACGATAGCTGTTGCTACAATTCCTTGACTCGGAATACCGTTTTTATTTAAGCGACCGAATCTTTCAGGAGCTTTCTTTTGTTGTGCCAATGTAAATAGCATACGCCCTGTACTAAATAAACCGCCGTTACAAGAAGAAAGTGCAGCTGTTAATACGACAAAGTTAATAATACCTGCTGCTTTTGCAATGCCGATTTGTTGGAATGTTAATACGAATGGACTTCCTTTCTCGCCAAGTTCGTTCCATGGATAAATTGCCATCATAACGAATAATGCCCCGACGTAAAAGATTAGGATTCTCCAAAATACGTTATCGATAGCTTTTGCGAGTGTTTTCTTAGGGTTTTGAGCTTCACCAGCTGTAACACCAATTAGTTCAACGCCTAAATAAGCGAATAATACCATTTGTAAGGAGAGTAGTAATCCGGAAAATCCATTTGGGAACCAGCCACCATGTGACCAAAGATTTGAAATACCAGTAGCGATACCACCATTTCCGAATCCGAATAAAATAATGCCAGCTCCAACTACTATCATACAGATAATTGTGACAATTTTAATGAGAGCAAACCAAAACTCAAGTTCTCCAAATACTTTTACTGATAAGAAGTTGAAAGCGCTCATTAATAATAGAGCGAGTAGTGCCCAAGTCCAGCGCGGGATATCTGGGAACCAGTACTGCATGTAAATTCCAGCCGCCGTAATTTCAGCCATACAAGTAACAACCCATAAGAACCAGTAGTTCCAACCAGTAATATAGCCAGCAAGTGGGCCGATATAATCATTAGCGTATTTACTAAAAGAACCGGCAACCGGTTGTTCAATTGCCATTTCTCCGAGCGCTCGCATAATGAAAAAAATAACGAGTCCAGCGATCATATAACCTAGTAAGATGGAAGGACCAGCTAGTTTAATAGCAGAAGCAGATCCTAAAAATAGCCCAACGCCAATAGCTGAACCGAGTGACATTAAAGTAATATGTCGTTCTTTTAAACCTCGATTTAAAGTTTCAGATTTGTTTGTGTGCTGCATAAGAAGAATCCTCCTTGTAGAGTGAACGATATTTGAATGCGTTTACTAAATATTTAACTATTTCAAATTATAAAACATTTCTATCTGTTATGCTACAAAAATAAACATAATTAACTGTACTACATCTGTACTTGTCAGGCTTAAACTTAAAATTCGAACTATTAGTGAATATATTGACTCTTCTTTTTATTGATTGTTAAGATTAAGTATTATATTTTCTCACATACTAGTAAGAAAAGAATGTGTGATAATAATTCAGATGTAGGAAGGGTACATAACCATGTTTCAATTACAAAAATATAACACTTCTGTGAAGCAAGAGCTTTTAGCTGGCATCACAACTTTTTTTACATTTGCGTATATTCTTGTCATCAATCCGAAAATATTATCTGATGCAGGTGTACCATTTGATCAAGCTTTTACAGCAACTATTATTGCGACGGTTGTAGGAACGCTATGTATGGCGTTTTTAGCTAACTATCCAATTGTTATTGCTCCAGCTATGGGAATGAATGCGTATTTTGCTTATTCTGTTGTTCAACAGGCAGAGGGGATTACATATGTCATTGCGTTTTCAGCAGTATTTGTAACAGGTATCATTTTTCTTTTATTATCTTTCACTTCATTTAGGCAAAAGCTAATTGTCGCAATTCCTGATAGTTTAAAACATGCAATTGCAGGTGGAATTGGACTATTTATTGCTTTTATTGGATTACGCCTTTCTGGAATTATCGTTGATCATCCATCTAATTTAGTTACGATTGGTGATTTTCATTCTCCAGCCGTTATTTTAACTTTAATTGGTTTAATATTAGCGGCGGTATTAATGGCATTGCGTGTGAGCGGTGCATTATTTATTAGTATGATTGTGACAGGAGTTATCGCCTTCTTTACAGGGCAACTGAAGTTTGAGGATAAAATTGTTGCGATGCCTCATTTACCAGAAGGTATTATCGTTTCAAACCCAATCAATGCCTTTTCAGATGTAATTGAATACGGATTATATGGTGTTGTATTTTCATTTTTACTTGTACTGTTATTTGATACAACAGGTGCATTACTTGGTTTAATTAAACAAGCGGGTTTAATTACAGATAATACAGAGAAACGTTTTGGTAAAGCGTTTATTGCAGATGCAATTGGTGGGACTACAGGTTCTATCTTTGGAACAAGTCCAACAGCAGCGACGATTGAATCGTCAGCTGGTATTGCTGCAGGTGGTAAAACAGGATTAACAGGTATTGTAGTTGTCGGTCTAACGATTATAACGGCATTCTTCAGCCCTGTGATTGCTTCTTTATCAAGTGTAGCTGCTATTACAGCTCCTTCATTAATTATTGTAGGTAGTTTAATGGCGCAAAGTCTTCGTGATATTAATTGGAATGAATTTGAAGATGCATTACCAGCATTTTTAATTTTTATTGGTATTCCGTTAACGTCTAGCATTGCGAATGGAATTGCAATTGGATTTTTAGTGTATCCAGTCTTAAAAATTGTGAAAGGGAAAGGGATGGAAGTACATCCGTTACTATACTTATTTACAATTTTATTTGGATGTCATTTATTCTTATAATATAGATATAGAAGAGGGAGCTTCTTATGGGAGGCTCTTTTTTTGTGTATAATAAAGTAAAAATCAAACGATTTTAGTAAAATATAAATTACCTAATGGAATATATATGTTACAATGAAGGCAGAGGAGGAACATGAATGGCTGTAAGTAAAATAAAAGTCGCGCGTGTTCAGTTAGATTTAACACAGCAACAATTAGCAGAAAAAGTAGGCGTTACAAGGCAAACGATTAGTTTAATTGAGAAGGGGAAATACAACCCGTCTTTAGATTTATGTTTGAAAATTTGTTATGCGGTAGACAAAACATTGAATGATTTATTTTGGGAGGAAGAGGAGTGAGGATTGTGAAAGATGAACGTTTAATGATTGAGGGGCTAAAACATATTAGACTCGTTTTCGTCTTACAAAATATCGTCATACTAGGTATTGTTTTTTATCGCTACGTTTTGCAAGATGCAGGATATAAAAGTGTTTCAGATTTATTAATGGTATTTATGGTCGGGATAATAGTTATTAACTTTTTAAACTTAAAAAATTCGGTGGAAGTGTATGAGCATACAGGGGGAGTATCTCGTAGTTATTTTAGGAAGCTATTATTCATTCCGGTAGGTATTGTTATTGGAATTTTAGCTATTTGTATCGTTGTAACACCGGATATTTCGATAAAAGAAATTAGTATGACAGGACTTATTATGTTTGCTTGTTTTTTAGTTCCTAGTTTGTTTATATACATATATATGAGAAAAATAAAAAGTGAAGATTGAAATATAAGAAAAGCTTTCCCATATTGCGGAAAGCTTTTCTTATATTCTTTTATACAGTACTTTATGAAGGCCAATCGGTTCAATTTCAAAGATTTCACCATGTTCCTGGAAGCCTAAGCGCTTGTAGTAGTCAGCTACAGTAATTCGGCCATTACACCATAATATGTTTGCTTGGCGTTCTTGCAAGACTTGCTCCGCCTTCTGAATTAAGGAGCTTCCAGCACGTTTGTTTCGAAATTCAGGTAATGTGGCCATTCCTCGTAGCCGATAATGAACACCTACTAGTAAGTCGGGGTATATCTCTTTTGAGAAGGAAGCGATACTAATTAGTTCATCGTTTATAAATGCGCCTAAGTGAAAGGTGTCTGTTTCATAGTCGGAAGAGTATTTACAATCTGCTAATGTTTGATTCGGGCGTAAAATTTTTTGACGTAATACGTAAGTTTCAGATCCCTCAATATTTTTCACGGTAATCATATTAACATCCTTTCTTATAAGGCGTTTTCTGTTAGTTGTATAAAGAAATAGGCAGGTGCGGCGAAAAGTCCGAGTATGCTAGCAGTTCCGAGAAGGAGTGAAAGTAAGAGGCAAGAGTATTTTATTCCATTCGATTTTTTCCATCCGTAACTACAAATTTCAATGCTAACACCGATGAGAATAATAGCAACGAGTATTTCCGCCAATAATAAAAGAGCTAAAGTTACAATAGACATAATGTGATCCATCCTCATAATATGTGATAGTAACATTTTACCATATGTAATGGAAAAAAATGCCCCTCAATTATATGAGGGGCATTTTCTATTCTAATATGCTTTTTAGTGTATCGATATGTTCTTTTGAACCTGTAACAAGCAATGTATCACCGTGTTGTAGTCTCGTATCACCATGCGGGATTAATGCTTTATTACCGCGGTAAATTTGAATGACGAGTACATCGCCTAAAAACGGAAGACGACGTAGTGCAACACCGTTATATGTATTGCTGCGTAGTTCAACTTCACGAACTGTTTCATTTGCTGTTGTAATTAAGCGAACGAGACTTGGTTTATCAATAAGTGCACGTAATAGAATACGTGTAGAGTTAATTGTTGAGAATACAGCGATATGTTCTTGCGTTGCTTTTTCTTGTAGAAGAGGATCTTCTACACTTGCAATAACATGTTCAACACCTAGTTCTTTCGCGTGTTCAGCCAATAATAAGTTTTGCTCATCATCACTAGTTGCCACAACAACACGGTCTGCGTTAAATGCTGTTTGTTCAGTTAATGATGCGATCGTGATGTCATCTAATTTTACGATAGGGAAGTCATGTGATTTCGCTTCTTCATCATTTATTTTATTTTGACGCATCATATAAAGTGTTACGTCATAATCTTCACGTTTTAAATCAAGTGATAACGGAAGAGTAATTCTGCTTGCGCCAATAATAGAAACTTTTGGTTTTGGTGTTTCTACTTTTGGGAACATTTTTTTAAATAATATAGGTGCAAAAATACAAGTAATAACTGCGCTTAAAATAAGGGAAGCAGATAAACTTGGACTGATGATTCCTAGTTTTTCACCAATTTGTGCAGCTGCAATAACTAAAGAGAGTGTCGATGTTAATAAGATGGCACTTCCTAGTACGATATTACGTGGATACCATTTTCGTAAGACGAGTGATGGTAACAGCTTTGAAATAAAGAGTCCCACAATTAAAATTGGGATCATTAGCATGCTAGAAGGTTCTTTAAAAATAGACCAAACTTCTAGATTCACACCAACCATTACGAAGAAAATAGGGATGAAGAAACCGTAGCCGATGGAATCCAGTTTTTCAACCATATCTTCATTTGGTGATAATAACGATACGAGTACCCCTGCTAAGAAGGCACCTAAAATATTTTCAGCTCCAACAGATTCAGATAACCCAACTAATATTAAGATGAGTGCAAAAACAGCTCGTGTATCAATTTGTACACTACCAGCTTTTAAGCTATCTAAGTATGGAATGTTTTTAAAGCGTTTTGCAACGAAGTAAATAACAATACCAGCGCCGAATAGAAGAAGAAGGAGCCACATGCTTTGGCCGCTTTCGGAATTTAATCCGACGAATACAGCGAGTAAAATCATTGTAACTAAATCTGCAATAACAGCGACTAATAAAATGATTTGTCCGATTGCCGTTTTTCCTAAGTTATTCTCTTTTAATGTTGGTACAACAACACCTAAAGAAATAGTTGAAATAATTAAAGTCATAAACATTGCATTATCCACGAATCCTAGCCATACGAATAGCAATGATAGGGCATAAGATAAGATAAAAATAAATAAGAAGATAATGCTTGCTGCTTGGAATGTGTTTGGTTCGTTTGTCGTATTCTTTTTCCCTTTTTGTTTAAAGATAGAAAAATCAATTTCTAAACCGCTTAAGAACATTAAGAAGATAAATCCTAGTGTCGATAAGACTTGAAGCCACATATCTGGCTCAATAACATTAAACCCACTTTTACCTACAAAGATTCCTGCAATGATTTCTGCAACAACGACAGGAAGTGCTTTCAATTTAAAGCGTTGTAACAAAAGGGGAACTAAAAACGCGATTGCAACGACAACCATAAGTGATAGAACAGAAGTATGATGTTCCATTGCGTTCTCTCCCTTCAAATAAATATAGTACCTATTTAGCCATATAATAGGTAGAAAAGCAACGCATATGGATTCGATTTCATAAAGAAAGAGTTTTCTTAAGATTTGTCATAATAAGTATATTTTTCATGATTCTGTTGTTAATTCCGTAATGTGGATGTAATAGGAGAGGGGATAAAGTAAAACTTTAATCAGCGGGGGTCTTACTGCTTGTTAATGAGGAATAAAAAAAGACTGCTGAGGAATCTCAGCAGTCTTTTTCATGTACATTACATTGAGAAGAAGATCCATACAGTTAGACCAACTGTTGCAGTTGCAACGAAGAAACTGTATATCATAGTAAGAATTTGAACTCTTCCTTCTCCTTCTTTTAAATGCATGAACATAATTAATTGTAACAACGCTTGCGCAACAGCCATTGCGATAATGGACGTTAATATCGTTGAAAGTGGCAAGTTTGTATAAAGTGCCACGTATAAAGCTAGGAACGTTAGTGCAAGCGATAAAATAAATCCGAAAACGTGTGACCATGGGAATCCGCTATGCGCATGCCCATTTGCTTGATTGTTATTTTGACTCATTTACGCCACCATCCCGTTCAAGTAAACTAGTGTGTAAATAAAGACCCAAACAAGATCGAGGAAATGCCAGTATAAGCTGATAATAAATACTTTACGAGCTGTAACTGGTGTTAAACCTCGTTTTAAAATTTGGATAATAACACAAATTGCCCAAATGATACCACCTGTTACGTGGGCACCATGTGTTCCAAGAAGAACGAAGAATGCAGATAGGAAAGCACTTGTTTGAATTGTTGCGCCTTCACCAATGTACATAATGAATTCTTCAATTTCAAAGAATAGGAAACCTGCACCTAAAAGTAATGTAAGGATGAACCATCCAAGCATTGCTTTTTGGTTGTTCTTACGCATTTCGTGAATTACGATACCACATGTGAAACTACTTGTTAAAAGTAGTAATGTTTGAATTAAAAGCGTTTTAAGTTCAAACAGTTGCGCTGGAGTTGGGCCATCTGCCGTACGGCCAGCAAGTACTAGATAAGAGGCGAAAAGTGTTGCGAACAGCATAATTTCAGCCCCAAGAAAAATCCAAAATCCTAGGATATTCAATCTGCTTTGCTCGGATTGATATTCCAAAGGTAAGCTTTTATCTAAAGCCGCCATATCATTTCACCTCTCATGCTATATGTTCTGTTTCTTTAATTTCATCAACGCTTACGTAGTAGCCATCATCATAATCGAACGAACGATAGATTAAGCAAGCTAAAATACCAACGCCGCCGATTGCTGCAAGCCAGAACCAGCTAAATACTAATGCGAAACCTGCAAGACCGAAGAATAAAGACGCAATAATAGGCACGCCAGAGTTACTTGGCATGTGAATTGGTTTTAAATCTTCTGCTGCTGGTGTAACTGTTTCTCCGCGTTTCTTCATGTACCAGAAAGCATCAGCTTCTTTGATTTCAGGAAGTTTCGCGAAGTTGTAATGTTGTACAGGAGATTGAGTTGCCCATTCAAGTGTACGGCCATCCCATGGATCTCCAGTTGTGTCACGTTCACCGTGACGAGCACTCCAAATTACGTTGTAACAAAGAATTAGGAAACCAATACCCATCATTACCGCACCAACAGATGCGATTTGGTTTAGCCATCCCCATCCAAGACTTTCAGAGTAAGTGTACATACGACGAGTCATACCGTCTAAACCTAAGAAGTACATTGGGAAGAAACAGATATTGAATCCGCTCATAAAGATCCAGAATGTCCATTTACCTAGGCGTTCGTTTAACATATGACCAGTCATTTTTGGATACCAGAATGTGAATCCAGCAAGCATAGCGAATACTGTACCTGCGATTAATACGTAGTGGAAGTGAGCAATTAGGAAGTAGCTGTTATGGTACTGATAATCAGCTGCTGCCATACCAAGCATAACCCCTGTAACCCCACCGACTACGAAGTTTGGAATAAATGCCAATGACCAAAGCATTGGAACTGTAAAACGAATACGTCCTTTATACAGTGTAAACAACCAGTTAAAGATCTTAACCCCGGTTGGAATCGAAATCGCCATTGTCGAAATCGAGAAGAATGAGTTAACCGCTGGACCTGCACCCATCGTGAAGAAGTGATGAAGCCATACGACGAAACTTAGTAAAGAAATTGCAACCATTGAGTATACCATCGCACTGTAACCGAATAGACGTTTACGTGAGAATGTACTAATGATTTCAGAGAAAATACCGAATGCCGGTAAAATAACGATATATACTTCAGGGTGACCCCATACCCAGAATAGGTTGGCCCATAACATTGGCATACCGCCGCTCGCCATCGTAAAGAAGTGAGCATCGAATAGACGGTCAAATGTCATTAATGCAAGAGCAACTGTTAATACTGGGAAAGCGAAAATAATGATAACTGTTGTAATTAAGATTGACCAAGTAAACATTGGCATTCTCATTAAAGTCATACCAGGTGTACGCATTTTTAAGATAGTAACAAGGAAGTTAATACCGGTCATTAGCGTACCGAGACCTGAAATCTGTAATGCAATTGCGTAGTAGTTATTTCCTACACCAGAAGTAAACTCTGTACCTGCCATTGGGAAGTAAGAAGTCCACCCAGCGTCTGGAGAACCACCGATTACGAAAGCGATGTTGAATAACATTGCTCCGACAAAGAATAACCAGAAACTTAAAGCATTTAAGAACGGATATGCAACGTCACGAGCACCAATTTGTAATGGTACTACAAGGTTCATTAATCCCATAACGAATGGCATCGCCATGAAAAGAATCATAACTGTACCGTGTGTTGTGAAGATTCCGTTATAATGTTCAGCATTTAAATAAGTTGTTTCTGGGAATGTTAACTGTGCACGGATCATTAAACCGTCCATACCACCACGGAATAACATGATAACCGCAGAAATAATATACATGGCCCCAATCTTTTTATGGTCAACAGTTGTTAACCATTCGTCCCAAAGCCATTTCCATTTTTTATACTTTGTTAGTACGAAAATGATTGCTAATGTCACAAGAACGATAGAAGCGTCTGCACCGTAAATAATCGGGTCACCTGTGACAAAGAATTCATCAAGCTTCACTGTGTTCACTCCAATCTGTTGGAATAATAGCTATTATTTTTTGTTTTTGTAGTAGTTGTAATCACAATATTCAAGTGATTTTGGATCTACATAACTTAAGTGGTGACTAGAGAATGTCATACGACCAACTACACCAGGTTTAACAATTTCGTTGTACTTATCTTCTGTTAGTTTAGGAGCAGTTTGTTGTACTTCTTTAACCCACTTGTCATATTTCTCTTTAGTTTTTGCTTCAACTTCGAACTCCATATGTGTGAATCCTTCACCAGAGAAGTTCGCACTACGGCCTAGGTAAGAACCAGGCTTATCAGCTTGTAAATAAAGATCCATAATCATGCCATCCATAGTGTACTTCATACCACCAAGTTCTGGTACCCAGAAAGCATTCATTGGACCGACAGAAGTCAGTTTGAATTGAATTGGTACACCAGCTGGGATGTTTAAATAGTTAACGGTTTCAATTTTTTCCTCTGGGTAACTGAATAACCATTTCCAGTTTGCAGATGTAACATAAATCTCAACTGGTTTAATATGTTTGGACTCTTCCGGAACCTCTTCCGAAGCATACGTTGCTTTTACTGTTGGAATCGATAATGCGATAACGATAATAACAGGAACAAGTGTCCAAATAATTTCTAATAATGTGTTACCGTGTTGTTCAGGTGGCTCGTAGTCCATATTCTCTGGTTTTTCACGATAACGAATCAAGATGACTGTAAACAAGATGAATACAATTGCGATAATTAATGACATAAGCAAGAATGACCAAACAATTAAATCATACTGTGCTTTTGCAACAGGTCCTTGCGGATTTAATACTGCGAGTTTCTTATCACAGCCGCCGAGGAACAGAAGTAATGATAACGGAAGAAGCGAAGCCAGCTTCCAAAACGTTTTCTTTAGTTGCACGATTGAAAATCTCCTTTCTCCTTGGATTGAAACTATGCCAATAAAACAATATAAACCTATTAATTTATAGATGGCAATAGTTTTTGTGATATTGTTAAAAAATAGACACAAATGCACACTTTTTAAGGTGAATATCATTTGTAGCTTGATAACATTGTAAACCATTTTCCAGTGAAAAACGTGATTGTGGAAATTTTAAGATAAATAAAGTTATACCAAGATATCCAAGAAATAGAAAAAAGCTATCTTATGATAAGAAAGATAGCTGAATATTCCGTATATTTAGTTTACTTCTTTTTTTAGATTTATTTGTTGTTCAAATGTGACAACTTTTTTATATTTTAATTGGTATAAAATGTAACAAAAAATCATAAATGGAATACCACAATAAAGAGCGATTCTCTGATCTGGAATGAAAGCTAAACTAACGAATGTAATGAAATTGAGTGAGAATGCTACGATTGGAACGATTGGATAAAGCGGTGTGCGATATTTTAAATCATTAATGTCCCCGCCGTTTTTTAAGAAATTTCTACGGAAGAAAAACTGTGAAGCTGCGATTGACATCCAAACTACGACAGCGGCCATAGCTGCAATAGATGTTAAAACTAAAAAGACAGTATCTGCCGCAAATATACTTGTTAATAGAGACAAACTTGCAAAAATTAGACTGAAAATTAATGCATTTAGTGGCACTCCTTTTTTAGTTAACTTCGTAAAAGCTGGACTTGCCATTCCTTGTTTTGCCATCGCCCAAAGCATACGAGAATTTGCGTATAGACCAGAGTTGGCTACGGATAATACTGCTGTAATAATAACAAAGTTCATAATGTCAGCTGCATATGGAACACCTGCTACATCAAATACAAGTACAAATGGACTTTCGACTAGATTAGCCTCTTGCCATGGGAGTAAACCTACAACAACTGATATTGCTAGGACGAAGAAGAAGAGAGTTCGCCAAATGGTATTTTTAATCGCTTTTGGAATTGTTTTTTCAGGGTTTTCACTTTCTCCTGAAGCAATTCCGATTAATTCTGTTCCTTGGAAGGAGTAATTCACTGTAATCATCGTAAGAAGAACAGCTAATGCACCGTTTGGAAATAATCCGCCATTTTCAGTGGAATTGTGAAGCATTGGCGCTGGTTTTCCATTAAAGTCTAGTAGACCGAACATAACTGCACCACCGAGTACGATGAAAATAACAATGGTTGCGACTTTTACACTTGCGAACCAAAATTCTGCTTCTGCATATGCCTTTGCTGATAATGCGTTTACAAGAAAGAGTGCTGCTGCAAATGTAACACACCAAATCCACGAAGAAACGTCTGGAAACCAACGTTTCATTAAAATACTTACAGTTGTTAACTCTACCCCAACTGTAACAGCCCAATTTAACCAATACATCCAACCGACAACAAATCCAAAACCAGGTGAAATAAATTTGCTTGCATAGCTTTGGAATGAACCTGCTTCTGGCATAGCAACTGATAATTCACCAAGACATAACATCGTTAAATACATAACAAATCCACCGACTAAAAATGCAAGAATAGCACCACCAGGACCGGCGTTATGGACGATTTGACCAGATCCCATAAATAGGCCAGTTCCGATAACACCACCAAGTGCAATCATAAATAGGTGTCTACTTTTCATGGTTCGTTTTAAATCTGTGTGTTCTACTTGTTGATTCATATGCCCCTCACCTCGTTATTTTCTTGTATGTATGAATTGATTTTCATTCCGAGTTTTTAATCATTAGTGGGGGATGTGACACATACTCGGCTTATTTATTATGAAATGAATGGAGTATGTAAAAATGCGAACTATGACTAAATACTCTAAGAATGTTTTTATTAACAAGGTGATATCTTCACTATGTTAATTATTTTGATTTTAGCAAAAATATTCAGAAAAGTATATTGTTTTTTCTTTTTATTAAAAATAATTAGAATTTTATAACGATGAAAGTGTGAACAATAATTCATAGAATCTTTCTAGCAAACTAGTAAGAAGAAAGGTACAATGATAAGAGGTATGTCTGTAAAATAATAATTAATGGAGTTTTGTTTAAAATGAAAAAGTTAAAATATCTTTTTGTTTTTGGAATTATATTTGCTGCTGCGTTTTTTATAGGGAAAGATAAAATTATACAAAAGGCGCAAGTGTTCCGTTTAGAGTTTCTATCTGAAATGAAAGAAGCGACTATGATTGAAAATGTTCCGTTTATAAAGCAGTTACCAGAATTACCTCGTGGATGTGAAGTTACAAGTTTGGCTATGTTGCTACAATATAAAGGTATACAAGTAGATAAGATGCAACTTGCTAGCGAAATTCATCGTGTTCCATTTGAACAAAATGGTTTACGTGGAAATCCTTATGAGGGGTTCGTTGGAAATATTTATACGAAGACAGAGCCAGGATATGGTGTATATAATCAACCCATTTTTAATTTAGCAGAAAAATATGCTCCTGAAAAAGTAGTTAATTTAACAGGTAGAGACGTGCAAGATATGTATAAAGTAGTTAGTTCCGGTTCGCCAGTATGGGTCATTATTAATACAACGTTTAAGCCACTAGCCGAGAGTAGTTTTGAAACATGGAATACAAGCTCTGGCGAAGTGAAAATTACATATTTTGAGCATAGTGTAGTAGTAATTGGATATGATCAAAACTTTGTGTATGTAAATGATCCTCTGAAAAATAATCCGCGTTTGGCTGTTCCGCGAGCGGAGTTTGAAAGTGCTTGGGAGCAAATGGGGAAACAAGCAATCACTATCTTATAATAATGAAAAAGTCATCTTTTTGATGGCTTTTTATTTTTAAGTTATAGCGATAGAAAATTCAGAAGATTCTTTTAAAAGTTAACAATTCACGTTATAATAACATTTAACTTGGTGAAGAAGGGGCGAAGAGAATTGGATGTTGCAAAGGAACTGGTTTTATCGAAAAATCAATTAGTTGCGTGGAGAAGGCATTTTCATAAGTATCCAGAGTTATCTTTTCAAGAAGAAAAAACGTCACAGTTTGTATTCGATATACTTCAAAAAATCCCATATTTAGAAGTGTCAAGACCTACTAAATATAGTGTAATGGCAAGGTTAATTGGTAAACAACCTGGTAAAACTATCGCGGTTCGTGCTGACATGGACGCTCTTCCTATTCATGAAGAAAATGAGTTTGATTTTATTTCTACATATCCAGGTGTGATGCATGCATGTGGCCATGATGGACATATAGCGATATTACTTGGGGTCGTACATAAGTTAGTAGAAAAAAGAGAGAAGATTAAAGGAGAGATTCGTTTTCTCTTCCAACATGCAGAAGAAAACTTTCCGGGCGGTGCAGAGGAAATGGTTGCGGCGGGTGTAATGGAAGGTGTGGATTATATTATTGGTGCTCATCTTTGGGCATCGTTAGAGGTTGGTAAAATAGGTGTAATTTATGGTCCTGCAATGGCTGCCCCAGATGTTTTTAAAATTACGATTGAAGGAAAAGGTGGCCATGCTGGAATCCCTCATGAAACGGTTGATAGTATTGCAATCGGTACACAAGTTGTTGCGCAACTTCAGCAAATTGTATCTCGCCTCACAGATCCGTTAGATTCCCTTGTAGTATCTGTTACGCAATTTCACGCTGGGACAACCCATAATGTGATTCCAGAACAAGCGAAAATTGAAGGGACAGTACGGAGTTTAAGGCATGAGTTGCGAGAAGAAACAGAGAAAAGGATTGAACGATTTGTGAAGCATGTGACGGAATCTTACGGAGCGAAATATACGTTTTCTTATGAATATGGATATCGACCGGTAGTAAATGATTATGAAGTTACAGAGGTTATTGAGCAAACAGCATTACAGCTTTATGGAAGGGAACAAGTTACTCGTTTACAGCCGACGATGGCTGGGGAAGATTTTTCAGCGTTTTTACAAAAGGTGCCAGGGACATTCTTTTTTATCGGAGCGGGAAATAAAGAGAAAGGAATTATATATCCTCACCATCACCCTCGTTTTACGATTGATGAAGATGCATTACCGATTGGAGTGGAAGTCTTCGTATCATCCATTATGAATTTTATAAGTAAAGGAGAATGAGATGAAAAAAATACACGTATTAGCGCTTATTCCAGTTTTTTGTTTAGTTGTTGGCCCCGTATTTGCTAATTCAGTTACTCCTTACGTATTAGGGATGCCGTTTTTATTGTTTTGGATATTATTATCGGTACTCATTACGTCTCTTTGTATGGGGCTTGTGTACGTATTTGATCCTGCTAATAAGGGGGATGTAAAATGATCGCATTACTTATCATTATATTATTTTTGTTTCTTGCACTATTTTTAGGAATTCGGGCACAACATGGAAAAGATATGAGTTTAGAGCAATGGTCAGTTGGAGGAAGAGGTTTTGGCACCATTTTTGTTTTTCTTCTTATGGCAGGTGAAATTTATACGACGTTCACATTTTTAGGCGGAAGTGGATGGGCATATAGTAAAGGAGCGCCTACTTTCTATATTTTAGGTTATGGTGCGTTAGCTTATATTTTATCTTACTTTTTATTGCCGCCAGTTTGGAAGTATGCGAAAGAGCATAATCTTGTTTCGCAGCCAGATTTTTTTGTGAAGAAATATAAGAGTCAGACACTTGGCATTATCGTTTCTGTCATTGGGGTTATTTCGATTATCCCATACCTTGTTTTACAGTTAAAAGGATTAGGTATTATCGTGTCGGAAGCATCTTATGGAAGGGTATCACCAGTTATTGCAGTGTGGATTGGTGCGATTGTCATAACGATATATGTAATGGTTTCAGGCATACACGGTTCTGCTTGGACAGCCGCTTTGAAGGATATTATGATCCTGTTTATCGTTATGTTTTTAGGTATATATTTACCGTACCATTATTACGGAGGATTTCAGCCGATGTTCGAAGCGGTAGAAGCGGCGAAACCAGGATTTTTATCTTTACCTGATGAAGGAATGAGTATTTCTTGGTTTGTTTCTACTATTGTATTAACAGCTCTCGGTTTCTATATGTGGCCCCATACATTTGCTTCTGCTTTCTCTGCAAAAAATGAAAAAGTATTTAGGAAAAACGCGGCAATCATGCCTCTTTATTCTTTAGTATTGCTTTTCGTATTCTTTGCAGGTTTTGCTGCAATACTGCAAGTTCCAGGGTTAAAGGGAGGGGATGTAGACCTTTCGTTATTCCGTCTCGCTCTTCAAACCTTTGACCCATGGTTTATTGGTATTATTGGTAGCGCAGGAGTATTAACAGCATTAGTTCCAGGTTCCATGCTTGTTATGGCGGCATCTACGTTGTTAGCAAAAAACATTTACCGAACAATGATCCCATCTGCTTCAGATAGACAAGTTGCTAAAGCTGCAAAATTATTTGTGCCTGTAGTAACACTTGTTGCAGTATTGTTTACATTTAAAGGAGGAGAAACGATAGGAGCTCTTCTTTTAATGGGATACAGTATAGTGACACAACTTTTCCCTGCACTTGTATGTAGTTTGTTTCCACGCCAAGTTATTACGAAGCAAGGGGCAATTGCAGGAATGGGGATTGGGTTGTTAGTGATCGCATATATTACTTTATCTGATTCAACTATAGCTACGATGTTTCCAGGTTTCCCTCAATATATAAAAGATTTAAATGTAGGTATAGTTGCATTGTTAATGAATGTGATTGTGATGTTTATCGTTAGCGGGTTCACGAAAAATGTTTCTATAAAGACAGGCAATATAATAGTAGAAAAGTAATCCGTGTGCTAGAGCTATCTTTGAAAAGAGATAGCTCTTTTTTGTATATATTTCCCTCTATTAGCGGAATCTAATTAAAAACTTGTTGAAAAGGAAGTTAGGTGGGGAAGTTGTTAGAGTTAAAAGGTAACTTGTTTGAAGTTATGAAAGAAATTAGGGACGAGTTAGGTTCACCTAATGATTTAACAATTAGAGAAGTTGTCCTTGCTGGTAGTTATACACGTTGTGCTGTTGTTTTTTTATGTGGGTTAACAGATAAGGATAATGTTTATAAATATGTAGTTCGTACACTTCAATATGAAGAAGTACAAAAAGAAGAAGCTGTTGTTCAAACGTTATTGGATCGTTTTATTTCTATTGCGGAAGTTGGCAAGAAGACAACGTTTCCGGATATTATAAATGCAATTTTAGCGGGAGATACAGTTATATTAATTGATAATATTCCAACCGCTATCGTGATTAATAGTAGAGCGTGGGAAAAAAGAAGTTTAGAACCACCGGTAACAGAAGATTTAATCCGTGGACCAAGAGTTGGGTTAAATGAAGATATTAATGTGAATAAAATGTTAATCCGCCGTGGTTTACGTGATCCGAAGTTACGGTTTCAATCTTATATTATGGGGAAGCGATCGCAGAAAGAAGTAACCCTAGTGTATATAGAAGATATTATTAATCCTTATATTGTGAAAGAGCTAGATCGGCGTCTTCAATCAATAGAGACAGATGTCGTTTTTGAGACGGGTACGATTGAGCAATTAATTCAAGATAATAATTTATCACCGTTTCCGCAGTTTTTAAATACGGAAAGGCCTGATAATATTGTGGCCTCATTAGCGAAAGGGAAGGCAGCAATATTAGTGGATGGATCACCGTTTGCTCTTATAGCTCCGCTAGTATTTGTTGATATTTTTCAATCTGTGGAAGATCATTATGAGCGTTGGGTAATAGGGACTTTATTAAGAATTTTGCGGATGGGTTCAGGTATAGTTGCGGTTTTAATGCCGGCGATGTATGTAGCGCTCGTCTCATATCATCAAGGACTTATTCCTTCTAAATTGGCGTATTCAATTGCTGGGGCAAGAGAAGGTGTTCCGTTTCCTGCATATATAGAAACGTTAATGATGGCATTAACGATGGAATTAATACGAGAAGCGGGAATTAGGTTGCCAAAACCGATGGGGCAAACAATTGGGATTGTAGGTGGTCTTGTAATTGGAGAAGCTGCGGTGAACGCAGGGATTGTAAATCCATTTTTAGTAATTATTATTGCAGTTACTGCAATTGCTACATTTTCACTGCCTGTATATAGTATTACGATTACGTTTCGGATTTTACTTTTTGTCTTTGTTTTAGCGGCGACTGCTTTTGGGCTATATGGAATTATTTTAGCTCTTATTGCACTTGCGGTTCATATTACGAATTTGAAGAGTGTCGGGGTGCCGTATACAACGCCTATTGCTCCTGCATTTTATAAAGATTGGAAAGAAGAACTTATTCGTATGCCAAAATCGATGTTGAAAGAGAGACCGGAATATTTACAAACGAAAGATGCTACATTACGTCCAAAGGAGCGAGAGTAATTGAAACCATTTGAGTATGGCGATGAAGAGATTGGATCTCGGGAAATTGGGTTTGCGGTATCTTCAACAATTATTGGTATAGGAGCATTGTCTATGCCAAGAGATATCGCTAACCAAACTTTATTTTCAGACGGTTGGATTATTTTGCTTCTGGGTGGATTGATATGTGCAGTTTTAGGTTGGTTTGTAACGAGGGTAGCTATTTTATTCCCGAAACAAAACTTTGTTCAATATACGAGTGCGCATTTAACAAAGCCTGTTGCATACACAATTAGTAGCATTTTAGTATTAACGTTTGCTGCTTTGACAGCATATGAGTCACGAATGATTGCAATTATTTCACAAACGTATTTATTTAGTGATACACCGATACAACTACTGTCTTTCTTCTTCTTATTAGTCGTTATTTATGGAATAGCAGGATCAAGAGCTGCCTTATTAAGGTTAAATGTTCTATTCTTGCCTATCGTTTTAATTGCGATAGTGCTTCTTTCTTTATTGAATATAAATTTAATGGAAATAAATAATTTACTACCAGCTTTTCAAACGAATATCAGTCAATATGCAGTTGGCGTTAAAAATTCTATTTTTACGTTTATTGGATTTGAGGTAGCTTTATTTTATGCGGTGTTGTTAAACGATAAGACAGCGAAAAAAGCTCCAATGGCAGTTGCAAAAGCGGTGATAGTAAACGTGTTGTCATACATTTTAATATATGTAACTTGTATTAGTGTTTTTACGTATATGACAACGCGTGGATTGACATATCCAACAATTGAATTAGGGAAAGAAATTGAAATTGGTGGGGGTTTTTTAGAAAGGTTTGATGCAATTTTTTTTACTACTTGGATTATTACTATTTATAACACGACAGCAATGTATTATGACGTCGCATCTTTATTGTTTTGTGCTATGTTTCCGAAAGTGAAGAAACATATTTTTATTTTCGTAAGTGCCCCTATTATTTTTATGGTGAATATGATACCGAGTAGTTTAAATGATTTGTCAAATTACGGTACGTATTTAGCTTGGATAGATATGGGGTTTGTTGTGTTAGCACCTTTGCTCGTTTTTATTGTATATAAAATAAAAAAAAGGAATGGTGGAAATGAAACACCTTCTTAAAATCATAATGGTTATGGTTTTAGCTGGATCTATTAGTGGGTGCTCTGAGCTAGAAGAAATAGAAGAAAGAGGATTTGTAGTAGGTGCAGCCTATGATATTGTGAAAAAAAAGAAATCAAATCCAATTATGAAAGGGACGTATCAGATGGTACTCCCCAGTAAATTGTCGCAACAAGGTGGACAAGGTGGTGGAGAAAGTGAAAATTATATTAATGTGAGTGCGAAGGCAGATAGTGTCTTTGAGCAAATACGAATTATTGCCAAAAAAATTAGTCGCTCACTATTCTTTCCGCACATACAAGTGATAATTTTTTCTAAAGATTTACTAGCGAATCCATATGTTTTACAAAATACGTTAGATGTATATATTCGTGATCATGAGATGAGAAGAAATATTCGTTTGTTCGTTTCTAAGAAAAATGCAGAAGCTATTTTAAAGCAGAGTGCCAAGCCTGAGAACTTACCGGCGCAGTATATTGATATGTTAGCTGAGCATCCTCCGAAAAATGCTCAAATGATTGAAGCTGCAAGAATTGGTGAGGTACAGCAAAAAATGATTGCTAACCAAAGTTTCGTATTACCTATTCTTGAACTAACAAAACAAGGGGTGCAAATGAACGGGGCGGCGTTATTTCGTGGAAAAGATAATAAGTGTGTAGGCAGTTTGAATGGAGAAGAAACATTAGGAATGAATTATGTAATAGGTAAAAAAATTGGAGGGTTCTTTACCATCCGTAAACAAGGTCAGCTTGTTACATACGAAATTCATAAGATGCGCCGAAAGATTAAAGTATCTACGGAAAATGCTACAAAACCGAAGTTTGATATCCATTTATCTTTGGAAGGGACTTTAGCAGAGTTACATTTTAGTGATCATAAACAAATTATGAATGAAAAGCGATTAAAGAAAACCATTGCGGAAGAAATGGAGAAGCGTATCCAAAAATCGATTAAGCTTGTTCAAAAAAAATATAAGGTAGATGTATTAGCGTTAGGAGAAGTATATAAGCGGCATAATTATAAAGAATGGAAGAAGATAGATAAGAATTGGGATCAAGGTGAAAATTACTTTAGTAATGCGGAGGTTACTGTTCATGTTCACCCGACAATTGAGCATTCCGGTTCCGCCTTACCGAAAAGAGTGAAATAAGGTGATGTAAGTTGTTTACTGGATTAGGGATTAGTTGCACAATATTAATGGCAGTTCTTCCGGGAGCCGTATACTTTATTCATAAGAAACTCACAACGTATGGAGCACAGCCTTGGAATACTGATGCACAAAAAAAGAAACCTGAATGATTTCAGGTTTCTTTCGCGCAAAGCATATGTGAAGGGGGATACCTTCTATGTATGCTTTGCTTTTATACAAGCCCTAACCAATGTACCAATTGTGTAGAGAGGAATGTCACAACAATTGCGATAACGGTAGGGATTGCAAACGATAAGAATGTCCATTTTGCACTTTTTGTTTCTTTATATATGTTAACCAGTGTTGTTCCGCATGGGAAATGAAGAAGTGAGAACAACATTGTGTTTAACGCTGTTAACCAAGTCCAACCATTTTCTAAGAATAGATTTTTAATTTGATTAAAATCATCTATTTCAGTTAAAGCTCCAGTTGATAAATAAGACATTAATAAAATCGGGATAACAATTTCATTAGCTGGTAGTCCAAGAATGAACGCAGCTAGAATAAAACCGTCAAGTCCTAACATTTTAGCAAATGGATCTAGGAAGTTTACAAAATACATAAGTAAGCTTGTGTCACCGATAAAAATGTTAGCAAGTAACCAAGTTAATGCAGCCGCAGGGGCAGCTACAACGACAGCTCGTTTTAAAACATAAATAGATTTATCGAGTGTTGCACGTACAATTGTATTCCAAACTTTTGGCTTACGGTACGGTGGTAACTCAAGAGTGTAGTGAGTTGGCACGCCTTTTAAAGCTGTTTTTGATAGTACCCAAGAAACAGTTAATGTCATAATAACACCAATTACAACCATCCCAACTACAACGCCGGCAGTAACTAATGTTTGCATACTACCTGTATAACCAGCAGCCATAAATAATGAAGCCATTAAAATTAACATAGGCCAACGACCGTTACAAGGAACGAAGTTGTTTGTTAAGATTGCAAGCATACGTTCACGTGGTGATTCAATAATACGTGTTGACATAATAGCGGCTGCATTACAACCAAAACCCATTGCCATTGTTAAAGATTGTTTGCCGTGTGCGCCGGAGCGTTTGAATAAGCGGTCCATATTAAATGCAACACGTGGTAAGTATCCGTAGTTTTCTAATAGTGCGAACATAGGGAAGAAGATTGCCATAGGTGGTAACATAACGCTAATAACAGCACCGATACCACGGAATAAACCAAGTATTAAAATGCCATGTAACCATTCAGGTGCATGCGCTGCTTGGAACCAAGATGTTAAATATCCTTCGGTCCATCCGAAGAATTCAGCAATCATATCAGACGGTACGTTAGCGCCTGCAATTGTAAGATAAAAAATAATAGATAAAATACCGAGCATAATTGGAAATCCCCAAATTGGAGATGTGAAAATTTTATCTAGTTTTTCAGAACGATACAATTTATCAGTATTTGTATATTGAACAGACTCTTTACATATGCTTGCAGATGTTCGATAAATATCTCCGACAATATCATCTCGTATATCTTCTTTTGAGAGTGCTTGTGCATGTTGAATAATATAGTCTAATGGAAGAGCCTTACTGGCTGAGTGAGATTCCATTCATTACGACCTCCCTTACAAGTGGTTCTTTATGGTGTTTTTGAAGTGTAGTTAAGAAGTTTTTATCTCCATCTAATATACGTAACGCAATCCAACGTGCTGGATACGTATCACCGAACACTTTATAAATTTGTGGTTCTAATTCCTGAATCATATTTTCAATTTTTTCACTGTAAGAAATTTTAATTGGTGTTGGAATTAATTTTTTGTTTGCTACTTTAGCGATAACACTTAGCAAATGCCCAATACCTACTCGGTTACGAGCAGAAATTTTAACTACAGGTACACCGAGCGATTTTGCTAATTTCTTTTCATCAATAACGATGCCCTTTTTCTCCGCTTCATCAATTAAATTAATACAAATGACTACATTGCTTGTCATTTCCATCACTTGGAGTGCTAAATTTAAATTTCTTTCCATTGCAGTTGCATCTATAACAACTACAGTTACTTCTGGTTTTTCAAATATAATATAATCTCTTGCTACTTCTTCATCCGCAGAATTTGAATATAGTGAGTAAGTTCCAGGTAAATCTATTAATGTATATTTACTTCCGTTATGTTCATATTCCCCTTCAGCTTTTAAAACAGTTTTTCCCGTCCAGTTTCCAGTATGTTGTTTTAAGCCTGTTAAAGTATTAAATAATGTACTTTTCCCGGTGTTCGGGTTGCCAGCTAAAGCAATACGATGTTTGCTCATCTGAAATCATCTCCTATTAATACCCCGAAAATAAGGGAACTTTCTTCCTTACGTAGTGCGATAGTTGTATTGCTTACTTGATAAGCGACCGGATCTCCAAGCGGACTGCGCTGTAATACTTTAATTGTTGCCCCAGGGATAAATCCTAAGTCTAATAAACGTCGTTTCATAGTTCCTTCTAATTGTATCTTCTCAATTTGTACAAACTCTCCTGTCTTAAATTCGGAAAGTGGTTTTGTATTAGCCGATACCATAAAAGTTACCTCATCTCTATATTGTTTGTTTAAGTTTAAAAAGTTTCCTTAGGTAAACTTTTTGTTAATAATATAGTAGACTACATTGGATGATGCTGTCAATTGGTACTTTAAAAATATTCATTTATTTTTAGAATTGTTCCAATTTATTTAGTTGTACTAAAAAATATTACTGAAATTCTGTTGAATGTAAATAAAGTAAGAGTGTAAAAGTTAAAAGATACAATGGATTTGTAAATGTATTTTTAATTAAAAGGGGAAAAGAGCGAAAAACATTTACATTGAATTTACATTGTTAAGAATAAATTTACATTACAGCTTAATTCGTGTGGATTTTGTTGGGTTCTTTAACTATAAATGTTGGGATTCCTAGCTTTTAAGGGTTATTATCGTCATTTACTTAAAATTAAAAATTGCTTAACACTCACATAATATTGTTGTCCTACAATGAATTTGTGTTCGAAAGAAAATGAATTCGAAAAGTGATAATCCAAATGGGGGTACAAGACATGGTTATGAAAAAAGGTATTAAATTTTCTTTAGCGGCTTTAGTGGTGGCAGGAGCGTTAGTTGGATGTGGGAAAGCAGATGATACAGCTAGTAAAGAAACTGCTAAAGGAAGCGATAATACAAAACAAGAATTATCAGGTACGATTGCAGCAGCTGGTTCTACAGCTCTTCTACCTCTTGCGGAGGAAGCTGGAAAGAAATTCATGGAAAAAAATTCAAAAGTTTCTATTCAAGTGCAAGGTGGCGGTAGTGGAACTGGGATTAACCAAGTAGCATCGGGTGCAGTACAAATTGGTAATTCAGATGTTCCATCAGGAGATAAAATAAAAGATGCTGAAAAAGCGAAAGAATTAGTAGATAACAAGGTTGCGGGTATTGCATTCGCACTTGTCGTAAATAAAGATGTAAAAGTTGATAACTTAACAGTGCAACAAGTACAAGATATCTTCACTGGGAAAGTAACAAACTGGAAAGAGGTAGGCGGGAAAGATGAAAAAATCAACGTAATTAACCGCCCAGCTTCATCTGGTACACGTGCTACATTTGAAAAGACAGTTATGAAAGAAGCGAAAATTAATGATGGAACTGGTACAACACAAGATTCTAACGGTGCAGTAGAGCAAGCAATCAATTCTACTCCAGGTTCAGTAAGTTATTTAGCGATGTCTTACATGGTGGGCGATAAAAAGGGTGCGCTACAAACAGTGAAAATTGATGGTTCTGAACCAAAAGTTGAAAACATTTCGTCTGGTAAATATCCATTCTGGTCTTACGAGTACATGGTAACAAAAGGTGAAGCGAAAGAAGCAACGAAAGCTTACATTGATTATGTAAAAGGAAAAGACTTTGAAAAGCAAGTAGAAGATATGGGTTACATCCCAATGTCTAAATTAAATAAGTAATAAATTTTTATGGGGCTGGCTGCAAGGCCAGTCCTGTTCATTTCAATCTATGAAGTGGGGTCTGACCTGTGATGAAGGGGAAAAAACAAATTAATTACGTAAAAAGTGAATATATAGGAAGATCGCTTGTTACGTTTTGTGGTATTTTTATTGTTTTAATTACATTAGCTATTATTGCGTTTATTTGCGGTAAAGGTATTCAATCTTTTACACAAAGCGGTATCTCATTTACTGAGATGTTAACATCGACAAAATGGAATCCAAATGCTGACGAAGGAACCTTCGGGGCTTTGATTTTTATTGTAGGTTCAACAGTGGTTTCGTTAGGTGCGGTTATTATTAGTGCGCCAATTGCTATAGCTCTTGCTATATTCATGAATTTAATTTCGCCGAAGTTTGGAAATAAAGTATTGAAGCCTGTTTTAGAATTATTAGTTGGTATTCCTTCGGTTGTATACGGATTATTAGGGGTTACGATTTTAGTGCCACTATTACGTGATTCGTTCGGGGGAGTGGGCTTTAGTCTAATTGCGGGTATTGTTGTATTAAGTATTATGATTTTACCTACTATTGCTAGTATCGCTTCTGACGCAATACGCTCTGTTCCATTTGATTATTTAGAAGCTTCTTATGGTCTAGGATCAACGAAATGGCAAGCGGTTAGCCGAGTGATTGTTCCTGCTGCGAAAAAAGGGATTTTAACAGGTGTTGTTTTAGGTTTAGCGCGTGCTTTCGGTGAAGCATTAGCGGTTCAAATGGTAATCGGGAACACAATTAAATTACCAGAAGGAATATATAGCCCGACAGCGACGTTAACTGGTATTTTGACAATGGACATGACAAATACATTAAACGGAACTGCTTGGAATAATGCGCTATGGACTTTAGCGATGATTTTACTTGTTATTTCATTCCTGTTTATTTTAGTAATTCGAGCGATTGGGCAAAGAGGTGAGCGATAATAATGAATGCAAGAACGGTAAATAAAGTTTGGACAGGTATCTTTTATGCAGTTGCAGCTTTAGTTGTAGCTCTGCTAGTATTCTTAGTCTTTGAGATTTTGCAAAAGGGATGGGGATTTTGGGATCCTAATTTCTTGTTTGGAGAACCAAGTAATACAAGAGCTGGTGGTGGGATTGGTCCACAGTTATTCAATTCTTTCTACATGCTTGTTATAACGCTTGTTATATCTATTCCTCTTGGGTTAGGTGCTGGAATATATTTAGCAGAGTACGCAAAACAAGGGCGTTTTTTAAATTTTGTTCGTTTATGTATTGAGACAATGGCGTCTTTACCTTCTATTGTTGTTGGTTTATTCGGTTTGTTAGTGTTCGTTACAATGACGGGCTGGGGATACACAGTAATGGGTGGTGCTCTTGCTCTAACTATTTTAAACTTACCAGGTTTAACACGTGTTTGTGAAAATGCAATTTCAGAAGTTCCTCCTAATGTAAAAGAGGCAAGTCTTGGATTAGGTGCAACGAAGTGGCAAACGATCGCTCGTATTATTATTCCGTCGTCATTACCGCAAATTATTACAGGTATTATTTTAGCGGCGGGTCGTATATTCGGGGAAGCGGCTGCACTGATTTACACAGCGGGTTTAACATCCCCGATTTTAAATTCAGCAGCGGACTTCTCAAGTCCTGCGCATCCTTTAAATCCATTTAGACCAGCTGAAACATTAGCGGTTCACATTTGGAAGCTAAATTCTGAAGGAGTTATTCCGGATGCAAAATTGATTGCGACAAAATCTGCAGCTGTATTAATTATTATGGTATTACTATTCAATGTTATTTCACGCTTGATAGCATCTGTATTACACAAACGTTTTACAGGAACGAAAAGAAAAAGTAAAACGACGAAGAAAGTAAAAGCAGCATAAATTATAAACAGGAACTCTCTATTTATAAGTAGGGAGTTCTTTTTGTATTTTAATATAGAAGGAATGGATGTAATGATTGTTGAATTTGTAATTGATTATATAGATGAATAGGTTCAGATGAGAGGAGAAGTTAATTTGTTTTTTCTGCAAATGTCAGGTTTTCCTGGATCGGGAAAATCGACAGTTTCTAAGTATATAGCGAAGTTAACAGGTGCTGTAATTGTAAATCATGATGTTTTGAAATCGGCATTGTTACAATCGTTAGAAATGAAAGGGATTGAATCGACGATTGTTGGAGGAGTATCATACGATGTTGAATGGGCATTGATTGATTCTTATTTAGAACAAGGGCATAGTGTTATATTGGATAGTCCATGTCTATATGAAGGGATGGTTGAAAAAGGAATGAAACTGTCTAATAAACATGGTGTAAAATATAAATATATCGAAGGTTATCTTAATAATATGGAAGAGATTAACAATAGGCTGCGAACACGTAAACGTATGGTCAGTCAGATTGGAAAAGTGGATTCGGAAGTAGCTTTTAAAAAGTGGTTAGATGGTAGTAAAAGACCTTTAAATAGTGAATATCTTATTGTAGATTCTGGTAAACCTCTAGAGCGATATGCTCAAAAAATGATGGATTATATCGGTAAGTAGAGAAAAGGGCGTTATCTTCAAGAATGAAGATAACGCCTTTTTCTTTAAATATCAGGTGTTTCTGTAGAAGTGTTTATTTTTCTACGAGAGCGTCTTTTTCTCCCGATTTTATCTAATAGTTCATACATAACTGGAACGACTACTAATGTAAGAACGGTTGAGACTGCTAAACCACCGATGACAACGACGGCAAGACTTTTTGATACCATGCTTCCTGCTTGCGATTGACCAAATAGGAGAGGAAGCATAGCGACGATTGTCGTTATAGCTGTCATAATAATTGGACGTAATCTAGTGGATCCCGCTTCTAGTAAGGCATCTCTTGTTTCCATTCCGTGTTCCCGATTTTGTTGCACTCTTTCTATTAATACAATAGCGTTTGTAACGACAATACCAATTAACATTAATGCGCCGATCAAGGAATTTACATCAACGGGTGTTCCTGAAATAATTAATCCTAAAATACCGCCAACAGCAGCTAATGGCAGGGAGAACAAAATTGCAAAAGGAGCGCGCGCCTGTCCGAAGGTGATAACCATAATTAAATATACAATCCCGATTGCAATCCCCATAATTTTGAATAAATCTGTGAAGTTCTCTTGCATAGATTCAGTTGCACCTGCAATAGTTACTTTTGCGCCGCTAGGTAAGTCTAAGTTAGCTATCGTTTCGTTTACTTCTGCGCTTACTTTACTTAAATCTTCATTTGAGGCCTCGGCAGTAATTTGAATCGTTTCTTTTCCGTCTTTATGGAAGACTTCTGTTTGAAGTTGCTTTTCTGAAATAGTTGCAATGTCTTTTAAAGGAATTGGTCCATTGATAGGTGATAGTATGTTTGTATTTAAAATGTCTTCTTGTTTAGTAATGTTTTCTTTTTTGTGTTCTATTATAATAGTTGTTTTTTCATTATTGATTGAAACTTCACCAATAGGTGATTTCTTCATAAGGAATGCTACTTGTTGTGCTGCTAATTCTGGTGTTAAGCCTAGTTGTTCGGCCTTTGTTTGATCAACATGGATTTGCCATTCTTTCTTAGAGTCTTCTAAATTTGTTTTTACTTTAGAGAGAGCAGCCATATCTTTTAGTTTTGTTTCGACGATAGTAGCAGCCTCTTTTAAATTCGTTTCGTTAGTTGCTGTTACGTTAAATTGCAAATTGTTGCCACCACCAGAGCTTGAATAACTCGTTTTTATATAATCTAGTTCAGCAGGCTCAAAAGCTTTATGTTCTTTCTTTAACTCTTTAATATATTGATCAATATCAGAGCCTTTCTTGAAGACTACAAATATACTGGCAAGATTATTTTTTGTCGTTTGCCCCCATTGTGCATCTTCTGCGCTAGATCCCATTCGTAAAATAACATCTGTTACATCCGAATTAGAAAGTAATTTCTTTTCGAAATCGAAGGCCTTTTGTTTTTGTGTTTCAGGAGCGTAATCAGCTGGGAAAGTCATATTAATAGATAACATTGTGTCGTCTTCAGATTTTATGTTCGCTTTCGGTAGTAATACATAGGCTGCAATCGATCCTGCGAATAATAAAAAAGCAGTAAGTAAAATAATGAATTTATGCGAAAGAGCCCACTTTAATGTAGCGACATATCGTGGTGAAGAACTTGGCTTTTTGTGCTTTGTTTTTTTGAGTAGTAAAAAAGCCATAAGTGGAACAACTGTTAGTGCAACGATTAAGGATGATAGTATAGAATATACAACTGCTAATACCATAGGTAACATCAATTTTCCGATTACTCCTGATACGAGGCCGATAGGTAAGAAAACAGCGACTGTTGTTAAAGTAGAAGAAGTAATTGCGACGGCGACCTCTTTCGTTGCATCGAGAATAATATCTTTAGAGAAAGATTCTTTTTGTAAACGACGGAAAATGTTCTCGATGACAACGATACTATCATCAACGAGACGTCCAACTGCAACCGCTAAACCACCAAGAGTTAGAGTGTTAAGTGTGATGTTAGATTGATGTAGTAAAAAGAGTGTTAATAAAATAGATAATGGAATACTGACAACAGCGATGAGTGTCGTTCGGAAGTTACGCAAAAAGATTAAGATAATTAGAGTTGCAGCAATTGCTCCAAGAATTACTTCTTTGCCCATACTAGTAACCGCATTTTCAACTTGCTCATGAGTTGAGGCTAAAAGTTTAATAGAAAACTGATCTTTATATTGTTTACTTATATCTTTGATTTTCTTATCGATTTCCTTTCCGATTGCAACTGCATTTTTACTTGGCTCTTTCATGATGATTAATCCGGTTCCTTCTTCTCCGTTTATATGTGAGATTGTATCGTAGTGTTGTTTAAGTTCAATTTGAGCAACATCTTGTAATCTTACTTGAGGTGCAACGGTTATGTTTTTAATATCATCTACATTTTTTATATCCCCAATGACGCGAAGGTTATATTCTTCTTTATTAACGGTAATTGCTCCAGCTGGAGTGGAAGTTTCTTTTCCTTGTAAAACTTTTAATATTTGTTCTGTTGCTACGTTTTTATCTTTTAATTGGTTTGGGTCTAGTGTGATAGATAATTCAGAGGCTGATTTTCCGAAAAACATAACGTTGGCAACACCATCAATGCTTTCGAGTTGTGGTACGATTTCTTTTTCGATTTGTTTTTCATCTGCTTTTGAAAATCCGTTTTGCTTCTGGATAGCAATTTGAGCGAGTGGAATCATAGAAGTATTTAATTGGCTAACTATGGGTTTAGTTGTATCTTTAGGTAATTTAATTGTATTAATGGCCTTTTCGACTTCGCGTGCTGCGTCTTTCATGTTTGCTTTGGATGTATACGCGATATCGATGCGTGATAATCCCTCGTGCGTAGAAGAGGTGATGCTGTCGATGTGCTCTAAATTGCGAAATTGTTTTTCGAGGGGATCAGTTACTTCTTTCGTCATCGCTTCAGCGTCGAGTCCCTGAGATAAGGTTGTGACAGTGACTGCAGGATTATCGATGCTTGGTAAAAATTCCATAGGTAATTTAGATCCGGAATAAACGCCAAGTACGGAAATGAGAAAAACCATGATGATAACAGCGGCGCGGTTCTTTAATGAAAACTTTGTTAACCTATCCATAAAGTAATTCCTCCATTGGTTTATTTATAGTTGAGTACGTCCTTTCTTACTATATAACAAAAAATGGATATTTTTCATTAATTAAATGTAAAAAAATTCTAACAATAATCTTAAGTTAATGTTTTTGTTGGAATTTCTTTATTTATTCCGTTATTCGCCGAGCGATAAGACTATTACCTAATCGAGCTGTCTGTAAACAACCGATTCGTTCAATTAATAGTTTGTGTGGAGGAACAAAACTAAAAATCGGCATGTTTGCTTTATGTAGGAAGTGGTGAATCTATTTTTTAGTTTGGATTGATTTGTTTTTTATATTGTTAGTCTATAGAGAAGTGAATGATCAGGGCGTTAATATAGAAGAGAATGAAAATCTAGGAAGGGGTTATGAAATACAGTTTGGTTAACTAGAGTGTATTGGTATACAATTTAAATAGCTGTTTTCCGTAGATGGGATGAGGCGTCTCTATATAGAAGAAAGTAGGATGGATATTTTTTTGTGTTTTTTTTGAAAAAACACTTGTTATTTAAAAATCATGATGGTATATTAATAAACGTCGCTGATGCGGAAACGCAGAAAACGACAAAAAAGAAATTTTAAAACTTAGTTGACATCAAAAAATGAAGATGTTAATATGATGAAGTCGCTTCTGAAGTGGCAGACAAGTTCTTTGAAAACTGAACGAAACAAACAACGTGAAACGTCAATTTTTATTTTTAGATGCTAGACAAACTAACTTTATTGGAGAGTTTGATCCTGGCTCAGGATGAACGCTGGCGGCGTGCCTAATACATGCAAGTCGAGCGAATGGATTGAGAGCTTGCTCTCAAGAAGTTAGCGGCGGACGGGTGAGTAACACGTGGGTAACCTGCCCATAAGACTGGGATAACTCCGGGAAACCGGGGCTAATACCGGATAATATTTTGAACTGCATGGTTCGAAATTGAAAGGCGGCTTCGGCTGTCACTTATGGATGGACCCGCGTCGCATTAGCTAGTTGGTGAGGTAACGGCTCACCAAGGCAACGATGCGTAGCCGACCTGAGAGGGTGATCGGCCACACTGGGACTGAGACACGGCCCAGACTCCTACGGGAGGCAGCAGTAGGGAATCTTCCGCAATGGACGAAAGTCTGACGGAGCAACGCCGCGTGAGTGATGAAGGCTTTCGGGTCGTAAAACTCTGTTGTTAGGGAAGAACAAGTGCTAGTTGAATAAGCTGGCACCTTGACGGTACCTAACCAGAA